>CAYLUQ010000030.1:0-1536 GCA_964386915.1 uncultured Flavobacteriaceae bacterium | reverse complement strand
GCCACTTCCTCTAGAACCCGTAACAGGTTGCCGCCCCACAGTTTTTCAATTTGAGCTTCACTATAGCCACGTTTCACCAATTCTAGGGTAACATTAAACGTTTCGGAGGCATCTTGCCACCCGGCTATGCCCCCTCCGCCGTCAAAGTCGGAGCTTATCCCCACATGGTCAATCCCCATTTTTTCAACCAAATAATCAATGTGATTTACAAAATCGGATACATTAACTGGTTCCAGTTTACTGAGGTCTGCTTGGGGGTCCTTTCTTAGCAAACTATCTCGGGCAGTTTCATAACGTTTTGTTTTTTCTTTGTCGATAAAAGTATCTAAAGCTACCGTTTGCACCACCCCACCGTTGGTTTTGATCCACGCCAACTGCTCATCGTCTAAATTACGCGGATGGTCAGACAAAGCCCGGGCAGAAGAATGCGAGGCAATTACAGGGGCTTTAGACAACTCAATACACTGGCGAATGGCTTCTTTAGAAAGGTGAGAAAGGTCTACCATAATGCCGTAATAATTCATTTTGGCTAACACCTGTTTGCCCAAATCGGAAAGACCGTTGTGGAGGGCAGTACCATCAAACTCGCCGGTGTTGGAATCGGCAAACTGACTGTGGCCATTGTGCGCTAAGGACATATAGCGTGCCCCTTGCTCATAAAATTGCTTAACAAGGGCAGTGTCTAATCCAATGGGATAGGCATTTTCAACCCCAATCATGGCCACTTTTTTGCCCTGTTGCCGTAAGTTTCTCACTGTCTCTGCAGAGGTGGCCAATCCAATTTGATCAGGTGCATAGTCTTCCACTAACCGATGAATGGCTTCAAATTTAGCTTGCGCATTGGCCCCTGCTTTAGCATAGCCCGCTGCGTCTAGTGTGCCTTGACCCGTGTAAACAATAAACCAGGCCACATCCAAACCACCCACTTCCATTTTAGGAAGATTCACTTGGGTGGGAGTATCCATACTGTAGTTTAAAGAATCTGTAAAATAGGCAACCGATATATCATCATGGGTGTCTATCGTATGCACCCGCTGGTGTATTTCTTGGGCTTTTTCTAAAAGTGTTGGCTCTTTTTTTTGGGGGGCATTGCAGCCCAACGCCAAAACAGCAAGTATGAGGATATGTTTTTTCATCTAATTGACTTTATTTCAAAGTTAATGGATTTTTTTAGCCCCAAAACACCAACTTTTTAGAAAAAATTAACGGTTTGGCATAGAATTTGTAAAGTGATTAAAGTTGTTTATTTACGACGTTTGTTAATAATATGTTGATAACACAAATTTTATTACCTTTGTCACTAGATAAACAACTAATGTTTAACATAATTAATTTTAATTTTAATCTTTTATCAAAATGAAAAAAAGTTTATTAAGTCTTTTGGCGGTTGCTGTTGCGGCAGTAGGTTGTCAAAATTACGACGATCAGTTTGATGACTTGAACACCCAGATTGCGGCTCTTTCTTCGCAAGTTGCTGGTTTGGCTCAAGTTCAGAGTGATCTTGCTAGCTTAGCCGGAACAGTTTCTTCATTGCAA
>CAYLUQ010000029.1:0-2238 GCA_964386915.1 uncultured Flavobacteriaceae bacterium | reverse complement strand
GGGCGCGTAGCTCAGTTGGTTCAGAGCACTTGGTTTACACCCAAGGGGTCAGGGGTTCGAATCCCTTCGCGCCCACTACCTTAACTCCCCCCACATAATTTGTGGGGTTTTTTATTGGAAAAAAAAGAATCCACATACCAAATACTATATTTAAACTAAAACTTAATGAAAAAAGCAATACTATTCTTTGTCATATTTTTGTGTTCCATTTCCTATTCTCAATACGGCAACATTGAATTAAGCAGTGGGGCTTTAGCTTTATCCCTGCTTTTATGGACCGTAGTCCCAACGTTAATTTTGCCTTTGGCACCAATTCTAACAAAGTAGTTTCTGGTCATTTAATAGGAAGTGTTAGGATCAGTTCGCTTTCTCCCCGAACTGTAATATTTCTCACTAGAGTTAAAGCCATTGACAAAAAATTCAAATTAAATCTTGGCGTGCATCTTCCGGCTGTTCAAATCAATGAGGATTATTTTACAGATACTTTTTTCGCTCAAGAAGTGAGAATGAGTTATCCTTTGGCTGAAAAGAATGATTTAAATTTTATGTATTTGCACGGTAAAGGCAGAAATAATGATTTGGAAATCAATTTGTTTGTGTTGGATAATTACAGACAATTTGAAAAACTTAGCTTGCAATCTCAAATCTATTTTTTAGATAGAGATGCTCTTTATGGTGCAGCCCAGTCTGTTAGTTATACCTTAAAAGAAAAAATATACTTAACCGGCTTTATTAACTATACTATTCCTTCCAAAGACCTTTTTGGCACCGTTGGGCTAAAATTTGATCTATAAAAACAAAAGGGGAAACAAGATAGAGCATTCGAATTTTGCACTATTTTGTCTCCCCTGAAGATTAAATAGATTTTTCCCTTTGGTTTATTTTAGGTGTTAATTTGTTTCTAGTACTAATCACAACCCGTTTCAGCTTCATTGAAACTAATGGTTAGGGTTTCCGTTTCAACAACTTTTTCATTTTCAGAGGTATAATCTACTACTGCATTGAAATTTACATTGCCGTATGCACCGCTTAGTTTTATATTGTTTAGGGTCCACGAAGCGGTAGGAAGCTCTTCTGCAGGAGCTAAACTAATATACGATTCAGAACCATCAGCATAAACTGCTCGTAGGTGCACTGATCCATTATGAGCTCGCGAAAGTGTAACATCAAACTTAAGGGTATCATTACAATAGACGGTTCCATAGGCATCGCCCTCTTGCGTAATATAATTTTCTGTGCCCAATTCTAAAATTTGATACGAAATTTCAGCTGTGTCTCCACAACCCGTTTCAGCTTGTTGGAAGTCGAAAACATCAACACCTAAATCTTCATTAATCACTCTGTTGTATTGATTTAGCAAACGCACCAACCAGAAGGCCGTTCCATATTCTCCTTCAAGTTTAATTTCATTTGACTGCCAAAGGCTTAAATCATTGGTGTCTATAGGGGAGAGGTCATGAACGTCTATGGTGTTGCCTCCGCCGTTGTAATAAATCAATAGATCAACATTGTTTGTTTCTCTACCGTTGAGAGGTCTACTAAAGGCAATATTATAACGAACAAGATCATTGCAGAAAACGGTGCCATAGTTTTCCTCGGTTTGTGTTATCCAATTTCCGTCGGTACCCTTAATTTCATAAGTTACGGTTGCTGATAAAGCCAAGAAATATTCTAGTCTGAGTGTGGCAGGAAGATCTTCAGACTCCCAAACTTGACGATCTATATATTGCGTGGTCTCAGGATCATAGCCAATGGAGAGACTGATTCCTAATTCCTCCGCATTATTTTTAATTTCATCGCTATTTGGGAAATCCTCTGCAAGGAGTTCTTGACTGTAAATTAGTTCCCATTCTGTATTAGGCGTAGTGCCTCCCACGGGTTGCATGTCAAAATATTGCACGCCAATATTAGTGCTGTTAGAATTGACTCGATAATCTACTCGTATTTTAACATCTCCTTCCACAGCTTGGTCAAAAGTAGCATTGAACTTAACACTCTCGTCAGAATAGATGATACCATCTACCTCAACTTGTCTAGCCTGGTCAACGTAGAACTTTTTAAAATCATCCCACTCTCCATTT
This sequence comes from uncultured Flavobacteriaceae bacterium, assembly GCA_964386915.1. Lineage (GTDB taxonomy): Bacteria > Bacteroidota > Bacteroidia > Flavobacteriales > Flavobacteriaceae > JADHMP01. Next base: position 157 of record CAYLUQ010000029.1, on the reverse strand, counting down.
TTAAGAACTTGATAATTAAGAGTGGCATAGGGTAAGGCATCAGACAAGCAACCATCTCCCTCCTGATAATCAAGGACAAGGTCACTTTCTAGGGTTTTTTCATCTGTGCTGGTGTAGTCTAAAACGGCAGCCACGGTCACATTTCCGTAGCGCTCTT
>CAYLUQ010000028.1:0-4610 GCA_964386915.1 uncultured Flavobacteriaceae bacterium | reverse complement strand
GTGTTCTTCCGCAAAGACAACAAGATGAAAATTTTCCGCAAGGTTTTCCGCAAGGTGTAGTAGAAATTTTAGGAAAATACGGACTAAACTGAGAGGGGTGTATCATGCAGACCCCCGTAAAATGGGGCTATTTAAGGTTTATAGTAGACTTCTAAGCAGACGGTCCTAGGTTCGAATCCTAGCGCGATCACTAAAGCCCCTTAACCAGGCCCGCATAAGACTTCATAGCAATATGCCAAAAGTCTAAACCTATGCAGATTGGAATCCCTAACGAAATAAAACCTTTTGAAGCAAGTGAACCCCTAACAAACGATGATCCAACAAAGATTATAGAAGGGGTAATTCAGTATGCTGTGACCAATATGCCGGGAGCTGTACCCACTACTTCAATTTTAGCCTACACCCCTCTTGACAAAGCACTTTAATACTCAGCTACTTAAAAGGCAACTGCAAATTAATCGTTAAAGCTAAAATCAGGTGAAGGCGTTCTGGCTTGAAGCAGTAAGTCTTCCATCCGTTTTAATTGTTCAGGGTGTGCTTCGGCTAAATTGGTTGTTTCAGCAGGATCTTTGCCTAAATCAAATAAAGCTACTTGCGCCTGATCTCCTGAAAAAACATTGTATTTCACCAATTTCCAATCCCCTTGTCGCAAGGCCTGCCGCCCCCCTTTTTCGTGAAACTCCCAATATAAATACGCATGTGCTTTTTGATTTTCTTGACCTAAAAGGGTCGGTAAAAAAGAAATACCATCGTTGTAACTTTCTTGATGGGTCTCTATTAGACTGTAAAGAGTTGGAAAAAGATCCCAAAATGCCGCTACGTGATTCGATTTGGATTGTGGTGCAATTTTACCTGGCCATTGAGCCAACAAAGGCACTCGAATGCCTCCTTCATAGAGATCTCTTTTATAGCCCCTAAAAATACCGTTGCTGTCAAAATAGTCAGGATCTGCTCCTCCCTCAAGGTGTGGCCCGTTGTCTGAAGTAAAGAGTATGAGCGTATTTTCTGACAGTCCTAATGCTTCCACTCGATCTAAAATGTCACCCACCTGTTGATCTAATATAGAAACCATAGCAGCAAAAGCTGCATGACAAGCTTCTTGAGAGCGATAAGGGCCTTGCCCAAAGGTGGGACCATCATCCACACCCTTAAACCTTTTTTCAGGTAAAAACTGATCGCGAAAAGGAGCCATAGCCGCCTCAGGTGCTGCTAATTCTGCGTGGGGAATAATGCTGGGCACAAAAAGGAAAAAAGGCTTTTCCTTATGGCTTTCAATAAATTGAAGGGTTTGCTGGTGAATTAAATCGGGGCCATATAGTGCATCTGCTTTATTTTGGTTTTGTGTTAGGACAATTGAATCCCGATTGTGCCACAAATGGGTAGGATAATAATGATGTCCAAAACGCTGGCAATTGTAGCCATAAAAAGTATCAAACCCTTGGGCAAGGGGGTCTCCGGTTGAGCCAGGTGCACCTAGGCCCCATTTCCCAAAAGCACCCGTGGCATAGCCCGCTTTTTGAAGCATTTTGGCCAAGGTTGGGGTGCCGGGAGGCAAAGGATGCTGTCCCTCGGGGCGCACTTCCTTATTCCCGCGAATGGGTGTGTGACCGGTGTGTTGACCCGTCATTAGAGCTGAACGTGAAGGTGCACAGACCGTGCTGCCAGAATAAAATTGGGTGAACATCATGCCATTTTGTGCCAAACGATCAATATTAGGGGTGTTAAAGTGTTGTTGGCCATAGACGCTTAAATCGCCATAGCCCAAATCATCAGCCACAATTAAAATGATATTTGGAGGGGTTTTGGTTTCTCTAATTGCTTTTTCATTTTGACAAGCAATAGCTACTATTAGGGACAGGCTTAAAAGAAAAAATCGGTTCATTTTGGTTGTTTAAAAGCGGGTTCAAAGTCAGTTGGATTAACCCAACCGGTTTTAATTTGTTCTCCTTTTTCCCACCGACTATAAAAATTTTGTGTGTTTTGATCCGCATAGGGGTAGGCATCAAACAGAGATGTATGAGGATCTTCCATTCTCGGATCATTTTGGGCTACTAAGGCTTTTTCTAACAGCCCCATTAATTCTATTTTAACGGAGGCTAGGGAATCTACTGAGGCTAGGTTATTCATGCAATATGGGTCAACTTCAAGATTATATAAGGCTTCTGCTGGGCGTTTGCCAAAGGCCCAATGCCAATAGAGGGTGTCCTTATTGCGAAAACGTCTTAAAATTTCTGTTTTTGTGGGGCTTCCATCTGTATTTAAATAGCCCGTTTCGGGATTTCCTGCTGGCCATCGATGGGGCTCAAAATTTCTCAAATAAGCATATTTTTTGGTTACGATGCCCCGCACTGGATAGCCCTCATCATTTTCTCGCCCCACATCATGTCGTTCTTTACCAATTAGGACAAAAGAACGGTGATCCGTCTGGGAGGGTTCAAATGTATCTTGAAAATAAGCATTCCAATTTTTTCCTTCCATAGGCTGCATTGTTATTTGGTCAGGGGGCACCTGAGCAAGTGCTAAAATGGTTGGAGCAAAATCGGCAAAGCTTACAAACTCGTCAATGACGCGCCCCGGATTTTGAATGCCACTGCCCCATCGAACAGCAAGCGGAAGGTGGTGGTCATAAGGATAAACCTGTCCTTTTACCCGTGGAAAAGGCATGCCGTTATCTGACGTTACAATAATTAGTGTTTGGTCTAAAATTTCTAGTTCTTCTAAATACGCTATTATTTTAGAAAGATGTTGATCAAAATGCTCTATTTCCAAGGCATAATCTAACAAATCGTTTTTTACACTGTCGGTGACGGGAAAAAAGGGTGGCAAATCCTGAATCATATTCGCTTTTTTAGCACCAACAGCTGCTCCGGAACCATAGGTATAATAACGGTGTGGCTCATGTGCTCCAAACCAAAAAAAGAAGGGCTCATCAGCTGGTTTTTGATTTAAAAAGGATAGAAAATTATTGAAATAATCGTTTGTTGAAATTGACTCAGTAGGCGGTGTGAGTTTTTTATTGACAAAGTTAGGTCCTATTAGCTCCCTAGGTTTTCCTGCTTTTTGTGCAATACCCGGAGCCCAACCCTTGCCGGTTCTCCCTACAAAATAGCCCGCATTTTGCAATACTTCTGGAAAGGTTTGATAGTGTTCAGGAAAATAAGGCCAGTGATTGGCTGCCGCTTCCAGTTGCCAACTGTTTCTTCCGGTGAGAATGATGGCCCTTGAGGGAGCACATTTGGCGTTGGGTGTATAGGCATTTGAAAAATAAAGCCCCTCTCTTGCAATGCGATCAAAAGCGGGGGTTTTCACCCAAGCAGAGCCCGCATAAGACGTGTGACCAAAAGACTGATCGTCAGCAATCACAAAGAGAATATTTGGTCGATCTGATACGGCAGGAGCTTCGCACGATATAAATACTCGGCACAACAGTGCTAATCCTAAACAATAGCTATATTTCATGAGGCTTAAATGTAGTAAACTATTCTAAATCCACCTACTGCACGCAAAACTCTGCTATCTTTGAAAAGTAGAAATGATTTGATGCGCACTCTAATATTTTTTTTATTGATTATGTCAACTTCCTTAAATGCCCAACAACACCTTGAGGCAAAAGCCCGTGAAGATGTTCCTTTTGCAACGCAAAAAAGAGTGCTCTATACCACCTTAAAAACCCTATCCGATTTTGAAGTTCAACACCCCAATTGGTCAATTTCATTAAAAACTATTCTTACCGATCATTTACACACCTCCATTCTATTGAACCAAAAGGAAAATAAGCTCTTATCGTTTGATGGGAGTGCGTTTCCGTTGGCCTCAACAAAAAATGCTTTAGTGCTTACTAACGAAGTGATTGCTAAAATAGGGGCTATGTATTTTGGACGAGAAGAAGTTGCAAAACTCAAAGAATTTTCTTCCCAATAAAAAAACCTCGGTTATTGAAAATAACCGAGGTTCAACTTAAACTAATTTAAATCAATTTCTTCCCCTTGCATATTTGTTTGAGGGAACATCAGGAGGTAAAACTCCCTTTTTTTAAGACACTTGACTTTCGTGGGTAGTAGATTGAAGAGAACCACAGGAAAGTAAGAGGACTAACATGAGTAGTAGTGATAAAAATGTGGCTTTCATAGGTGCTCACGAATTAGATTTCTCAAGGTGGGCTAAAACTTGCTTGAGCAAATCGTTTTGCTCCCGTAGCAGGCTTGAAATTTCACGGTCTAGGACTTTTTGTTCAATGGTTCTGGTTTTGTTATAGTATTTCATAATAAAAATATTATCATAAAATCACCATTCAGATTTAAGGATTTGAGGGCTTAAAAAGTAATCTAATGTCCGTTTAAAGTTTGAAAGCCACCACATAATCCCTAGTTCTAAAGAGCGATTAGTATGAATTAAACTTATGTAACGATTGTTTCGGATGCGTTCTCTCCACCCGCGACTCTATTATAACTCCCAGTCCACACGGGAATTAGATATAAAATTAAAACAATTATGGAAATAATCCTAATCAATTTTTGGGATCAAGATTGAATTTTAGATGCTGTAGTGTCGTTAAAAAAAAGAAGCCCCGAAAACACTGGGCTTTCAGGACTTTAGTGCGGAGAGACAGG
>CAYLUQ010000027.1:0-8326 GCA_964386915.1 uncultured Flavobacteriaceae bacterium | reverse complement strand
AGAGTTTTTTAGACACGCTTAAATGCCAGATAGAATCTCTTTGAGTCTTTTGATTCCTTCTGTTCGTGCTTTTTTATTAGCTGCAGAAGCATTTTCTTCTTCACCAGCTCTAAAAAAGCCGTGGCCTGCACCTTCATAAATGACCGTTTCAAAAGTCTGATTATTTTGCTTCATGGCTTGTTCACTCATAGCTATAGTAGCATTAACTCTTTGGTCATTTCCTCCATAGAATCCATACACGGGAACTCTAATATTTTTATAGTCTGAACTGTTTTTGGGCCCAGTTCCATAACACACTATGGCCGTTTCAATAGCAGTAGTTTGCGTAGCAAACTGAAAGGATTGACTACCGCCCCAGCAAAAGCCAATCACCACCACTTTGCCGTTTGCAGCAGGGATTTTTTTTGCATAGTCAACGGATTTCTCTAGTATTTGGCGAATTTGATCTGATGCTAAGTCATAAATCGCAGTTCGGGCATCATCAGCGTTTTCAAAAGCAGCCGTGCCCCCTCCCTTTGGAGCCTTTCCCGATAGAAAATCAGGGGCTAAAGCTATATAGCCCATTTCAGCTATTTGATCTGCCATACTTCTAGCCCAATCATTGAGTCCTCTATTTTCATGAATCAACAAGACAACAGCTTTTTTTTCAGCAACTTCAGGATAGACCAAAAAGGCCTTAGTTTGGGCTGCTTGATCAACGGTTACCCACTCATGGTGTCGGGGAGAGGTCTCTAGTCTGTCAAGCGGGTTTTGAGCCCATGCAATAGAACATGTTAAAAGGAGTAAGTAGAAATAAGTTTTCATAGTTTTTAATTTCTAATAAAATAAAGGAATATTTAGACAACAGACACTTTACTTGACTAAAAATTTCTTTATCTCAATCTACATCAAATTAGTTTAGTAGAAGCGCAACAACCGCAAAAGTCAGCTAAGTGTCACAGGTTCAAGTATTGCCTTGAGCAGTAGCCCACCTTTGTAGGTTTTTGAATGCTAAGAAATGTAAAAAAAGCTCCATTGTACTTCTATATTGATTTAGTACTTTAGAGACATGAAACACTTTTTAATACTCCTACTGGTAATTAGTACGCATTTGTCTTTTTGTCAATTTGGAAACAAACCTCCGGAATGGACCAATAAATGGATTACAACACCCAACAGTAGTCAGCAAGAGGCTGGACTCTATTTGTTTAGAAAAAAGGTTAACCTAGATCAAATTCCTTCCACTTTTAAGGTTAGGGTCTCTGCCGATAATAAATTCAAGCTATATGTAAATGAATCTTTAGTGGCTGTTGGTCCTTCTTTAGGGGATTTAAATCATTGGAATTATGAAGTGGTGGATTTAAAACCCTTTCTAAGAAAAGGAGAAAATATTATTGCTGCTGAGGTTTGGAATGAGGGTGCGCTAAAACCCGTAAATCAGTTTTCTTATCAAACGGCCTTTATTATTCAAGCAGAAGCAGAATCAGGGGCAATGGTAAATTCAGAACGGGGTTGGAAATGTATAGAAGACCCGAGTTTTACCCCCATAAAACAAAATATTCCAGCCTATTATGCCTCAGGGGCAGGACAATTTGTGGACATGAACCTGAGTGTTAGTCCACGTTGGAAATCACGCTCCTATGACGATTCAAATTGGCTAGATGCTGAATTGATATTTAGAGCATCGGCAGGCGGTATGGGTTTTTTCAGACAAGCGGGTTGGCGACTGCAACCCTCCATTATTCCCAACATGGAGTTGACCTATGAACGGCTACAAAGCACAAGAAGAGCCTCCGGTGTTCAGATTCCCAAACAATTTCCAGTAGAAAAAAAACCTGTCACCATAGCAAAAAAATCAAAAGCCTCAATACTGCTGGATCAAAGCTATCTAACCAATGCTTTTTTTAGCTTGAAATTTAGCGAAGGAGACCAAGCCAATATTAATATTCGCTATGCAGAGAGTTTATATGAAATGGACGCAGAAGGGAGAAGATCTAAAGGCAACCGTGATGTGGTTGAAAACAAATTCTTTATAGGGAGATTAGACAGTCTGGTTTCAAATGGCCAAAATGGGCAAGAGTTTACCACTTTGTCCTATAGAACCTACAGATATGTGCAACTAGATATTGAAACAAAAGAGCAAGCATTAATCCTAGACGATGTGTATGGCACTTTTGTTGGCTATCCGTTTGAAATGAAGGCGAGCATTGAATCAGCAGACAGGCCCGAAATGAATAAAATGATGGAAATAGGGTGGAGAACCTCTAGGTTGTGTGCTGTAGACACCTATATGGATTGTCCTTTTTATGAACGACTTCAATATGTTGGCGATACACGTATACAAATGCTCGTTTCTTACTACAACAGTGGTGATGACAGATTGGCTAAAAACGCTATCAATCTAATCGATCAGTCTAGACAACCTGATGGATATACCCTAAGTCGATATCCAGACAATCAAAGTCAAGTTATACCCACCTATTCTCTGTGGCACATAAGCACTCTATATGACTATATGCTTTATGGAAAAGACCCCGATTTTGTCGCCGCAAAGCTATTAGGGACAAGACAAATTATGAATTATTTTATAAGCTTTATTGAGAATGATGGCTCTCTTAAAAACGTACCCGGTTGGAACTACACCGATTGGGTTCCAGCGTGGAGAAGCGGAATTGGCCCCATAAGTGAAGACGGTTCTTCGGCGCTTTTAGATCTACAGTTATTGCATGCCTTACGTTCCGCTATTGAACTCGAAAAATTTGCAGGGGACCAAGCCTATGTCAACTTATACGAATCCATCACCGAAAAATTAGAAACAACCATTGAAGATAAATATTGGGATGAAGAACGACAATTATATGCCGATACACCCCAGAAAGAATTGTTTTCTCAGCACACCAATTCACTTGCTATTTTAGCTGGCATCGTGAAGGGTGAAAAAGCGCTTAAAATAGCCCAAACCATGCTGACTGATAAAACCTTATCTCCGGCTTCCATTTATTTTAGTTATTACCTCCATTTGGCCTTAGCAGAGGCAGGGCTTGGCAATCAATATATGGACTGGCTTGATGTCTGGAGAGCCTACATGAAATTAGGTATGAGCACCTGGGGAGAAATTTCTCAAGTCCTCACCACTAGATCAGATGCCCATGCCTGGGGGGCTAGCCCTAATATTGAATTTTTTAGAATTATTTTAGGTATACAAAGCGTAGGCCCCCAATTCTCTAAAGTGTTCATTAAGCCAAACATTGAAGCATTCCAAACAATTTCAGGAAAAATGCCTCATCCAAAGGGTGAAATTGCGGTTGCCTATACCCAAAAGGAAAACAGTTTGCATGCAGAAATTAGCTTACCGAATGAAGTTAGTGGTGTTTTTGAATTTAATGAGAAAACCTTCAATTTAAAAGAAGGGCATAATGAACTGGACCTTACTCCCTAAAATTACAAATGCTAATTGTGTAGTTTCAATGAAGAAAGGAACCCCCATATTCCAAAATGTTTCTAAGTTTCTAAAAATTTGTAATTTTAAAACAAATAAGACAATGAATCGGGACAAACAATTGCCAAGATAGGATTTATGAAGCGGAGTTTACTAATTGCACTTTTTTCTTCACTGTTTTTATTTGGACTGCTCTGGGTACCCTTAGACGGAAAAATGGACAATACGTTTGTTTTTTTTCTGGGTAGGTTTCATCCCCTAATTTTGCATCTTCCCATTGGCACTTTGGTGGTTCTTTTCTTAATGGAAATCAGCAATACCTTATTTCCCAAACTCAATTTGGAAACCGCTTGTAAAATGCTCTTGTGGTTTTCGGTCATCACCATACTTCCCACAACACTTTTAGGCTTTTTGTTGGGCTCAAGTGGCAGTTATGACGACGAACTCCTCAATACCCACAAATGGTTGGGCTGGTTTACGGCCCTAGTTTGCATTTGGTTAGTGGTCATTCGAGGAATAAAAAGAACAGACGCAATTGGCGTATCTCGATTTTACAAACTCTTTTTAAGTATTAATGTGATCTTGTTGTCTTTGGCTGGCCATTATGGAAGCTATTTAACCCATGGAGAAGATTTTTTGATCAAATACATGCCTATGAGCATGAAGCGTTTTTTGAATGTTGACAACGAGGCAGACTATTTGGTTTTAAATAATGAAGTAGAAACAAACTCAGAAGAGGCCCTCTACTATGAAGGACACATTAGACCCATTTTAGAAACCTATTGCTTTGAGTGTCATGGCGAAGAAAAGCAAAAAGGCGAAATGCGTTTAGATGTATTGAATTGGGACATGGTTAATGGTCCAGATGCAGAGCGCTGGCACTCGGCCCTAAATGTGATTAATGTGGGTGAAATGCCACCCAAAAAGAAAAAGCAATTATCGGATGAAGAGCGACGTTTGGTAGTTAATTGGATTTCAGAAAACTTAGATAAAGCCGTTATAGCTAAGCAAAAAGACAATCAAAATGTAATTCGGAGGCTCACCAAAGAGCAATATACTAATACTCTAAACGAATTGCTTGGTGTTGGAGTAAATTTTGGAGACGTGCTGCCCAGTGACGGAAAATCAAAAATGGGATTCACCAACAATGGTAATATTCTGCAAACTTCTGCCTTACACATAGACTATTTTCAAAAAATTGCCCGAGAGGCCTTAGATAAAGCCATTGTTTTAGGAGACAAACCCCCCTCAAAACGCTATAAAGTTTCCATAGGCAAACAAATAGGCGATGGTCAAATAGGAGCCGAGTTTGGAGGCTATCAAACTGCTGCTGTAGACAATGAAGATCTGGTAGTGGAAATTTTAGATGCCCAAGGAAAACCCATTCAAGGTCAAAACGAGGAAAGCGAAGAAGCGCTACTTTTATTAAAAAACAGTATTGGTATTGGTATGAGAGGCTCTGCCAGTAACCGCTATGCTATTGTAAAGGAAGGCATGGTTTTAAATTCGGCTTTGCCTCATAAAGAAGTTACCCCAAAATCATGGCAGGGGCCTTCTCCCAATTTGAAATTGCTAATTCGAGAAGATTTTCCTCGAGCTGGGGCCTTTGCCTTTCGAGTAGAAGCTGCAAGAGGCTATAATTCCACTTCAATTGAACGGCTCATTGATTTGCGAAAAGAAGAACCTGCCCAAGCGTCGCCCGAAGCTATACGCGTTTCTGCAAAAACATTGAAAAATACCCAAGGATTTGAATTGCGAAAGAATCGTTGGCTCATGCCAAAAGTCGTGGCAAGCACCGTCAAAACAGCGTTTAGCTATACGGTGCCAAAGGCTGGAATCTATCAGGTGGATTTGGTGCATCCCTATGTACAAGAAGATGCCACCCCGTCTTATCACATTAGCTTTTTAGGGAGCAACAAAGAGGGTGTTATCAGCAAACGCCTCAATCTAGACAAGGCCCTCCAAAAACAAACTGAAATTACAACCCCCGTAACCCTCATCTATTTGACTCAAGGTGAGCACAAAGGAACCATAGGAGGTAAGTTTTTTGTTGGGTTTAGCGATTTAATTTTTACGCCCCTTCCTGAAGATGACCCGCTTCCCAAAATATTAGAAGAAGAAGCGCTGCAAGACGATGCAAAATTTGCTTCTGTAAACCCTTCCATACAAGTATTTGTGGGGTCAAGAACAGATGACGGAATGGATTACAAAACCTTTAGTGAACCACAAGAAATTAAGGGTGAAAAAGGCGCCTTTCAAGTGTATGAATTCACCGGACGTTTAGAAAATTACCCAATTCCCTTTGGCAGTGATGTGGTGAGCGGTGAATTGGCCAATATTCTAACACTTGGACTATGGAATAATCACTTGGTAAAAGAAAGTAGTCTAAAAGGACCTCCGCTACTCATTAAATCTGTAGAATTTGAAGCGCCATATTTTCCTGTATGGCCCCCTGAAAGTCATACTGCAATATTTTTTGATTCCCCCAATAAAGCCAACCCCGAACTTTATGCCCAAGAAATTATAGAAAGCTTCATGGAGCGCGCCTTTAGACGTTCTATTGAGGCTAATGAATTGAATCGGTACATGGATTTTTGGAGGGCAATAAAAACAGAGCATGATAGTTTTGAACAAGGTGTTAAAGAAGTTTTAGTAGCTGTTCTATGCTCTCCCAATTTTATTTATTTGTCTGAGCCCCAACAGCCCGATGAAAAAGCACCCCTAGACGAATTTTATTTAGCTTCTCAATTGTCTTATTTTCTTTGGAATGCCCCTCCCGACGAAACTTTGATGCAGTTAGCCTCAGAGGGCGATTTGTATGACGAGTTAACAGATCAAGTAGAGCGCATGATTAACAGTCCTAAAATTAACGAAATGATCCATTCCTTTACCTATGAATGGCTGCGCTTAGATCGGCACCAAAACATGGATGTAAATGTTCATCAATATGAAGATTATACTCGCTTTGTAAAAGAAGATATGTTTTCAGAAACCTATGAATTTGTGCACTACGTTCTCCAAAATAACTTGAGCATTTTGAATTTTATTGACTCAGATTTTGCCATGCTCAATCAAAATCTTGCTGAATTTTATGGAATTGAAGGTGTAAAAGGAAACGAATTTCGTGCCGTTCCATTAAAAGAGAATGAAAATAGGGGAGGTTTGCTCTCGCAAGGCTCCTTTTTAAGTGGTCACTCCGATGGGGTTCAAGCCCATCCCATTAAACGAGCTGTTTGGTTAAAAGAAAAATTATTGGGTGAGCATCCGCCACCCCCTCCACCAAATGTGCCGCAATTGGATCCTGAAACGCCCGGATTTGAAGAGCTAACCCTTAAAGAGCAATTGTTTTTGCATCGAAATAAAGCATCTTGTTTAGATTGTCATCGCAAAATAGACCCCTATGGTGTGGTTTTTGAAAACTATGATGCTGTGGGACGCTATCAAATGAGTGCTAAGGGCAACCCCATAGATTCAAAATCCACATTGCCCGATGGAACCGAAATTGAGGGGATAGCGGGAATAAAAACCTACATTCTAAAGCTGAAAAAAGACAACTTTACCAAAGCCTTAGTTAAAAATTTATTTTCTTATGCCCTTGGCCGAGACGTTGGTTTTGCTGATGAAAAAGAAATTAATTATATTGTCAAAAAAGTGATCCAAGACGACTACCGTTTTAGAACGGTAATTGAACAAATTGTTTTAAGCCCCTCATTTAGTAAAAAAGAACCAAGTTGGTTGGATAAAATATTCTAACATGAGCAAAAAACCGTGGCATCTTGATCGGCGCACCTTTCTAAAGGGATTAGGAGTTACTTGTATGTTGCCCTATTTGGAGGGGATGGCCATGACGAGTTTTTCAAAATTAGCCGAACCCCTGCCCCCAAAACGCTTGTGCTTTCTCTATTTTCCTAACGGTGTTGCCATGCCTCCTGAAGAAAGTGAATACCATAAAAAATGGAATTGGTTTCCTCTAGGAGAAGGAAAAAACTATACGCTCACAAACTCTCTTATGCCCCTTTCCAGACACCGCAATGAGATGTCAATCATGGGCGGTTTAAGTCACCCCTTTAGTCGCAATGTTTTGGGACATATGGCGGGCGATTCGTTCTTAACGGGAGGCGATTTAAGAGGGGAATATAAAAACAGCGTTTCGGTAGATCAAGTGGCTGCAGAGGAGTTGAGTAAACACACTCGTTTTCGGTCCTTGACCCTTTCCACCGATGGAGGCGTTGGCTATAAGAGTAGAACGTCAACACTATCGTTTAATTCTTCTGGAAAACCCATTCCCTCTGAACATAAACAGCGCGAAATTTTTGAACGCTATTTTTCTCCCGACGGCGGTTCTTCTTCCCAAGAAAGACGAAAAAGTCTTAGCCAGGGCAAAAAGATTGTTGATTTAGTGTTAGAAGACAGTAAAAGTTTTAAAAAACGTCTAGGAGCCAATGATAAAGTAAAACTGGATGAATATTTAAGTTCTTTAAATGAGGTTGAAAAGCAGCTAACCCGAAATGAAAAATGGTTAGATGTTCCCCTTAAAGATTTTGACGCCAGTTTAATCAATTTAGATGTAGATCCAACAGCCGCTCCAGAAGACTATGTGCGTTCCATGATGGATATAATGGTGCTTGGATTTCAAACTGACATTACACGTGTAATGTCCTATATGATGGCCCGTGAAGACGGCATGGGCTTTGGTGATAATTTTCCCAAATTGGCACTTGGACTACAAGGACATCACACCATTTCTCATGATAGGTCTACCGGACACTGGGAAGATTGGGGTCGTTTGGACCGATGGTATGCTAAGCAATTTGCCTATTTCATGGACAAAATGAAAAACACCAAAGATGTCTTTGGATCTCTGCTAGACAACTCACTTATCCTCTATGGTAGTGCCTGTAGCACTAC
>CAYLUQ010000026.1:0-11109 GCA_964386915.1 uncultured Flavobacteriaceae bacterium | reverse complement strand
ATAAAGGTGTGATCGCGGAAGGATTCGAACCTTCGACCGTCTGCTTAGAAGGCAGGTGCTCTATCCAGCTGAGCTACGCGACCTATAACATTTGTTACGAGCGCAAATATAGTATTTCTTGCAAAGAAAAAATAGGATTTTTAACTACAGTGCATTACAGCTAGTTCTCCTTTTTTAGTTTCTGTAATATTTAAGCTATCTTCCCCTAGAAAAAGAATCTTTGCCTTAAAAATGACACCCGCTAAAATCAACCTTTATACCTTTTGGAATTTGCCTTCTGCATGGTGGTCGGGGGTGCGTGTTTCAACCATTACGGAGCATTCTTGTTGCGTAACTGTTCGATTAGCTTTTTTTAATAAAAACCCATTTCGTTCTATTTTTTGGGCTGTGCAAGGCATGGCAGCAGAACTTTCCACCGGTGTCTTGTTGATGCGAGAAATTCAAAAGGCCAATGCAAAGGTGTCTATGCTTGTGCTTCAAAACAAGGCTTCCTTTTCCAAAAAAGCAAAAGGAAAAATTTCTTTTGTTTGCAAACAGGGGGAGGAAGTAAAAAAAAACTTTGATACATTGCGAGCATCAAAAACTCCCCAAACCCTTTGGTTGAGTGCCGTTGGGATAGATGAACAAGGTGATGAAGTGGCTCATTTTGAATTTTTATGGACTCTTAAAGAAAAAGAATAAATCATGAACAACAACCCCTTTCAAGAGCAATTAGCACTCCCTGTTGTGGCAGCGCCTATGTTTCTCATTTCGAATCCACAATTGGTCATTTCATGTTGCATTAATGGCATTGTAGGTACTTTCCCGGCCTTAAATCAAAGAACCACAGATGGTTTTGAAGAATGGGTAGTGGAAATTAAAACGGCTTTAGAAGCCCATGAAGCCAAAACGGGTAAAAAGCCAGCACCTTTTGGTGTGAACCTGATTGTTCATCCTACAAATCCGCGCGTGCAGGCCGATTTAGAAATTTGCATCAAGCATCAAGTGCCCTTAATCATAACCTCGTTGGGAGCGGTTCCTGATTTGGTGCAAGCCGTTCATGCTTATGGGGGATTGGTATATCACGATATCATCAAAAGACGCCATGCTGAAAAAGCAGCTGAAGCTGGAGTAGATGGATTGATTTTAGTAGCTGCAGGAGCCGGAGGACATGCCGGCACCCTGCATCCTATGGCGTTAATTAATGAAATAAAATCTTTTTTTAAGAAGACCATCTTATTGTCTGGATGTATTTCTACTGGGCAAGACATAGCGGCTGCACTTCAAATGGGCGCTGATTTTGCCTATATGGGCACTCGATTTATCAATGTGAAAGAAAATTTAGCCTCGGAAGCTTACAAAGAAATGATTGTTAGTAGCAAGGCCGAAGATATAGTTTATACAGCGGCTGTTTCGGGGGTAAATGCCAATTTTTTAAGAGCAAGTTTGGAGCAAATGGGCATTACCGAAGCCCAATGGTCGCAAGCTAAAAAAATTGATTTTGGATCAGAATTAGATGCCATAAAAGCTGAAGCACAAGCCTGGAAAACCATTTGGTCAGCAGGGCAAGGGGTCACGAGCATAACCGATACTCCCACTGTGAATGAGTTGATGGATCGTCTTAAAATAGAATTTATAGAGGCCCTCAAAAAGCAACAAACGCTTTTAGCAACTTATAAATAGCAATAAGAAAGCTGCATTTTAGAGGTTTTGAGTAAGCGATTTTACAATTCTGTTTTCAGATAAAAATTCCTTTAAAATAACTTTAATAGCTGTGTAAACAGGAATGGCAACAATCATACCTACTGGGCCAACTAGAGAACCTGCAGCCAGTATAACAATAAATATTTCTAAAGGATGCGATTTCACACTTTTGGAAAAAATAAAGGGTTGACTAAAGAAGTTATCCACCAACTGCCCAACAACAAATCCGATCATCACATAAATGGTTTTGGGCAAAATCACGCTGCTAAAATCAGCCCCCAAGAAACTGCTCATGGTGAGAAGAAGCATTAAGATACCCCCAATAATAGGGCCTAAATAAGGAATGATATTCAAAAGGGCACAAAGAAAAGCTATGACAAAAGCATTTTCAACGCCAAAGCTGAAAAGAACCGTGGTATAGATGATTAATAAAATGCTGATTTGCAATATAATACCAATAAAATAGCGGGAGAGTAGGTTTTTAATTTTTTCCATTGATTTTGCTACTCGTGCTTCGTTCTTGGAGGAGGAGAGGGTCAAAATCATACGCTCCATCAGATTGCTGTCTTTTAAAAAGAAAAACAAAATAAAAACAACTGAAAACAAGCCTAATGTGAAGCCCCCCAATAAATCCAGCACTTGATTGAGGAGTTGTGGAAGGAGTTCAAAGTTTACGTTTTGAAGGAGGTTATTGGCAGATAATTGTTGCTGCCAAAGAGCGTTATCAATTTTAAAATAGTTGCTCAATTGAATGAGCAAGCTGTCTAAATCTTGTTCTAGCGCCCCAACATCCAAAAGTGAAAGATTGTCACTTTGTTGCACCAAAAGAGGTACAAATAAAGAAATAAGGCCCGAAAACAAAGCCAACAGTACTAAAAGTGTAGTGGTTGTAGCAAGTCCAGATTTAAACCGTAGACGTTCCATTAAAAATTTGTTTAAAGGTCTACCGATAAGGGTCAAAACAGCCGCAACAGCAAAATAGGTCAAAAGTGATTGTAGTTGCCACAACAACCACAAGACCAATGCAAGGCCCATTAACTGAAGAATAGCTTTAACGATTCCTTTTGCAATATTGTTTGCTTCCACGTGATAAAGGTAATAAAACTTAGTTTTGTTGTTTCATTTTAAGCAAAAGACTATGCGCCCCTATTAAGCCTGCCGTTTCGGTACGGAGGCGTGTGTTGCCTAAGCTAACAGCCTGCAGTTGATGATCTAGAGCTAGTTGTACCTCTTCAGGAGAAAAATCGCCTTCAGGGCCAATAAACAAATGGGTTGTAGTGCAATGCTGAGGTAGGTTCACCATGCTCAACAAGGTTTTTGAACTGTTATAGCAATGTGCTATAAAACCAGGATTATCTACCGTCTTTACAGCTTCTTGAAAAGGGGTTAAAGGCGCTAATGTGGGTAGATAAAATTGTTGCGATTGTTTTAAGGCTGCAATCATGATTTTTTGAAGCCGTTCGACTTTGATTACTTTGCGTTCGGCATGCTGACAGAGTAGGGGGGTGAAATGAGTCACACCAATTTCTGTGGCTTTTTCCAATAGCCATTCTAAACGTTGAATGTTTTTGGTGGGAGCAACAGCTAGATGTACCATTGACTTTGGTTTGGGATGCGCTACGGTTTCTACAACCTCAACTTTACAGGCTTTAGGAGAAACGATTGTTAGGGTTCCTTTCCATTCTAATCCTTGACCATTTGTGAGACTAATGGAGGCTCCTAGCTTTAGACGTAAAACTTTTGCTATATGACTGCTTTCAATGGGGGAAAGGGTCAACTGTTGTGTTTGTTCGCTAAGGGTTTCGTTAAAAAAAAGCGCCATTACCTAAAATTTTAATCGCGCATTTGACGAAGTACTCATAAGACCAAAATCTTCTAAACAAAATTTGTAATAGCCTGCTATGCCAATCATAGCAGCATTGTCTGTGGTATAGGCAAATGGGGGTAAAAAAGTCTGCCAATCTTTTTGCTCTTGTTGGGCTTTGAGGGCATTTCTAAGTCCACTATTGGCAGCAACCCCGCCTCCAATGGCAATTCTATTGTTCTTTTTTAAAGCGACAGCTAAAGTGATTTTATCCATAATAATAGCCACCAATGCCTTTTGTAAAGAGGCGCATAAATCCTCTAAATTTTCGGTAATGAAGTTTTTATTTCGTTGGGTTTGCTGGTTTAAAAAATTCATAAAGCCCGTTTTAATGCCGCTGTAACTCACGTCAAGTTCCCCAACTTTAGGTTTGGGAAGAAGAAAACGGTCCGGATTTCCCGTTTGAGCCAACCGGTCAATATGGGGGCCGGCAGGATAGGGAAGCCCTAATAGTTTGCCACATTTGTCAAAAGCTTCTCCAATGGCATCATCTAGTGTACTGCCAATCACGGTCATGTTAAAATAGTCTTCTACCCACACAATTTGCGTATGTCCTCCAGAAAGCGTTACCCCAATAAATGGAAAGGCGGGAGGGGTTGGGTGAACGCCCTCAATAAAATGAACCAACAAATGACCTTGCATATGGTCAATTTCCAGCAAAGGCACTTCCCAAGCCAAGGCCAATGATTTTGCAAAAGACCCACCAACCAAAAGCGACCCCAAGAGTCCAGGTCCTTGTGTGTAAGCAATGGCTGCTATTTGTTTTTTGTCGATATTTGCCTGTAGAAGGGCTTGCTGTATGACGGGCACTATATTGGATTGATGTGCTCGAGAAGCCAATTCAGGAACAACCCCACCATATTGTTTGTGGATCTCTTGATTGGCTATGCAATTAGACAAGACTTTTGGACCTTGCAGCACAGCGGCGGCTGTATCGTCACAAGAAGATTCTATTGCCAAAATGTAGGGTGCTTCCTTCAAAAAAATAAATTTTGAACAAATTTAAAGCAAAGCGATCAAACGGACTTATAAAATAGCAGTCATCCTTACCGCTAGCTTGGTTTTTATCTTGCTCGTGTTGGGAGCCATACTCTCCACCACCAAGGTGCAAACCCTTTTGGCGCACTATTTTACGTCAAGCCTCAATCAAAACTTTTCAAACCAAATAAGCTTTAGTCAATTTTCGTTAAAACTAGATGGAAGCGCTTCTCTCAAGGAAGTAGTGCTTGCGGATCACCATGCCGACACCTTAGCCTATGTCAAAGAGGTTCAACTTTCTTTAGTGGATCTCAATAGTTTGCTTGAAGGCGATTTACATTTAAAAACACTTTTCATAGATCAAATAAACATTAAAAATATCCATTACCCGGGCGAAGAGGATAATGCTCTTGTCATTTTTTTTAACGAAATTCAAAAGAGCAAAGCATCAGAAACAAGACGGCCAATTTCTATTGAAAGATTAAGCGTTACTGAGGGATCTTATCAAACCATAAAGAGCAGTAACCCAAAAGCAAACACTATTGCACTAACCCAGTTGGATTTGGAAGTAGAACAGTTGAGGGTGCAAGGAAAGCAAATCAAAGGGAAGGTGCTTTCCCTTCAAGGAATAGAGCCCAAACGTGCTATAAACCTCACTAAAGGACAATTTGAAATTGATTATGAACCTCAAAAACTGGTGCTTAATAGTCTCGTATTACAAACCGAAAACGACTATCTGGCAGGAACCATTGAAATTGCAGATTCATCAAACATAGCAACCCAATGGAACCGCACTGCCATTTGGCGCCTAGAACTTGACAGTATAGCTACTCAATTGAGCAGTTGGATAATGCAGCAGTCTCAAATCCAAAAATTGCCAACCATTACGGGACGCTTAGAAGGAAAGGGTAGGTTCAATCAATTTAACATAGACACCCTAAGACTAGAAAGTGATTGGGGCCATTTTGCTCTTACTGGAATCCTCTCGAATATTTTAGAACCAGCTCAAACAAATTTTGACCTAAGAGTAGCCGCCACAAATTTTCATCCTCAAAAATGGAGTGCTTCATTTGGACGCCAAGTGGAACCCTATTTTACGGAAGAAGATCAGGTCGATTTTCAAGGTCAACTTCAATTGCAGGAACCTGGATTGCAATATGACCTAGCTGTGCATAGTGCTAAAGGAAAGATTGCGCTATTAGGATTAATTGGGAAAGGAATTTTAACAACAAATGGGTCTAAGGCCTTTAACCTTAACGCAACCTTAGACAACGTGAGGGTCAATGGTTATATCAACTCGAATCTTCCCATGACACTAACTGGAAACCTAACGCTAGAAGGAGCCGGAAAAACAGTAAAGGAACTCTCAGCATCCTGGCAATTTGAAGCACTCAAGTTAAAGCTTCCTAACAAAGCTCCCATAGCCTTTGATGGGAGTGGAACTTATGCCGAGCAAAAATTAAAAAACTCCCTTTCTATTAGATCTGATTTTTTGAAAGCTAAAAGTGATTGGGTTTATGACCATACCCTAGCCATTCCCAAAATGGCGACAGCCATAAATGTTGAGTCGCTCAATCTGAATGTTTTTTCTGAAGTGTTGGGCGACGGCAAGGCCCTTTTTAAGGGTATTGTTTTGGCCAACGTAGCCGGCACACACTGGGATAATCTCACCGGTACGCTAACAGGAGCCTCACTGTCTTTAGAAACCGCCGTTGACACTCTTAATTTTAGTCCTCTAACAGTATCTCAAAAATGGGAAAACAATGAACGGATTCTTCAAATTGTGAATCAGGATATTTTAAAATTGGTTATGAAGGGCAATTATACCTCTAAAGCAGTTGTCCCTTTGTTTCAAAATGCTTTGGCTGAGGTATATACCTTTTTACCCTCTGAGCCCATTGACAGCAATCAAGCTTTGCGTTTTAATATTACGATATATGAAAAAATAGTGAATGCCCTATATCCTAAATTGCGCGCCCAACAAAACATTGAAATTAGTGGTAACCTAAAGGGGGCTAAGCAGCACTCACAACTCACCCTAGATTCTCCCTTTTTTAAATGGGATGGCTTTGACTTTGAAAATATTCACTTTCAGTTAGACACTCAAAACCCTATCTACAATACCTATTTGAGTGTTGACGCCTTGGTCTATAAAAGCCAAAAAGTAGCACAATTCAATTTAATTAGCACAGCCCTAAAAGACACCCTCTATTTTCGATCTGAATTTCACAATAAAATTGGAAGAGCTCCTTTTGAAATTAATTTTTATCATACTTTGACACCCGACAAAACGGTTGTTTTTGGTCTCCAGCCTTCCACTTTACCACTAGAAGAAGCTACCTGGACCCTTAATCCAGACAATCAAAAAACACAACAAATACGCTATAATCCAAAGGAAAAAGGCTGGCAGTGGACAGAGCTTTTAGTCCAGTCGCCCGTGGCTTTTATACAATCTTCAGGCTATTGGGATACGCCAGCACATTTCGCTGTGCAGTTGGAGGCAAATGAAGTGCCATGGGAAGCTTTTGTGCCCCAAAAAGAGAGTTTTCAAAGCTCCGGAAAGGTGGGGCTTTCCCTAAATTATGTTCGCTCTCCAGAAGAAAATCAGTTTCAAATGGAAGGACATTGGAAAGAAGTAAACATAAACGCACAAGCTTTGGGAGATTTAACCCTCTCGGCACGAGGCAATACCCAATTGCATTCCTATCAACTAGAAATGAACTTGGTGGACCAGGAAGAAAAACGCTTGCAAGGGAGTGGATCAATTTTAGGATGGGAAACTCCTAAGCTCAATCTGGATTTGAATTTAGCAGAATTTAAAATTGATTTTCTATCTCGCTTGGGCAAAACAGCCCTCCGAAACATTAGAGGAAAAGTGAGTGGAGCACTAAATTTATGGGGGCCATTTGATAATTTACAACATAATGGTGCTCTAAATTTAGAAGAAGGAGGCTTAGGTATTCCCTATTTGAATACAGACTATTCTATTGCAAAAGCCAAAGTGAACCTTTATGAGCAAACCTTTGATTTTCCTCAAGTGACGCTTAATGATAGCCAAGAAAACACCAGTGCACAACTCAAAGGCAAAATTAATCACAACAATTTTAAAAACTGGAGCACCAATTTAACCGTTACTTCACCAAGAATCATGTTGCTCAACAAACCCAATGCCCCCGAAGTTTTATTTTATGGAAATGGCTATTTAAACGGAAACCTCTACATAGATGGGCCCTTCAGAAACTTGAACATCACCATGGTTGGGAGTTCAGAAGAAGGCACTTCAATTAAAATTCCTTGGGCGGAAGACTATGGCCTAGTGGACACTTCCTACATTCAAATGATTGATAAGAGCAAAGAGATAGAGCAGCAAACAGCAGAAGACCAAAAACGGGTTGAGGAACAAATCAGCGGTTTGGAGTTGAATTTTGAATTGGATGTTACACCCAAAGCAGAAATTGAAATTGTGATTGACCAAGAAACAGGAAGCTTTCTGAGAGGAAGGGGAGCGGGGAGTCTTTTTATGGAAATCAACACAGCTGGTAAATTCAATATGTGGGGCGATTTTATTACTTATGACGGGATTTATAATTTTAAAAATTTAGGAGTAATTGACAAAAAATTTGACGTAAAACCCGGCGGAACTATAGTCTGGGATGGTGATCCACTCGATGCCCAAATGAATATTGAAGCACTCTATGAAGTGCCCGGAGGGGCCAATCCGGCATTGATGTTAGACAATCCTAATTTCAACAAAAAAATAGATACGGAGGTGTTGATCCAATTGCAAGGCAATTTATTAAAACCGGATGACCCGTTGTTTGAAATTGAGTTTCCCAACACCAGCGGCACCGTAGCGTCAGAAATAAACTACCGTTTGGCCGATCCACAGCGACGTCAATTGCAGGCTTTGTCCTTACTCTCTCAGGGCATTTTCATCAATGAAGTGAGTGTGTCTATGCAAGGAATTACCAACAATCTGTATCAAAAAGCCTCCGATATTTTTTCGAGTTTACTGAATGAAGACAACAATAAACTTCAAATTGGAGTGGACTATCTCCAAGGGGATAAAAGCGCCTTATTAGACATTGCTACTGCTGATCGATTAGGTTTTACCCTATCTACCAAATTGAGTGAAAAAATCCTTTTAAACGGTAAAATTGGAGTGCCCGTTGGAGGAGTAGAACAAACTCTAGTGGTAGGTAATATTCAAATTGATTTTCTTTTAAATGAAGATGGCACCCTAAAGGCAAAGGTTTTTAATAGAGAAAATGAGTTTCGTTACATCAGTGATGAATTGGGCTATACTCAGGGTGTAGGGCTTTCTTATCAAGTTGATTTTAATACTTTTAGTGCTTTAATACAAAAAATTGCAAAAGGATCTCAAGGCAATTTAAATAGTAATTCTAGCACGGTCTTGGATGCACAAGAGGGTGCTATGTTGGAATTTGTGGATAAAAAGTAGTTAAAAAGCCCTTTAAAATCTAAATTTCCTTGTCGCAACTGAGAATATAATCCTTAAATTTGGCGCGAATTTAAGCGTATGAAGCATAAACTCCAGAACCTTGCTGTCCTAACTTCCGGCGGAGATGCCCCTGGAATGAATGCGGCTGTTCGAGCTGTGGTTAGAACCGCAGCCTACAATAAGGTTAACTGCTTTGGTGTCTACAAGGGCTATCAGGGACTCATTGACGGAGATTTAGTGAAAATGAATGCCCGAAGTGTGAATAATATCATCAACAAGGGTGGCACCATTTTGAAATCGGCCCGATGTTTAGAGTTTAGAACCCCCGAAGGAAGAAAGCGTGCTTTTGAGAACCTGAAAAAGCACAACATAGATGGACTTATTGTGATTGGTGGAGATGGCACCTTTACGGGAGCCATGGTTTTTCACAAAGAATTTAAAATTCCGGTTATTGGTATTCCAGGCACCATAGACAATGATATTAGTGGAACCACCTCAACTATTGGCTATGATACGGCTTTAAACACCGTTATAGAAGCCATAGATAAAATTAGAGACACGGCCATTTCACATAACCGCTTATTTTTTGTGGAGGTAATGGGACGTGATGCCGGACATATTGCCTTAAACGCCGGAATTGGAGCCGGAGCCGAAGAAATTTTAATTCCAGAGGAAGATATGGGCCTAGATCGTTTGCTAGATTCCCTAAAACGCAGCGAAAAATCAGGGAAACAATCTAGCATAGTGGTCATAGCCGAAGGAGATAAAACAGGAAAGAATGTTTTTGAAGTGGCTTCTTATGTGGAGAAAAACTTACCCTATTATGAAGCTCGTGTATCTGTATTAGGGCATATGCAAAGAGGAGGCGCACCTTCTTGTTTTGATCGGGTATTGGCTTCTAGAATGGGCGTTCACGCTGTGGAATCTATCTTAGATGGAAAAACAAACCTCATGGTAGGATTGCACCACGAAGAAATGTCGCTCTACCCATTAGAAGAAGCAATTAAAGGAAAATCTAAAATCAGTAAAGACTTAATTAGAGTATCAGATATACTCAGCATTTAACACTTAATTTTAAACAAACTATAATAAACATGGCAATGAAAATTGGAATAAACGGATTTGGAAGAATAGGACGCTTAGTTTTTCGTTCTGCAATGAAACAAGACGATATCACAGTTGTAGCCATCAATGACTTATTAGATATTGATCATTTGGCTTACCTTTTACAATACGATTCTGTTCACGGTAAATACGACGGTACGGTTTCTGTAGAAGGCAATCACCTAGTGGTAGATGGTCAAAAAGTCACGATAACTGCAGAACGCGATCCCGCTGCAATTGGTTGGGGAACTTTAGGCGTTGATGTTGTGGCCGAATGTACCGGTATTTTCACCACCCTTGAAAAAGCCCAAGCACACTTAGATGGTGGCGCAAAAAAAGTAGTTATTTCTGCTCCTTCAGCTGATGCTCCCATGTTTGTGATGGGTGTAAATCACACAGAAGCTACCGCCGATTTAAACATTGTTTCCAATGCTTCTTGTACCACTAACTGTTTAGCTCCGGTTGCTAAAGTTTTAAATGATAATTTTGGAATTGTTGAAGGACTTATGACAACAGTACATGCCACCACGGCCACCCAATTCACCGTTGATGGGCCGTCTCGAAAAGATTTTCGAGGAGGTAGAAGTTCTCTTCTAAATATTATGCCTGCTTCAACAGGAGCGGCCAAAGCAGTTACTAAAGTAATTCCTTCTTTGGTTGGAAAACTAACCGGTATGGCTTTTAGAGTTCCAACGGCCAATGTATCTGTAGTTGACCTCACCGTTCGTTTAGATAAGAAGACTTCCTATGAAGAAATTAAAGCTACAATGAAAGCTGCCTCTCAAGGGGATATGAAAAACATTTTGGGTTATACAGAGGAACCGCTAGTTTCTCAAGATTTTGTAGGTGATATTCGCACTTCTATTTTTGATGCTGGAGCTGGAATGGAATTAAATGAAAATTTCTATAAAGCACTCAAAGTTGCGCGGGAGTTGATTGATCATGAAAAAGAGTTAATGGACCGCGCGCGCGGGGAAGCGGAAACTTCGCCCGAGGCAAATGGCAATATTAAAGCCGG
>CAYLUQ010000025.1:0-13964 GCA_964386915.1 uncultured Flavobacteriaceae bacterium | reverse complement strand
GCAAATCATAGGTTAGTTCCTCAGAGCCGGTGTAGCAAGTGTGCGAAACGGTAAGCGTAACAGCATTATCTGTTGACACATCGATCCAGTTAAGGGGGCCAGATCGTGTCAGATTAACTTCCCATTCTGAAAAAGTTTGTGTAGTCAAATCAATGGACGATAAGGCACTGGTGGTTACAGGCGTCATACCAATAACTTGTGCATTTCCATCATGATCGGTCATGACTAACTCTACAGGGGCTAAAACTGCTCTGCCCATAGCGGCAGTAACTTTAATATTTTCGTCACAACTAATGGAATTATTGTCATTATCCGAGCTCAATTCAATAGAAGTGATTTCTGTAATACAGATGTTTGGAAAAAGAGTGTCATCGCCTAAAATATCAACCACATCTTTTTGAAATTCTTCTAAAACACCTAATGACAAAGAAGCTTGCTCAAGGAGCGTTCCTGAAACATCCCTTGTGGGAGAAAGAAGGCCATTTTCTGTTAAAGGCACATCCAAAGTAGTGTTGGAAAGACTAAAATCCACTAGGGTTGAAGACAAATCCGATGAATTTGAAGAGGGGAATTCCATAGAAATGTCAAAGGAGCCGTTGGCATCGGTTCCAAAGTCACTAGAACTCATGGTCATGTTTACAATTGGAAAATCTTCTGAAGAAAAATCTTCACTTCGATCTTCTCCCAGCAATAAGCCAAAAATCATTTCAAATTCTTGCGGAGAGGTTGGATCAAGAATTCCAAAAGCCGCCGTGCTAAGTTCGGTTGCATCTATAGTTGAATCCTCAGAGTTTACCAATATAAAGTTTAGGGCATAGTCGATGATTAAATACAGATCTGCAGTAGAATTTTTCTTTAAAAATGAAGCATTGTTGGTAGGGCCTAAATTCCATGATCCAATCATTTTCTTTCCAGAGGCATAATCAAAAGTGACGTCTAGAGTGGTGGGCGCATCAATGGTTATTTCTTTGATTAAAGTATTGTCACTGACAGCTTTATTCCACCAATAAAAGTCCCAATTAGAATCGGGAATTGGTGTTAATTTAACTGTAGTACCCCCTTCATAATCTGTGCCTTTTGAACTGTTGATGATTTCTTCTTTAACTTCCCCCTTACCTATAATGTTAATGGTTAGGGCATATTTTGATTTTTCAAAATTTGCAGTTAATTGTTGATCTGAATTTACCGTTATGGTTATTGGGTTTTGAGTAGACCCATTAGACCAAGAAGTAAAAGCATAGCCACTATTTGGAGTAGCGGTTAAAGTAACTTCAGAACCCGAATTGAAAGAACCCCCTGAACTGCTCACTGATCCACCTTCTTCAGCAGAAACTACTAACTGATAGGAAACAGTTGGCATTTCTGGATTCTCGTCTTCTTTAACACAAGAAAATATTAATAAAGTAAATAAGCTAATAAGGATAGAGAGTTTTCTGTTTTTCATGATTTATAAATAAATGATAATGTCTAATTTAAAAAAAAAATTATTTCATGGTCATTTGAACTGGAAAAAAAGAAAGCACTTTAGGAGCAAAAAATTACACCTCCTAAACTCTCTTTCCTTTACATTCATAATATTTTTAAGTCTACCACTAAAATCATCTCTTTTCCACATTCCATAATCAACACCATTTTCCTTTACACATAAAATCTCATTTTTTAGAATATCAAAACTTTTTCTAAAATCACTTTTATACTCATCAACTCTTACATTATCCCATTCTTTTTCTAAACTTCTTAACTTCCTTTTACTGATAAAACCATAATCCTTTCTTTCAAAATCTCTTTCTATTTTACTACTCAATCTTTTTTCAACTAATCTTTTTAATCCTTTTTCATTATCATCAATCCATAAACTCTTACTACACTCAATCTCATATCTAATAAAATCATCATCATTTATAATCTTCTCTAACCTATTATCTAAATACCTAATCAGTTTACTATTTCTTATATAAACTACTCTTCTATAACATTCATCACTAAAAAAATCTTCTCTTAACCTATATAGAAAAACATCTTTCCCATACCTACTTACCTTTCCAAACTTCCTTTCAACTACTCCAATCTTTAATAACTTATTCAGTCTTTCTTTATATACATTAACACCTAAAAGTGATTCAATCTCTTTACTTTCAACAAATACCCATTTATCATTATTTCTCCTTTAATCTCAATACACTTTTTATATATCAGAAATAAAAACTTACCAATCCTATCAACTAAACTATATTCAAAATCTTTCTGTATTTGTCTATCATCATATACACTAAACTCATATCTAATATATTTCTCAACTATTTCATATTTAATCTTATTTCCAACCCATTTACCACTATCCTCATTCCAATATCTACCATTACCATTTATAACTTTATAGTCATTCATCTTATTTACTTCATCTTTTTCATACCAACTATACTCCATAAACTGTATATTTAATAAACTAAAACAACAATAATATCATTATTCATAAAAATCATATAATAGAAATGTTTACCTATTCTTATTCTATTCTACATACCCTTTCTACTATACCTTTCTAATAACACTTATATAATATCATTATTCATAAAAATCATATAAACCTAATCTGTAAAAAATCATTTCTAACAGTGAAAAAATCTGAATCTAAATAATACCTATTAACACCAAAAAAAACCTCTTAAAACCTTTCTAAATAAGGATTTTACCATCATCAATGAGTATTTCATTACCATTATATTTCACAACAATATCAAACAGATATAAAAAGTTAAATACATCTTTATATATCAAAGTAGGGGTATTCACCCATTTAAACCCTGCATTTTATGTAGGGTTTTTTATTGTTACAAATTCAATTCTTTAGATAGAGAAACTCCTCAAGGCCTAGACCAGCGTGCGCTTTTAACATTAACAAAAGAAATCTTAACCGGTTTTGTCAACTACATTATTTCCTCAAGTTCTTCAGAACGCAATAGAGTTTAAATTTCATTTTTTCAGTGGCAAAGGCGAAAACAAAAACAGTATAAAATGCATCACCTTGCTTTAGGAGGACACTGAAAATAGGCCACAATTAAATTTTTTAACACTTTTTTTTAATTAATAAGTGTAACGAAACAACTAAACCTTCGTCTTATAAGTAATTAGGTTTGTGTTAGATGACCTGCCCTCACTTCTTTTTCATTTTGATAGGGATTTTTGGTTAATCATTAATTGTGTAATTCAAGGGGGCAGGTTTTCTTTTGTTTGATTAAAAAACTTTAGTTTTATGCTAATTTTATATCAAACAATACCTAAATGAGTTCTGTTGCCGATCGGGTTTCTATTTTAATTATTTCTGTCATTTATCTTCTAACCATTGTCATGGGCTATTTTTTTTACGAAAGAAAGCCTGTGTCTGAGAGTCAAACTGGGCTAAATGAGCCTCGGCTTCAACACATTGTCTTGATTAAATTCAAACCTGACTTATCTGAAGAACAGCATTTTGCTATAGAAAATGCTGCCAATGCTCTCACTCAAATTCCGGGAGTATATGGCCTTACCTATGGCACCAATATTTCCCCCGAAGGTTTTGATCAAGGCTATACGCATAGCCTAACGATGACTTTTTTAACAGCAAAAGACCGGGATAGTATTTATTTGCCACACCCCATCCACCAAGAATTTGGAGCCGTGTTTGCCCCAAATGTGGCCGATTTTATCGTTTACGATTTTTGGAAATAGCCCTTTATTTAGGCTTTGATAAGCGCTTGAATTTTTTCAGACTCTTCTTCTGCTAAAGTGGCGTCTACTAAAATTCTACCGCTGTGCTCATCGGTAATAATTTTATTGCGAGATGCAATTTCTAATTGTATCTGGGGTGGAATGGTGAAATAAGAACCCCCTGAAGCACCCCGTTCAATGGGCACTATTGCCAGTCCATTTTTGACATTTTCACGAATTCGCTTATAGGCTTTTAGCAAGTGTTCCTCAATTTGACCTTCAAATTCTTGCGATTTTTCGGTTAAGATATCTTCCTCTTTTTGGGTGTCTTTTAGAATTGCATCCAATTCCCCTTTTTTCGTATCGAGGTGTTGGTTGCGCTCTGCAATTTTCTCGTTGAGTTGGCCAATGGCCTCTTGCTTGTGTTCAATAGCTGCTTTAAATTCTTTGATTTTTTTCTCAGCCAATTGAATTTCTAAATCTTGGTATTCCTGCTCTTTTATAATGGAATTATATTCCCTGTTGTTGCGAACATTTTTGAGCTTTTCTTCATATTTTTTATGAAGCTCTTTGCTTTGTTCAATTTTATTTTTCTGTTCGGCTATAGAAGCTTCGTTTTGCTCGGTTTCGCTTTTCATTTTGTCTAACCGAAGATTAAGACCAGCAATTTCATTTTCTAAATCTTCCACTTCTAAGGGAAGTTCACCACGCAAACCTCTAATTTCGTCTATGCGAGAGTCTATGAGTTGTAGGTCATAAAGGGCTCTAAGTTTGGCTTCTACGGTTGTTTCTTTCTTTTTAGCCATGTTCAAAAATAGTTAACAGGGTTGGTATTGGTGTTCGATAAAATGATTGCGAAATTAGGCAATTTTTTCTTAAGATAGGAATAGATTGCATTTTTAGTGAATTGTTCACTTTCAAAATGACCAATGTCAAGGAGCAGGATTTGTCCTTCGGATTGAAAAAAATCATGATATTTTAAATCGGCTGTCACCAAAACATCTGCCTTACACCTTTTAGCGGCTGCAATTCCAAAGCTTCCTGAGCCTCCTAAAACGGCTACGCTATGAATTTTTTTTACCCCCAATTCACTATGCCGAATAAAGGGGGTTTGCATTTGTGTTTTCACAAACTTTAGAAAAGCCTTGGGCTCCATTGGAGTTGGCAATTCTCCCACCATACCCATTCCAATCTCCAGATTGACATTGTCAGTACTATAAATTTCATAGGCCACTGTTTCATAAGGATGTGAAGCCAATAAATTTTCTATTACTTGTTGTTCTTGGTGGGCTTGAAAAATTACCTGAACTTGTTTTTCTTCCACTATTGTTTTTTCCAAGGGTTTGCCCAAAGTAGGATTGCTTTGCTCATTACCCCTAAAACTACCAAAGCCCTCCACCACAAAACTGCACTGTTCATAATGACCTAAAGCACCAGCACCTGCTGCATAAAGAGCCTCTAAAACCTCTTTTTCGTGAGCCTTGGGCACATAAGTAACTAATTTTTTTAGAGTTCCCTTTTTAGGAAGTAAAATTTTGGTATTCAACAACTGCAACTGCGATGCAATTTGCGCATTCACACCTTCTTTGTGATTGTCTAAAGCAGTATGCAGCGCAAAAATAGCAATGTTGTTTTGGATGGCCTTGCAAAGGGTTCGTTGCACATAATCTTCATCCGTCAATTTTTTGAGGCCCTTAAAAAGGATAGGGTGAAAACTCACAATGAGATTGCATTTTTTTGCAATTGCTTCTTCAACTACCGATTCTAAAGTGTCAAGCGTAATTAAAACCCCTGTGCAGGTTTGTTCTGCCTGGCCGGTGAGGAGCCCAACATTATCAAAATCTTCGGCATAAGACAATGGAGCCCATTGGGTTAGAAGTGTTGTAAGCTCTCGAATGGTCATCTCTTGTTTTGCTAGTTGTCCTACAAATATAGGGCATTGTGATGGGAATCTTAAAGTCAAATTTGGAAGAGCTCCCATAAAATTTATTTATCTTCCCAAGCGTATGAAAAAACTGCTTTTTCCACTAGCATGGGGGTTTGGTTTGGCGCTACGAATCAGACATTTTTTATTTGATAAGGGAGTCTTTCCTATTCATAAATTTCCAGTAAAAACCATAGGTGTAGGAAATTTAGCTATGGGTGGAACAGGAAAATCGGTAGTGGTAGAGGTACTTTTAAAAGGGTTTAAAAAAGGTCAAAATCTGGCTGTTTTAAGTAGGGGGTACAAAAGAAAAACAAAAGGATTTATGCTGGCTAATGCCACAAGCACAGCCCAGTCTATAGGTGATGAGCCCTATCAGTTTTTTCAAAATCATCCAGAGGTGCAGGTTGCGGTTTGCGAGCAACGAGCAAAAGGAATTCATGCCCTATTGCAACAGAAAAATCCTCCAACGGCCATAATTTTGGACGATGTCATGCAACACCGTTGGGTGGAGGTAGATCTTTTATTGTTAACCACCACTTTTGATGCCCTATATACTGAAGACAGCCTATTTCCTGTAGGCACTTTGCGGGATTTAAGGCAGCAGGCCAAACGTGCTCATCTTGTTTTAGTCACAAAATGTCCACAAAATTTAACAGCTAAGGATGCTGCAGAAATCAACCAGAGACTGGCCTGTAGTCCTTCACAAAAAATATTTTTCACCACGATTGCTTATGGCTCCAAAGTTTTGAGTGCTACTAGAACAATGGAATTAGCAGATTTTATAAAAAAGCCTTTTGTGTTGGTAACTGGCATAGCAAAACCTAAACCATTGATTGATTTTTTAACAGCATTAGGTGCTAAATTTGAATGGCTAAATTACCCAGATCATCATTCTTTTTCCAAAAGAGATTTGAAGAAAATTCAAAACAGTCAATACTCCACTATTTTAACAACAGAAAAAGATTTTGGAAGACTATCACCTAGGCTATCTGAATCCTCTGTTTATTATCTCCCCATTGGCTTGTCTTTTCTTTTTGAAGAAGAAGCTGCTTTGTTTGAGCAAACGCTTAAAAGATTTTTAGCGACTTAATGAATGTGTTTATGGGCCTTGTAGGAAGAACGAACTAGGGGTCCGCTTTCCACATGAATGAAGCCCAAGGACTTGGCATATTGAGCGTAGTCTTCAAATTGCTCGGGGGTTATAAAATCTTGAACCGGAAGGTGTTTTTTAGAAGGCTGAAGATATTGACCAATGGTCACCACATCTACTTTGGCATTTCGGAGATCTTGGA
Source organism: uncultured Flavobacteriaceae bacterium (assembly GCA_964386915.1). Lineage (GTDB taxonomy): Bacteria > Bacteroidota > Bacteroidia > Flavobacteriales > Flavobacteriaceae > JADHMP01. The sequence continues at coordinate 7,058 of CAYLUQ010000025.1, read as the reverse complement.
GCGTTTCTAAAACTTCTTCTTTGGTTTCACCAAGCCCCAACATGATGCCAGATTTAGTTCTGTTCACCCCTTGGTTTTTTAAATAGGCTAAAACTTCAAGGCTCACATCATATTTTGCCTGTACTCTCACTTTTCGGGTAAGTCTGCGAACGGTTTCTACATTGTGTGAAACCACCTCGGGCGCCACTTCAATGATACGGTCAAGATTTCGTTTGTTGCCCTGAAAATCGGGGATAAGTGTTTCTAGGGTGGTGTTGGGGTTCATTCTTCTCACGGCATTTACCGTTTCGGCCCAAATAATGGATCCCATGTCTTTAAGGTCGTCTCGGTCTACAGAGGTAAGCACAGCATGCTTAATTTTCATGGTTTTGATGGATTGAGCTACCTTTTCGGGTTCTTCCCAATCAACGGCTCCAGGTCTCCCGGTTTGAACACCACAAAACCCACAAGATCGGGTGCAAATATTACCCAAAATCATGAAAGTAGCTGTGCCTTCAGCCCAGCATTCACCCATATTGGGACAGCTTCCAGAGGTACAGATAGTGTTGAGATTATAGCGGTCTACAAGCCCCCTGAGTTCCGTATATTTTTTTCCCGTGGGGAGTTTTACCCGAATCCAATTAGGTTTTTTTTGAACTGTTTTTTGTTCTTCCACCAACGCCATAAATCAACTCTTTTGGCAAAGATAGCAAACTAAGTTAGCAGTCCCAAAAGATAATAGAGCGTGAAACCGGTCAAAAACAGAAGTCCTACTTGAGCAAGCCTTTTGTTGTTGTTGCTTGGTCTTGCTTCTGTGGGCATTTGAGCTCCAAAACACAGTTTATAATTTAAAAAAGCATAGAGCGGTGTGGTTAAAAAAGATAAAACAGTGGCAATTTGAACAAGCAAAAACATTTCAGAGCGTAAAAAAAGAAAAATTAGTGCTGTGCCGGTGGCCAGAAGAAGCAGCCAAAGAACATAATGTTGCGATTGTTTTTTCTTAAACAGTAGCGAAAAAGTTTGGCTCATACTTCGGGGGGAAGCATCTAGGGTGGTGATGGAGGTGCTAAACATGGTGGTGAAGGCCGCCAACGCAATAATCCAATAGAAGCCTTGCCCAAAATTGGTGGTATAGAGCCCAATGAGTTGTCCGGCAAAAGTAGTGCCATTGCTAGAAAAGCTAGCGCCCGATTGATGCATCACCAAAGCGCCTAGACCCAAAAAGCAAAAGGCAAGTACAAATGTGCCTAGATAACCTACATTAAAATCAAAAAGGCTTTCTTTTAGATCCATTTTTTTGGTTTTATTCTTTTCTAAGGTCCAAATGGAATGCCATATGGAAATATCGAGTGGAGCGGGCATCCACCCCATAAATGCAACCAAAAAAAGTAATTCGCTTCCCTGAGGAAAAACCTGAGACCAAGGGAGTGCAGCCGCGGAATTAAAATAGGCAAAACTAAAAGAGGCTATGGAGCAAATAGCCATAACGGCCATAATGATTTTAATAAACCGATCAAGTAGCTGATAGCGGCCAATAATGAGCAACAGGGTACATAGAACGGTTATTAGTATACTCCATGTCACGATATTATCGGTGAGGCCAAAGAGTTGGGCAGCTAGTCCGGCGGTAACCACCGTAACAGCCGTTTGAATGGTGAACATGGTAACAAAATTCAACACAAAATAGACCCATAAATAACCTTTGCCAAGGGTATAGTAGCCCTCTAAAAGTGATTTGCCAGTGGCTATAGCATAGCGAGGACCGGCTTGAAAAAAAGGATATTTGAAAAGATTGGTGAGCACCAAGGCCCATAAAAGTCCCCAGCCAAAATCAGCTCCTGCCCGAGTTGATTGCACCAAATGGGAAACCCCTATGGCAGCTCCTGCAAAAAGAAGTCCAGGGCCAAGTTTTGAAAATTTAAAGCGTATCATCAATAAGGGCTTGTGCTAACATTTTTTTGGCTCTAAAGAGGCGCACTTTAACTAAATTAGGAGATAAATTTAATTTTTTTTCGATTTGCGTATAATTTAAGTCCTCAAAATAGCGCAATTGTAAAATGGTTTTATAAGCCTTTGGTAAACTTTTAATACAATGAAGCAGTTTTTCAGACTGTTGATTTTGTATCAATAAATCTTCAGGAGAAGGAGAAACCCGCTCATGATGCTGTGCCAGTAGCTCTAGGTTTTCTGTAGCAGGGATAGGATTTTTTTTTGTTTTTCGAATTTGGTCAATCTGATTGTTTTTGGCAATGGTGATCAACCAAGTTTTAAAACTATAGGAATGTTTGTAGCTTTGAATGTTGTCAAACGCTTTGGTAAACGCCTCCACGGCCAGTTCATCGGCTAATTGTTCGTTTTGAGTGCGCTGAAAAAGAAATCCAAAAACATATTCCCAATGGGTGTCAAACAGCACGTTAAAAGCTCTTTGATCTCCCTCTTGTGCACGTGTAATTGATTTGTTTAGTTCCCCGCGGTCCATAGCCTAAGGTCGCTAGTTATGAGAAGGGCTAGGGGTGCAGTTTTGTTCTTCTGGTTTTTTTCCGCAAAGACTACAAGGTTCACCTTCTTTATTCAAAAAAGGACTTTGACTGGCGCAAGTGCCTGAAAAGGATCCTTCTTTTTTGGCCCAAATTTTAATCGCTATGCCTGCAAAGGCTAGAGCTAGCAAACCAAAAGTTAAAAGAAACAATTGCATGCCTCAAAAGTAATCATTTTTATTCTGATAGAATAGCAGAAAAAAGCCTAAAAACGTAAGAAATGGACTACAGACTTGTTTGGTGGTGATATGCCTATCATTCTAGATAAAAAACCATTAATTACCCAATCTAGTAGGTTAATTAATGTTTCTTAGGGTACCCTTAAAAAAGAGTGGCGCTGTGTTGCCAACTCAACCGAATAAAAAACACCAAATAAATAATAGCTAACAAGAGTTTGAGGAAAGAACCGGTTAAAAAACCAACCACTGCACCTACAGCAGACCGCATTGATTTTTTAAATTCTTGATTTCCCCAAAAGCCACCTATGAAGGCCCCTAAAAAAGGGCCAATTAACAAACCTAAGGGCCCTAAAAACAGGAGGCCTACCACCAAACCAATCACACTTCCAATCACACTATTCCGATCGCCCCCAAATTTCTTTACGCCCCAAATGGAAATAAATTGATCTAAAACAAAAACCAACAAGGCCACCAAGAATGTGCTAATAAGAAAGACATAATTGAGGGGAACGGCCTGGGTTATATAAAGCAATAGTAAACCTACCCAAGAAGTTAACGGCCCCGGGAGGATAGGCAGAACACTTCCTGCAATTCCCAACAGCATAAAAAAGGAGGCTACAATAAAAAGCAAGAGGTCCAAAGAGATGGTTTTAGTAGCAAGGTACTAAATTGAATCAAAAAATAATTGTATTTTTAGGATATAATTAAAGTACCATGAACTTATTAAAAATAAACTTAACCGCATCATTTTCAGTATTCTATCTTCTAGCAACAGGCTGCTTCTTTTTTGAAGACACCAAAGTGTCTCAAGCTGAAATTAAAAAATCATCTTCTTGGAATGAAGCAGACCAACCGCCTAGTTTTGAGCCCTGTGCAGACCTTGACACGGAGGCTCAATGGACCTGCTTTGAATCGGAAGTGAGTGGGGCTATGCGTCTCTATTTTGAGAACAATCCTCTAACGTCTCAGCAAAGCCTTGAGGAAGAAATTAATATATCACTGATTGTGAATAAGGAAGGGCGTTTTACCCTAGAGGAAGCCCTTATTTCCAATGTTTTGCGCAACAATATTGACGGACTAGAGGATGCTCTATATGATGCTGTTGCAAGCCTACCAAAGGCCCAACCCGCCATTAAAACCAATGTGGGAGAACCCGTAGAAATTAAATTTCAATTGCCCCTATTGATACAAGCAGCACCCGTTTCAAAATGAAAACGGATCGTATCATTTTGGGCATAGATCCCGGTACTACCATTATGGGATTTGGCTTAATTCTAGTTAAGGATAAGCAAATGGAATTGCTTCAATTTCAAGAACTAATTTTAAAAAAATATACCGATCACTATTTAAAATTAGAGCAAATATTTAAACGAACTATTCAAATTATTGACGAACATCATCCTGATGAAATTGCCATTGAAGCCCCTTTTTTTGGTAAAAACGTCCAATCCATGTTAAAGTTAGGTAGGGCGCAAGGGGTGGCAATGGCTGCAGGTTTATCCAGACAAATTCCGATAACAGAATATTCGCCCAAAAAAATCAAAATGGCCATCACAGGCAATGGAAACGCCAGTAAAGAACAAGTGGCCAAAATGTTGCAGCAACTCTTGACTATTAAAGAATTACCTAAAAATTTAGACGCAACAGATGGGCTTGCCGCTGCGGTATGTCATTTTTTCAACGCCGGTAAAGCCAATACACAAAAGAGCTATTCCGGTTGGGCATCTTTTGTGGCTCAAAATCCCAAAAAGGTCCACACCTAGGGGTCATGGCGGGAATCTATATTCATTATCCCTTTTGCAAGCAAGCTTGTCATTATTGTAATTTTCATTTTTCTACTCAATTGAAGCAGCAGGATAAGATGTTAAAAAGTATGCTGGCTGAACTTGAACTGCAATCCTCCTTTTTGAAGAAACCCCTAGAGAGCATATATTTTGGTGGTGGTTCTCCCTCATTGCTTAGTCCGAAAGTCATTGAACAATGGTTGTTGAAAATTGACCAACTTTTTGAAATACAAACTCCTATAGAAATTAGTTTGGAGGTCAATCCTGATGATGCTAGCCCTACCTATTTGAAAACGTTGAAGCAGGTGGGCGTTAACCGCATTAGCTTGGGTATACAATCTTTTCAGCAGAAGCATTTAGATGTAATGAATCGATTGCATAATGCTGCACAAGCAGAGCTTGCTTTAGAACATACCGCAGCACTTTTTGATAATTTTTCAATTGACTTGATCTATGGCATGCCCCAAAGCACCCTTGCTTCTTGGGAGGAGGATATTGATAGAGCCTTGCAATACAAGCCTATGCATCTTTCTGCCTATGCCCTAACCGAAGAACCCAAAACGGTATTGGCACACCAAGTGAAAACAGGAGAGGTTATCCTCTTAGAGGAGGAACTTGTCAAAGCACAATTTGACCATTTGGTGCAGCGATTAACACAACAAGGCTATAATCATTATGAGGTTTCTAATTTTGGAAAACCAAATTATTATGCTGTGAACAATTCAAACTATTGGAAAGGAAAGGCCTACTTAGGCATTGGTCCCGGAGCCCATAGCTTTGACGGGATAAACACCAGAAGTTGGAATGTGTCTAACAACCCTCTCTATATGAAACAAATACAAGAGGGTCTTTTGCCTCAAGAATCGGAAACACTTTCTCAAAAAGATTTGTTTAATGAATATATTATGACGGGCTTACGCACCCAATGGGGGGTTTCTTTACATGCTATAAGAACACGCTTTGGCCCCCATTTTACAGCTTATTTAGAAGAGCAAGTGACCCCACAATTAGTTTTGCAGAATGTTTTTTGGGATGGCGATATTCTCAAAATAAGCCAGCATGCTCGTTTTCTCTCTGACGGTATAGCTTCCGATTTATTTTTGCTTTAATATTCTCTTTTTAAAGCAGCAAAGTGCAAGTAAAAATGACAAATGGTTTCAATCCCTTTAAAAAAATTAAACAACCCAAAATGTTCGTTGGGGGAATGGATAGCATCGGTGTCTAGACCAAAACCCATCAGGATTGACTTTAGCCCCAACTCTTTTTCAAACATGGGCACTATAGGAATGCTGCCGCCGCCTCGGTGTGGAACAGGCGCTTTGCCAAAAGAAGCGCTGTAGGCTGCTTCGGCAGCTTTATAGGCCAGGGTGTCAGTAGGGGTCACATAGGCCATACCACCGTGGTGCGTAGTGACAGAAACCGAAACACTTTCAGGAGCTAATTGTTGGAAATAGGAAGTAAAAAGCGCACTGATTTTTTCCCATTGTTGATTGGGCACCAAGCGCATCGATATTTTGGCATAGGCCTTGCTTGGAATAACTGTTTTTGCACCTTCACCAGTATAGCCACCCCAAATTCCATTGACGTCTAAAGTGGGTCGAATGGAACGTCGCTCTTCGGTAGAAAAGCCCTCTTCCCCTCGGGTTGCTGAAAGCCCTATGTCTTGTTTAAAAGAATTTTCATCAAAAGGCACCTCGGCTAAAAGTTCCCGTTCTTTTGCCGAAAGGGCCAAGACATCCTCATAAAAACCGGGAATAGTAATTTGACCCTTCTCATTGGTCAATTTCGCAATCATTTCACACAGCACGTTTATGGGGTTAGCCACAGCTCCACCATAGAGACCCGAATGAAGGTCACGGTTTGGCCCGGTAACACAAACTTCCATATAACTCAAACCTCTTAGTCCTGTTGTTATGGAGGGTGTGTCACGAGAAATAATTCCAGTGTCGGAAATGAGAATTGTGTCTGCCTCTAGTTTTTGTTTGTTGTTTTTGACAAAGGTTTCCAAATTATTGCTACCCACTTCTTCTTCCCCTTCAATCATAAACTTAATGTTGCAAGGAGGAGGTGTGTTAGTTGAAAGGAGTGTTTCCAGTGCCTTAATATGCATAAAAACTTGTCCTTTGTCATCGCAGGCACCTCTGGCAAACAAAGCCCCTTCAGGGTGTAGGGGGGTGGTTTTAAGGGTGGGTTCAAAAGGGGGGGTGTCCCATAGGTCTAGTGGGTCTGGAGGTTGCACATCATAGTGTCCATAAACCAAAACAGTGGGGCAATGCTGGTCCAGATGATAAGAGCCATACACTATGGGGTGTCCTTTGGTTTCAATCAATTCGGTTTGCTGACACCCTGCTTTTTGGAGAGCTTGTTTTGTCCATAACGCAGCTTCTCTAACTTGATCTTGATATTGGGGGTCTGCACTGATAGAGGGAATACGCAAAAATGATTTTAATTCCTCTATAAAAATCTCTTGCTGGGCTGTTAATTTCATTTTAATTTTTTAAGACTTTAAAAATACACAATGTATTTTTCATTCTGGTCTCCTATTTTTTGGGAAACTTAATTATATTTGTCGACCCTAA
>CAYLUQ010000024.1:0-16311 GCA_964386915.1 uncultured Flavobacteriaceae bacterium | reverse complement strand
CCCCTGACCCCTTGGGTGTAAACCAAGTGCTCTGAACCAACTGAGCTACGCGCCCTAAAGTGGATGCAAATATAATGGCGTTTTTTCTATTTGCAAATAAAATTGATGCAATTCACAAAACTTCTGCAACCACAAAAGTACTCCCTCCAACAAAAATAAAATCAGAGGGCTGAGCTGCCTTTTGTGCTGCTTCAAAGGCTTGTGCTACACTTTCAAAAAGACTGTAGCGTTGAGTGGTTAATAAAGGGGCTATTTTTTCTACGGCCAAGGCTCTTGGATTGTTAGCAGCACAAAGATAAAAGTGTGCCTCTTTTGGAAAAAGAGCCAATATAGGGGCCATTTCTTTTTCTTGCACAAAGCCCAAAACAAGATGCAATCGATCAAAAGTTTGCCTTTTAATTTGTTCAACAACATAAACCAAACCTTCTTTATTATGAGCCACATCCGCTACTACTAAGGGTGCTTTCCCTAAAATTTGCCAGCGACCTTGAAGTTTCGTGTTTTGAACCACCTTCAACAATCCCCGTTGGATCTGTTCTTGGGTGACTTTAAATTGGGGCAATAGTTGAAATGCAGCTTGTGCCAAGCGTACATTCATTTTTTGATAGGCGCCTAAAAGATCGGTTTTGCAAAGGGACTGTACTAAATCTTCTGCCCAAAACAGCGGTGCATTTTGCTGTTGCGCTAGAGTTTCAAAAACAGCTTGAGTCTCTAGGTCTTTTTCACCTATCAATATAGGCACATTATGTTTTATGATACCTGCTTTTTCTTTGGCTATTGCTGTCCTTGTGGTACCCAAAAATTGGGTATGATCTAAACCAATGTTGGTGATAATACTCAGCAAGGGATTGATAATGTTGGTGGCATCCAGACGTCCTCCTAGTCCTACTTCAATAACAGCTATATCAACTTGATGAGCAGCAAATCGGTCAAAAGCCATTCCAACAGTCATTTCAAAGAAGGAACTTTGATGCGACTCGAAATAGGCTTGATGTTCATTTACAAAATCAATGATTTCTTGTAAGGCAAGAGATTGCCCATTTATCCGAATGCGTTCGCTAAAGTCTTTCAAATGGGGAGAAGTATACAAGCCCACCTTATAACCTGCTTCTTGCAATACAGCTGCTATCATGTGAGAAGTTGAACCTTTGCCATTGGTGCCGGCAATATGCACACAGGGAAATTGCTGTTGAGGATGTCCCAAATAAGCCGCCATTTGAGTGATGCTCTCCAATCCAGGGCGATAGGCACTTGCCCCCTGCCGTTGATACATGGGCAAACGCTCTAAAAGCCAATCTAAGGTTTCCGAATAGGTTTTCAAGAGTTATTCACCTAATTTGAATTGAATCACCACAAAGCCAATTTGTCTTTTGGGTGCCTTAACATCCGGATGCCATTTGTGCAACAGGGCTGTTTTTTTGGCCGGCTCTAAAAGGCAGGGATGCGTGTTGGTGCTCCCTCGAACCCCGGGTTCAGCACGAACCACATCGCCATTTTGATCTACCGTTATTCGCACCACAACAGTACCTTCTTGATTGCATTGCTGCACTACTTTTCCATCCGATTGAAGGTTACGACCATTTAACCCAAAACGTGTGCCTTGTCCGCCTTGTCCCTCCTGGTTGTAGTAGCTGGTTGCATAAGGATTTCCATCAGGCTTACCTTGGTCTCCGGTTTCATTCTCTATCCCCTCTCCTGGTGTGTTAGTTCCTGAATTAGGTTCTTCCTTTTGAATGAGATTAGACACCAAATTTTTGGTGGCTTCAGAAACTTTTGGTTTTGGAGGTTGCTTCTCTTCTATGGGTGTTTCCTCCTCTATTTCTTGTTGTTGTTCAGGTTGCTTTTGTTCTTCCACAATGGGCACCTCACTTTCTTTCTCTGTGAGCACCTCTTCTTTTATGGGAGTGCTTTCTTGAGGGGGCGGTGGACTTGCTTTTTCTTCTTGTTTTTCTTCTACTTCTTCAACAGGAATGGGTTTTGCTTCTGGAATAGTTTCTGATGGTGTTGGCCCACGACCACTGCTGTGCATGCCAAAATTAACCTCCATACCATAGGCAATTGGAGGATCTAGATAGCGCAAGCCTAAAACAAAAAACAGCAACAACAAAAAAAGAGCTGTGAGGGCTGTGAGAACAGCGGCCTTTTTCTTTTGTGGTGTGTTTAAAAAGTTCATCTTGAGCTCACTTTATTGGGCATCTACGGCCAGCACAATTTTTATACCATTTTTGTTGGCAATGTTCATGACAAAAACCACATCGTCTAAGGGCACTGATTTATCAGCTCTCAAAATAACAGATGGAGTATTGAGCGTTTGCATTTTTCTAATGAGGCTTCGCTCTAAATTGCGTTTCGATATAGATTGCTCATCAATATAAAAACGACCAGAAGTCTTAATGGTTACGGCAACTGTATTTCTATTTTCAGACTTTCCGTCTGCTTGGGGTAATTTGACTTCTATGGTGTTGAGTTGTTTAGCAAGTGTGGAAGCAATCATAAAAAAAATCAAGAGTAAAAACACCACATCCGTCATAGACGACATGTTGAATTCGGGCTTAATTTTGTTTCTTCCTCTCAGTTGCATGGTTTATGCAGGTTCGTTCAACAAATCCAAAAACTCCAAACTGGAGGCTTCCATTTGATAGACTACCTTATCGGTTTTTACCACCAAATGGTTGTAGGTTATATAGCCCAAAATACCCACAATCAATCCTGCAACAGTAGTTGTCATGGCGGTATAGAGTCCATCTGCCAGTAGTTGCATATCAATATTCCCTCCGGCATTTGAAATTTCAAAAATGGATAAAATCATACCAATCACCGTGCCTAAAAACCCCAGCATGGGAGCCGCACCCGCAATGGTAGCTAAAATACTTACATTTTTTTCCAGCTTGTATACCTCCAAGCGACCCGCATTTTCAATAGTAGAATTGATGTCTTCTAGGGGTCTACCTATTCGGCTGAGGCCCTTGGAAATGAGACGTGCCACAGGTTTGTTTTCTGCCAAACATATTTGTTGAGCATTGTCAATTTTACCATTGAGCACATAGGTTCTTATTTGGGTCATAAAATTGGGTGAAATTTTAACCGCTTCTCGAATGGTAAACAACCGTTCAAAATATATATAAACCACCATCAAGAGCAAGAGCATTAAAACCCCAATGATAATTTGACCACCCAAACCACCGTTTTGAATGAGTTCTAGTAGGGAGAGGGTTTTTTCAGTTTGAAGGGGGGTTTCTTGAAGAAATAAAGCTATACGATTCATCTGTTTAAAGGCTATACCATTTCAACGATGAAGGTATCAAAAATATTGTGATTAGGAGAAGATAAAATCTCGCATAAGCACAAAGGTTATAAAACCTCCTAAAAATCCGAGTAGTGCCAACCAGGCAATTTTTTTCAAATACCAGAAAAAATCAATTTTTTCCATCCCCATGGCCACAACTCCGGCAGCGGAGCCAATGATAAGCATACTGCCTCCAGTTCCGGCTGCATAGGCAATCAAATGCCATAGTGGATTGTCTACTTCTTGAGAAAACATTCCAATACTGGCGGCCACCAAAGGCACATTATCAATAACCGCAGACCCAACTCCCAATAAAGCAATTACAAGGTCGGTGTTGGGAATGGTACTGTTTAGCCCTTCAGCAAAATGAAACAGCATCCCTAACGACTCTAAAGCCGCGACGGCTAGAAGAATGCCGAGAAAAAATAAAATACTTGGAAGTTCAATTTTAGACAACGATTTATGAACGGGGCTGGCCGTGGCGTGTGCATCGCTTTCAATATCTACTGAACTGATGCTGATTTTGGCTTTGCTGAAAATTTCGGCAAAGGTGGCAACCACCGCTAAGGATAACATCATCCCCACATAGGGTGGCAAATGGGTTAAGGTTTTAAAAACAGGCACAAAAATGATAGCCGATAGACCTAAATACAACATGGCAGCTCCCCTGCGGTGTGTTTCTCCTGATTCTTCATTTTCAGGTAATTCTATTTCTCCTTTAAAAGCAGATAGAGTGGAAGCAATAAAGGTGGGAAGCACCAAACAAACTAAAGAGGGTACTAATACATATCCAATTAATTTTCCTGTGGTTACTTTTTTGGCAATCCACAACATGGTGGTGGTCACATCGCCAATAGGCGACCAGGCACCCCCTGCATTAGCTGCAATGATGATCATACCCGCAAACCAAAGACGGGTCTCTCGAGTGGGGATCACCTTTTGCAGGATGGTAATTAACACAATTGTAGCCGTTAAATTGTCTATGATAGCCGATAACACAAAAGCTAGGATGGAAAAAATCCACAACAGCCCCTTTTTACTTTTGGTTTTGATAAAGTTTTTAATCGTAAAGAAACCATTGAAGTAGTCAATGATTTCTACAATGGTCATAGCCCCCAGTAAAAAGATAATGATTTCGGCTGTTTTACCTAAATGATGAAGTAAAATTTCCTCCAAATGGGTAGGTTCCAATTCTTTGAGTTCGGTGTTGACTTCAAAAACCGGGAGGTGAAACAACGATATGAAAGCCCACAAAAAAGCCATCATGGCTAGAGCAGGAATGAGTTTGTCAACTTTAAGGGTATGCTCTAAGGTTATGGCCAAATAGCCCAATACAAAAATGGCAACTAGAAGGGTTTCCATATAAGTTTAAATTAATTTTTTATTTCGGTTTTTATTAGAGGAGCTTTCAAATGTATTAAAATTCCAAAAGATTCTACATTCAAGGAAAAAATATTTTTCCTGCCACATGGTCATGCTGTGCTCCCGTAACAGCAGCATAACAATTTATTTCTTCTCGCATTTTAAGCACTCCTAAAAATCCAAAAACAAGGGCTTCTTTAAAGTTTATTGTTAAATCATTGGGCAACACAAAATGAGCCTTAGAATAGGTGGCTAATACCGCTACAAAAAAAGCATTGTGCGCCCCACCCCCAGAAAGAAGAACACGCTCACCCCGTTGCCAATGAGCACCAATTTGATAGGCACAATGATGCACACAGGTATGCAAAAGATCTTCTACAGTTTCGGAGCTAAAACGATTCAAAAGTGGGTCTACCGCAGCCTCCACCCATTCTCTACCCAAAGATTTTGGCCCTGATTGGGCATAAAAAGGCAATTGATTTAGAGCATCAAAAAGGGGTTGTATCAGACGTCCTTTTGAAGCCAAACGCCCCTCCTCATCATAAGGATGCCCCAATTGTTGTGCAAGGGGGTTTAAAATTCGGTTAAACGCACAAATATCATAGGCCATAGGGGGAGTGTGAAACATTTTAGAAAGATTTGCAAAGCCCCCTAAATTGAGGCAGCCGTCATAATCGGCAAATAACAATTGATCTCCCACGGGAACAAGGGGAGCACCTTGACCACCTAGGGCTACATCTTGAGTTCTAAAATCGCAAATCGCAGGACATGGAAGATGTTCTACTAGAGTTGGCAGATTGCCCATTTGCAAGGTAATACCCTTTTCGGGCTGGTGTAAAACCGTATGACCATGAGAACATACAGCGTCAAAATGGGTGTCCTTTTGCTTTTTTATAAAACTCCCGAGGGTTTTCGACAACCATTGTGTGTAAGCCCGGTCAAGTTCTGCTAATTCAGCATGAGCAAGAGTGTGGGCCTTGTTTAGTTTGGTTATCCATTCTGGTGTATACGGAAGGGTTTCGGCTGCCTTAATGGCATATTGCCACTTCCCCCCCTCCTGAAGTGAAAAATGACAATCGGCCAAGTCAAGACCATCTAAAGATGTGCCCGACATTACACCCAAAACCTTGTATGTGGCTAGCTCTTCTGTCAATTTAAAACAGTTTATGATTCTTAGGGTAATTTGTCAATATCTCAATCTTTGTTGGATTCATTTAATTTTTAGTAAAAAAAGTGAATTTATTTTGATTAATTTCAAAAACAGCAGCAGAAGAGTTTAAACACCAAGGGCTATCTTAGAAAGTATTCGTAATTTCGTTATCCTTTTAAAAAATAATCTATGTTGCCAGCAAAACAAGGTCTTTATGATCCCATCCACGAACACGATAATTGTGGAGCAGGGTTTATTTGTAGTCTTCAAGGAAAAAAAACAAATGATATTATTCACAAAGCCCTCGATATTCTAGACAAACTAGAACATAGGGGAGCCGTGAGTGCCGATGGAAAAACCGGAGATGGAGCCGGCATTCTCATTGAAATTCCGCATGATTTTCTTGTTGATGCCTGTGACTTTGAATTGCCCGAAGTACATCAATATGCTGTGGGAATGGTTTTTCTTCCTAAAAAAGAAAACCAACGCAACTACTGTATTGGAGTATTTGAAAACGAAATTAAAAAACAAGGCCTCACAATTTTAGGCTGGCGCACAGTGCCGGTTGACCCAAGTCACGTTGGAAGCATAGCCGCCCAAACCGAACCACATATCATGCAGGTTTTTGTTGGTAAAGACGATAGCTTATCGGAGCATGAATTTAACGTAAAACTTTTCATTGCCCGAAAAATTAGTGAGCATACCATTGCAGGCTCAAAACTATCAGAAGCATCATATTTTTATTTGCCTAGCCTCTCTACTCATACCCTCATCTATAAAGGGTTGCTAATTCCTGAGGACATTAAAAATTATTATTTAGATCTCTCCAATCCAGCTGTGGTAACTCGTTTAGCGTTAGTACATCAACGATTTTCCACCAACACCTTCCCCACTTGGGATTTGGCTCAGCCCTTCCGCTATATGTGCCACAACGGAGAAATTAACACCTTTAGAGGCAATTACAGTCGTATGCAAGCCCGCGAAGAATTGCTACAAAGCGATTTGTTTGGAGACGATATCAAAAATATATTACCGGTTATCCTGCCTAGAAAATCAGACTCCGCGTCTATGGACATGGCCGTTGAACTTTTATTAGCCACTGGGCGCTCCTTGCCTGAAGTAATGATGATGATGGTGCCTGAAGCCTGGGAAAAGCACCAGTCTATGGATGAAGACAAAAAGGCATTCTATGAGTTTAACGCTTGTATAATGGAGCCTTGGGACGGCCCAGCCTCTATTCCCTTCACCGATGGAAAATATATTGGCGCCTTGCTCGACAGAAACGGCTTGAGACCCTCCCGCTATTCGGTTACAAAAGATGGCTATGTGGTGATGTCTTCCGAAACAGGAGTATTAGATCTTGCTCCCGAAAATATTGAGCGACATGGACGATTAGAACCAGGTCGTATGTTCTTGGTGAACATGGATGAAGGTAGAATTGTGGAAGATGAAGAAATTAAAAAAGAAATTACTTCCAAAAGACCCTACCGCAAGTGGTTAAAAGAAAATCTTTTACGTTTAAAAGAGGTGCCCTATACAGGCAATAAAACCCCGGAAGAAAAAGAAGATTTTGAAACCCGTTTACGCATTTTTGGCTACACCCAAGAAGATTTAAAAACCATCATCAAACCTATGGTGGTAGACGCCAAAGAGGCCATCGGCTCAATGGGAACCGATACACCCCTAGCCGTTTTATCAGACAGACCTCAATTGCTTTATAATTATTTTAAGCAACTCTTTGCCCAGGTCACCAACCCACCCCTTGATGGGATTCGGGAAGAAATTGTGACCGACACCAGCCTTTCTCTAGGTAGTGATTATAATATTTTTGAGGTTACTCCAAAACATGCTAAAAAATTATTAATCCAAAATCCGGTGATTTCAAACGAAGATTTGGATAAGATAAAAGCCATAGAAAATCCTGACTTCAAAACCGTTTCTGTGAGCACTTTGTATGAGACACAAAGCGGCCTAAACGGACTTGAAAACGCATTGGAAGAGATGATCAAAAAAATTGAACGTGCTGTTTCAGACGGTGCTAACATTGTGATTCTCTCTGACCGTGGAGTTTCTCCCGCCTTAGCTCCTATTCCTATGCTACTGGCTTGTGCTCACACCCACAACGCATTGAAAAGAAGTGGCAAACGCTCTCACTTTGGCATTTTGATAGAATCAGCCGAACCTAGAGAACCACACCACTTTGCCTTGCTCTTTGGCTATGGCGCTAGTGCCATTAACCCCTATTTGGTTAATGAAGTTATTAAGCACCAAACCGAAACGGAAGACCTTAATTTATCTCCCGAAAAAGCGATTAGCAACTACAACAAGGCCATAGCAAAAGGCATTGTTAAGGTGATGAATAAAATTGGTATCTCTACTTTACATTCCTATAGAGGTGCTCAAATTTTTGAAGCCTTAGGGCTTTCACAAAAATTTATCGATCGGTTTTTCTGTGACACTGCTACACGCATTGAAGGGGTTGGGCTCTATGAGATAGAAAAAGAGATTGCTCAACGCCATAGCAAAGCCTATTTGCACGAATCTAACTTAGGTATGTCACTTGAAATTGGAGGCGACTACAGATGGCGAAGAGATGGTGAAGCCCATGCCGTGAACCCACACACAGTGGCTCACTTGCAACAAGCCGTGCGTCAAAACAAACCCGAGAGCTATGAGGCTTTTGCCAAAATGGTAAACGAACAAAACAAAAAGTTAATGACCCTAAGAGGGCTGTTTGAGTTCTCTAGTTTTGATCCCATTCCCATTGATCAGGTTGAGCCTTGGACCGAAATTGTGAAGCGTTTCAAAACAGGAGCCATGTCTTTGGGTTCTATTAGTCAAGAAGCGCATGAAAATTTAGCCATCGCCATGAACCGAATTGGCGGAAAAAGCAACTCTGGAGAAGGAGGCGAAGATCCCAATCGTTTTCAACCCGACCTAGATGGAAACTGGAAAAACAGTGCCATTAAACAAGTCGCTTCTGGAAGATTTGGCGTTTCAAGTCACTACTTAAGTTCCGCCAAAGAGATACAAATAAAAATGGCACAAGGGGCCAAACCCGGTGAAGGAGGGCAATTACCTGGACCCAAGGTAAACCCCTATATTGCATCGGTTCGAAATTCAACGCCTTATGTAGGCTTAATTTCTCCGCCGCCACACCATGATATTTATTCAATTGAAGATTTAGCACAACTCATCTACGACCTTAAAAACGCAAATCGAGAGGCGCGTGTAAATGTTAAACTGGTTTCAGAAGTAGGTGTTGGCACCATTGCTGCAGGTGTGGCTAAAGCCAAAGCAGATGTAATTCTCATCTCGGGTTATGATGGTGGTACAGGGGCCTCACCCCTAACTTCGCTCAAACATGCCGGATTGCCTTGGGAACTCGGAATTGCCGAAGCCCAACAAACCCTAGTGTTGAATGACCTGAGAAGCCGTATTGTGTTAGAATGCGATGGGCAAATGAAGACCGGACGCGATGTAGCCATTGCTTGTTTGCTTGGAGCAGAAGAGTTTGGATTTTCAACGGCTCCCCTCATTGCCTCAGGCTGTATCATGATGCGTGCCTGTCACCTAAACACCTGTCCGGTGGGCATTGCAACTCAAGACCCAGAACTGCGTAAAAACTTTAAGGGTAAACCCGAGCATGTCATCAACTATATGTATTTTGTTGCAGAAGAATTGCGACAAATCATGGCCGATTTAGGGTTCCGCACCGTAACTGAAATGGTGGGACAATCGCAAAAACTCAATATGAAAAAAGCGATTTCGCACTATAAAGCCCAAGGTATTGATCTTTCTAAGATTTTATTTAAACCCGAGGTGCCTGATTTTGTTCAAGTATACAACACACGTCAACAAGATCACGGTTTACAACATGTGTTGGATTTCCAAATTCTTAAACAAGCCCATCCGGCTGTTTACAGAAAAGAAGTCCAACATTTAGAGTTTACCATAAAAAACACCGATCGAACCGTTGGAGCCATTGTGAGTAATGAAATTTCTAAACTACATGGAGCTGCCGGCTTACCAGAAGATACTTTGAGCATACTTTTTAAAGGAACTGCCGGACAAAGCTTTGGAGCCTTTGCTACCCGTGGACTTTATATGAAAGTGGTAGGAACAGCCAACGACTATTTTGGCAAAGGATTATCAGGGGCTAAAATAATAGCCCAGGTGCCCGAAAAGGCCACTTTTGTTCCTGAAGAAAACATCATTGTGGGCAATGTGGCCCTCTATGGTGCTACGGGCGGAGAAGCCTATATAAACGGAATTGCCGGAGAACGATTCTGTGTGCGTAACTCTGGTGCCACCGCTGTGGTAGAAGGAATTGGAGACCACGGATGCGAATATATGACCGGTGGAATTGCTGTTATTTTGGGCTCCTTTGGACGCAATTTTGCCGCCGGTATGAGCGGTGGTATTGCCTATCTTTATAGTGAAGATGGTCAATTTGATCAAAAGAAATTCAATTTAGAAATGGTAGAGCTGGAAGACTTAACCGATCAAGATCGTGAACATTTGGCCCAACTGTTGCAAAATCATGTGGATTATGCCAAAAGCGCTAAAGCCGAACGCATTTTATCTAAATGGCCAGCTACTGCAAAAAACTTTATCAAAGTTATGCCTACCGACTATAAACGAGCCTTAGAAATGATGGCTAAAACAGAAACAGAAAAAATTTAGATTATGGGTAAGTTAAGAGGTTTTATGGAATTCGACCGGATTAAAGAATCTACGGTTGACCCTAAAAAACGTATTGAAAACTACAATGAATTCACCCTAGCTCCCGAGACAGAAAAACTGCAAGAGCAAGGGGGGCGCTGCATGGATTGTGGCATTCCTTTTTGTCACAGTGGTTGTCCCCTAGGAAACTTAATTCCAGATTTTAATGATGCTGTTTATAAAAACGAATGGGAACGAGCACTTCAAATTTTACATGCCACCAATAACTTCCCAGAATTTACCGGACGCTTATGTCCGGCCCCCTGTGAAGCAGCCTGTGTGTTGGGCATCATCAATCCTCCTGTTTCCATAGAGTTAATTGAAAAATATATTGTTGAACGTGGCTTTGCCGAAGGCTGGATCAAACCCCAACCCCCAGCCACTCGAACAGACAAAACGGTTGCCATTGTGGGTTCAGGGCCAGCAGGATTGGCCGCTGCACAGCAACTCAATCGTGCAGGACACACGGTTACGGTTTTTGAACGGGACAATAAAATTGGTGGCCTTTTGCGTTACGGTATTCCCGACTTCAAAATGGAAAAAAATATTATTGATCGTCGCTTAGCCATAATGGAAGCAGAGGGCATCCAATTTAAATGCAATGTGGAAGTGGGTAAAACCATCACCGCAGAAGACCTTGAAGCGGAGTTTGATGTAGTGCTATTGGCCACTGGTGCCACCATTAAAAGAGAGCTACCCATACCGGGAGCCGATTTAGACGGTGTAGTACAAGCCATGGATTTCTTACCCCATAATAACAAAGCTGTTGACGGCCAACACAAAAGAGATCCCAAGCTCTTTGCGAAAGACAAAGATGTGATTGTGATTGGTGGAGGAGATACGGGTTCAGACTGTATTGGTACTTCTAACCGTCACGGAGCTAAAAGTGTTACGAATTTTGAAATTATGCCCAAGCCGGCAGAAACTCGAACAGAAGACCACCCTTGGCCCTATTGGCCCTTTGTGTTGAAAACAAGCTCTTCTCACGAAGAAGGTAGTCACCGAGAGTGGAGTATTTTAACTAAAGCCTTTATTGGCGATAAAGAAGGTAAACTCAAAGGACTTAAAACAGTAGAAGTAAGCTGGAAAAAAGTGCCTGGAGAACGCCCTCAATTAGTGGAAAAGAAAGGTAGCGAAAAAGAATGGCCTTGTAACTTGGCTTTATTAGCCCTTGGATTTACAGGACCCGAAAAAACCTTGCCTGAGCAATTTGGTTTAACTTTTGATGAAAGAGGTAATATTAAAGGAATTGACCAGTATCAAACTCTAAAACCCAATATTTTTACAGCTGGGGATGCTCGAAGAGGACAATCGCTGATTGTTTGGGCAATTTCTGAAGGACGCGAAGCCGCCCATCAAATTGATACCTATTTGATGGGAACGTCTAAATTGCCACAAAAAAATAAGACCGGAGATTTAGTAGCCTAAATCCAACCCACTTAGGGGCTGTTTAACGCCTTGTTGACTAAAGTGGCCACGTCAATGCGATCACCATGTTGAATGGAATCGGTCACGGTGAGGATTAAAATACGTTTTCCGTTTAATTCCAAAAAAATCTTTTGGCCATTGGGAAGGTCAACTCCACTGCGAGAAAATGGACTTAGGTTGGGATTCATTTTGCCGGGTATGCGCAAGGGCAAGGTTTGGGCCGTATTATTTTCTAAATAAAAAGCTCGTTGTGGGGTGAGTGCTTGGGTGGTTTTCTTTTGGCCTCCACTTCCTCGCTGAAGCATATATTCCACTTTTAATGGCGACAAAAAACGGTTTTCGAATTGTAGATAGTGACCCTGTTCTACTGCTAATTGGGCACTATTTCCTTTGGGTAGTCCAAACCCTTTTTGCAAAGAATCTGTTTCACGATGACGAGCAGAAACCCCTAATTCGAATTTTGAGACATTCCATATTTTAACCGTAAAACCTTGATATAAGGGATAGTCAACTTGCACAATTTGCTTAGGTGGCAAAATAAGAACTGATTTTTCAATTTTATTTTTTTGGGCCTGAAGGATCGAAAAGGAAAGAATAAAGAGGGGGATCAAGTTTTTCATAAAATAAAAATACAATCTTATCTTTAAGCCTCAGTCATTAGGCAACTAAATTAACTAGAAGATGAAATATTATCTCCCCTTGTTCCTCAGCTTATTGTTCTTAAGCTGTCAAAATAATTCCTCAAAAACCAAATTTGATTTTACGCTCGATGGGGTTAAAAAACAAATTTCATTGCAGGAAACTAAAAGACTACTATTCACCCTAGCTGCCGACAGTATGAAAGGGAGAGATAGCAAAAACGGAGGCTATGCAAAAGCAGCCACTTTTGTGGCCTCTTATTTTAAAGAGCATCAAATAAAACCTTTCTATCCCGCCTACAGAGACAGTCTGGAAGGTGAAGGCCATTCATCCTATAACCTAGTGGGGCAAGTGGGTGCTTATGATCCCAATAAAAAAACAATATTGATAGGGGCTCATTTAGATCATATTGGTATTGGGGGCAAGGCCTTAGACTCTATTTTTAACGGTGCCAACGACAATGCAACGGGCAGCACGGCTGTTCTGCAAATAGGTCGCTTTTTAGCCCAACACCAATGGAATCAAAATGTAGTACTAGGGCTCTTTGCCGATGAAGAAAAAGGGCTGTTGGGTGCCTATCATTTAGCGGAACGTTTTAAAAATGAAGGGGTTAAAATAGACTATATGATCAATTTTGAAATGATTGGAAAAATCTTGACCACAGGAGCCAATCAAGTTTATATGACCGGCTATGAACGTTCTAATATGGCTGATGTACTCCATACAATAACGCCCAACTTTGTACAGTTTTTGCCAGAAGCAAAAGCATATAATTTGTTTCAACGTTCTGACAATTATGCTTTTTATAACGTTATGGGAATTCCAGCCCATACGCTCTCTTCTTTCGATTTTAAAAATTATGACTACTACCATAAAGTAGAAGACGAAGCCGATAAAATGGACGTAGAAAATATGCATCAAATCATTGCAACAGCCACTTATGCCATTACCCAATTACTAGCCCAAGAAAATGAAATCTTACTCCTTTCAACAGAAGAAGAAAATTAGGCAAGCAAAGAAATCAAAGGAACATAAAAGCGCTAGATGTCTTTTTATTTGCAATTGTTATTTGAATTCAATTAACCATCTGTGGAGGCATGGGTGCCGGCACTCTATTTGCCACAGCAGGTAAGTGCTGTAAATAGCTAAAAATAGCTTTTAATTCTTCATCCGTAAGAGCTTGATAGCCAGGCCATGGCATGGGAGGCAATAGGGTTCTCCCTTCGGGCAAGCCTTTGTATTTTCCCTCCTGCATGGCACGCGTGAATTGTTCAATTGTCCAGCCTTTCAGGCCTGTTTCATGAGGTGTAAGGTTAGAGGCATACGACACTCCCCAAGGACCTATACTGGCTGTTCCATCGGTTGCAAAAACCATCCAAAAACGGGCATCTATTTCTTGAAATGGAGAGGAGGGCAGAGGCAGAGGACCGTGGTGACCAGAAAGTAATAATGAATCATTTAGGGCAACTCCTGTAGCCGAAAATAGCTTAGGCGAATGACAGTCATTGCATCCCAATGCCGTAACCAAACGTTTGCCCATAGCAATTTGTTTTTCAAGGCTTACATTTTCTTGCGCCCTATCATGCGGATGATCCTGGCATTTGTACTGCTCACAAGCGGTAATTAAAATAAAACTGATTAAAAAAAGATAAGGAAGAAAGGTTTTCATAAGGGTAAAATTTAGAGGACTATAAAGGTCAAAAATAAAAATTTTAAATTAAAAAAGACATTCTTTAGCAATTCCTCCTATCTTTAAAATTGTCTAAACACATAATAAAATGAAATCATCCTTTCTATTATCGCTTCTTCTAGCGTGGCCCATTTTAGTAACAGCCCAAGAAAAAAAAGCCCTCTTTGCCAAAAATCAAACCGATTGGGAAATTAGCGGAGACGCTAAATGGAAAATTAAAAAGGGGGTTTTATACGGCAATGCCGCCTCTGGCGAAGGCTATGTCATTACAAAAAACACCTATGCTAATTTTGTGTTGACCTTAGAATTTAAACCCGATGCACAGGTCAATTCAGGGGTTTTTGTGCTTTGTAAAGACAAAGAAATGAGCGCAACAGATTGTCATGAAATTAATATTTGGGATTTGCATCCCAACCAAGACAACCGTAGCGGAGCCATTGTCACCAAAGTAAAACCCATGGTCTATGTGGAGACCATTGACCGTTGGAATACCTACGAAATAAGATGTGAAGGCGAAACCACAACTGTGCGGCTCAATGGTGAGATTACTGCTGAATATAAAGGAAATCCTGCTCCTAAAGGAGTCATTGGCTTGCAAGTGGCCAAAGAAGGACGTATTGCTTTTCGAAATGTATTTTTAGAGGCACTTTAAAAACTTGAGTTGCGGTTTTTTGTCCACTACTTTTTACATTTGGGGCTGCCCCTTTTAGTTGCTTTTTTCTTTTTTAAAAAGGAACGAATAAAAGTTGGGTTACTACTTTTAGCCACCCTATTGGTTGACCTAGACCATCTTTGGGCCTCGCCCATCTATGATCCGGAGCGTTGTAGCATCGGATTTCATTTACTCCACCAAAATTTTGCCATTGCGGTTTATGTGGGTTTGCTTTTTTTAAAAAAACCACTAAATTATATTGGTCTAGGCCTAGTGCTTCACATGCTCACCGATACTTTAGATTGTTGGTGGATGGGATTATAGTTGCCTCTATAGGCTTGGCGTTTAGCCCCCTATTCAAAAATTAATATCTTTAACTTTCGTTAAACTCAAATCGAAATAGCACAATGAAACACCTACTTTTCGCTCCAAAATTTATAGCTCTAATCAAACCTTTAGGCTTGGGCCTGGTCCTCATGGGACTCAGTGATGCCTGTAAAAATGGAAACCAAACAGAAATACCACCAAAAGAAGACGTCGAAGCTGTAATGCTGGCCTATAGAGCAGCTTGGAAACAAGGCGACTCTAAAACTGTGTTAGCTTATATTAGTGATGATGTGGTCTTATATCGACCCGGCAAAACAGCTAAGCCACTAGTGGGAAAGCAGGCACTTAGCCAATTTTGGTTTCCCAAAAGCAACATAACTTATCCCATTTTGACCTATGAAGTTAGCCATCCTGAACTTCATCTTGACAACCATATAGCAGCCTATCAAGGAGTCTCTACCCTAACTTGGTATACGCAAGAAAAAGGCATTGCTAAAGACACCACCGTGTCAATTTCAGAATTCACCACACTTCTTCGAAAAGAAAAAGACAAGTGGAAAATCTATCGCTTAATGTATACTCTAAAAGCAGGTGACTATCAACGCTAAAATTGCGTTTGGCAATTCACACATCAACTCTTATTTTGTCATGACCCCTTTAGAACTAGCACAATATTATTTGGATTGTTATTATAAAACAGGTGATTTCAAGGCAATAAGAAATATACTGGCTGATGATTTACAATTTAATGGGCCCTTTCAGCATTTTGAGTCAGCAGCTAGCTATGTTAATGCTCTTGCCAACAACCCGCCAAAAAATGTTGCCTATAAAATGATTAAAAGCTATTGCGATGAAACTTCCGCTTGCTTGGTCTATCAATTTTTAAAAGCAGGTGTATCAACCCCTATGAATCAAACCTTTTGGGTAGCGCATGGTAAAATATATAAGATGCTATTGATTTTTGATCGGACTATCTTTCAAACTCTTTAAACCAATTCAAAAAAAAAGACCCCCGCAAAAAGCGAGGGTCTCGAAGAAGGCGGCGACATACT
>CAYLUQ010000023.1:0-17516 GCA_964386915.1 uncultured Flavobacteriaceae bacterium | reverse complement strand
GATGGCGTAGTCAATAAGGATGATGAATGTCCAGATGTTCAAGGGCCTGCAGAAAATAATGGCTGTCCCTATCCAGATAATGATGAAGATGGGGTTCCCAACCAAGATGACAATTGCCCCGATGAAAAAGGTTCACCCGATAATAAGGGGTGCCCACTCCCAGATCGTGATGGAGATGGGGTGCCAGACGCTACTGATAAATGTCCTGAAATTAAAGGCACTGCAGAATTTGACGGCTGTCCTAATCAAAAAAATAAAATAGTAGAACTGCTCAATGAAAATAGAATTATTTTATTCTCAGTAGACAGTTCTGTTTTATCAAAAGAAGGAATTGATTTTCTAGAATCGATGCTGCCCTATATAGTACAATCGCCTAATTTGGCAATTGAAGTATCTGGGCACGCTTCAAGCGACGGGTCTTCCAGCTATAATCAAGTTCTCTCAGAAAAACGTGCTCAATCGGTTGCGGAATATTTAAGGAACAAAGGAGTGAAAGAGTCTCAAATCCAAACAATCGGATTGGGAGAAACACAACCTATTGAGTCTAATTCTAATGAAATGGGTCGTGCTAAAAACAGAAGGATTGTTATTAAAATTTCAAATTAATCTCAAGTAGAAAATTTCCTTTGGTTCCATCCATCTAGATAGAACTTGGATAAAAATTAATGTCAAGTAAAAAAAGGATAACGTTGAGTTATCCTTTTTTTTTAGGGCACTGATACCATTTGACTTTGTATAGCCCAGAAATTAGATAAAAAAAAAGAGCTGTTAGAAAACAGCCCTTTTTCCTTTAATAAATCTAATAATGAAAACAAACCAATTAATAAATGTTTTATTTACACTTGCAATATTAAAGAACATTTATTAGTTGTCCAAACTTTTATTTACTTCAATTTATGCACTTTGAAGCATCGCTTAAAATGGCAGTTAAATGGGCGATTCATAGTTGAAAAAAGCACGATTGTAGTTTGTTTTTTTTTTTTTTGGTCGTAGGGAGTAGGTATAGCACATTGTAATTTTTACACGATTGCAATTTTATTCTCATCAGTATATCTCTTTACAGACTAATTAGTTAGCTTTATGCCATAAAATTGCTATACAGATGAAGAAAATCTCATTAGGAGGATTTCTAATACTCTTTATTACGGTCAACTCTTGTATAGATCCTTATCCTCCAGAGTTTGATTTTATTGAAGGTCTTTATGTAATAGACGGCTTAGCTTCTACTGTAGAAGGCACCACCTATGTTACCGTTCGTAAAACATATATTGAATACGGCAAATACAAAGCTAACTTTGTTGAAGGTTGTCAGGTTCGTTTAATCAATGCTGTGACAAAGGAGGAAATAGTACTTACAGAAAAGGCTCAAAATTATTTACCTCCAGAAAATTTTAAGGTAACTCCCGGCAGTTCTTGGATGGTTGAAGTTCAAACGCCCGAAGGAAAACGCTTTGTTTCTGATCCAGAAAAGGCACCCGGATCGGTTCGTGTAAACGATATCAGCGAACAATACAATCCTGAAATGATTTATGATGAGGGAATCAATAAATACATTCCAGGACATGAAATTCGCATCAATTTTGATGATCCTAATGAAGAAAAGAATTTTTATTATTATCAATACAGGGCCTATGAGAAAGCGCAATATTGCGCCCTTTGTGATAACAGTGTGTTGCGCAATGGAAAATGTGTTTCTTTTACGCCCTCTAGAAGAACGCGAGACTACTATACGTATTCTTGTTCCAGTCCATGTTGGAATATTACCTACAATGAGGACGTTACCATTTACGACGATGTTTTCTCAAACGGGAAGTCAATCAATAACCTCTTAGTGGCAAAAGTTCCTCTCTATTCTAGACAAGATGTTTTGGTGGAAATACTACAACTCAATATTACTGCAGAGGCACATGCTTATTTCAAAACCTTAAAAGATATAGTTGATAATAACAGCGGATTTAATGCACCACTTCCAACGGCCTTAACCGGTAATTTTTATAACAACCAAAACAACGAAGAAGCTGTTTTGGGCCGATTTACAGTGGCGGCATCTAGTTATCGTTCAATATCCATTAAAAGAGGAAAAATTGCAGAAACTCCTGCGGCCTATTTTAAATCCCTACAACCTGAAATGTATGGAGACCCATTGCCGGCTCCTTTGACCTATGACGCTCCTTGTCAAGAAAACAGAAATCAAACCGCAAAATCTCCCTTAGGATGGATAATAGAATAGGCTCTTTAGGTTTTACAAAAATCGTCCTGTTGGTTTTCTTTTCCTTTCAATTTGGAATTGCGCAACAATATGCTTTGACCCTATCTGTTGTAGATCAAGAAAATAACCAGCCCATAGAAGGCCTAACGGTTTTAATTGAAGAATGTCAATGTGGAGGAATTACCAATACAAGTGGGTTGTTTTTTAAGCGTTTAGAGGCAGGGGTCTATACCCTAACCCTGACCTATTTGGGTTTTAAAAATGTTAAGCAGACTGTTTCTTTACAAAAAAACACAGAGGTCTTTGTTGCTATGGAAGTAGAGGAGGAGCAGCTTTCGGAGATTGTTGTCTTAGCCAAAAACAATAATAAAAACGTCGAAAGCACTCAAATGGGAGTTTTTGAACTAAACGCAAGAGAGCTCATCAAAATTCCTACGGCACTTGGAGAGTTTGATGTGTTGCGGAGCATGTCAATGCTATCGGGGGTAAGCAATACAGGTGATGTGAGCAATGGCATTTCAATACGAGGAGGTTCTTTAGATCAAAATCTTCTGTTATTTGATAGCGCACCGGTTTTCAATCCCACACACCTATTTGGGCTATTTTCGGTTTTTACCCCCGATGTCATATCAAGAGTTAATATATACAGAGCTAATATTCCAGCTAAATACGGTGGACGAATGGCTTCAGTGGTTGACATTAAAGTGCAAAACCCCTATACTGATCAATTTCAGTTGGAGGGAGGCATTGGCGTTTTGTCTAGTCGCTTAAAACTGTCTACGCCCTTAATTGCCGATAAGCTCATGTTTTTGGCTGGAGGTAGAGTGGGTTTTACCGATTTTCTGTTTCCCCTTCTTGTACCACGTTTAAAAGAGACAAAAGCTAGTTTTTCAGATGCCACACTCAAATTGCTTTATATCCCCAATGAAAAGAACCAATTGACCTATACGCATTTTAGAACTCGAGATTTTTATCAATTGGATTTGATTTCTTCCATAGAAAATATTATCGCTTCAGCCAATCAATATGATTTTTCTACCCTTAACCACACCTTACGCTGGTTACACAGTTTTGATGAAGCCAAACATTTAGTGGGTACCGCTGTTTTGAGCAATTATCAACCCAAAAACTTATTTCCTGAGGTCAATAGTAGCAATACAATAGAATATCAATCGAATATTCAATATGCTAGTGTAGATCTTGAATTTAAAAACAAGCTTTCTGAACAGTTAGATTATTATGCTGGTTTTCAATGGAATCGTTATCAAATCAATCCAGGAGAATTAAATCCAGGTAGCAGCAACTCCATAAACCCAACTTTTTTAACCCTAGAAAATGGTCAAGAACGTTCTCTTTATGGCAATGTTACTTTCAATACTAAGCAAAATATTTCTTTTTCAGCAGGAATTCGCTTAACCCAATTTGCTTTAATGGGGCCCTATGAAACAGCAAATTATTCAGCAGATGGAAATGTGGAAAGCATACAGTCTTTTGCATCAAATGATCAAGTGGTTTCCTATTTTTTTCCGGAACCTCGATTAGGTATGACGCTTAAATTGAACGAAACGAGTTCGTTAAAAGCAAGTTATGCCAGCACCTATCAGTTTATTCAAAACATTTATAATACGACAACCCCTTTACCTACATCCCGTTGGAAAATGTCAGATCAAACCATTTTGCCTCAAAAAAATAATGCCTACAGCATTGGATGGTATAAAAATAGAGCAGTACAAAGTATTGAGTTTTCCGCAGAGGCCTATTACCGGCTAACTGAAAACAACCTTACCTATAAACCAGGAGCTGATTTTTTTCTTTCTGAATTTATGGAAAATGAAGTGCTTCAGGCAGATGGAAAAGCCTATGGCATAGAATTAAATTGGAGAAAAACATCGGGAAAAGTAAATGGATTTTTAAATTATACTTGGTCCAGAAGTTTACTGCAAACGAATGAAGAAAATTTTAAAGATCGCATCAATAACAATACATGGTTCTCTTCAGATTTTGACCGTCCTCACACACTCAATGCCAGTTTGAATTTTGACGGAGATTCCTTTAATTCTTTTAGTTTTAATTTTATTGCCCAAACCGGAAGACCCTATACCATTGCTAATGGCGTTATTGAACAGGGCAATTTGACCATTCCTATTTTTCTGAACCGCAACAATGCCCGTTTGCCTTTTTATCACCGATTGGATTTTTCATGGAAAGTGGCCTATCGAAAAGATCCCAACAAACGCTATAAAGGCGATTGGAACTTTACTATTTATAATTTATATGGAAGAAAAAATCCTTTCAATATTTATTATGCCCAACGAAACGGCTCTGAAAATGGAGAAATATTTTTAGGAAGCCCATTGGGTTCTTATGAATTGTCGGTTTTAAGAGGGGCATTACTATCGTTAACTTATAATTTTAAATTTCAATAGGTTAGCTTGTTAAGCTTTAATTTATTTTTAAATATCTAAATTCTCAAGATATATAGAAATGTGTCTTCGCATTGGACTTGTAGGTCCCATTCCTAGGGACACCATCACTATCCATAGGGGAGAAGAAATTGAGAAATATGGATGTATAACGCATCCGGCCATTGGACTAAGCAAACTTCTTTGATCCCCATGATCGTGTAGTGCCAGTGGCTCATATTCATGAAGTGGACAAAAACGCAATCGTTAAACTCTTAGGCGCTTGTAAGAATATTGACTTGCACCACATTTCATCAGTGCACAACCAAGGGGCTGTAGTGGAATTAGTGTTTCTATATCAAAACGATAGAGAAGAATCTCAAACCGGTACCATGCGACCTATTGGACCAACAGATGTGCTCGATGCCGATTGTTCCATCTACAATTGTGTGCCCACAACCGATTATGAAGTGCCTTTAGAGACCCTCCTATCTATTCAACAAGACTCAGACGTTTTGGAGCCCCGTTTTTAGCAGCCCAATATGCCAATTTGCTTGGAGCTATGCGCACCCAGGCTAAAACTTTTGACGTGTTCCAAAACTTTGGAATGACAGAAAATTTACGATCTTCTTACCATGAGCCGAATCCTTCTTCGTTAAAATTTCTTTCGGTTATTAGGTTGTTAAAGTTGGGATTAGCGGGTTCTGGCTTGCGATAGTATTTTTTTCTCAAAGGCTATATCATCTTCTAAAATATCAAAAAATGATTCCAAAAAATCTTTCATACTTTTGAATTCTTTAGGATCAGAAAATGCATCTTCAAATGAAGATACAATATTGAACAAGGTTTCTTTTTTAGCTAAATATTCTTGTCTCACTAAATCAAAATACTGTCGCTCTCGTTTAAAGCCTCTGTATTTTCTATCCTTCACAGAATCAATACCCAAAGTTTGATTGACCACTGCATAGCTTGGATTTACCCAACCCGACATATCAAAATCGTAGGGGAGTGGAATAATTTCTTTATCCACAAATAACAATTTTCCATTGTGTTGATAAACCATTGAAAAATCAGTATTACCAATTAAAAATTGAAAAAAGGCATTTTGGATTGAGGTTATATGTTGCATGCCCTGTGGCGGAATAAAACGCTCAAATACTTTACCATCATGCCGTTTGGCTACTCGTTTGTCGTCTTCAATTAAAAAGCCCTCCAGATTAAATTCAACCGTCTTTTTTTTCTTTTGTTCGCTGAATTGAATGTTTACTCTTCTCGTTTTAAAGTGATAGGGGGATATCTGTTCGTAAATTTTATAGGCGATAAACTCTTGTAAAACATTATCGTTGTTTTCACTTTCTATTTTGCACGGAAGCACCAATTTCATGCTTTTATTTCCATCGAACAGTGTGCCAGTGTAATCTTTCTTTTTAAGTTTCATTTTAACCGGAGGGAAATAACATTGATTTCGTCTAAAATTACCTCTAGCTCTTAGGTCTACTTGAATGTCTTTCCATTTTCCTTCTTCTAAATAAGCCATAGAAGTGTTAATGAATACCGAATCGTTTGTGTTTTTATTCAATTCTTTATTGGAATAGCTTAATTTAATTTCTAAGGGAGCTTGCTCTTTAAAAAGTTGATCAGAGGGTTGTTCAATCTGCCCCAAAAGGAGGCCTGTACACAACAAAGCAAGTGTAATGGGCAATGTTTTATTCATTTCTAAATTAATTTAGTAAATAGCTCTAAACTACTATTTTTTATTTAAATCTTTTTCCTTGGGCCTAATTATTCTTTAAACCATCTTAGAAAAATATTGAATATCATGGGGTACTGTTTTGCTTAAGAATGATGCTTGATTTTTTGATAACATAGCATTTTTAAGATTAAATTAGACTTAAGTATCAAAAATAAAGGATAGGATTGCCAGACCATATGATTAATATCAGGTTTAGTGTTTTAATGCCAGTATCTTCTCCATTAATCATTAACAGTTTGGTTTACCAAAGACCATTTGTTGTTTTAGTTCCCTATAAAATAGTCTTAATTTTTAAGTCATAGTAGTTCAAAAAAAAGCAAAAAAGCCAGTTTTGCTCTGGCTTAAAAAAATGGTTTGACCTAAGCTGGAGGTTCTTTTTTAAGAAGTATTTTATTTTTAAAAAAAAATTATAATTTTGTAAAATGTCTCGGCGTATTATCCATTATGAATTCCCTGAGGGTGTGGCCACTGTCTTCATTGACGGCAAACGCTATAATCGTGCAGAGTTTGAAAAAGCAAAGGCTCTAGAGATTAGACGCGGAAAAAGAGGGCGTTTCACCAAAGTGACGATTTAATCTACCCTCCTCTCTTTCTAAATTTGTGTTTTTTTAAATATTGTGATTGTTGACCCATAATCCATACTCATAGTTTTTTGTATATTCATAACAATAAAAAAAACTATTGCTATGCGTTTTTTAGAAAAATATTACCCGATACTACTGGCTTTTTTTAGCTTTTTGTATTCCATTTACTTATGGTTTAGTGGGGAACAATTAGAAGGGCTCTATGTGGGGCTATGGCCAGTGACCATTTTGGCTTTTGCCATTGCCATTAGACAAAGAAGAAACGACGATAAAAACACTTCCCTATGAATAATCAAATTATGTTTGGAATTGGGTTGGTCATTTTTGTCATCTATCTCTATTTTTTATTGTCTATCATTAGAAAGCAAAATAAAAACAAGGGCAACAGACCTTTTCATGCTGTAGACTCAAACGATTTTGATGGCATGGGCAATCAAGGGAGAATACCCAATAAGAAACCCAAGAACCGAGCAGTATAAAGCAGTCTTCTGCGGTTTTTATTGGGCTCGTTAAAAAGACAAACCAAAGCCAATGTTGCCAATGAGCAGTCCATTGGTGCCAATTCCAGGAATGGCA
This sequence comes from uncultured Flavobacteriaceae bacterium, assembly GCA_964386915.1. Classification (GTDB taxonomy): domain Bacteria; phylum Bacteroidota; class Bacteroidia; order Flavobacteriales; family Flavobacteriaceae; genus JADHMP01. The sequence continues at coordinate 9,992 of CAYLUQ010000023.1, read as the reverse complement.
GGGATCTCTTCAGTAAATTGTTCTGTAATACCGTTAGATGTTGCCGTAAAGCTGAGCTGATCTGGAATAGATCCAATACCATAGCCCACCTCAAATCTAAAAAAGAAGGTGCCACCGCTTTTAAGTCCTAATTTCACATTGAAGGTGTTGAGCGCTAAATCGGTGCTGCCTTCGCCCGAAGCGGTAACTCCATTTTCTGAAAAAACAAGATCGGTAAATAATACATCTGCGTTCATTTGGGCACTTCCTAGTCCGATGAAAAAGCCTTTTCCTTTATCCTTAAAATAAAGGTTTGCGCCAAACTCACTGTAGCTAAGTGAAGATTCAGAGTTCTCTACATTAACCGAAAAGTTACTGTAATCAAAATAGGGCGCAATGCGGTTTTGCAATAAAGGAAGTACCACCTCTACCGTTCCACCGGCTAGGTTGGGAATTCCAAGTTTGGCGCCCACAGAAATTCGTTTCACTTTTTGAACCGGATCATCTATTGCCAAAGAATCCTCAGTGTTTAAGTCTTGAGCTAAAAGTGTAGCTGAGCAAATAAATAAGGATAGGAGGTATAAATACTTCATCTTATTCTCGTTTATTGTTAAATTATTCTAGTCCTTTTAGTAAAATTCGATCTTCTCTGTTGGCGAGTTCCCATGCTGTGTGAAAAATCAACTGCGCTCGTTTGGATAACATAGCGTAGTCAATTTTATCAGGAGTGTCAGTTGGCTTGTGATAATCCTCATGAGTGCCATTGAAATAAAAGATGATCGGAATATTTTTTTTAGCAAAATTGTAGTGGTCACTTCTGTAATAAAAGCGGTTTGGATCGTTGTCATCATTATATTTATAATCCAATTTGAGTTGGCTATATTTTGCATTGGTCGCTTCAGACACATCATGCAGTTCTTGACTGAGTTTGTCAGAGCCAATCAAATAGATGTAGTTTGGATCTTTATCTTCTCGCTTGGGGTCAAGTCGCCCCACCATATCAACGTTTAGATTAGCTACTGCATTTTCTAGGGGTAGGAGAGGGTGTTCTACATAGTGTTTAGATCCTAACAGTCCTTTTTCTTCACCGCTCACATGCAAAAACACAATCGATCTTTTAGGACCATGGCCAGCAGCAACCGCAGTTTGAAAGGCTTCGGCAATTTCTAGCAAAGCTACATTTCCAGAGCCATCATCATCAGCTCCATTATTGATTTCTCCATCATGTGTGCCAATGTGGTCTAAGTGAGCGGAAAGGATAATATATTCTTCCGGTTTTTCACTCCCGGGAATAATAGCTGCTACATTTTCGGTAGCAATCATTTTATTGTTCAATTCTAACTCAAACGGCTGAAAATAGTTTTCAGTTCCCTCAACAGGGGCAATATTTTGATTTTCGTAGAAGCTTCTTAAAAAATCAGCAGCAATTTTTTGACCTTTTGTGCCTGTTTCTCTACCTGCAAAATAATCTGAAGCATAAACGTAGAGCAATTCTTTTAGCTCTTTATCGGTGATACTCGCTGCATATAGCTCAGGGTCGTATTGCGCCGATACTGAGGAAAAAATACTAAATGTAAATAATAGGGAGGGGATTAAGTATAAACTGTTCTTCATGTTAGATTTTTTTTACAATTTATAAAAAATGAACATAGAATACCTAGTCAAGATGCTTTTTAGTTTTTAACAAGAATATGGTCCGCCAAATTCTTTTTTTGGATTCTATTTTTACTAAAACAGTCTTTTTACTGATAAAAGAAACTTATTTTTAACTTCCTTATGTGGCATTTTGATGTTTTAGTTACTTTTTTAGTTGCCTCAGTAGGGCTAACCTTGGCTCCGGGACCGGATATACTCTATGTGCTCTCCCAAAGCCTTTCGTTTGGATGGCAGAAAGGGTTTACAGTTGCTTTAGGCTTGGTTTCAGGTCTAATTCTCCACACCTTAGGGGTCGCTCTTGGTTTGGGCTTTCTAATAGAACACTATCCTGTTGTTTTCACCCTAATCAAATTTAGTGGAGCTGCTTACTTACTCTATCTAGCCTATACTTCATGGGTCGAAAAAAGAACTATTTCTCAGGCCAATCAATCGAATCAACCCACCAAAAAAGATTTTATGACCGGATTTGTTATGAATGTATCCAATCCCAAAGTAAGTCTTTTCTTCTTAGGCTTTTTTCCTGCTTTTCGGTTTCATGACAGTTGGCCTATGCCCCTACAATTTACTTTATTAGGATTTATATTCATGCTGCAGGCGCTTCTAATCTTTTTTGGGGTCTCCTTTTTTTCAGGGCGTTTCAAATCCTCTTTCTTCACTCCTAAACGCTCTTTTAATTGGAATAAAATGCAAGCTGTTTTTTTGATGGCAATTGCCATACTCTTACTTTTATCCTAAATAGCGACCTTGAATAAAAAAGTAAAGCTTATTGAATGTCCACGAGATGCCCTGCAGGGGTTTAGCCATTGGGTGCCCTCCGCTCAAAAAGTGGCCTACTACCAAAGTTTACTTAAAGTGGGTTTTGACACCCTTGACTGTGTGAGTTTTGTTTCTCCCAAAGCCATACCGCAAATGGCTGATTCTGCTCAAGTGCTTCATCAATTAGACCTCAGCAACACCTCCACTAAACTTTTGGCCATTGTGGCCAATGAACGGGGCGCTCGAGAAGCCTGTGCGCATGAAAAAATAACCTATTTGGGCTATCCTTTTTCTATTTCGGAAAACTTTCAAATTAGAAACACCAACAAAACAATAGCAGAATCTGTCATTATTTTACAACGTATAATAGCCCTAGCAGCACAACACGGCAAAGAGGTGGTGGTTTATCTATCAATGGGTTTTGGCAATCCTTATGGCGATCCTTGGAATACCGCCATAATGGAAGCTTGGGTAGCAAAAATAGTAGGGTTTGGAGTAAACATTATTTCACTATCCGACACCCTAGGCATGGCAAAGCCAGAGCGAATAGACAGCCTCTTTAGTCATTTGACTAAGGCTTATACAGATATAGAATTTGGTGCCCATTTTCATACCACCATAGAAACTTGGTTTGAAAAATTAAACGCCGCATTTTTAGCTGGATGCTCTCGTTTTGATGGAACTATTAAGGGCAGGGGAGGTTGCCCTATGGCGCAAAATGAATTAGTGGGCAACATGCCCACAGAACGTCTCATTTCTTATTTCACAGCCCAACAATGCGAGCTGGCACTTTCTAACCTTGCGTTTGAGTCGGCCTACAACCAATCGCACACCCTTTTTAGCTAAGGGAAAGCAGTATCCAATTTAAATTCAAGGCGAAAAGGCATCCAAGCTGATTTTCTTCTTATATTTGCATGCAATTAATCGTTAAATTAATTGCAGCATGGATTCCAACAAATTTTTCGGGCAAGGTCTCACCTATGAAGACGTATTACTAATTCCAGATTATTCTGAAGTATTACCTCGTGAAGTCGATATTCGGTCTCGATTTAGCCGCAATATTGGACTAAATACCCCCATTATTTCTGCTGCAATGGATACGGTTACCGAGAGCAAAATGGCCATTGCCATTGCCCGCGAAGGAGGCATAGGGGTCATTCATAAAAACATGACCATAGAAGAGCAGGCCAATGAAGTACGTATGGTGAAGCGCTCTGAGTCAGGCATGATTTTAGACCCTGTAACCTTATTGCATACCGCTACTATTCATGAGGCGGAACAAAACATGAACCAATATAAGATCGGTGGTATTCCTATTGTTGACGAACAAAAAAAGTTAGTGGGTATTGTCACCAATCGCGATTTGCGCTTTGAAAACAAAGACAATCGCTCTATAAAAGAGGTGATGACAGCCCAAAATCTCATTACTGTTGAAGAAGGTACTTCACTTCAAGATGCCGAAGCCATTCTTCAAAAACATAAAATTGAGAAATTACCGGTGGTTAATAAAGAAAATGTTTTGGTGGGCCTCATCACTTTTAGAGATATTTCAAAACATTCAAAAAAACCCAATGCCAATAAGGATAATTACGGAAGATTGTGTGTTGCAGCTGCCATTGGCGTGACGGCCGATGCCTTTGAACGGGTCAAGCGATTGAATGAGGCCGGAGTTGATGCCGTGGTGATTGATACGGCTCACGGGCATTCTAAGGGTGTGGCTGGCGTGTTTAAAGAAATACGAAATGGTTTTCCTGATTTAGACATCATTGTAGGCAATATTGCTACTGTTGAAGCAGCCAAATATTTACTGGATTTAGGGGCAGATGCCCTAAAAGTAGGTATTGGCCCAGGCTCTATTTGTACTACTCGTATTATTGCTGGAGTGGGTTTTCCTCAGTTATCAGCTCTAATGGAAGTGCGCAAAGCCATACAAAATGCTGAAGTGCCAATCATTGCCGACGGGGGAATTAAATATACCGGCGACATACCCAAAGCCATTGCAGCAGGCGCTGATGCTGTTATGTTAGGGTCTCTTTTGGCTGGTACCAAAGAATCGCCCGGAGAAACCATTATCTATGAAGGAAGAAAATATAAGACCTATAGAGGAATGGGTTCTGTTGAAGCCATGCGAAGCGGAAGTAAAGACCGCTATTTTCAAGATGTAGAAGCCGATATCAATAAATTAGTGCCAGAAGGCATTGTGGGTCGTGTTCCCTATAAAGGCAATTTAGAAGAAAGTGTGCATCAATTTATTGGAGGATTAAGAGCCGGAATGGGATATTGTGGTGCAAAGGATATTAAAACCCTTCAAGAAAAAGGGCGTTTTGTGAGTATTACTTCTGCGGGTCTTAAAGAAAGTCATCCGCATACGGTTAGCATCATAAAAGAAGCACCTAACTACAGTCGATAGGGTTTTAGGAAGTAACGATTTTAAAGGTCTTTTTTTGGGCCTCCGTTTCTATTCGAATGATATACATTTGTTTATCTTCCAAATGAATGGGCAACTTAAAGTTTCTAAATTCCTGAACCTCGGCATGGTGAATCAAATTGCCAATGATTGAATATATTTGAATTGTTCCAGCACCATCAAAACCTTCAATATGAAGTGTACCTAGTTTAAAATAAAGTGCAACTTCAGGTTGAAAAAAAGTGCTTGAATTAGGGGGGAGTTTGGCCTTGCCTTCTGCTGGAAGGTGTAATAATATAAAAGTTAATAAAAATAATAGTGTATGTTTCAATACAATTATTTTAACCAAAGATACAATAAAATTGCGATATTAACAAAGTAATTAAAAATTAATTGTTTGTTATGCAGTTAATTAGGTAAGTTATCAAAAGAAATTTGAAATTGTTAATAACCTTAATTTCTAAAAATGTGGTTCCAGCCATGAAGATGGGTTTGCTGGGTGTATTGCTGTTATTAGGAGTGGCCTGTGAGCGGCTTGCTGAACAAGAAGATGTAGTTGCACGCGTGGGCAATGAATATTTATATCAATCAGAGCTAACCCTCCTTCTTGGAGAATATAGCTCCAAGGCTGACAGCGCGCAAAAAGCCAATGCAGTGATAAACGATTGGGCCAAAAAGAGAATTCTCTATCAACAAGCTAAAATCAACCTATCAGAAACCGATGTTGCTCAATTGGAAAAGTTAATTGAGTCCTATAAATACGACCTTTTTAATGCTACCTATAAAGAAAAAATGGTTTCATCTGGCCTAGATACTCTTGTGCTTCAAGAGAATATTGAAGCTTTCTATACCGAAAACAACAAGCTATTTCTGCTAAACAAGCCACTCTATCAGGTTCAATATTTGGTTTTACCTATCAATAACGTTCAGATTGAGGCCATCAAGCAACGCTTTGAAAAGTTCACGTTGCCAGATCTCAATTTTTTAGATTCACTCTCTTTTCAATTCACACGCTACAGTTTAAAAGACAGTTTGTGGATTTCAGAAACCGAATTATTCGATAAACTTCCTTTTTTAACGAATGAAAATCTTAAAGATTACTTAAAAAGGGAGACAAATTTTGAGGTTGAAGAGCCATTAGACTTATATTTGTTTCGCTTTTTGGATTTTAAAGCCAGTGGTGATATGGCCCCCTTGGCCCATGTCAAATCCACAATTGGAAGTATCATTTTAAATCAACGAAAACAGAATTTTTTAAAAGAATTTGAAAAAGACCTTTTGCGAGATGCTATACAAACTAAAAAATTTGAGACTTACTAACCTCCCTTTGCTGTTCCTCATGGTACATTTGTTTTGGGGACCTTCAATAAAAGGGCAGAGCCTTCAAAATGCAAATCGAATTAAAATAGATGGCGTGGCCGCTGTGGTTGGAGATTATGTGATACTGGAATCTGACATAGACAAAATGCTTATCGAAATGGAATCGCAAGGATTTTCTACTAGAGAAGTTACCCGTTGTCAATTGTTAGGAAAACTCATGGAAGATAAACTCTATGCGCATCATGCTGTTCAAGATAGTCTTGAAATTAATGAAGGAGATATCTACAATAGGGTCGATCAAGTGATAGAAAATTTTACCCAACAATTGGGCAGCATAGAAAAGGTTTTAGAATATTATAACAAAGAAGATGAAGCCACCTTGCGGCAGGAAATTTTTGAAATAAACAAAGTGCAGCAACTGTCTGGCTTAATGCAAAGCAAAATTGTTGAAGGGGTAGAAATTACCCCCGAAGAAGTGCGCCATTTCTATGAATCTATTCCCCCTATGGAGCGTCCCGTTTTTGGCACCGAATTGGAAATTTCACAAATCGTTGTAGAACCCAAAGTAACAGAAAGCGAACGGGAACGTATCATTAACCAACTTAAATTGTTTCGTGAAGATGTTTTGGAACGCGGGTTGAGTTTTGCTTCCAAAGCAATATTATATTCACAAGACCCAGGTTCTAGAGCCAATGGAGGAAAATATACCTTACATCGTAAAAAGCCTCGCATGGTCAAAGAATTCCGCGATGTGGCTTTTGCCCTACAAGAGGGAGAAATATCAGAGCCTTTTAAAACAGATTTTGGCTGGCATATCATTCAGTTAGATAAAATTAGAGGACAAGAAATTGATGTACGCCATATTTTATTAACCCCCAAAATTGAACCTTCTCAGCTATTGGAAGCTAAACAAAAATTGGACAGCCTGCGGGTTCGAATAAACGATAATGAAATCACGTTTAAAGAGGCAGCCTACCAATTTTCGGATGAAAAAGAAACCCGTTTCAACGGTGGGGTTTTGATAAATCCGACAACGGGGGATACAAAATTTGAACTCACTAATTTAGACCCCGTTTTATATAGTCAAATACGAAATTTAAAGGATTTAGAAATTTCCGCACCCTTGTTAGAAGAAGACCCCTCTGGTTTGTCTAAATATAAAATCTTAATGGTGAGCAATCGTTTTGATGAACACGTTGCAGACTACAGTCAAGACTACCCTAAAATTAAAGAATTAGCCCTTAAGGAAAAGCAACTCAAAACCATCACAGAGTGGATGCAAGAAAAAATTGAAGACACTTATGTGAATGTGAACAAAGACAGCAAAAACTGTAGCTTTGAAAACAACTGGCTAAAGCAATAGTTACTTAAAATATTTGGGTGGCACCCACAGCATGCCAAAACATTCGCCGTCTTGTTTGTGAATATTTTTATGGTGCATTTTATGCGCTCTACGAATTCCACGGGCATAGCGATTGTCTATGTTGCGGAAAAGCTTAAAGCGTTGGTGAATGAAGATGTCGTGAACCAAAAAGTAGGTTATACCATAAACAAAAATGCCAAGGCCAATGGGCAGTCCTGCCCAGAGGTAGCCTTCTCCCCAAAGCATCACAAATCCGGTGCTGATGACTGCATAAAAAATGAAAAAAAAGTCATTCCGTTCAAACCAAGATTTATGGTCTTTTTTATGATGATCACGATGAAGTGACCATAAAAAACCGTGCATGATATATTTATGGGAAAACCAGGCCATAAATTCCATAAAACAAAAGGTAGTTAGAAAAATTAAGATCCAGAGAGCAGTATTCATAAACTAAAGTAAATTAAATCTAAACTTAATATAAGATTGCGCCAACACTCCCATTTTTTGATAGTTGGGCACACGTACTCGTGCATTGGTAATGTGCACAGAGGGAATGCGTTTCAATTTGTTTAACAAAACCGTGTAGTATTTATAGGCCGTGTATACCCCAAAGCGGGCTTCATGCGGCAATTGAAAAATGCCAATATAGGCGTTTTTAAAATCTTCTTCAATTTCTTTAATGATGATATGCTTGGTGGCTTCATCAAATTGAGTGAAATCAACACTCGGAAAATAGGATCGTTCTAGGTTTTCAAGATCGGCCTTTAAGTCTCTTAAAAAATTCACTTTTTGAAAGGCAGAGCCCAGCGCCATAGCAGCTGGGGTCAAGGCAGCATATTTTGCAGCATCTCCCTTCACAAATACTTTTAGACACATGAGGCCTACCACATCGGCAGAACCATATATATATTGTTTGAAGTCTTCGGTGCTGTTGTAGTTACTTTTGTCTAAGTCCCAACGCATGCTTTTTAGAAAAGCAGCTATTAATTCATGATCAATATCAAATTGATGCACGGTTTGTTGAAAGGAGTTTAAAATAGGATTGAGGCTTATGCGTTGTTCTAAGGCCAAATAAAGATCTTCTTCAAAACGATTCAAAAGAGCTGTTTTGGGATAGTCGTGAAAACTATCCACAATTTCATCTGCAAAGCGCACAAAACCATAAATATTATAGATGTGGTTGCGTATGGAGGGAGCCAACATTTTGGTGGCTAACGAAAAAGAGGTACTGTAGCGTTGGGTTACCGATTTACTGCAATTTTGACTAACTTCATCAAATAATGCTTTCATAGTGTTTTGTTCTTAAATAAAAAATATAGTGTAAGAATATTCCTGTAAAGTTAAACAAAAACACGGAACCTTAAACGCTAGAAGTAGATTTATACAAAAATGTTTTCTTGAAAATAGCGAACATTAAAGGCATCAATAGATCTAAATAATTCAATTTTATCGGGCATTTTACTTAAATCTATTTCTACTTGAAGAGGACCAAAGATTAATAATTTGGAATCACTTTCTTTTAAAATACGTTGATGGAAATCGGACAAATAGTCCATAATTTCATTTTTGTTAGGCTCAACAGTGAGGTAGGTCACAAAATTAAGTCCTGTGCTAAAGGTAAAGAGTGTTTCTAAACTTTCGGTTGGAAGTGATTGTCCTAAAAAGATGGTTTTATAGCCCTTGGAGAGAATATGATAGTTTAGGAAGAGAATTCCAAGCTCGTGAATTTCATTTTCTGGCAAATAGAGCACAAAAATTTTGTCATTTTGTTGGGTGGTTTGATCTCGCTGAGCCAATTCTGTTTGAGTATGTATCTTTTGCTTAACAAGGTTGGTAATAAAATGTTCATGCGACGGTGAAATAGCACCCGTTTGCCATAAAATTCCAAGCTCACGCATCAAAGGCATAAAAATGTTGATGAAGATAAAGCCAAAATCATATTGCTTTTTTAACTCCTCAAAGGTCACATCAAACAGCACGGTGTCAAAATTGACCATAGCCAGTTTCAAGGCATTAATTGAAATTTGTTCTGATGAATATTTTAAAGCAATGTCGCGCACTAAAATTGGAATCTCATTTTCATCCAACTGTGCAATTTTGGAAATCTTAAAACCTTGGTTATAAAGAAGCGTTATATTGAGAAGTTTTTTTAAGCTTTCTAAGCTATAACGTCTAATGTTGGTATCGGTTCTTTCGGGGTGGAGAAGGTTATATCTTTTCTCCCAAATTCTTAGCGTATGCGCTTTAATTCCTGTAATGTTTTCTAAATTTTTAATAGAAAACGTGCTCTTTACCCTCTTCATATGTCTAAATCATCTATAAAAAACTTAAACAAATATAGAAAAAAATACCATAACTTGGAAAGTGCGCACGAGAAGATTCGAACTTCCACAGGATGAACTCCCACTAGGCCCTCAACCTAGCGCGTCTACCAATTCCGCCACGTGCGCAAAAGAAGTGACTTGGCTGGGGCTCGAACCCAGGACCCTCTCCTTAAAAGGGAGATGCTCT
>CAYLUQ010000022.1:0-18320 GCA_964386915.1 uncultured Flavobacteriaceae bacterium | reverse complement strand
GGATTACTGTGCAGTGGTTTTAGGGGGGAGTTGTTTGGGGAAAGTTTGTAATGTGATGGTTATAGCCTAGTTCAAAAACATGAATTAGACCTTTTTAAGATAGCTCACAGAAAACCCTGTTGCTTTTGCAATTTCTTCTTCCGAAGCTTTTTCTCGTCGCATTCTTTTTACAATTTTGAACCTTTCCTTTCGTATGATTTCACCGGGCTTTACGTTGCCTAAGGTTTTATATAAAGCATTTACAGAAAGATCAAAAGTTTCACAAATAAGTTCAATGCTTACATTTTGAATATGTAGTCTTATAAATGCTTCAATCTTATCCTTTGTAGTCAGAGATTCCAATTAATGTCAATCACATCTTTGATTTTATTTTTTTCGCGATACCAAAAGGTCATTAAATCTTTTGATTTATATGGATAGCATCTAGAACTCAATATTTTTTTGCAAACTACCAAGAATATTGTATGCCGATAATGCCCTTAGCATTGGTTTCCAATTGAATACCATCTGGGTTTTGGGCAATGGGATTAAGAACCTCTACCTGAACACGAACATTTTTTAATACAACCTCAGGAATGTAAAAATTTGTTCCCAGCCCATAGATCAAAAGCGACCCTCCATAATTTGCTGTATTTGATGGAGGAGACATCATTTCATTCATTCGCCTATCTTTCCCTTTTAAAGATCCTTTGTTTGTTGAATGTCCACTTAAAGAAATTGAGAAAAATTTAGAAATTTTATAAGCAAACCACGTAGATGCTGAAAATACAGACTCACGTTTATAGTTTTGAGCATTTTCACTGAGTTGAAAATCGTACTTGCTTTGAAATCCTATAGAAAAATAGTCAAATTGTTTGTTCAATACAATTCCAGTAAAGACTCCAAAACTTCCATTACCAAGTTGCATACCATATGGCAAAATTAGATCATTCATGTTTTGTTTATCGATACTGCCCGTTGGAAGCGATAGTCCCAATTGACCAATAATGTTTAATCTGTTTTTAGATGAGATATTATAGAGAGCAGATGCTTTCATATCTCCAATTCCTTTGACGGAATTATTCATAATCATTCCCATTCTATTGACACCCGTCATTTCTTTGGAGACAATGGGTAACATGCTCATCAATGTTAATTTGTTATTAACTGCATACATGAGTCCGAACATATGCATTTTCATTTCCATTTCTCTTGGAGACATCATAAATTTTTCAAGCACTTTTTGCTCAGCAATTTTTGATCTATTCTGAATTAATCCATCTGAAGTCATATTCATAAACCGATAGGAAATCATCCATTCACCTTTAGAATGAGTATGATCTCCCATTATCGAAATAGGACCATGTCCATCTGGTCTATTAGATGACCATTGAATATCATTTTGAGCCTGAATAGCATAAATATTCAGGACACACGTCATTATTATAATGACGAAATTTAATTTTTTCATTGTTTTTGTATCTGGGTAATTAATAATTGTTCTTAAAAAATCATACTTGATCGTTAGTGTCAAGCATCAGGAGGATGAAAACAACTATTATTGAATCCGTTAGGAACACTACTTAGATTTTCAAAATTATGCTCGGGTCTTAAATTTTTTAAGCCCGAAGATATTTTGAGAAATTCAACAAACCCAATTGGGTATTTTGATAGATCTATTTCAGGCATGTTCTCAGGAACATTATTATTTTGTTTTTTTATCTTTTGAGATAAATAACATTTACCATCGCATTTTAATTGGGGTTTTTCCTTGTTGATGCAGAGCACTTTAGAAATATAATCATAGTTCATTATATATTCTAGGCTAGGGCCAATGGGTCTTAACATCGAGATCAGATAAAGAAAAACAAAATACAGGGGAGACAGATTGTTCAAACGGGTAAATTCTGTGGCTAAATTAGAAAAAACTGGACTTTTATGCTAGGAGCGAAAGCAATAAATGGAGGCTAAATTATACAAGCATTCTTTACTTGTAGGTAGGCCCCTATTCGTAACACATCATGGAACAGTATGAGGTTTCTTGACAAGTAGGTTTACCCTAAAATAATGCCCCGAATTTGGGTATTATAAAGTTGAGTAAGTTGCTGTTTTAAATGAAAAAAAGAAAAAATCTCATTGGGAATTAAAGGGGCTTGTTCCGTGGCAGGAAAATGCCCTCCCACAGCAAGTTCCATATAATAGTCTAGTCTTGAGATTAAATCAGTTTTAGCTAAACAAAGAGGGCTTAAAAAATCTTTTTCATCTGCAATATTGCTCAAACTTATTTCCTCTAAAATTAAACAACGAAATAGATAGGCTTATCGCCTGAATTCAGCTACTTTTGCCGCTTATTAAAAAAAAATCCACTTTTTTGAAAGCGTATCAATTAGTTGACACCTCCAACGGAGGAAGTCTTAAAAACGATCTTTTATCAGGGCTTACCGTAGCTTTAGCATTGGTTCCAGAAGCGGTTGCCTTTGCCTTCGTAGCGGGAATTTCCCCCATAATTGGGCTCTACGGGGCTTTTATGATGGGACTTATAACATCGATCTTTGGCGGCAGACCAGGGATGATTTCTGGGGCTACCGGAGCCATGGCGGTGGTCATGGTGCATTTGGTAAGCGAAGGCAATCAAATAGGCGGCAACGATACCGCTGGCCTGCAATTTTTATTCGTAACCCTCATTTTAGGGGGGCTCATACAAGTTGCTGCAGGCCTACTGCGGTTGGGAAAATTTGTTCGAATGATTCCTCATTCCGTCATGATGGGCTTTGTTAATGGTTTAGCAATTGTCATTTTCTTATCTCAGTTGGGCATGTTTAAAAGTCAAGGTGAATGGCTTTCAGGAACACCCTTATTTACCATGTTGGGTTTAGTGGCCCTTACTATGGCCATAATGATTGGCGTTCCCTTTTTGACCAAAAAAGTTCCAGCAGCTCTAACGGCAATTGTAGTTGTATCCGCTTTGGTAATTTTTGGTGGTTTGGAAACTGAAACGGTACGGTCTTTTGTGCTTGCCAATGGGGGTAGTGGAATTCAGGCAGGATTCCCAAGTTTTAACGTTCCCATTGTGGAAGTGTCCCTACAAAACCTATTGTTTATACTCCCTTATGCATGCATATTGGCGGCCATTGGACTTATTGAGTCTTTAATGACACTAAATCTGATTGACGAACTCACTGATTCACACGGTAGCGGAAACCGCGAGTGTGCTGCGCAAGGGCTAGGCAACATTATAAACGGTTTTTTTGGAGGCATGGGAGGCTGTGCCATGATTGGACAAAGCATAATCAACATCAAATCAGGTGGGCGTGGTCGTTTGTCTGGGGTGACAGCAGCCCTAGCCTTACTGTTTTTTATCCTTTTCGGCTCACGCTATATTGAACAAATTCCCATTGCAGCGCTAGTGGGTGTAATGTTTATGGTGGTGATTGGCACTTTTGCCTGGAGCACCTTTCGCATTTGGAATAAGGTTCCTAAAAGTGATCTTATGGTGATTGTTTTGGTTACAGCATTAACCGTTTTATTTGACTTAGCCATTGCTGTTTTTGCTGGGGTTATTGTCTCTTCTTTGGTGTTTGCTTGGGAAAATGCTAAGCGAATTCGAGCCCGAAAACACATAGATGAATATGGAGTGAAGCATTATGAAATTTATGGGCCTTTGTTTTTTGGTTCGATTGAATTATTCAACAGTAAGTTTGATATTCAAAACGATCCAAAAGAGGTAATCATAGATTTTAAAGAATCTCGAATCACCGATCAATCGGCTATTGAATGCATCAACAAGTTGACCGAACGCTATCTTAAAAACGGAAAAAATATCCATTTAAGACATCTCTCACCAGATTGCATTAAACTAATTAAAAAAGCAGAAAAAATTTGTGAAGTCAATGTATTAGAAGACCCCGACTATTTTGTGGCCATTGACAACTTCAGAAAAACACAAGAGGTTTTATTGGTAGATTAAACAAACAAGTGCTGTAAAAAAGCACTATATGCTCTCCCTCTGGAGTTCGTTCAATTGAGATATTGCGCATCTCTTTCAAGCAATAAATCAGGCTCCATTGTCATAGTAGCGCGATGCACATCTACGGCATTTTTGATTTTTTCCAAAACGTCAGGTCGTTTGGTAGCAATATTAAAACGCTCACTAGGGTCCTGGTCTACATTAAATAAAAGAGGAGGGTCATGATAGACTTTTTCTCCGCCACCATAACCGGGTTTGGTAATAAAATGGGCTTTGAAAGCACCTAGGCGGAAGGCATAGAGCTCACGTTCGCGATAGTAATACACTTCATTGCGAGGCCCTTTTTCTTTATGAAACAATACTGGAGTTAGGTCTACTCCATCCATTACTCGATCTGTTGGAATAGCCACTCCTGCAAGGTTACTAAAGGTGGTAAACAAATCCATGGTGGTACCGAGCTCTGTAATGACTCCTGGTTTAATATTTCCTGGAGACCAAAAGATGGTTGGTTCTCGCATGCCTCCTTCCCAAGTGGATCCTTTTCCGTCGCGAAGCAAACCGGCACTTCCACCAGATATTTCGGTGGGCAGCCAAGGGCCATTGTCTGAAGTGAAAACCACTATGGTGTTTTCGGCTAACCCATTGTTTTTGAGTGCCTCAATAAGCCGTCCAATGTTATGATCAATTTCTTCTACAACATCTCCATACAGCCCTCGTTTACTTTTGCCCATAAAGGGCTCAGAAGCAAACAAAGGCACGTGAGGCAAATTGTAAGCCAAGTATAAAAAGAATGGACGATCTCCTTTTTGGTGTTCGTTAATCACGTTAATGGAGGCGTCCGTATAGCGCTTCACGATGGTATGTTGATTGGCAGGTCGCTCAATTTGAGTAGTACCTTCTATAAGAGGCACATTAAAATCTTGTGGGGTTAAATTTTCATATTCTTTGGTCCATAATTCCCAATAATCCATGGAGCTATTGAGTTTACGTGTTATATCCATATCGTTAGAATAGGGAATGCCATAGTAGTAGTCAAACCCATGGTTGGTAGGTAAATAGGCTTCACGGTGTCCTAGGTGCCATTTACCCGCCATATGGGTTGTGTAGTGGGCCTTTTTAAGCTGCTCGGCAAGGGTAATTTCTTTGTGTGGAATCCCATTTTTAGAGTTTGGAAAAAAGACACGCGCTTTATCGCTCATCATCCCATTTCTCACCGGGAGCCTACCTGTTAATAAGGCGGCTCTACTGGGAGTACAAACAGAAGCGCCAACATAAAAATTAGTCCATTTTTGACCCTCCATTGCCATTCGATCCAACACGGGAGTTACAATGGAAGGGTGGCCAAAACAACTCAAATCACCATAGCCCAAATCATCCGTAAAAATGACCACAAAATTGAACTTTTTCTTTTGACCCTCTTGCCCATTAAGGCGAGGAGAAACTAAGCTAAACAGGAATATAGAGAGACCCCAAAGAGCATGTAACAGAAAAGCAGCATTTGTTTTCATGTGTTTATAAGATATCAACTTTAATAACGGTAAGATAGCAAAAGCACACTTAACCTCACTTTTTTGGGAGGACGAATCTCAGCGAAAAACCCTATTGTCCAAAAAATAAAAGGAGTCGCCTCTCTTATTTTACGGAAAACTTAAAGATTGTTTTTGTGGTATATGTTTCTCCAGGATTCAAAATCACAGAAGGAAAGTTTTCCTGATTTGGACTATCTGGATAATGTTGGGTTTCCAAACAAAAACCGGTTCTGTGGGCATAGGTTCCTCCTTGCTTATTGGGCAAAGTACCATCTAGAAAATTGCCCGTATAAAATTGCATGCCAGGTTCATCGGTATATACTTCTAACAATCGACCACTTTTTTTGTGGTGGGCAGAGGCTGCAAATCGCAAGCCCTGATTTTGATGGTTGAGCACCCAACAATGGTCATAGCCCAGTCCCTTTTTCAATTGATCGTGATCTGTGTCAATGTCTTTTCCAATGGTTTTGGCCTTTCTAAAATCAAAAGGAGTGTTTTGTACTTCGGCAAATTCTCCAGTGGGAATTAAGGTTTCGTCAACGGGTAAATAGCTATCGGCATCAATACTTATCTGGTGGTCTACAATGGGTTTTGAAAAATCAGCCGATAAATTAAAGTAGGAGTGTTGGGTCAAGTTTACAACCGTTTTTTGATCGGTAATGGCTTGATATTCTACTTCCAACTCATTGTTAGGGGTAAGGGTATAGGTTACAGTGGTCTCTAAATTTCCAGGATACCCTTCTTCCATGTGGGCACTCAAATAGCGAAGCACTAGAGAAACACCACTATCGGTTTTTGATTGAGTGGCATTCCAGACCACTTTATCAAATCCTTTTAGACCTCCGTGCAAATGATTGGGCCCATCATTGACTGCTAAAGTATATTCCTTTCCGTCAAGTGCAAATTTTGCCTGAGCAATGCGATTACCATATCGTCCAATAAGGGCGCCAAAATAGGGACTGCCGTTGAGATACTCTTCCAATTGGGTATAGCCTAAAACGACATCTTCATAAACGCCCTCTTTATTGGGAGCTGTCCAAGAAGTTATTATTCCTCCATAGGTAATAATACCAACCGTCATTCCATTTGTGTTTTTTAAAGTATATTGATCTATAACAGTGCCGTCAGGTAGTTTTCCATATGGGGTTTTGGTGATAGTGCTTTGTTCTTCCATATTGAGTTTGCTTTGTTTTTTAGGATCTCCTTTACAATTGATTAGCGACATGCTAAGCGCAAGGATTAGAAATTGATACAGGAAATGTTTTAGCGTTTTCATAATGCATTTAATTTAGAAGGTCATCAAAAGTTTTTTGAGGCAAAATAGGCCTCATTAGTGCGTAGTGTATTTTTAAAGTCTCTAAGATTGGTGTTTTCGTCAATCACCAAGGCTTCAATTTGGGCAATATCGGCAAAGTCTTCCAACTGTTCTACGCTAATATTTTCACTGTAGCAAGTGTGGTGCGCCCCCCCGGCTAAAATCCAAGCGGTAGTGGCAGTCTCAAAATCAGGGAGGGGTTTCCACATGATTCGTGCCACGGGTAGTTTAGGTAGTTTTTTGGTTATTGTTTCTCCTTCGGTTTTATTAATAACGAGTCTAAATCGATTGCCAAAATCCATAAGGGCTGCTACCAAAGATTGACCGGCTTTGCCATTAAACACCAAGCGAACAGGATCTTCTTTTCCCCCAATTCCTAAGGGGTGAATTTCGCAAGAGGGCTTATCGGCAGCTAAAACAGGATCTACTTCTAGCATATGGGAACCTAAAATTCTCGGCTCTTTTGGGTCTAAATGATAGGTATAGTCTTCCATAAAGGCATTTCCCCCTTGCAATCCAGTTCCCATAACTTTTAGAGCCCGAACTAAGGCAGCCGTTTTCCAATCCCCTTCACCAGCAAAGCCATAGCCTTTTTGCATTAAACGTTGCACGGCAATTCCTGGCAGTTGTTTCATGCCATGAAGGTCTTCAAAAGTATCGGTAAACCCTTTAAAACCTCCTGCAACCAAGAATTTTTCAAGGCCCAACTCTATCCTAGCGGCCTCTTCTAAAGAAGCTCTATGTTGCCCTCCTTTCAATAACGAAGGCGCCATATCATAGGAAGCTTCATATTCTTGAATGAGCGTTTCTATAGCCGCCTTTGGGATTTCGCTAATCTGGGCAACCAAATCGCCAATGCCAAAGGTGTTGACAGAAAAGCCAAATTGAGTTTCGGCCTCAACTTTATCTCCATCGGTTACAGCAACAAACCGCATATTATCCCCAAAACGTGCAAATTTAGCTCCTTGCCAATCGTCCCATCCGGCCGCAACGCGTGTCCAAGCTCCAATTTTTTGCTGCACCGAGGCTTCTGCCCAATGTCCCACCACCACTTTGCGGTTTTTGCGCAAACGGCTAACTATGAATCCAAATTCCCGATCGCCATGGGCAGCCTGGTTGAGGTTCATAAAATCCATATCGATAGTGTCCCAAGGAATATCTCGGTTATATTGGGTATGCAAATGTAGGAGCGGTTTCTGTAGGGCTGTTAGTCCTCTAATCCACATTTTGGCGGGCGAAAATGTATGCATCCAGGTAATGACACCAATACAATCTTTGGTTTGATTGGCCGCTGTTAAGGTTTCATATACTTCCTCCGTTGTTTTAACTGTAGGTTTATAGACCACCCTAACAGGGATGTCTTTAGACTCCTCAAAAGCTTTTGTAATGGTCTTGGCATTTTGGGCTACTTGTTGTAAGGTTTCAGGGCCATATAAATGTTGGCTTCCGGTAATAAACCAAACCTCCTTTTTTGAAATGTCTATCATGTTAGATTATGATTTAATTATTGCCCGTAATAGGCATCTTTGCCATGTTTACGGTCGTAGTGTTTTTTAATTAATGCGTCTTTTAATCGAGGGGCTTGTGGATTAATTTGCAAGGTTATATAAGCCATTTCTGCTACCACCTCCAGCACCTTGCTGTTATAGACCGCTTGTGCCGCTGTTGCACCCCATGTAAACGGACCGTGATTGCCCAGAAGTACCATTTCTACTTCTTTGTAGGATAACTTTCTCTCCGTAAAACAATTGATGATTTGGATGCCGGTGTTGTGCTCATAATTTCCTTTGATCAATTCATCAGACATGGGCGGAGCACAGGGAATATCAGTAGTGAGGTGATCGGCGTGGGTGGTGCCAAAAATAGGAATGTCTTTTTGAGCTTGTGCCCAAGCAACAGAATAGGTGGCATGCGTATGGGCAATTCCGCCAATTGTTTCCCAATTTTTATACAAATGGGCATGGGTTTTTGTGTCGGATGAAGGGCGCAAGGTTCCTTCAACCACTGTATTGTCATAATCAAGAATTACGATATCCTCGGGTTTTAATTGTGCATAGGGCACCCCACTGGGTTTAATGGCAAAAACCCCATCGGCTCTATTTACGGCACTTACATTGCCAAAGGTATAGACCACAAGATTTAAGGCATTGAGTTGAAGATTGGCTTCAAAGCACTCTTCTTTAAGGGATTTATACTTGGAAATCATTTTTCTTTTTTATGGGTTATTTGTTCTACAAATTCGCCCAAGGCCTTGTAGTCGTGAAGGGCGTTTGTATAATATTTAACAGCCTCCGGCTGAGGAAAATATTCGGCCTCAAAAGCACTTCCTAAAACAGCGCTAGCTTCTGTAACTTTTTGATAAACCCCGGCAGCTACCGCAGCATAAATGGCGGCACCTAAAGCAGGTGCTTGGTCAGATTCAGCAACTTTTATGGGGATATTGAGCACATTGGCGAGCGTTTGCATAATGTAGGGCGATTTTCGGGCAACCCCACCAATGCCAATCACCGTTTCAATTTTTACGCCCTCATTTTCAAAACGATTCACAATCATTTTAGCCCCAAAACAGATTGCGTTAATTAAAGCTTTAAAGAGATGAGGGGCCTTGCTGCCCAATGAAATTCCCATTAAGGCGCTTTTTAATTCTTGATTGGCATCGGGTGTTCTTCGGCCATTCACCCAGTCTAAGGCAACGGGGATGGCTTCTTCTAAGGGAATCTGTTGGGCTTGTTCCGTTAAGGTTTTAAGGAGGTTTTGATCTATATCGTCCTGTAATTTTTGTTTTTGAGGGTCAGAAAGAACAGCAGAAGACAGCACCAAATGCTCAATGGGCCAAGCCAAAAGGTCTTTAAACCAAGCCAAAACATCACCAAAAGCAGATTGGCCGGCTTCTAATCCAATCATTCCGGGAATGACAGAGCCCTCCACTTGTCCACAAATGCCTTTAACGCAATGATTGCCAATTATTTCTTGGGGAGCCACCATAATATCACACGTTGAAGTGCCCATGACCCGTACCAAAGTGTTTTTTTCAATTTGAGCGCCTACTGCTCCGGCATGCGCATCAAAGGTGCCCACCGCAAGAACTGTTTTGGTAGTTAAGCCCAGCTTGCTGGCCCATTCTTCCGAAAGATGCCCCGCTATGTCATTAGAAGTATACGTTTCTTCATAGAGGTGGTCTTTCAATTGGGCCAAATAAGGATCTAATTGGGAAAGGAAGTTTTTGTCGGGCAGGCCACCCCAACTCTTGTGCCACATTGCCTTGTGACCTGCTGCACATCGGCTCCGCTTAAAAGTGGTCAGGTCTTTAGTGTCAGACAACAAATAGGTCATATAGTCACAGTGTTCCATCCAAGTATGGGCTGCTTCTTTTACGGCTTGATCGACTCTGGCAATATGTAAAATTTTAGCCCAAAACCATTCAGTGGAATAGATTCCTCCTTCGTATAGGGTATAATCAACACCACCCCAAGATTTTGCCAACTGATTAATTTCATTTGCCTCATGCACCGCCGTATGATCTTTCCAAAGGACCATCATGGCATTGGGGTTTTCTTCAAAACCTTCAACTAAGGCTAAAGGGGTTCCATCTTGCGCTAAAGGCAAAGGAGAAGAGCCGGTGGTGTCTATGCAAATGCCAACAATAGTTTCAGGAGGCACCTTGCTTTGAGATACTACCGCCCTAATGGTATGTTCAAGCCCCTCTATATGGTCTAATGGATGTTGTCGAAACTGGTTGCAACTGGCATTACAATATTTTTGTTCTTTCCACCTTGGATACCAAAAAACCTCAGTAGCCAATTCGGCTCCATTTTGGGTGTCAACCAAAACAGCTCGAACGGAATCTGAACCAAAATCTAGACCTATAACATATTTTTTCATCTTGCTCTATTACATCAAATATAATAAAACACCCCATAAGTGTTTATGAAACACTTAAAAGACTGCTTCTATTCTTTTTTTATCGATTCTTCGGTTAGCCAAACTTTCATTTTTCCAATGCCTCTATTAGACCAAGCATAGTAGGGAATGGCTTTAAATTGATCCCATTTTATGGTGTTCACTCCCTTTAAAAGAGTTTCATATTGAACGCTAAATTGATCTGTTGAAGAAACCCTAACCTGCTCAAATTGAGGATTATCAATCCCTTCTACGGCATAGACTAAAGGCCCATATTCTAGGGCTAATTTTCCGCGATCTTCAGCTACTTTTTCATTGGCTTGAACCGTTCTAACACGCATAGGAAAGGTGATCTCAACACGATCATTCTGATCCCATTTTCTGCTTAAGATAAAATAGCCATCTTGAATAGAAGCGTCCATTTTTTGACCGTTTAAATGAAGGGTGGGTTGAGGCATACTTTCATTAGAATAGGCATACAAATCACTTGGTAAAACTTCATTTCTACTCCAACCCGGAACCCTGAGTTTTAGCGTGAAATGCATTTTTTCTTGAGGCGATACAGCAATTGCTACTTTTCCCTCCCACGGATATTGTGTGCTTTGTTCTACTTCAATAGCTTGGCCATTATAATCGATAGTGGCTTTACTTGATGCATAAAGATTAATATAAATAGCCTCTTTAGATTTTGAATAAATCAATCCTGGGATAGAGGGGATAAACCGAATAAGATTGGTTGGGCAGCAAGAACAATTAAACCAAGACTTTCTTGTGCAAGCCCCTTGATTGAATTGATAGACGCCATCGGACTCAAGGGCATTGGGATAAAAAAAGTTGACCCCATCCAAAGACAATCCGGAGATCAATCCGTTGTATAAGGTTCTTTCGATTACATCAAAATATTTAACATCGCCATAGAGGTTATGCAATCTATGATTCCAATACACATCGCCAATGGCGGCACAAGTTTCATTATAGGCGGTTAAATTAGGAAGCTCATAATTTGCACCAAAAGCCTCCCCTTCGTGCTTGGCTCCAATTCCCCCGGTGACATAAATCTTTTTAGACACCATATTGTTCCACAAATTAGAAACAGCCTGGGCATATGAGCGATCTTGTTGCAGCGCTGCAATATCGGTCAATGCAGCATACATATACATGGCTCTAACAGCATGACCCAACACTTCATCTTGTTCCACTACTGGCGCATGGTCTTGGGAATAAGGACCAAAAAGGTCGTGATTTTCAGGATTTCCACGGTTGTCTAAAAAATATTTGGCCAAGTTGAGATAGGCCTCCTTTTGTGTAAGTTGATAGAGCTTTATCAAGCCTGTCTCAATGATTTGGTGACCCGGAACGGCTTTAATTTGTTGGGGGCTATCACCAAATGTTTGCACCATCAAATCGGCGTTGGCTAGGGCAAGGTCTAAAAAATTTCTTTTGCCGGTAGCTTTAAAGTGTACAGCGGCCGCTTCGTAGAGGTGTCCGGCATTATAGAGTTCATGACTCATAAACAAGGATTCCCAGCGTTTGCCTTCTTCCACTTTTACCCAAGTGGCTGGAGGCTCTGCCGGATTGATGGTTCTCCAAGTGGTGAGATATCCGTCTTTTTCTTGCCCCACTTTAATGATGCTTATTAAAGAATCCAATAAATTTTCGAGTTGCTTATTGGGGGCACTTATCAAGGAATTAGAAGCGCCTTCTATAATTTTATAAACATCAGTATCATCAAAGGGCATTTCTCCTCTAACGGTTCCCTCCATTTGACCCCCGGCTATTAAGAAATTTTCAATTCGACCCTCTTCTTCGCATTTAGCAAGCGCATAGGCGATGGTTTTTTCTTGTACACGCTCTATGATGGGCAACCAAAACGAATCGGTTAATTGAATTTGTTGAATGTCTACCGGCTCAATTTGATAGCCTTTTTCGGTTTGATTTTTTGAAGGGGTTTCTTTTTCACCAGATGTGCAAGAAACAACCGTCAGCAGTATATTTAATACGACTAGGGAAACTATTTTCATGGTAGCTAATTTATCATTTTCGGTTGGGTCTTGCTGTTTTTCCAAAAAGGCACCTCATAAAAGACACGCTTAACTTCTATTTGTTTGGCAAAACCTTTTGACGTAAAAAACCCTTTCGTATTTAAAAATAAAGAATTTCAACTTCTAATTTAAACCTAAAAAAGCATTTGTTTATAACCCTACAGCCAAAAGGCTAAGGTAGATATTGTTCAATTTAGTACATTGGTAGCAGAAAAGCGATAAAAACATGGGTCAGAATTATAACCCCGAAGACAAAATTTTTCTTGCTCTAGACTGTATCATTTTTGGTTTTGATAACGAAGAATTGAAAGTGCTTCTTATCAAAAGAGATTTTGAACCCGAAAAAGGCAAATGGTCTTTAATTGGTGGATTTCTTGAAAATAAAGAAACGCTTGTTCGGGCTGCCAATCGCATTTTGTATGATTTGACCGGTGTTCGTGATATCTACATGGAGCAGTTATATACCTTTGGCGAGGTAGACCGAGATCCTCAAGAACGAACAGTATCGGTTTCTTATTATGCCCTGATTAATACTGACAGTCATGGAAGGGATTTAAACAAGAGATTTAATGCAGAATGGTTTAGCTTTTCCAAACTTCCCGATTTGATTTTCGATCACAATGAGATGGTAGAAAAGGCAATTAAACGATTAAGACATAAGATTTCAATTAGTCCTATTGGTTTTGGACTTTTGCCCGAAAAATTTACCATGCGGCAGCTTCAAAAATTATATGAAGCTATTTTAGGAAAAACGATTGATAAGAGAAATTTTATCAATAAAATAAAATCTATGAACCTCTTGATCAAACTAGAGGAGAAGGACATGAGCTCCTCCAATAAAGGTTCCTATCTTCATCAGTTTAATCAGGAACAATACGATTCAAGGCAAAACGACTTTTATATTAATTTATAAAAGCTACAGCCTTTCAATGCACGCTAGAAAATAAACGCAACTCCAAGTTTATCCAGCAAAAAGCCCAAGCAAGCCTTTAAAAATCAGAAGGATAGAAATGACCGTTAAGCCCAATACAAGCGTGGCCAATGAATGAAGTCGATAGCCTTGTGGAACGCTCATGCCCGAAAACTGCGTGATGACCCAAAAAAAGCTATCATTGGCGTGAGAAACAACGGCAGAACCTGCACCGATGGCAATAACAACTAAAGCTTTATCAATAGTAGAGGTTAGGGCTAAAGCCTCTAATAGGGGAAAGACAATAGAGGCTGCTGTAACCAGCGCTACGGTTGAGGAACCTTGCGCAGTTTTAATTAAAGCGGCCATTAAAAAAGGGAGGAGTAAACCCAAGGGTAAGGTTTTGATGAGGGGTTCAATAGCATGGTGAAAGCCCGATGCCTGAATCATTTTTCCAAAGGCACCGCCAGCAGCTGTAATCAATATTATGGTGGCAGATCCTTGTATGGCCTTGCCCAACCACCCCCCTTGTGAAATTCTTTTGGCGTTTTTTTGGACAGGCATTCTAAAGGCTAAAAACATCCCGATAAGAAGAGCCGTTATGGGGTGCCCAATAAAGGCAATGAAGCTTTTCAAGTTTCCGTCGGCTAGGGGAAATCCGGGATATTCTACAACGGCTCGTATAACAATGAGCAATAAGGGTGTGAAAATGGGGAGTATGGTTTTGGTTAAAGAAGGGAGTTGTTCGGTTGTGTTTTCTTCATCAGTAGGAGAGGCCGAATCAGATTCAATCCATATTTTTTCGCCCATATATTTAGAAAATCGAATGCAAACCAATAGTCCCAAAATACTAGCCACTAGACCAATCACAATCACCCAGCCCAAATCTGCTCCAATAATAGCAGCGGCGGCTAGTGGACCGGGTGTAGGCGGCACCATAGTATGTGAAGCCGTAAGCCCAATGCCCAAAGCAACTGCCGTTCCGGCTAGCGAAAGCCCCACCTTTTTGGTCAAGGCTTTATTGATGGGGGTGAGAATTACAAATCCGGAGTCGGCATATACCGGAATAGAAATCAAATAGCCCATAAAAGCGATGGCAGTGTGCATTCGTTTGCTACCCAAAAGCCTAACAAATAAATTGGCAATGACAATTGCCCCACCCGATTTCTCAAAAAAGGTTCCTATGATGAGCCCAACCACAATGATGATGCCTATGGAGCCCAGCGTATCGCCAAAACCTTTTTGGAGTGTGGTTAACACCATATCGGGAGCCATTCCCGAGGCTAAACCAAAGCCAATACTCACCAAAATAAGCACTAAAAATGGATGCCATTGAAGTTGTCCGGTGAGAAAAACAATTAGAGCAACGGCAATAAAAAGTAGGAGAAAAGAAACAATCATAGTTAATGCAAATCACGACTTACTTCTGACCCAGAACCGCCTTTGAGGAAATCGAGGTCACAGCCCTCATCTGCCTGATTGACGCTGTCTATATAGAGTTTGGCATATCCTCTTTTGGCTTGAGGGGGAGGAGCTTGCCAGTTTTTTTTCCGAGCGGCTAATTCGGTTGCAGAAACGTCAAGTTGAAGACTTCTATTTTCTACATCAAGGCTAATCATGTCGCCATTTTGAACCAAGGCCAAGGTTCCTCCAACAGAAGACTCAGGCGCAATGTGAAGCACCACAGTGCCATAAGCGGTTCCACTCATTCTGCCGTCAGATATGCGCACCATATCATTCACGCCTTGATCCAGTAATTTTTTTGGAAGGGTCATATTGCCAACTTCGGGCATACCCGGATAGCCAACAGGTCCCACTCCTTTTAACACCATAACACAATCTTTATCAATATCTAAATTGGGATCATTAACACGTTCGTGATAGTCTTCAATAGATTCAAAAACAACAGCACGGCCGCGGTGTTTCATCAAATGAGGACTTGCAGCACAGGGCTTGATCACAGCCCCTTTTTCACATAAATTTCCTTTTAAAATGGCAATACCAGCTTCTTTCATAAAGGGATGTTCCAAATCGCTAATAACATCTGAATTGGAGCTGGCAACTGTTTTAGCATTTTCTACTAGGGATTTTCCGTTTACGGTTAGGGCGGGTTTAAGATGCTCTTTCATAGCATTCACTACGGCACTCAAGCCACCGGCATAAAATAGGTCTTCCATGAGATAGTCCCCCGCAGGCATTAAATTCACAATCATGGGCAAGCGACTGGCGAGGGCATCAAAATCTTCTAAATCTAGTGATACTCCAATTCTTCTTGCAATGGCCAACAAATGCAAAACGACATTGGTTGAACCTCCAATACTGGCGTTTATTTTAATGGCGTTTTCGAAAGCCTCACGAGTGAGCACTTTTGAAAGGGTTAAATCTTCTTTAACCATTTCAACAATTCTATTACCAGCCAAATGTGCCATTACTTTTTTTCTGGAGTCTACAGCTGGAATGGCTGCCGCGTTGGGTAAGGTAAGACCAAGGGCCTCTACGGTGCAAGCCATAGAAGAGGCTGTTCCCATGGTCATGCAATGCCCAGCACTTCGGCTCATACAAGATTCAGCTTCCCGTAATTCTTCTCCCGTAATTTCTCCTTTAACTAAACCCTCTGAGATTTGCCAAGTTAAGGTTCCGGAGCCCACTTTTTGACCTTTCCAATAGCCATTGAGCATGGGCCCTCCCGGCACCACTAGCGTGGGTAAGTCTACACTGCAAGCCCCCATTATGGTGGAGGGAGTGGTTTTATCGCAGCCTGTGAGCAATACAATTCCATCTAAGGGGTTGGCTCTAATGCTTTCTTCAACATCCATGCTTGCCAAATTGCGATAGAGCATGGTGCTGGGCTTCATAAGGGTTTCACCTAAGGACATAACCGGAAATTCTAAGGGAAATCCTCCCGCCTCATAGACGCCCCGCTTCACAATTTCAGCAAAGTCTCTTAAGTGTGCATTACAGGGAGTGAGATCAGACCAAGTGTTGCAAATGCCAATGACGGGTCTGCCGTTAAACATATGGTCTGGATGTCCTTGATTGCGCATCCAAGAACGGTGCACAAATCCCATTTTAGTATCTCCCCCAAACCATTCACTGCTGCGAAGTTTTTTGTCTTTCATTTTTATCTAGGTAGTGTGTTTCTCAAAGGTAGCATTTTATTTGAGTTGACTTTAAGGGGGGATGTTTTTGAGTGAAGCAACAAGTAGAATTAATGGGTGGAAATATATTTTATATAGTATAAAAAGAGTGTGGCTTCAAACTAGTTTTTTTGTAGTTTTAAATGAATTAACAAACAGTTTAAAACACCAATATATTTTGTTTAATGAAAGCAAGCCTATTCCAAACGACCCCAATTTTTCTTTTTTGTAGTCTATTGAGCCTCTCTTTTTGGGGCGGGCTACAAGCTCAAGACCTAGCCACCATCATGAAAGAATGGGCAGCACCCGACTATTTTCCCGACCATGTGGTGTTGAGTGCGCAAGAAGATCCGGCGCATGCCATTGGCATTAACTGGAGAAGCAGTCCAAAAAGCAAGGTGGGCTATATTGAAATTATTCCTGCAGAAGATGATCCAAACTTTCGCAAAAAAGCCAAGAGACTACCTGCTAAAAGAAGTTTAGTAGATACTTCAGGAGCTAGTGAAGATGGGTTTGAATCGGCCTTTTATGAAGTGGTGGTCACAGATTTGAACCCCAACACACTCTATGCCTACCGAGTGGCCAACGACAGCTTTAAGAGCGAATGGCATCAATTCAAAACACAACCAGAAACCACCGGATCCCTTTCTTTTTTATATGTTGGAGATGCTCAAAATTATATTTTAGAATTGTGGTCTAGAGTTATTCGAACTGCATTTAAAACAGCTCCCGAAGCTGACTTTTTTATTCATGCAGGAGATTTAGTGAATGATGCTCACGATGAATCCCAATGGAATGAGTGGTTTGCCGCGGGAGGTTTCATTCACAGTCAGATTCCAACCATTGCGGTGCCGGGAAATCACGAATACAGAGGATTAGATAAGGAGTCGCCTAGAGAAAACAAAGCTCTGTCACTCCAATGGAAAGCGCAATTTTCTTTTCCAAATAATGGCCCTGAAGGACTTACGGAGACTTGTTATTATGTAGATTATCCAAACTTAAGGGTAATTGCCCTCAACAGCAATGAAGCTATTGAATTACAAGCCGATTGGCTCAAAAAAGTTTTGGCCAATAATCCCAAAAAATGGACGGTAGTGACCTACCATCATCCGGTTTTTTCGGCTTCTGGCGGAAGAGATAATCCTGAATTGCGCCAGCATTGGCAGCCCCTTTTTGAGCAATATAAGGTAGACCTCGCTTTGCAAGGTCATGATCACAGCTACGCCCGAGGGGCCGTATATGAGGAAACAAAACAGGTAAATAAAAATGATGAAAATAGGCTCAAGGGACCAGTTTATGTGGTTTCGGTAAGCGGTGGAAAAATGTATAATATCAGCACAGAAGGGTGGGAATCTTTTGGTGCTAAACGAGAAAAAGCAGGGGAAAATACTCAGCTCTTTCAGTACATAAGCATAGCAGAAGATCAACTGACCTATAGGTCGTTTACTCCTACAGGTAAATTATTTGACCAGTTTGTTTTAACGAAAAAAAAGAATGAAACATACTACCAGTCAAAACCAAATGTAGGCGATTAGAAAAGT
>CAYLUQ010000021.1:0-18551 GCA_964386915.1 uncultured Flavobacteriaceae bacterium | reverse complement strand
TAGAATACATGCCTGTCACGCATGGGGTCGCGGGTTCGAGTCCCGTCCAGACCGCCAATTTTAAAGAAGTTGTGTGTTGTTAGATTGGAAAAATCCAATATTTTCAACCAGTGAGAAGCTTTCCAGTGAAACGGAGGGCTTTTTTGATTTTAGCCATTTTCTTTTACGGTAATCCACAAAAAACCCCCCCTAAAAAGGAGGGTCTTTTCTGCTTTAGGTTGTTCATTATAGAAAATGAACCGCTCCTGTTTTAATGTCATACATGGCACCCACAATCTGAATGGCACCTTCCGCTTCCATTTCGGCTAAAACGGGACTATCTAAACGGATGTTTTCAATAGTCATTTGCACATTTTTTTGGGCTACTTCATCAACAAACTGGCTATTGCTAGAGTTGCGTAATGCAGGATCAGCAGGTTCTTTGACCGCTTCAACGGCAAGTTCTATTTTTTCAATTAAACCACTTAAATTTCCAAGACGGGCACTGTCGCAGGCCCCTTTAACGGCACCACAAGCCGTGTGGCCTAAAACCACAATTAACTTGGTGCCGGCTAGTTTACAGGCAAACTCCATACTTCCCAAAATATCTGGATTGGTGAAATTACCCGCAATACGAACACTAAATATATCTCCAATTCCTTGGTCAAAAATGAGTTCTGCTGACACCCGAGAATCAATGCAACTCAAAATAGTGGCAAAAGGATATTGGCCACCACTGGTGTCTTTGACTTGTTCCATCAAATCGCGAGTGACTTTTTGATTGTTTTGAAATCGAGCATTGCCCTCTTTAAGTGCAGCCAACGCTTTATCTGGGGTCATTTCTAGTTGTGTTTCTTTTGTATGTGCTTTCATAAGAATATATTTTAATATTTTTTGTTTGCTATGCTGTTTTCTTTTTAGGGTTAAAAAGAAAGGCAAAGCTTTTGGGTTGTGAAAACTTTCCTTGTTCTGAAAGAACAATAATTTCAATATTCCTTGTCTTTGCTTTTTCTAAAAAGTTATCTAATATTTCAATAACGTCGTTATCCAAATATATCGTTTTTGTTACGTCTAATTCAAGGATGCAATCGTTTGGAAGAAGCTCTAATTCTTTTAAAATGGCCCCTTTGTTGATAAAAGTAACCTCTTCTGCCAGCCTCATCACCACCTCATTTTTTCCATTTGATTTGTTTTGGATATGAAGAAAGTGAGAGTTCTGATAGCTTTTAATTAAAATAATGGTAACTCCTACCATGAGTCCCATTCCTATGCCCACAAGCAAATCGGTAAAAACAATGCCTACTATGGTTACTATAAAGGGCACAAATTGTTTCCATCCCAATCGATACATACTGACAAATAAAGCGGGTTTGGCGAGCTTATAGCCAACCAAAAATAGGATTGCGGCCAAAACCGAAAGGGGAATTTTATTGAGTAAAAAAGGAATAGTCAAGACCGAGATCAACAAAAAGAAGCCATGGATGATAGCCGAAAGTTTTGTTTTTCCACCGGAGTGAATGTTGGCCGAACTTCTCACAATTACTTGTGTGATGGGCAGTCCTCCAATGAGACCTGAAATGATGTTGCCTGTTCCTTGTGCCACCAATTCTCGGTTGGTAGGCGTCACTCTTTTTTCTGGGTCCAGTGTATCGGTTGCTTCAACGCAAAGCAAGGTTTCCAAGCTAGCTACCAAGGCAATGGTAAAGGCTGTTACCCAAATTTGCGAATTGCCAATGGCTGCAAAGTTGGGAAAGGTGAATTGGGAAACTAGTGAGTCCCAATTATCGGGAACAGGAACGCTCACGAGTAAATTAGAATCAATTCCCCAAAAGGCGTTTCCTGCTGTTGCTACACTAAAAAGAACCCCTACTACAACGGCGACTAATGGCCCTTGAATGAGTTGAAAAACCTTTGCTTTTTTAACCAATATGGTTTCCCAAAGCAATAAAATGGCTAGTGCTACAACTGCAATGAGGGTTGCCCCTGGACTTATATGATTAAGTGTAGAAAAAATGCCTGTAAAGGTATTTTCGCCGTTTCCTTGGGTAAAAGAAAAATCGCCTTGGGCAACAGCTTCATAACCAAAAAAGTGTGGAATTTGTTTGAGGAAAATAATAATTCCAATTCCGGTTAGCATCCCTTTAATGACAGAGGAGGGAAAATAATAGCCAATGACTCCGGCTTTGAGTAAGCCAAAAACCAGTTGAATAATGCCTCCCAAGACCACTGCCAAGAGGAAGTTTTCAAATCCTCCTAAGGTTCCAATGGCAGTTAAAACAATTGCTGCTAGTCCGGCAGCGGGACCACTTACTCCAATTTGTGAGCCACTAATAGTGCCCACTATAATACCTCCAACTATGCCGGCAATGAGTCCTGAAAACAAGGGGGCTCCACTGGCAAGAGCAATGCCTAAACAAAGTGGCAAGGCTACAAAAAATACTACCACACTGGCAGGAAGATCAGATTTTATATGTCTAAATATAGAATTTTGCATCGTAATAAATTTTAATACCCTATTAATAATATAGCCTGGGCAAGGCTGTTAACAAGAATGTTTGGAAGGTTTTTGAGGCAGCTTTAAAGCTTTTCTGGAGGAGGGGAAATAATTTTAAGTGAAATTCGATTTATCGATTTTTCATTCAAATTAAAGTTTGAAAAACGATATAATTGAACATAATTGGTTTTGGTAAAAGCCAATTTGGGATTAAATAAATCCTTTACTTCACTGTCTTCTTTATCGGAGTCTTTGGTGTCTCCCATATCGAATTCTACCAATACATTATCATTTAAAAGCGAATAGGAATCTGTTATTGGTTTAACCAACAAACCGAAAAAGATGAAAATCGAGAGAAAAACCAAAGGTGCTGATTGGAGAAACTTATTCATCTTTTTCAATAGTTTTAAAAACAAGATGGGTGTAAAAGCAAACAATACTATCTATTCCATTCTCCACGTTGGTTATACTGGGTAAGTGGTCTGAAAAAAACAGCTGTTGATGCGCTCCTTCAATAACAGTGGAAACCAGCATGTGAGGATATTTAAAATTAGGATTGATTTGCATAATAAATTCGCTCACTCGTTGCACCACTCTTTTATAGGTTTTGAAATAACCCTTTTCATTCTCTAAATCGATGTCTTTGGTTAAATAGGCTTTTATGGATTCTGCTATGATGATTTTATTGAGTAAGACTTCGTTGATATGGGTAAAGTTGTCATCTTCTTGAATGCCTTGGGTTAAGAGCTGTATAGACCGAGTCAATTTTTCATTTGGGTTTTCAACATTTGTAGTGGCAAAGGTCAGTTTATATTCTACCCAACTCCAATACCAATCAATTAAATAAATCAAAAGGGTGTGTTTGCTTCTAAAATATCGGTAGATAGAGCTTTCATTAGAGCCTATTTTTTTACCCAACTTTTTAAAGGTAAAGCCCTCAAAACCCAACTCATCAATTAAGATGATGCTTTGTTCTAATATTTTTTTCCCTAAAACACTAGACTCAGGGTCTTTGCTATAGAGTTGAGGGTTAATATTGAACTGTACGGACAACTTTTCCATGTGTAAATATATGAAAGTATTACTATTAAAAAAGAAAGTAAGGCCTATTTTTTTTAAATTAACACAATTGTGTTGTGAAAAAACGCAAAGTTCACTATCCAAGTTAGCTTTAAGTCTAGGCTGTGCAATGAGACAGCAGATTAAAATCTTCTTAAAGCAAGCCTAAACAGAAGAATACCATGTTAGCCCATTAAAGATGCTACTTACTTTCGTGAATTTAATTTGGCTAGGAGGCGAAGAATTTCAAGATAGAGCCATACCAGTGTAACCAAAAGGCCAAAAGCACCAAACCATTCCATATATTTGGGAGCTCCTTTTTCCACGCCTTTTTCTATAAAATCAAAATCAAGCACAAGATTTAAAGCGGCAATCACCACCACAAAGAGACTAAACCCAATGCTTATCCAAGAACTGTTTAGGGGGTTGAGCACACCTATACTCATGCCAAAAAAACTCATAATAAAATTGACTAGATAGACGAGTGCAATTCCGCCTGTGGCGGCAAAAATGCCCAATTTGAAATTTTCAGTAGCTTTGATATAACCAGACCTGTAGAGCATTAATAGCGAAAGTAGAATGCCAAGAGTCAGAAAAATAGCATTGGAAACAATGCCTTCATATTGGGCATTGTAGAGGTAGGAAATTCCGCCTAACAAGACACCCTCGGCTAGGGCATAAAGTGGAACCGTGATAGGCGCCCAACTTTTTTTGAAAATGGTGATTAGGGCTAAAATGAATCCACCAAAACCGGCAACCATAAGTACAGCCGGATTGACTTGGTTGTAGGTTAAATAGCCAGCCCCAATGAGCAACAAAACACTCATAAAAGTTTTATTTACCGTGCCATTTAGGGTCATTGTTTCGCCACGGTCAATGGCTTGAGAAAAGGCTTTATCAGTGAGTACAGGATTTCCAGAACGCATAGCTTAAAGTTTTATTTTTATACAAATGTAAAGAAAACCAAAATCTAAAATTATATTTTAGTATCAGAAAAGTACAACTATGCGTTCAACCAAAATAGCGTTAGGGATCCTTCTTATTTTGGGCTTTGTTGGATGGTCACAAATTCAATTGGAAACCCAATTCTTACCCAAAAAAATAGATGAAACTTCTGGCCTTGAATTTTATGGAGACCATTTTTTGACGCATAACGATTCGGGAGATAAACCCAAATTATATGTCTTTAATACAGCAGGAGAACTCCTTTTAGAAACCAAAGTATATGGAACGGTGAACAGAGATTGGGAAGATATAGCCGCCGATGCGTGTCAATATTTTATAGCCGATGTGGGCAATAACAATGGTCAAAGAAAAGACCTTACTATTTATATACTCAATTCACGTTTGGTGTTGGAAGACAGCATTCATCTACGCTATAAAGACCAAAAAAATTTCACCAAAAGAAAGCAACACGGTTTTGATGCAGAGGCTTTGACTGTGGTGGGCGATTCGCTCATGCTCTTTTCTAAAGACCGAGAAAGACAGGTAACTCAACTCTATGTTTTTCCCAAAGTGGGTGGTAGTTATACGCTTACCTCCATTGGAGAATTGCCAGCTAATAGTCTAATTACTGCGGCAGATTATCAAGACGATTTAAAGCTATTGGCCCTCACCGGCTATAATGCCCAAGGAGAACAATTTTTCTATACCATGACAGATTTTTCTTATCATCATCTCGATAAGAAGAATTTTAAACGCTATCAGCTCCCCCTAGATAAAGCGCAAATTGAGGCCGTCAAAATTATTGACACTAACCATTTTTGGATTACTTCTGAAGACGAAGGGAATGGTTATCCCCGTCTTTTTAAACTCACATTGTTCTCCTTTTAGAGCCCTATCAAATATTGAAATTTCAAAAAAAGTTGGGTTTGATCTACTCTAAAGGGTGAATAATATTCACTGTTAAAGTCCTCCAGCGAATTTTGATTGCCCCCCACATAAAAAACAGTGGAAGGATTGGGGTTCCATTGGATGAGGGGTTGTAAGAAAAATGTTTCGTTAAAATGATTGTATTCTGAAACCAAGCGCACGCTTAAGAAGTTATTGAACTGATAGCGAAGGGTGAAACGACTAATGTAGCCTTTGTAATAAAACCCACCCTCTTGCAGATTTTTTAATTGGGCATAACGCAAAGAAGGAATCATACTAAAATTATTGTTGAGCTGAAAAGAGGGTTGGAAAAAGGCGTTGAACATACGTCCCACATCGGGGACGTCCTCATTATAAGCAATGTCTTTGCCCATCATAACAGCCCCAAAAACAGTGATGGCCTCTGAGGGGGTGCTCCGCATTTCGATTTCATGCACACCGAGGTTATAATAAAGCCGATCTAAGTAATCTTTCTTTACATCAAAGTCGTATGTATAGCCAATACTAGTATTTAAAAAAGTGCGTATTTGAACAATACCATCAATACTAAGGGTTTTAAATTCCCCTTGCGGTGTGCGTTGCAAGTCACCTTTATAGCCCACACTAAAATATTGTAAGCCTTTTTTATTGAGGAAATTTTGATATTGCTGTTTAAGGGAAATCCAACGGCGATTGTTTTTTACCACAAAGCCAACATTGGCTTGATAGTGAGGAGAAATGCTACTTAAGGCTAAGGAAGATTGCCAATGCTCGGTGTTGTGAAAAAGCTGCAAATAGAGTGCTGTTCCCGAAAAACGTTCGCCATCTAAGGCTGCTGTTTTGTCAAGCAACTTGTCATCCGAATCTATCCAATTGGCTTCAGGTTCTAGGTTGTTGTTGGCAAAAACCTCATAATTCAATTGCCAGTTTTTTGATAAAATAAACCGACCGTCTGTTCCAAAAAGATTGCCATATCCGCCGTTTTCATAATAGCGATTGGTTGTTACTACGCCCATTCGAGTGTTTTTAGAAAACAAATGTTGGTAGCGCAATACGTTTACAAATGATTGGCCTCCTTCTCCAAAATAGGAACGGTCTTCTGCTGCAATTTGATAGGGTGAATTTTGATCTAATGCGGTTAAGAAATAGAGGCGTGATTTTTGTCCTTGACTCAAAAGTTTTGAAGAGACAATTGGATTGTTAATGGAACGCGAATAAAAGGCCCCATCAATAAAATTGACCACATCGGTGCCCCTATTAAAAAAAGGTCTTCGTTCAGGATATTCCAACGCATAGGAAGAATTGATGTCAATTTGGGTAACATCTGCCTCCACTTGTGAAAAGTCGGGATTGAGGGTTACCTCCAGGGTGCTTGTTTTGTTAAGGTCTAAATTGAGACCCAAACCGGCATTAGGATTTATTTTGTCATAATCTAAAGCGGCATCGGCCTGGGGTCTTTTGCCAGAAAAATTGCCGGCTACATAGGGTAAAAGCTCAAAACGTTTTTCAATCACGATGTCTTTTAAAACCAATTGATCTGTTGTTTGACATACTTCACAAGAGTTGTTGCGATCATAGGTTTGGCTGCTCAATTCAATTTCATTTCCATTTTGAAAATATTTTCGAAATAAATTAAAGTGCCAAAGTTGGTCTTTTCCATTGGGAAACGGCAATGAAGAAAAGGGGATTTTGATTTCTACTTGATAGCCATCAGACACCAATTGTCCGGCTGTTTCAAAATCCATATTGAAACTAATGTCATAGCGATCTTCTTCATCTATGGCGTTCACAGATCGCACATCAAAATGACTCCCCAGGGGATTGACCACAATGAGATAGTTGTTCCGTCCATCGGCATAGGGGTCCAGCCGAACCATAATCAAATCATCACTCCACAGACTAAAATTGTCTCTAGGTCGAATAGAGGCGCGAATATTTTCAGGTTTGTCAAAGGCGTGAAAACCAATGTAAAGGTGTGTGTCACTATAGGCAATAAGTCCACGAGTTTCCACTTTTGCGGGGGTATTATTGCCGGGTATAATTTCGTTTTCTATGCGAACAAGGGTTGCTTTTTCCCAAGCAGGTTCATTTAAAAGGCCATCAATTTCAAAACTATCTTGGGGCACTTTTATAGGTTCAAAACGTTCTTGAGCAACTGTTTTGAAGAGAGCTCCAGCAAGCAGAAAACAAACTGCTAAATTGGATGAGCGAAAGAATTTCACAGGCAGAAATTTCGACAAATATATAAAGAACCCCAAAATAGGGCACAACCCGATTAATCCGAATAAAAAGTATAGGCATCTAAATTAAATGCTGTATTTTTCGAATATGAAAAACGAATCTTTAGCACTATTGGGCAGTGTAGAATGGTGTAGTTTTGATGAACTCAACATTCCGGCTGTAAAGGCTCGAGTAGACTCTGGAGCCAGAACCTCTTCAATTCAAGCTACCAACATTAAAAAATTTAAGAAAAAAGGAGAAAATTGGGTAGAATTTCAAATCAATCCTTTGCAAGACAATTTAAGTCTATCGGTTGATTGCAAGGCCAAAATAATAGCAGTACGAACAGTAAAAAGCTCCACCGGCATTTCGGAAAAACGCTATGTGATTAAAACTCCTGTTCAAGTAGGGGAGCATATTTTTGATATTGAATTGACCTTGGCCAATAGAGACGGCATGGACTTTAGAATGCTTTTAGGTCGAGAAGCAATGGTCAACCGATTTGTGGTAAACCCAGCACAACAATTTGTTTTAGGTGATATCTCAACTAAAGAAATCGAACAAATGTATAGCTATTTGATTCGAAAAAAATCGGGTTTGCAGATTGGGCTCCTAGCCTCAGACAAAAGCCTCTACAGCAACAAACGGATCTTGGAAGCCGGAAGAGCGAGAGGACACGAAATGTATTTTTATAACATTCAACAATGTTATATGCGCCTAGATACTAATACTCCTGAAGTGCGGTATAGGGGAGGAACCATTATAGAAAGTTTAGATGCCGTCATACCCCGAATAAGACCCAGCATGACTTTCTACGGCTGTGCCCTCTTACGCCAATTTCATAATATTGGAGCTTATTGTTTAAATACAGATAGGGCAATTTCACAATCTCGAGATAAGTTACTGTCTTCTCAATTGTTTTCCCTAAACAACATTCAAATTCCCATAACGGGTTTTGCCAAATCTCCTTTAGACACCAAAGACCTAATAGATATGGTAGGCGGTGCCCCTTTAGTGATAAAACTTTTGCAAAGTGCACAAGGAAAAGGCGTTGTTTCTGCCGAAACGAATAAGGCTGCTGAGAGTGTTATTAATGCTTTTAAAAGTTTGCAAGCCAATATTTTAGTGCAAGAATTTATCAAAGAAGCACAAGGAAAAGACATCCGTTGTTTTGTGGTGGCTGGAAAAGTGGTAGCGGCCATACAAAGGCAAGCGGCCGTTGGCGAATTTAGATCCAATATTCATATGGGTGGCACGGCCACCAAAGTAAAAATAACGCAAGAAGAAAGGCGTTTAGCCCTAAAAGCGGCCAAAGCTTTTGATTTAGTAGTGGCTGGGGTAGACATCATCAGATCTAACAAAGGACCCTTAGTGTTGGAAGTAAATTCGTCTCCCGGACTAGAAGCTATTGAGGCAGCAACCGGAAAAGATATTGCCAGCACCATGATTATGGCCATTGAACACAAATTAAAATACAAGCCTAGGGAGTAAGTTGGTTCAATTCAAATTTGCCCTTGCGAATCGATTGGGAATCTTTACCTTTATAAGCAGATCTTTTCACCATGGAATATTTATTTATAGCCATAGGCCT
This sequence comes from uncultured Flavobacteriaceae bacterium, assembly GCA_964386915.1. Classification (GTDB taxonomy): domain Bacteria; phylum Bacteroidota; class Bacteroidia; order Flavobacteriales; family Flavobacteriaceae; genus JADHMP01. Next base: position 9,357 of record CAYLUQ010000021.1, on the reverse strand, counting down.
GCTCAACCTAGCTGGTCTTTTGTTTATCATTCTAAAAAAAACACCCCAGGATGAGGGCGAAAAACTAAACAACTTACTACAAAATGCTTTTTCCCTGCAGCGGGAAGAAATTTCCAAAAACTTTAAAGAGAATCGTATTGAGCTTACCCAAAGCATCAATAGACTGACCGAAACCATTTCTAAAAATGCCAAAGAAGATCGCTTAGAATTGCGACAAACGCTAAGAGATTTTCAAGAGGTATTTTCAAAAAACGTGAATACGTTTAATGACCTTCAAAAAGAAAAATTTGGTGAAATGAAGCGTCAGCAAGAAGAAATGATAAAAACCACTGAGGTGCGTTTAGAAAAGATGCGAGAAACAGTGGATGAAAAGCTGCATAAAACACTTGAAGAACGCCTTGGAAAATCATTTGAATTGGTCACTCAACAATTGCTTAAAGTTCAAAAAGGTTTGGGCGAAATGCAACACTTGGCTTCGGGTGTGGGCGACCTCAAAAAAGTTTTAAGCAATGTGAAAACTAGAGGGGTTTTGGGCGAAATTCAGTTGGGGAATATTTTGGAACAAATCTTAGCCCCCGATCAATATGAAGCTAATGTAAAAACCAAAAAAGGGTCGGATGCTATAGTTGAATTTGCAGTGAAATTACCCGGAAAAGCCACTAATGATCAAGCTGTTTATTTGCCCATAGATGCTAAATTTCCACAAGAAGATTATGTGCGTTTGCAAACCGCCTATGATACCGGTGACCCTGTTGCCATTGAAACTTCGGTGAAGGCATTACTCCAATCTATCAAAAAATTTGCACGTGATATTGCTTCGAAATACATTGATCCTCCCCACACCACCGATTTTGGTATTATGTTTTTGCCCATCGAAGGTTTATTTGCTGAGGTAGTGCGCCAACCCGATTTAATTGCGCTCTTGCAACGCGAAAATAAAATTGTGGTTACGGGCCCCACCACTTTAGCGGCCATGCTCAATAGCTTGCAAATGGGCTTCAAAACACTTGCCATTCAAAAACGAAGCAGTGAAGTTTGGAATGTTTTAGCAGCCGTTAAAAAAGAATTCAACACCTTTGGTGGCGTATTGGAAAAAGCACAACGCAAAATAAATGAAGCCAATAATGAAATTGAAACCCTAGTGGGCACCCGTACACGCATGATGCAGTCTAAACTGAAAAACGTAGAACAGCTAGAGTCTCCAAAAGAAGAATCTCCCGATCTTATTGACTTTAACGAAGAATAATTATTCTTTCTGAAGACTTTCTTCCCGTTGCTCTTCTTTAGTTGTAGTGCCTCCATGAGTCACCACTTCAACTCGAGTTTGAACTTTTCGTTTGCCTAAAGTAGGTGGAATTTTATCAATGATTCGGGTCATGTTTTCCTCAGAAATGTTTTCAGGAAAAGCCACGTTCACTTTTATTTCATTGGGAAACCGAACAGCAACACAAGAGGTTAATGCAAAGGCGCAGACTAAAGGATAGAGGAATTTCATAATGATGTAAGTTTAAGTTTGATATTATTATAGAGGCTTGTTGTTTTAAAATGTTACACTTTTTTGATAAAAAGTGAATTTAGTTAAAGCTTGATGTAAATCTTTTTCTTAAAAAGATAGTGCACGGGCAGCCAGATGATTAACACATAGAGCAAGGCATAAAATAGGGATGCTAATTTTGGTGCTACTCCAATATGGGTCAATGTTTCCATGAACCAACCGTTGAGTTTTATGCCCCAAATACGGTCGCTATAAAAGAGGACAGTTAACAGTCCCGAAAGGGAATAGGAAAAAATAGAATTGACTCCAAATTCACGAGCAAAAGTAAATCGACTTCCCCATTGTTTGAGATCGCAGATATAAATAAACACACCTAAGCCTAAGGTGGATATTCCTCCCAGTAAAAGGGTGAAAGAGGTGCTCCATAAATTTTTATTGAGAGGGAAAATATATTGTATAAGATCACCTAAAAACAATAAGGCTGCTGCCATAACAAAAAGCTTCACTAACTTTTCAGCAAGTGTTTCTTTAGATTGGATAATATAGCCGGCAAACATCCCTAAAATGCCGGTGGCAATGGCAGGCAAAGTGCTTAAAATGCCCTCAGGATCCCACGTTTTTTGCCACAAAACGCCTGGTAAAAGGAGATGATCAATATAGTGTGCCCAGTTTTTTTCGGGTACGCTCAAATCTGGGATGCCGATGCCTGGAACGGGCACAAAACACATCAAAATTAAATAGCCCACCAAGAGTCCAATGGCGGTGTAGAACTGTGTTTTTCTAGAGGTAAAAACAAAAAGGAGAGCCGTAAAAAAATATACAAAAGCAATTCGAGGCAGTACACCTACCCAACGAATACGCTCAAAATTAAATTCTGGCCAGAGCCATAAAAAAAGTCCAACTGCATATATTTTGAGGGTGCGCACCAGAATTTTTTTCACTAGGGTAGAACGGTCTGTTTCATGTGCTCTTTTTCCTAATGACAAAACAATGGAGGTGCCCATAATGAATAAAAAAGTGGGGAAGATGTAGTCCGTTGGAGTGAGTCCATTCCAATCGGCATGCAGCAATGGACCATAAACGTGCGACCAGGAACCTGGGTCGTTCACAATAATCATAAAAATGATGGTGAGTCCTCTGAGAATATCGACAGCTAAAATTCGTTGTGTATTCATAACATTTAATTTATTTCTATGGTTTTACCCCCTCTTCCTTGCGCATTAAACACCCGAATTTTTACTTTACTTTTTGGATCTACGGCTATGGGCGCTTCATAAAGGGGGGTTTGAGGAGAAGGTTCGCTATTGTCTAGTGTATAGTGGATGTTCATGCCCGGAAAATCTTGCTTAAGGTGTAGTTTTTGGTCTATAAAAAGCCCTCCCGCTTTGGGTAAATCATAGGCCCAAGGCGCCAATCGAAGGTCTACAAGTGGCAATTGTCTTTGTCCTAAACTATTTGAAAATTGATTCCAAGCCTGGTTCATAGCGGCAATTTGTTCAGCGCCTTTAAGGCTTGTCCAGTGTGGGCGAGGGGCCCAAGCACGCTCGGCAAAAACAATTAAATTAGGCAAAAACAAGGCGTCAAAAATCGATTCAGTGCTTACCGTTTCGGTCCAAAGTTGGCTTTGAATACCCAAAAGGTTTTCTGATTTTTTGGGGTCTAATTTGGTTTTTTGTTCAATGTAGTCGGGGGTGATATTATTTTTTTGATTTAAATAGGCATTGTTGAAAACATCTTCTGGGTCTGTGGCCCAACTGTCTTTATAGTTCACATAGCCCGACCAATTGAGGCCATAATTTTCAAAATCACGATCGTCGGTCATGTCAAAATAAAAAGCAGCAGAATTGCTCATAACGGTCTTAAACCCACGATTGGCAAATTTGTATATCATGTCTTCTCTTCCTGCTCCCCAAATATTGTTCCACACATAGGGGATAACTTCTCGATTAAATTCTTCTTTTTTAATTTGGGTTTCTTCTTGACTTTTTTCAGAATGGGCCAAAAGAAAATCTTCCCAACCCGCCATGGTAATTTGATGTCGGTCAAAAATTTCTTTCACTTTTCGCAATGCATGGTCATATAATTCAATGGTGTTGTTGAGCTGGTTTTTCTTCATGTAGGCTTCGCAAAGTGGAGAGGCCGTCCAAACCCCATAGGGCAATTCATCTGCACCAATGCTAAATTGGGTTAGTGGAAGACCAGCAGCTTCATACATTTTTTTAATTTCAACAATAACTTTTTCATAAAAATCAAAAGCACTGTCTTGGCAAATGCAAATCACATTGTCGTCAAACAATTGCGCCGATCTATATTGACTTTGGTCTTCTGGATCCACCAAGCGATAAGTTTCATCAAGACGAGTTTCCATGGCTTTGATAGCAGCGCGCGCATGGGAGGGAAAACTAATTTGCGGCATAACGGTGATGTGTTTTTCATTTGCATATTTCAATAAGGCCACAAAATCTGCTGTAGTCAAAAAGCCGTTTCCTCGATCTCCCCCCTTGGCTCCAGAGCCATAAAATGGAATTAATTGTTCCGATTGGTCTTGACTATAGCCTCTTTGGCCTCCTATGGCGGTAAGTTCAGGCAAGCCTTCAATTTCCAATCGCCATCCTTCATCGTCAGAAAGTCTTAAATCAAGGTGATTCAATTTATAGTAGGCCATTGCATCAATTACTTTTTTGATTTTTTCGAGGCCATAATAATTGCGGGCAATGTCTAACATGAAACCACGGTAGGCAAATCGAGGGGCATCTTCAATTTCAAGCAAGGGCCAGTCAGTTCCTTCTAAAGTTGCCGTATAAATGATTTGATCCAAGGATTGTAACGCATAAAAAATTCCTTTTTCGGTGGAGCTCGATAGTTTAATATTTTCTTTAGTGAGCGCCAGCCCATAGCCTTCAGGGTGTAGGTTTTCTTGGTAAAGCAAGCTAAAATTGGCTGCTTCAGGTTTGTCCACTAAAGCTATGGGGAGGTCAAATTGAGTCTGAAGTTGCTGAACAAGCCTTTCGTTTTGCGCTTGAAATTTAGGGGCTATATAAAGTTGCCAGGCAGCATCGGCTTGTTTGTTTCCCGATTGGGAAACCACTTGCTTGGGCTTAGGCACCACCCATTGCAGTTCTTTTTTTGGCAAAAGGCTTAGGGGTCCTAAAGCCTCGTAGCGATCCTCAGCTGAGGGAATGCCCAGTTGGTCAAGTCCCTGGGCCTCTTTCCAATGGAGTTTGGTGTCTAGGTCAATCACCTGACCGTTGTCATATACGATAAAAGCCCCTAGAGGACCCATCACTTCTCGATTGATAATCCCTTTTTGCAACCCACCAAATGAAAGGCTTTCCCCTGGATTGAGCGTCCAATTTTCACCAAAACTCAAGATGAGATATTGTTGTCCATTAACCCATTCAAAACTAACGCCTTCCGGAAGACTTTCGGGCACGGGCGTGCCTATAATTTGGTTCCAGTGCAGGGCCCACTGTCCACCTTTTAACCTTAGGTTGGTGCCATTGGTAAGCTTATAGTTCACTTCCATTTGGTTGTCTTCTAGCGCAAACGACTTAATGGTGAAGTCAAATTGGATGCCCTCGGGGTTATTTTTGGGAGCATTACAGCTCAAAAGAAGTCCTAAAAAGAAGCCTATTATAAGGTTGTTTTTCATTGTTTAAATTTAAAAAGGTGTAGTAAGGTAAATATTTTTTAAGAATGAAAAAATAAGCTAGCAGGTTCATTTATTGCAGAATAGCTTAAATTTAAACAAGCGAATAGTTAATTATATGATCAAAATGAAGAAATATTTTATTTATAAGTGGGCGTGTAATTCCATTTTGATGGGATTTTTTTTGATTGGTTTACAAGCATGTCAAGAAAATAAAACCCCTACCATAGATTCCCTTCCAGTGGGTAAACTTAAAGCCTATGTTGAGCAAATAGGGCCCGACTTTTCCTATACAATTATGGACACCCTGCACTATGAAAAGGCAGCAGTATATCACATTAAAATGTTTTCGGGAAAATGGCTTACAGAAGCTGTTGTAGATAAACCTCTTTGGTGGCACTGGGTTGATGTGGTGGTGCCCAAAGAAACCGATACCAAAAATGCATTGTTGTTTATAGGAGGAGGGTCTCAAAAAGACACCAAAGTTTTTGTGGATAGCATGGCCATAGCGCAAGCCATAAAAACAAAATCAATTGTTGCGCATGTGAGTAACGTGCCTTTTCAACCCCTTTCGTTTAAGGGATCCGATTCTATTGCTCGATATGAAGACAATATTATTGCCTATGGATGGGACCAGTTTTTATCTGGCGGGGCCAAAGCAGAAGACCTAGAATGGTTGGCTCGTTTTCCTATGACTAGAGCAGCCGTTCGTGCTATGGATGTGGTTGAAGCTCTTGCCCAAGAAGTGGAAAAACCTGTAACCTCCTTTTTTGTTTCGGGAGCTTCTAAAAGAGGGTGGACCACTTGGACCACCGCAGCCGTGGATGACCGAGTAATGGGAATGGCTCCCCTTGTAATTGACATGCTCAATTTAGTACCCTCTTTTGACCATCATCACAAAGTCTATGGCCAATGGTCTCCAGCTGTTCAAAATTATGTAGATCAGAACATTATGGATTGGATGGGGTCCAAAGAATTTGACCGTTTGTTAGACTTTGTAGAACCCTATGAATTTAAATCCCTTTTTACACTCCCAAAATTAATAGTAAACGGAACAATTGATGAATTTTTTGTGACCGATTCTTGGCAGTTTTATTGGGATGACTTACCCGGCCCGAAATTTTTGCAATATGTGCCCAACGGCAATCACGGTTTGGCGGGTCGATACAGTACCCAAAATATTTTTTCTTTTTACGAATCACTCATTCACCAAAAGCCTTTGCCAAAATTAGATTGGCGCATTGAAGGAGATCGGATAGTGGTGAAGGTAGATCCAGCAGCTTCTTATGAAATTTCATTATGGGAAGCTCATAATCCCAAAGCAAGAGATTTTAGAATTTGGGAAATTGGAAGAAGTTGGCAAAAAACACCCCTCCAACAACAAGCTTCGGGAAATTATGAAATTGACATCCCCCTCAAGGAGGGCTTTACGGCTGCTTTAGTTGAGGTTGTTTTTAATGGCGATACAGCTTTTCCTCTCACCCTCACCACGGGCACGGTGATTCGTCCAAATGAATTTGCATTTAAGCCCTATCAGCCAGAACATCCTAAGGGGACCTATGCGGAGCAGCAACACAAAACAGAATAGAGAAGGAGGGGTTTAGTCGTTTTTCCTAAAACCATATCGAATTTGGCCCCAAAAGTTGGTGGGAATTTTTTCATCTCCAGGGAATCCAAGTTGGAGTTCTCCGTTTGGTTGTGGCACATAAGAGGTTTTAAAAAGATAGTCCCACAGGCTTAGGCTTATACCAAAGTTAACCCCTACTTTTCCTTCGGGTTGAGCATGAGCATGATGATAGAGATGCATCACGGGATTGTTGAACACATATTTGAGAGGGCCCCAGGTGATTTTGAGGTTGGCATGATTAAAGTGTCCAATGGCAATGGCAAAAAAATGAACCACAAAAGCATGTTGGGGTTCAAATCCACCTAAGAGCATTAGGCCCACAGTTTTAAGGGGTTTGTATAAAATATTTTCCATCCAATGATAGCGCAAATGAGCAGCAAAGCCCATCTCCTTCACACTGTGATGAATTTTATGAAAGGCCCATAAAAAAGAATATTTATGCAATAAGATATGGGTGCACCACTGCACAAAGTCGAGCACCACAAAAAACAACAGACACTGCACCCCTATAGAAAATGCTTGGAGGTTGAGGAGTTGAAGGCTGTTAGGGGCTACTCCTATTGTTTTAAATAGCAAGGCTATGGCATCATAAAACCCACTGATGGCAATACTAAAAATAAAAAAGTTAAAAAACATATAGAACACATCAAGGCCAAAGTCTTTTCTAAAAGCACCTTGTTGTTTGCGCCACGGAAAAAGCAACTCAAGTCCCCAAACAAGAAGAGAGAGGAGCACCAGACCCCAAAAATAGTTTTCATAAAAGGGAACCTCAAAAAGAATAGAGCGTAGGGTCCAATTAAGCGACCCTAAAAAGGCATCCCAAAAAACAGTAACAAAATCCATCATTCAACGGTGCACAAAAGGTGCATCAACCCCATTTTTGTTTAGGCAAAGCTACGCAAGTATTTAGAAATTAAAAAACCTACTGCTTGTTTAGGCACTTGGTTTTTTCTCTTAAAACAAAGGTTGAGATTCAGAACAGACTTCCTCTAACGTTTTTTCTTGTCGTCTGAAATAGGTTGTAAAATCGCCTCCGTCTTTATAAGGCTCACATGCTCGATAACCAATTAATCTTTTTCGCGTTAGGGAGAGTATGTCATCCTCAAAGGCTTTGACTTTCCAGTTGAGATAAATGGGAGGATTGCATTCTTCAATAAAAAGAATGGAAAAATGAAATTCGTCTAGTGTGTTTTTTGTGATTAAAAAATCTGTGGCCTGTTCAATAGTAAAATCGCCAAATCCGGCACGTGTACAATAAGCCGTATAGACAAAATGCAACGGATCATCATAAAAACCAATGTTTTGGTCGCCACCATCATCTGCCAACCAAAAAGAGTTGTGGTATTTTTCAAGGAAATTTTGCGGCAATCGTTCTTTTTCACAAGACGTAGACGCAACCATTAGTAAAAGGCACAGTAGTCTTTTCATAGCACAGACAAGGTACTAATTTAATGGCTGGAACTTCTTTGTTGATTGTGTTTTTTCAGCATTATATTAATTCGCTAAAAACATTTTAATGCAAATAGATCCTTAATAATTTTTTTATATTTATGAGTAAACCCATTTTTATAACTTGTATTTGAATATGAAAAAAATAGTTTTTATCTGTTTTTCATTTCAGTTTTTGATGGCTCAAATTCCGGATGACAAAGCGGTAGTAAGCTCCTTGTATATTTATGATATGTTGGAACACCAAACAACCTTAGTGTTGCGTGAAAAGCGTCATTTTGAAGCCCCAAATTGGAGTCCGAAAGAACCCTATCTGCTGATAAACAGTGCGGGAAAAATCGAAAAATATTCTTTGCAGGGCGAACGTCTGGAAACCGTAAACACAGGTCTTTTGCAAAAGTGTAATAATGACCACGGTCTTTCATTCAATGGCCGCACCTTATTTTTTTCTAGTGGTAAAAATGAAATAGCAACACACAGTTCTTTTATCTACAAAGTGGCAATAAAGGGCGGAGAGCCAAAACTGTTAACGCCTTTGTCACCTTCTTATTGGCATGGGGTTTCTCCAGATGGCAACACCATAGTTTATTGTGCTGAACGCAACGGAAATTATGATGTCTATCAAATGAGTGCAGCTGGAGGTGAAGAAATTAGATTGACTTCAGCCGAAGGTTTGGATGATGGTCCCGAATATTCTCCCGACGGAAAGTATATTTATTTCAATTCTTTTCGCACTGGCAAAATGCAAATTTGGAGAATGGAGACCGATGGCTCAAATAAAGAACAAATGACCTTTGATGATTATTCCAATTGGTTTGCTCATGTAGCACCGCATAATCAAAGTGCTGTATTGATAAGTTATGTTGAAGATCAGGGGCAACAACACCCCTTTGGAAGACAGGTTAAGCTTCGTTTGTTAGACTTGAAGACTAAGGAAGTTCGTGATTTGACCCCTGAATTTTATGGTGGGCAAGGCACCATTAATGTGCCTTCTTGGAACCCAGAAGGGACAAAATTTGCCTACGTGGTCTATTCTTTGGTAGACCTATAAGGAAGTCTTTTTAAAGAGGAGCCACTATTGGGCTTATCTCAAGTGATAAATAGCTTCAGTTGTTTAACGTCTTCTAAGCTTCTATT
>CAYLUQ010000020.1:0-23525 GCA_964386915.1 uncultured Flavobacteriaceae bacterium | reverse complement strand
GCGGAGAGACAGGGATTCGAACCCTGGCAACGGTTACCCGTTGACAGATTAGCAATCTGCTCCATTACCACTCTGGCACCTCTCCATTTGGAAAAGCAAAAGTAAATTATCCCATTTAAAAAACAATACTTATTCTGGATATTCTATTCGTAATTGATAGATATTAATCAGTTTCCGAATCAACACTTCTTTTGCAGTCTCAATTTCAGCTAATGTAATATTAGATTCGTGAAACTGTTCTTGTTCCATTTGACTGGTTATAATGCGATTTACAAATTCTTGAATCTGTTCTATATTTGGATTTCGCAAACTTTTAGAGGCAGCCTCAACTGCATCGGCCATCATCAACAAAGCGGTTTCTTTAGAAAAAGGTTTTGGTCCAGGGTAGGTAAATTCTGCTTTATCTAGTCCTTCTTTGTCAAATTCTTCTGCTTTTTTAAGAAAATAATAAACGGTGGTGGTACCGTGGTGGGTTTTGATAAAGTCTATAACCCGTTCAGGCAGCTTCACTTTTTTGGCTAAAGCCACACCATCGTTCACATGCGCAATGATGATTTTGGCACTTTCCTGAGGGGTTAAGACATCATGTGGCGATTTTTTACCAGTTTGGTTTTCAGTAAAATAATTAGGTGATTGTATTTTCCCTATGTCATGATAAAGCGCTCCAACCCGAACCAAAAGGGCATTGGCACCAATTTCATTGGCGGCGGACTCGGCCAAATTAGCCACCTGCAAGGCATGGTGAAATGTGCCAGGTGCTTGATCGGCTAGCTGCTTGAGTAAAGGGGAATTGGTATCGGTGAGTTCTAACAAAGAAACATCGGAAACCAAACCAAAGAGTTTTTCAAAAATATAAATCAACGGTTGCACAAAAAGGGTGAGCAAACCATTCAAAAGCAATAAGCCTACTACCCTAATATCAATCTCCCAAACACTTCCATCTTGAATGAGTGTAAAGGCAATGAAGGCAATGATATAGACCATAACAATTTGCCCTACAGAAAAGAATAAATTGGCACGCTTGTGCAATTGATTGGTGGTTTGAATTGTTACAATGCCCGCTACAATTTGAAGAAAAATAAATTCAAAGGCATTTGGAATGATAAAACCAATGAGCAGCGTCATTAAAACATGTGTGAACAAACCCAATCGAGCATCAAAAAAAGATTTGATAATGAGCGGCAGTATACAAAAAGGCACCGCAAATATATAGGCAACATTAAAATCGATCAATACCGTGGTGAGCGCTAAAATCAACACCATATTGAATAGAATAAAACCGAGCTGCTTGTTGTCGGCAAAAACCTTAGGACGATATTCTCTCAAAAACATAAGTAACAAGGAAAAGAGAATGACAATCAACACGCCATAGCCAGTAACGATCCACAAATAGGACTTGTTTTTATCTTTTTCTAACGAATAGGCATAACGCAACGAATCTAAGACCGCAATTTGATTTTCATCAATCAGTTGTCCTTCTGCAATAATTAATTCGCCTTCCAATTTAAGATCGCGCACTTTAGAAAGTTCGTTCAAAGCTTGCCTTTCTGCTTCGGCGGTAAATCGTTCGTCTAGGCTAACATTGGGACTTATCAACTCAAAAAACAAATCCTGGAAAGGTTTTGAATAGGCTTCCAAATTGTTTTCTTCTAACTTGAGGGTCAAATAAGAAAATAGCGTATTGGGATTAAAGAGTGCCCTAAAGGCAATGGATTTGGCCACATTGTTTTGAACTAAATATACCGAATCTAACCCTTGTTGTTCATTGGGCGGCAAAACCCCATTGGCATATATAGTCTCTAAAATGGAGCTGCCTTGTTCAAAAAGGGTTTGATTTTCAGGCAGGGTGTCTAAGGCAGCAAAATAGGTAGGGAAAAGTCTTTTATAAGTTGAAAAAACACGATCGCGAACGGTAACATCTACCCGATAGTAGGGCTTTAACCTATCACGAATTTGATTTTGCTCCAATTGAAGTTCAGCCTCACTTTTAAGAATGGAAAAATCAAACGGTGCATAAAGGGTGGGATATTGCCATACACGTCCCTTTTGATATTCGTAGCGAAATTGCCCGCTTTTAGGAAACAGGTAGAGAATGATTAGGGAAACTAGCAGAACCAATAGTCCACGAATTATTACAGTTTCGTGTGTGTTACTAAAACGAATGGGAGTTTGCACCTCAAAAATTTTTAGTAAAAATAAGCAATCTCAACAATGGCTTTAGGGTTAATCTTGAACTAAATGGGCTTAATTGATTATTTTTGTATTGCCATACAGAAAGATTTAGTGTTTGAAATACGGTTGCTGTCATTTGAGCATAGTGCCTCTTCGGAAAGAAAATAATCACAGAAGTGAACAAATCTCACAATTTTTATATGGCGATTGCTTTAAGGTGCTTAAACAAAAAAAAGACTGGCTCTATGTCGCCGGACTTTTAGACCAATATGAAGGTTGGATTGAGACCAAGCAACAACGAGAGTTGGAAGAAAAAGAGGCTTTAGAAATAAGCCAAAAACCTCAATTTTCTCTTGAATTGGTGCATTATGTGGCTACTCAAAACAGCCTCCTCCCTATTTTATTGGGGAGCAATGTGGCCGCTGCCAAATTCTTAAAGGGTAGTTTTGATGGGCAACTTTCACCCGCTAAAAAGCCAAAAACACTTCTCCCAGAGTTTGCGCTACTCTATCAACATGCCCCTTATTTATGGGGAGGCAAAACACCCTTTGGAATTGATTGTTCGGGTTTGGTTCAAATGATCTATCGCCTCTATGGGGTTTTTCTCCCTAGAGATGCTCATCAACAAGCTGAAGTTGGCACTACCTTGAGTTTTATAGAAGAAAGTGAACCAGGCGATTTAGCTTTTTTTGACAATGAAGAAGGAACCATTGTGCATGTGGGCATGCTGCTGCAAAACCACCATATTATTCATGCCCATGGCAAAGTGCGTATTGACCGTATTGATCAAACCGGTATTTTTAATAATGCTCAAAATATGCATTCACACAAACTGCGCCTCATCAAAAGAATTGTTTAAAAAAAAACCCCGCCGAAGCGAGGTTTTCATGTAGCATTTAAAAAGAGTTTTATTCTAAAAGAGCTTTCATTTCTTTAAAGCCCTCATTGTCGCCAAGAGTTCCATAAATATTCATGAGAGTTTTAATGGCTTCTTCATTCTGATTGAGTTTAACCAATTCTTTAAGAATAGGCACACATTCGGTGTAGAGCTCCTCGCGTTGTTTTTTTAATGCGTCATAGCGCGCATTGTCGGCGCTTGAGTTTCCTAAAGAATTCATTTCATCTACTATGTTTGCTTCACCACCCAAAATAAGAGAGACCAAGTTCAAGTAGCTTGCCTCATAAGTGGGATCTAATTCAATGGCTTTTTCATAATAGCCTCGTGCTGCTTCAACATCGCCTAGGTCAGCATTAACAACCCCTAAGTTGAAATAGAGCAAGGCGTTGTTTGGGTCTTGCTTGATGGCTTGCTTGATCAACTCCTGAAACTTTTCTTTTTCGTCCAATTCAATATAGATGTTGGCCTCTGTTAAGATCAAATTTAAGTCATCTGGATTGCTCTGGCGTGCTTCTTGAACCGCTTGCATTGCTTTTTCGGAATCGCCTTGGTCAGCATAAATCAAGGCAATGTTTTTTACAATTTCAGGAAATTTAGACTCCGTTTGTGCTTCGCGGTGGTTCTCATATTCTTTTGATTTTTTGTATAAATCAAATTCGGTTTGACTCACTTCCACTTCATTGCCAGTGGCAACCTCAGTTACAAAATATTGGGTTTTGACCCCATCATATTTGATCTCCTTTAATTTTTCATAGTAGCTAAGAGCTAAAGTATAATCATTTGCATTCACAGCACCTGAAGCAGCATAGTAGAGATAGTCTTGATTGACATCTGGACTAATTTCATAAGCAATATAAAGTTTTTTAGCACCAGCAATAAAGTCTTTGGCTTCATTGTCTTCTATGGCTGAATTAACCAAAGCTGCCACTAAATTTTGCTTTTCGGTGTCAATTTCTGTTGCGCTGTAGCCCGCTTGTGCTGCTGCCTCAAACTTTTCTAATGCGGTAGTAAATTCTTTGTTAGAAGCCGCAATTTGACCTTCCAAAAAGGTAATGGAGGGAGCAAGTTTTGCATCCGCCGCACTTAAAATTTGAGCATTGTCAGCTAAGGTTTGTGCAGCAGCTGCCACCTCACCCGCTTTAAATTGCTTTAAAGCCAAACGATACTCTTTCTTTTGTGCAAAGCTTACTGTGGCCATTAAGCTAAATAATAAAATAAATTGTTTTTTCATTTTGGTATTATTAATAATTGGTATTTATCTATTCAATAACAGTGCCATCGTTAACATCAATGTCATTTATGTCGTCTATGGCCTCATCATCTTTCATCACTTTGGCAATGGCAGCAATGCTGTCTTTGTCTTTAAGGTTAATTAAACGAACGCCTTGCGTGGCTCGTCCCATGACGCGTAAACCGGCGACTTCCATTCGTATGGCAATGCCCGATTTGTTGATAATCATCAAATCATCGGCATCTGTCACGCTTTTTAAGGCCACCAAATGACCCGTTTTTTCGGTAATAGAAATGGTTTTAACGCCTTTCCCTCCTCTGTTGGTTATGCGATAATCATCTAGAGAAGAACGTTTGCCATATCCGTTTTTAGAAACAACTAAGATATTGGCATCCATATCGTTAACAGCCACCATGCCCACTACTTCATCTTGTTCATTGGCCAAACTTATGCCGCGAACACCAGAGGCATTTCTACCCATGGGGCGGGTTTTGCTTTCTTCAAAACGAATGGCTTTACCAGATTGCACAGCCAACAGTATTTGACTGTTTCCATTGGTGAGTCGTGCTTCTAAAAGTTCATCTCCTTCTCGAACTGTTATGGCGTTTATACCATTGGCTCTAGGTCGTGAATATTGCTCCAAGGCTGTTTTTTTAACCTGTCCTTTTTTGGTTGCCATAATGACATAGTGATTGTTAATGTAGTCTTCATCTTTTAGGTCTTGTGTACAGATAAAGGCCTTCACTTTGTCATCTTGCTCAATATTAATCAAGTTTTGAATAGCTCTTCCTTTGGCCGTTTTAGAACCTTCAGGAATTTCATAAACACGCATCCAAAAACATTTTCCCTTTTGGGTGAAGAACAACATATATTGGTGGTTGGTTCCCACAAAAATATCTTGAAGAAAATCTTCATCGCGAGTGGTGGAGGCTTTTTGCCCTACCCCACCCCTATTTTGGGTTTTGTATTCTGCTAAGGGTGTTCGTTTGATATAGCCCGCATGCGAAATGGTGATGACCACTTTTTCATTGGGAATCATATCTTCAACACTAAATTCTCCACCGGCATATTCTATGGTTGAACGACGCTCGTCTCCATATTTAGCTTTGATTTCAAGCAATTCATCTTTGATGATTTGCATGCGACGCTCTTTTTTCTCTAATATATCTTTTAAGTCTGCAATCGTAACGAGCAATTCATCATATTCAGATCGCAATTTATCTTGCTCAAGGCCAGTGAGTTGACGCAAGCGCATTTCTACGATAGCTTTGGCTTGAATTTCAGATAAATCGAACTTCTTTTGCAGTGCCGTGCGGGCTTCGTCGGGATTGGAAGAAGCGCGAATCAAGGCAATTACTTCATCAATATTGTCAGAAGCAATAATCAATCCTTGTAAGATATGTGCTCTATCTTCTGCTTTTTTAAGTTCAAATTGGGTACGGCGTACCACAACTTCATGACGATGATCCACAAAATGGCGTATCATGTCTTTCAGATTCAACATTTCTGGCCTACCATTTACGAGGGCAATGTTGTTGACACTAAAAGAAGACTGCAGGGCGGTGTATTTGTATAATTTATTGAGCACAATGTTGGGAATCGCATCTCGCTTTAAGATGTAAACAATGCGCATTCCTTTTCGATCGGATTCGTCTCGAATGTTAGCAATTCCTTCAATCTTTTTATCATTGATAAGGTCGGCGGTTTTCTTGATCATTTCCGCTTTGTTGACTTGGTAGGGAATTTCATTCACAATGATACATTCTCTTCCGTTTACCTCTTCAATATTAGCTTTGGCACGAAGAACAACACGACCTCTACCCGTCAAAAAGGCTTCTTTCACGCCTTCATAACCATAAATGATACCTCCAGTGGGGAAATCGGGTGCCTTGATGTGTTGCATCAATTCTTCAATGGTTACGTCTGGATTATCAACGTAGGATACTGTTCCGTCTACCACTTCACTTAGGTTATGTGGGGGCATATTGGTGGCCATTCCAACGGCAATACCAGAAGCACCATTTACTAAAAGATTGGGGATACGAGTGGGAAGTACGGTGGGTTCTTTAAGGGTGTCATCAAAATTCAATTGATGATCTACGGTGTCTTTTTCGATGTCCACTAACAAATCTTCCGCAATTTTTTGCATTCGCGCCTCTGTGTAGCGCATTGCGGCAGGACTATCGCCATCAACCGAACCAAAATTTCCTTGACCGTCAACTAATAAATAGCGTAAACTCCACTCTTGCGCCATACGCACCATGGTGTCATATACTGAAGAATCACCATGAGGGTGATATTTTCCTAAAACTTCTCCAACAATACGAGCAGACTTTTTGTAGGCAGTGTTGGATCGAATACCTAATTCATGCATACCAAAGAGTACTCTGCGGTGCACAGGTTTCAAACCATCTCTGACATCTGGTAAGGCACGTGACACGATGACAGACATTGAATAATCAATGTAGGCTGATTTCATTTCATCCTCAATGTTGATCGGAATGAGTCTTTCTCTTTGCTCCATAAGATTTTTGAATATTAGGGGCTAAATTAAGGAACTCTCTAGTGAATATGGCTATGCTTATCCAAGTTTATCCCATAAATTATTAACACTTAAAGGCCTCAAATTGGTTATAAATATTTGAGGGCTACTTTTTGAAATATTATTTTTTTTTTGTCTATTAGCTAAAGGGAAATCAGTTTGGTCTGCTTTTTGAACGAATGAACCTAAACAATTGACTATGGATGATAATTTTTCTCCACGCGTAAAAGATGTAATCGCCTACAGTAAAGAAGAAGCCCTGCGCTTAGGGCATAACTTTATTGGCACCGAACATCTAATGCTAGGAATTTTGAGAGACGGAAATGGAAAAGCAATTGCAATACTCAATTCAATAGAAGTTAATTTAGAAGAGCTTCGTAGAAAGGTGGAGATCTTAAACCCTGCTGTTTTAGAAGATTCAAGGGGCTTGCAGGATAAAAAGAATTTGCATCTCACTCGCCAAGCAGAGCGAGCGCTTAAAACTACTTTTTTAGAAGCCAAGCTTTTTCAAAGTGAATTGATCAACACCGTTCATCTTTTACTTTGCATTTTGCGCAATGAAAATGACCCGACAACACAATTATTATCCAAATTAAACGTTGATTATGATATTGTGAAAGAGCAATTTAAAGTCATGTTAGCCAGCGATCAAGATCATTATTCTGAACTTCCTTCAGCTTCCTCCTTTCCAGATGAGAAAGAAGGAGAGGGAGATGGCGGAAAAGAAAACCCTTTTGTTCCCACCACGGAATCCAAGGGCGCTAAAAAAACAAAAACACCCGTTTTAGATAACTTTGGTAGAGATGTTACCCTATTGGCCGAACAGAACAAACTGGATCCTGTTGTGGGGCGTCAAAAAGAAATTGAACGTGTCTCTCAAGTGCTGAGCCGTAGAAAAAAGAATAACCCCCTACTCATTGGTGAACCTGGAGTAGGAAAATCGGCCATTGCCGAGGGACTTGCCTTGCGCATCATCCAAAAGAAAGTGTCTCGTGTACTTTACAACAAGCGAGTCGTCACGCTTGACCTTGCTAGTTTGGTGGCCGGCACAAAATATCGCGGTCAGTTTGAAGAACGCATGAAAGCCGTGATGAATGAGTTGGAAAAAAATGATGATATCATTCTCTTCATTGATGAAATACACACCATAGTAGGAGCTGGAGGAGCTACCGGAAGCTTAGACGCCTCCAATATGTTTAAACCGGCCTTAGCTAGGGGTGAAATTCAATGTATAGGGGCCACTACCCTAGATGAATATCGCCAACACATTGAAAAAGATGGAGCCCTAGAAAGGCGTTTTCAAAAAGTGCTGGTGGAAGAAACAACGGAAGCAGAAACCCTTGAAATTCTTCAAAACATCAAAGACCGATATGAAAATCACCACAACGTAAACTACACCGATGAGGCCTTAAAAGCTTGTGTGGAGTTAACCAATCGTTATATTTCAGATCGCTTTTTACCCGATAAAGCCATTGATGCCCTTGACGAAGCGGGTTCTCGTGTCCACATAAACAATATGAACGTGCCCAAGGAAATCATTGAGTTGGAACAACAGCTCGAAGATGTCCGTGAAAACAAAAATACGGTCGTTAAAAAGCAGAAATACGAAGAAGCGGCCAAATTGAGAGACGATGAAAAACGAGTGGAAAGAAGTCTCATTGAAGCGCAAGAACGTTGGCATGAAGAATCCAAGCAAAATAGGGTGACTGTTCACGACACTCATATTGCCGATGTGGTTTCCATGATAACCAATATTCCGGTTACCAAAATTGTAACGACAGAAAAAAATAAATTGGCACATCTCGCTAACACCATTGAGAAAAAACTAATTGGTCAGAGAGAAGCAATTGAAAAAGTGGTAAAAGCCATACAACGCAATAGAGCCGGACTCAAAGCCCCCGATAAACCCATAGGCTCGTTTATCTTTTTAGGACAAACAGGCGTTGGAAAAACACAATTGGCTAAAATATTGGCCTCTGAAATTTTTGATTCAGAAGAAAACCTCATTCGCATCGATATGAGTGAGTATATGGAAAAGTTTGCCATATCAAGACTTATTGGTGCGCCTCCAGGATATGTGGGCTATGAAGAAGGAGGTCAGCTAAGCGAAAAAGTGAGACGCAGACCCTACTCCGTTATTCTACTCGACGAAGTTGAAAAAGCCCACCCGGACATATTCAACATGCTGTTGCAAGTAATAGATGATGGCTTTTTAACAGATAGCTTAGGTCGAAAAGTGAATTTTCAAAACACCATTGTTATCATGACTTCAAATATTGGAGCCCGTCAATTGAAAGATTTTGGTACAGGCGTTGGGTTTGAAACGGCCTCTCAAAAAGCACAATCTTCCGATATTGAAAAAGGAATTATCAATAAAGAACTCAAAAAAACCTTTACCCCTGAATTTCTAAATCGTGTAGATGATATAGTCATTTTCAATGCGCTAGATAAAAATGACATTCGTAAAATTGTGGACATAGAACTCAATAAAGTTATTGCACGTATTGAAAAATTGAGTTATTCCGTCTCCATTACCGATGCTGCAAAAGACTTCTTGGCCGACAAAGGATTTGACCAAAAATATGGTGCAAGACCGCTCAATAGAGCCATTCAACGCTATATTGAAGATTTAGTTGCTGAAAAGGTGGTAGATAGTACGCTTAAAGAAGGAGACTCTATGGTAATTGATTGGACAAAAGACGACCCACAACTTTCTCTCATTGTAGATCAAGCAGAATCGGCCGCTAACTAGCCAAGCCGCTTTGCTTTTAGAATTTAGTGCCGACTTTGATTTCAAATCGATTAAGCTGATTTTTAGCACTAATAATTTTTTGCCTTAGCTTTTAGTTTTATTTTTGCGCTCGTTAAAAGGGGCTAATCCATTTTGTTTATCCCGGTTTAAGACTAATGTCTATGAAAGTTTTGAAATTTGGAGGAACTTCTGTAGCCAAAGCTGCAAGTTTAGAAAAAGTGTTTGAAATTATTCAAAACACCTCCTCATCCCCCACAGTTGTTGTAGTTTCAGCTTTAGGCGGAGTTACAGATATATTAGTGGCCATGCTTCAAAAAGCGGTTCAGGGAGAAAGTGATTTCAAAAACGAAATTGAACTTTTACAAGCAAGGCATTTAGAGCCCATCAAACATTTTATTCCGGTAGCAAAGCAAAGTGAAAGCATAAGCTTTGTTAAAGCAGAACTTAATAAATTAGAGTCTTTGTTAGAGTCTGTGGCTCAATTGCAAGAGGAAACCGAGCGAATCTACGCCAAAGTTACCGCATATGGCGAATTGCTTTCAAGTCAGTTAATTCAAAAACTATTAATTGAAAACAATATTGCTACGGCCTTTCTAGATGCTCGTCAATTGATTCAAACAGAACCTAGCAATGCCTATCCGGTTGTGAACCTTGAAGTAAGTGCTTCAAAAACGATAGCAGCCTTTAAGGCCATTCAAGAACCCGTAATAATCATTCCAGGCTTTATTGCAGCCAACGCAGAAGGAGAAACCACCACCCTGGGTCGTGGCGGCTCAGATTATACAGCTGCTTTGTTAGCTCATTTTCTTGATGCCGAAGCATTAGAAATTTGGACGGATGTGAGTGGCATGTATACAGCCAACCCTAAACTGGTATCTCAAGCTAAACCCATTCCAAAGCTATCCTATCAAGAAGCTATGGAATTGTCTCATTTTGGGGCTAAGGTGATTTATCCCCCAACGCTTCAACCCATCGTAAAAAAACAAATACCCACCCATATAAAAAATACTTTTGATGCCGCAGCCCCCGGCACCTTAATAGATAGCAAGGGCGATTCTACAAATGGTGAAATTGTTAAAGGCATTAGTCATATAGAAGATGTGGCACTACTCACCCTAGAAGGCAGTGGCATGATTGGTGTGCCAGGCATTTCAAAACGATTGTTTGAAGCCTTATCAAATCATAATATCAATATTATTATGATTACCCAAGCTTCCTCAGAGCATTCCATTTGCATTGGTGTTAAAGGAGCTGAAGCTTCGCAAGCCAAAGAGGTTATTGATGAAGCTTTTGCCTTTGAAATTGCCCAACAAAAAGTATCTCCCACTAGAGCAGAGCTCAAAATGGCCAATATTGCGGTAGTAGGAGACAAAATGAAAGATCATCAAGGGATTAGCGGAAAACTGTTCAGCAGTCTCGGTGCCAATAACATAAACATTCGTGCCATTGCTCAAGGAGCCTCTGAACGCAATATTTCGCTCATTATTGATCAAAAGAATATACAGAAAGCCCTAAACACCATCCACGAAAGTTTTTTTGAAGCCCAAACAAAAGAACTCAACCTCTTCATAACAGGGGTGGGCAATGTAGGCACAAAATTGTTAGAGCAAATTGAGCAACAAGCTTCCTATTTGCTAGAACATTTGCATTTAAAAATTAGAGTTATTGCGCTGTCTAATTCAAAAAAAATGCTATTGGGTGAACAACCCATTATGCTTAAAGATTGGCAAAAACAACTTCAAAATAGCACATTAGAAGCCAATAGAGATGCCTTTTTTGAGCATGTGAAAAAACTCAACTTGCGAAACAGTATTTTTATTGACAACACCGCAAGTGAACAAATTGCCTCAGAATATGCGCGCTATTTGGCGCATAATATTGGGGTAGTAACCTGTAACAAAATTGCCTGTGCAGATTCACTCTCCAATTATATTAACCTTAAAAAAACAGCTCGTCAATTTGGCACACCCTTTTTGTTTGAGACCAATGTTGGAGCTGGTTTACCGGTTATTGACACCTTGAATAACTTAGTTGCTTCGGGCGATAAGATTCATAAAATTCAAGCCATTCTTTCGGGAAGTTTAAACTTTATATTTAATGCTTTTAAACCTGGTGTTTCTTTTCATGACATAGTCTTAGAGGCACAACAAAAAGGCTATACTGAACCCGATCCCAAAATCGATTTAAGTGGTGTGGATGTGGCTAGAAAAATCTTAATTCTCGCTCGTGAAAGTGGACTTCAAATTGAATTGAAAGATATTGAAAACAAAAGCTTTATGCCAGATGAAGCGCTTCAAACTACCACTAATGAGGGGTTCTTTGAAGCCTTAAAAAAGCATGCTGCCCATTTCGATTCGCTTTTAGAGGAGGCTAACGCAAAAGGAGCCCGATTGAAATATATTGCCCAATTAGAAGGTAATAAAGCTTCTGTTGGACTTCAACACATACTTCCTGATCACGACTTTTACAACTTGGAAGGAAGCGATAATATTATACTTTTCTATAGTCACCGCTATAACGACCAGCCACTAATTGTGAAAGGTGCTGGTGCTGGTGCTGAAGTGACAGCTGCAGGCATTTTTGGTGATATCATTAGAATTGGAAAAAGATAGACATGGAAAGCGTTCGCATTTTTTGTCCGGCCAGTGTAGCTAATGTTTCATGTGGTTTTGATGTGCTTGGTTTTTGCCTCGGCCCCATAGGTGATGAAATGGTGGTGCACAAATCGGCAAAACCTGGTGTGCGTATCACCAAAATTGAAGGACAAAATTTGCCCACAGATCCTAACGAAAATGTGGCAGGAGTTGCAGCCAACGCACTCCTAAAAGACTATCCTTCTTCTTTTGGCTTTGATATTGAAATTTATAAAAAAATCAAACCCGGAAGTGGCATTGGGAGTAGTGCTGCTAGTGCTGCTGGCGCTGTGTTTGCCCTAAATGAATTAATGGGTAAACCCCTAACGCGCAAAGAGTTAGTTCAATATGCAATGGCGGGAGAACAATTGGCTAGTGGAGCGGCACATGCAGATAATTTAGCCCCGGTTTTATTAGGTGGATTTACACTTGTGCGTTGTAACGATACGCTAGACATCATAAAACTTCCCAGTCCCAAAAATTTGTATGCCACCTTGTTGCACCCCAAAATTGAACTTAAAACCGCTCATGCTAGAGCCATTTTAAAAAAAACAATACCGCTTAGTAAAGCCATTCAACAATGGGGCAATTTAGGTGCTTTTGTAAGCGCACTCTATACCGAAGATTACGAACTCCTTTCTAGGGCTATGGTCGATAAAGTAATTGAACCTAGTCGAGCCATGCTCATACCTGAATTTGAGAGTATTCGAGAAAGTGCCCTAAAAGCCGGTGCCTTAGGCAGCGGCATTTCAGGATCTGGACCTTCTATTTATGCCTTGTCTGAGGGAAAAGCAAGAGCCGAAAAAGTAGGTGAAGCTATGCTGAAAGCTACCCAAAATCTTGACTTAAAAGTTGACCTTCATATTTCTCCCATCAATCCCAAAGGCATCACAATATTAGATTCCTAATGAACTATTTCAGCTTACATTACAATTCTAAACCCGTTTCGTTTGACAAAGCCGTTATTCAAGGCTTAGCACCAGACCGCGGGCTCTATTTTCCCGAAAGCATACCCACGCTCCCCGCTTCTTTTTTTGAGCAAATGGAGCAGCTTTCCAATCACCAAATTGCCTTTGAAGCCATTCGTCCTTTTGTTGGAGATAGTCTATCCGAAAAAGCCCTTCAAGATATTGTGGAAGACACCCTGCAATTTCCTTTTCCCATAGTGTCTATAACCGATTCTATTGCCACGCTCGAATTATTTCATGGCCCTACCCTAGCCTTTAAAGATGTTGGCGCACGTTTTATGGCGCGTTGCCTTTCGCATTTTCAAACAACTAATTCCGAAAAGAAAGTAACCGTGTTAGTGGCTACTTCTGGAGATACTGGAGGGGCTGTTGCCGATGGGTTTTATGAAGTGCCTGGGATTGATGTTGTGATTCTCTATCCGAAGGGTAAAGTGAGTGAAATTCAGGAAAAACAATTAACTACCTTGGGTAAAAATATTGCGGCACTAGAAGTGGAGGGAACCTTTGACGATTGTCAAGACATGGTTAAAAGTGCTTTTATTGATCACCAAATTATTAATGAAGTGCAACTCACTTCGGCCAACTCTATTAATGTGGCTCGTTGGTTGCCTCAAATGTTTTATTATTTCTTTGCCTATAAAGCGCTAAAAAACAGAAAAGAAAAATTAGCCTTTGCTGTTCCTAGTGGCAATTTTGGTAATATATGCGCCGGCTTAATGGCTCAAAAAATGGGGCTGCCCATAGCTCAATTCATTGCCTGCACCAATATTAATGATACCGTGCCGGTCTATTTAAAAGAAGGGGTTTACACGCCAAAGCCCTCCGAACAAACCATTTCTAACGCTATGGATGTTGGAGATCCTAGTAACTTTGTTCGCATTCAAAAGATTTTCAACAAGGACTTTCACAAATTACAAAAGGAGCTAAAGGGCTATCAATTTACGGATACGGCCACTAAAAAGGCCCTGCAAGAAATTTATAAAAAATCAAAATATATCGCTGATCCTCATGGTGCTGTGGGATATTTAGGCCTAAAAACCTTTATGGAAGAAAACCCAAATTACTACGGGCTCTTTTTGGAAACAGCACACCCCATTAAATTTCTAGATACGGTAGAAAAAACCTTAAAAACTACAGTGCCAGTACCGCAACAAATAGAAGCGGTTTTACATAAACCAAAAGAAAGTCATCCTATTAAGGATTATAAAGATTTAAAAGCCTTCTTATTAAGCCGCTAATCGTTAATTTCTGGCAAAACAAAATCGTCTAGTGCACTTGCTTTAGCCATGAGGGCTTCAATTTCTTGCCAAGCTCGTGGTGCCTCATCAGAAAGAGTAATGGGTCCGTCTTTTGTAATTAATACATCATCTTCAATTCGAATTCCAATATCCCAATATTTGGGATCACACGGGCTGTTTTTGGGCACATAAATACCCGGTTCAACAGTAATAATCATATTTTCAGCCAAGGTTTCATACAAGCCCGGGTCGTGTACATCTAATCCAATATGATGGGCCACCCCATGCGGCAAATAACGTCTAAAATCTTCGGGTTTATCAATGAGCCCCAGGGCTAAAAGTCCTTCTTTCACCACATCATAGCAGGCTTTTGTTATGGCTTTAAAATCACCTCCAACTCGCGCCGCTTCAATACCTGCTTGCTGAGAAGCATACACAATTTCATAAAGTTCTCGTTGGGGTTCTGTAAACTTACCTGTCACTGGCACTGTGCGGGTTACATCTGCTGTGTATCCATTATATTCAGCCCCTAAATCCATCAAAATGAGCTGGTTGTCTATTTCGGTTTTATCATTAGTAATGTAGTGCAATACACAAGCATTATCTCCTGCACCCACTATGGAAGGATAGCCTTCGTGGGCTGCGCCATATTTTTTAAAAACAAGTTGATGGATGCCCTGCACTTCACGTTCGGTCATATTGGGGTGTAGTGCCTTCATCACTTCAATTTGACCTTGTGCTGAAATACGCACCGCTTTTTTGATGAGAGCAACCTCCTCTTTGGTTTTAATTTCTCTCAATTCAGCCATAATGCGTCCTAATCCGGTTACATTATAATTATTCGGAGCCATTTGCAATTGGGTGCTTTGTTGCAATTCTGTTGTATTGTTTGTTTCTGACGCCAAGAAAGATTGAATAAAAGCATCTTCTTTCAAGGCTTCATCTTGTTTTACATACTGTTTAATTTGTTCTTTCAATTCGGCTCTGTTTTCTGGTGCAACTTTTTTGATTTGCTGATAAAGGGCATATCGTTGAACATTGAAATTTTCAGGAAAATTTATCTTCTCTTTAAAAGTCTTTTGCAGGTCGTAGAGATCATGCTCATCATTATTGAAGTTTCTGATATCATTTTTAAAATTAAAAAATAGCACCTCGTCAAAAGAGTCGAACGCATGCGATTCGGCTTTAAACAAACTTCTTTCGACCACACGCTCAAAACCCATGTTTGAGGCACCGGCTACGCCCTTTCTTTTTCCATTCCACATTTCATTATAGGCATTTCGTTCGCGCACATAAATTTTTTCTGAATAACTTCCTGCCTCATCTTTTTGAGCGGTTTTATAAATGAGTAAAACCGCATGGGGCTCCTCCCAACCTGTTAGATAATAAAAATTAGGATCTTGATGATAAACAAAATCTACATCGTTAGCCCGATTGCGAATGGGAGAAGAAAAGAACACTGCTACACTATTGGCTGGCATTTTTTCTCTAAATTGTTGTCGCTTTTCTTTGTGAAATTCTGGGGAAAGTCCCGATTTTTGTCCCCAAGCAGTTGAAAAAACAAGTGGGGCTAAGAGAACCAAATACACGATTTTTTTTAGAGCCATAAGAATTAATTTAAAAATGGAATAACAAGTTTAATGCAACTTATGAAAAAAACACCACTTTACCATGAACACCTTAAATTAGGAGCTAAAATGGTTCCCTTTGCTGATTTTGAAATGCCGGTTCAATATGAGGGCGTGACAGTAGAACACCTTTGCGTTAGAGAAGAATTTGGCGTGTTTGATGTTTCTCATATGGGAGAATTTTTAGTGTCTGGTGCTCAATCACTTGCCTTTTTGCAAAAGGTTTGCAGCAATGACATTGCCAAACTCAAACCCGGAAAAGCACAGTATAACTATTTTCCCAATGAAACGGGTGGGGTTGTTGATGATTTAATTGTTTATCAACTCGAGCCTAATCGTTATATGCTCGTGGTCAATGCGTCTAATATTGAAAAAGATTGGAGGTGGTTGCAACAGCATTGTGGTGCATATGAGGTTCAGCTTGAAAATCAATCCGAAACCACAGCTCTGCTAGCCGTTCAAGGTCCAAAAGCCGAACAAGCCCTACAGGCATTAACTAATATCCCCCTAAATGAAATTCCCTATTACGGCCATCAAAGGGGGCGTTTTGCCGACTGTGATGGTGTTCTTATAGCCAACACGGGCTATACAGGTTCAGGGGGCATAGAGCTCTACTTTGAGAGCGCACAAGCTAAAACCATTTGGAATGCCATTTTAAATATGGGGGCAAAACCCATTGGGCTTGCCGCCAGAGACACTTTGCGATTGGAAATGGGCTACTGTCTTTATGGCAATGAATTGAATGATCAACAATCTCCTATTGCTGCTGGTTTAAGTTGGATCACTAAACCCCAAAAAGGGTGCATAGGGGCTTCGCTCTTGCAACAACAAAAAGAAGAAGGCACCCCCGAGCAGTTGGTGGGCATCAAACTGTTGGAACGGGGCATTCCCAGAACCCACTATGAGGTATTAGGACCCAACGAACAACCCATTGGCTTTATTACGTCCGGCACCCAGTCGCCAAGTTTGCAATGTGGCCTTGGCCTTGCCTATGTGCAAACTCAGTTTGCAAAAGAAAATCAAAAGGTTTTTATTGCCATAAGAAATAAAAAGGTGCCTGCCCAAATTGTGAAACCTCCCTTTTTAAAACCAACTGTTTGAGACCCATATTAATTTTAGGAGGTAGTGGCTATCTTGGTCAAATCTTGTATAAGGAATTGGCGCCCTATTTTGAAGTACAAGCAACCTATCGCCACAAGCAACAATTTGCTGACAATCAAAAATTTCACTTTTTTGATATGGAGGCAGAAGGCTTGACCCCACTGCTTAAAAACCTAAAGCCCAAACTTGTTATTGCTGCCCTAAGAGGCTCCTTTGAAGCTCAAATTGATACGCATTTAGAATTATGCCAATATGTGCAAAAGAACAATTGCAGAATCCTCTTTTTGTCCTCGGCCAATGTGTTTGATACCTTCAGGCACTTCCCTTCCTATGAATATGACAAAACCTTTTCGGAAAGTGTTTACGGGAAATTTAAAATTAAGATCGAAAATCAAATCATGCGTTTGCCTGTTGGCAAATATGTCATTGCCCGCATCCCTATGGTTTTTGGAAAGCAAGCCCCTAGGCTTTTAGAATTTGACCAAGCCATCCAAAATGAAGAAGCAATAGAGGTTTTTCCCAACACCATTATCAATGTCAACAGCGATTCAAGGTTATCCCAACAAATACACTACATCATCAATCAAAAAAAGACCGGCATCTTCCATTTGGGAAGTGCCGATTTAATTTCACATCATGAGTTTGTGCAATTGCTACTGTCACAAAGACATCAAAAAATGGTGCGCTACAAACAGGTTTATACCTCCAACCATATGCGCTATTTGGCGGTGTTGCCTAAAGAAAACAAATTACCCCCCCATCTTCATCTTTCCTATACCGATGTGCTAGATGACTGTAGGTTATTAAACAGCAAAAAGCCCTTGTGATTTTTTTTATATTTGGGAGCTAAATTAATACTATGGGAAGAGCTTTTGAATTTCGTAAAGCAAGAAAAATGAAACGTTGGTCTGCCATGGCCAAAACCTTTACACGAATAGGAAAGGACATTGTGATTGCAGTTAAAGAAGGTGGCTCAGATCCGGCCAATAACGCTCGTTTAAGAGCCGTGATTCAAAATGCCAAGGCAGCCAACATGCCTAAAGATAACGTAGAACGTGCGATTAAGAAGGCCGGAGATAAAGCTACCGAAAACTACAAAGAAATTTTATTTGAAGGCTATGCTCCTCATGGTATTGCCATTTTGGTAGAAACTGCCACCGACAACAACAACAGAACTGTGGCAAATATCAGAAGCTATTTCAATAAAGCCAATGGCAATTTAGGCACCACTGGTTCTGTAGAATTTATGTTTGACCATACGTGCAATTTTAGAATTGCAGCTGAAGGACTCGATCCCGAAGAGTTAGAGCTAGAATTCATTGATTTTGGAGTGGAAGAAGTTTTTGTGGATGAAGATGGCATTCTACTATATGCCCCATTTGAAAACTTTGGTGCCGTTCAAAAAGAACTTGAAAATAGAAATTTAGAGATTTTATCTTCTGGTTTTGACCGCATTCCGCAGGTGACCAAGAAAGTGAGCGCAGAACAACAAGAAGATGTGCTTAAGCTTTTAGAAAAAATTGAGGAAGACGATGATGTACAAAATGTATATCACACTATGGATGAGAGTTAGTCAAAACTCTGTTCAGGATGATAGCCCTTTACGCCTTTAAAATAAGCCTTTAGTTGTTTAAAATCTTCTGCCTCGCTTGTACCCAAGGTATAGGGCTCATAAATTAAAACCTCCCTGTTAGCATAATCAAAAGCAACAGGCACAATGGGAATGTGCAAGGTTTTAGCAATATGATAAAATCCGGTGCGCCATTCAGACACCTTTTTACGAGTGCCTTCAGGAGCCAATGCCAAACGAAAGGCTTCTCTCTCTTGATAGATCGACACTATGGCCTGAACTGAATTTTTATTTCCAGATCGGTCAATGGGGGCACCCCCTAAGGCTCTAAAAAACCATCCTGTTAACGGCCCAAACAACTCCTTCTTACCCACAAAATTGAGCTTTTCATTTAAAATGCCACGCACCATAAGGCCAATAAAAAAGTCTCGCCAACTGGTGTGGGGCACCACTATGATGATGTATTTTTTTAAGGGAGGCATTTGCCCTTTGAGTTTCCATTTTAAAAAACGAAAATAAAACCAACGTGAAAAAACAGCTCCCATTTGCTTTTATTTTTTGGGATGTATTGCACGTGCACGTTCTAGGTCATGGGGAGTATCTATGCCTATACCCTCTTGATTGGTTTCAATCATTTGTATGCGATGCCCCATTTCTAAAAATCGAAGACATTCAATTTTTTCTGCTTCCTCAAGGGGCGTTAGGGGTTGTTGACTAAAGGCAATTAAGGCTTCTTTTCTAAAAGCATAAACGCCTCTGTGCTTATAATATTTTTGATGTGGATTGGCACTTCTGTTATAAGGAATTGGATATCGTGAAAAATAGAGCGCCTGCTTTTGCATATTCACTACAACTTTCACCACATTAGGATCTTCTATTTCTTCTTGGCTATTAAGCGGGTTCATTAAAGAAGCCAATGCAATTTCTTTATCGGAGTCCTCTTTAAAAACCGATAGAAGCGCTTTCAAGCTTTGGGTATCTAAAAAAGGTTCATCCCCCTGAATGTTGACTAAAATTTCTGCTTCAAATTCATGGGCAACAGCCGCTATGCGGTCACTCCCACAAGCATGTTCTTCTTTTCGCAACAATACCTTTCCGCCAATTTCTTCAATATGCAGTGCTATGGGGTCGCTATCGGTTACTACAACCACTTCATCAAAGAGAGAAGAATCTACGGCTGCTTGATAGGTTTGTCCCAGCACGGTATTCTTGCCAAGTGGCTTCAAAAGCTTTCCTGGAAAGCGTTGGGCGTCATAGCGCGCAGGAATTAAGGCTACATTTTGCAAGATGCTATTCTTTAAAATAAGTATTTGTAAATCCGACCAAATATACTCTTTCTTTAGCACGTGTCAAGGCTGTATAGAGCCAGCGAAAGAAGTCTTTGTTCATCCCCTCTGGTAAGTAGGGCAACTCAATAAAAACGCGTTTCCATTGGCCGCCTTGCGATTTATGACAAGTGATAGCATAGGAATATTTGACTTGAAGGGCATTGAAAAAAGGATTCTTTTTAACCTTTAAAAGCTTTTTATATTTTGATTTTTCGTGGGCATAATCTTCCAGCACAGCGGTATAAAGTGCTTGTGATTTTTCATTTGACAAAGAAGCTTGATCATTGTCTAGGGTATCTAACAACAAAACGGTTTCAAAGGGAGGTTCATCGGGATAATCTACTAATTGCACTTCAACCTCTGCAAACGAAAAGCCATAAAGCGATTTATAGTGATGAATGGCTTGAATGGCAATTAAATCACCATTGGCAATAAAGCCG
Source organism: uncultured Flavobacteriaceae bacterium (assembly GCA_964386915.1). GTDB lineage: Bacteria > Bacteroidota > Bacteroidia > Flavobacteriales > Flavobacteriaceae > JADHMP01. The sequence continues at coordinate 3,024 of CAYLUQ010000020.1, read as the reverse complement.
GGTTGGGAATCGGGTGATAACCAAAAATAATTATTCTTAACCACCATCAATTGATCGCCTACAGCGAGGTGATGCTCCAAAAATAAAATTCGATTTCTAATATTTTGATTGTATAAAGAGGCTCGTTTATTGGATCGCACAATGAAAGTGGTTTCTTCCATGCCCACTTCATCATAAGCTTGCTGGAGTGCTTCCAAAATTTCATCTCCGCTTTGCAAACGGATAACGTCTTTAAAAGGGGCCAGATCAAATTGAAAGCTGTCAAAATAATCTTGGCTAATTTGCTCTCGCAATTGGGTTGCGTTGAATAAAATTCCTGAATCTTTTGCTTGTCGCACCACATCTAAAAGTTCAGTGCTGAGAACCTCTTCAAAATAAAAGCCCTCCATTTTTTGTTCATCCAAGGCCGGACTCCGGTCGAGATGCACTGGCGGCAATTGAGCCGTGTCTCCTACTAAAAGCAGTTTGCAGTCTTGGCCTTGGCGCACATAATGCACCAAATCGTCTAGCAAAGAGCCATTTTCAAATAGCCTAGCCTGTTGGGCATCATCGCCAATCATTGAGGCTTCATCTACAATAAAAAGGGTTTTTTTAAAACGATTGGGTTTCAGTTGAAATTGAATCCCGCCACTACTGTTGCTTTTGGGGTAGTATATTTGTTTGTGAATGGTATAGGCCTTTTGGCCCGCATAGTGTGACAATATTTTGGCAGCCCTTCCGGTTGGAGCCATTAAAACCCAACGGTAGCTTAGTGCTTCTAATTGCTTCACCAAAAAGGCAATGAGTGTGGTTTTGCCGGTTCCAGCATAGCCTTTAAACACAAAAGCAGCCTGATTCTTTGACGCTAAAAAAGAAGCTATAGCTGGAAACCAATTGGCTTGCGATTGTGTGGGGGCAAAGACAAATTTATTTTTTAAAAAAGAACTTATTGCAGCAGTGTCCATAAGATGTGGCAAAAGCATAAAGATAAATTATTTCAAAAACTTTAGCGATTAAAAAAAAATTGTAGTTTTGTTTTTGTCAATAAAATTTAACAATACATGAAATTAGCTCTTCAAGTTGTCCTTTGGATCTTATCGTTCTTCTTTAGTTACAAGATTTATGACTCTATCAATGGTCCCATTAAGTTTAACCAAGTCAAAAACGAGCGCTATGCCGACGTTATCGACCGATTAAAAGACATTCGCTTAGCCCAAATTGCCCACCGAGATGTTCGCGGAGAATTTTCTAGCAACTTCGACAGTTTGGTTAAATTTATTGACGAAGGTATTTTTACGCTAATCGAAAAACGCGATTCTTCCTATATGGAATACGACAAAAACTATCGTATTGATATGCTTCGTGAGGTGATTGTGATCGACACACTAGGTTTTGTGCCCGTGAAAGATTCTCTATTCAAAAACACCATGCGCTATAAGAACATGGAAATTGTTCCTGTTGATGGCATAGACGCCAAATTTTCGCTAAAAGCTGATATCATCAATAAAAACAATTATAAAGTTCCTGTTTTTGAAGTTAAAGTGGCTAAAAACATCATTTTATATGATCAAGACCCTGATATGGTCAAGCAAGAAAATGAAACCGTTTCTGTAGATGGGGTAAACGGGTCTGAAATTATATTGGGTTCTTTAACCGATGTGAGCACAAACGGAAACTGGCCAACCATATTTGATGCCAAAAAAGAATAACGATTCAAAAGCTTCCTATATATCCATTCACAGCTATGTGGATGGATTTTCTTTTTTTACACCTAACGGTGCCGACTTTGTGCAAAGTACTTCCTTTGATGCAGAAACCAAACAGCGTTTTGAATCTTTAATTCACTATTCCCCCGAAAAAAAATCTGATCACATTCTGTGGGTTTGTCATGATGGCCCTGCCCTTTTTATTCCACAATCGGAATTTGTGGCCAACCGTCTAGAAGATTATTGGGCCCTTTTTGCTGCAAGAAACAAAGCCAATTCGTTGGCTTTTGATCAAAATGAAGCAGCAGGATTCAACATACTCTATGAAGAACGATCAAATTTGATGGCCTATTTAAAATCTCATGCAAAAACGGTAGAACGGACCCATTATCTTCATTGGCTCTACCATCAAACGGCAGAGACACTAACGCAATTTACTCCCAACAAAATCTATATACACTTTAACAAAAAAAGCTTTGATATATTGGTCTTTAAGAACAATCAATTAGAACTCACCAATACCTTTGAGTTGGTTTCTGAAGAAACATTTCTCTATTTTTTGTTTTATGTAGTGGAGCAAATGCAATGGGAACCCGACACGTTTACCCTCCTTTTTTTAGGGCAATTTGACACCTTTTCCGCCTACTATGAAGCATCGCGTTCGTATCAAAATAATATTGAATTTGTCAATGCTGACCAAACCCGTTTAGAGGCAGAACAGCATCCTGCTCCTTTTTTGGCAACTGCTTTTTTATGATTCGAATAATCTCTGGCACAGCAAAAGGACGGCGGCTTCAAGCCCCTAAAAATTTACCCGTTAGACCCACCACAGACCGAGCCAAAGAAGCTTTATTTAATATTTTACAGCATCAACACGACTTGCCTTCTAGCCATGTATTAGACCTTTTTTCGGGCACAGGAAACATCAGCTATGAATTTGCTTCAAGAGGAGTTGCACACAGCACAGCTGTTGAACAGCATCGAAAATGTGTTGAATTTATTCGTTCAACGAACGATCTTCTTGGCTTTTCCATTGATGTAGTGCAGCAAGAGGTGCTTCATTTTTTAGCCCAAACCCAAAACAAGTATTCCCTTATTTTTGCCGATCCTCCCTATGATTGGGAAATCAAGCACTATGAAGATTTACTTGACATTGCCATGCAAAGACTTGAAAATGAAGGTCTCTTAATTGTAGAACACGAAAAACATAAAGGCTTTGAAAAACACCCCAATTGGTTGGAATCTAGGCACTATGGAAGTTGCTCCTTTAGTTTTTTTAAGCAATAAAAAAAGCAGGCCGATAAGCCGGATTCTGTCGAGTCTTATCATTTATCTGGAT
>CAYLUQ010000019.1:0-30264 GCA_964386915.1 uncultured Flavobacteriaceae bacterium | reverse complement strand
AAGACGGTATTCCAGATAGCAAAGATGTATGTCCTGAGCTTTGGGGTATTGAAGAATTTAAAGGTTGCCCCTGATAGTGATGGCGATGGCATAGAAGATGCTTTAGACGCTTGTGTAGATCGAGTAGGAACACCAGAAAATAAGGGTTGCCCAGAAGAAGTCAAAGAACAAGAAGGGCCTAGAGATCCTGATTCCTGGGACGTTTATGAAATCAAGATAATTTTCTTTGATACGGATAAAGCTACCTTAAAATATGAGTCTCTTTTAACCTTAAATGAAGTGGCTCGAATTTTACACGACTTTCCTTCCTTTAATTTAAAAATCAAAGGACATACGGATAGTAGAGCTTCAGACACCTACAACCAAGAGTTGTCAGAACGCAGAGCCCTTGCAGCGAAAAATTATTTAATTATCAAAAATATTGATCCTAGTCGTTTGGAAACCGTTGGTTGTGGTGAAGCAGAGCCAGCCCGATCAAATGATTCTGACCAAGGAAAAGCCTACAATAGACGTGTTGAGTTTATAATTGTTAAATAAAGTTTTTTTTCCTTGAATAAAATAGCCTCGATATTCGGGGCGATTTTTTATTTTTAAAAATGCACACATTTTTAGCCCATGCAGCAACACAAATTATAGACTCTAAAAGGGGCTTTGATACGCTCAAAATTATTGTTCCTTCTAACAGAGCCATTCTTTTTCTCAAGGAAGCCTTAAAAGCGAAGTTAAACCGTCCTCACCTAGCTCCTGAAATTTGTTCTATAGAAAATTTTATTGAAGAACTTTCAGGCTTAAAAAAAAGGGATAGTGCAGCATTACTTCTGCAGTTTTATGATATCTACAGACAAAACGTAGCACCCAAAAAGCAAGAAAGTTTTGATCAATATTTAGGATGGGGCGAAGTGATTTTGCATGAATTTAATGAAATGGATGCCAATTTAGTGGAGACCAATGCCCTCTTTAAAGCGCTAGAAGACTATAGAGCCCTTGAGTCATGGACTGCCGAATCACTATCGCAACAAGATCTATTAAAACATTTTTTGCATTTTAATAAGCTGCTGCCAACACTCTATAAAAAACTCTACCGTGCCCTTTTGGAAGAAGAACAGGGCTACACCGGTATGCGCTATAGAGAAGCTGTTGCCAATATAGAGCACTATTTTCAAGCCCATGATAAGCATCACTATTTCATTGGCTTTAATGCCCTTAACAAGGCAGAAGAATTTTTATTTCAAGAATTTTTAGCCCAACAACAAGCCACTATAATTTGGGATATAGACGCTACTTTTTATGAAGATGGAGAACACCCTGCAGGCCATTTTATTCGGCAGTATTTCAATACCTGGCCCGTATTGAAAAAAGAAAAACCTCCCCAATGGGAAACAACCTTTAAAGAAGAAAAATCCATTGAATTAGTTGGGCTTCCTAAAAACATTGCCCAAGCACAATATGCAGCCCAAATTTTGGCTCAGCCTGCCAATGGATCTACTGCCTTGGTTTTGGGAGAAGAATCTTTGTTACGCCCCACACTTTCAGCACTAGATCCCAACACGAGCGAATGGAACGTGACCATGGGATTGCCCTTAGAACAAACCGCTGCAGCAACATTTTTTGGGTCTTTTATGAAGCTTCACGAAAACAGCAATTCAGATCAGCTCGATTTTTATCAATTGCAAAATCTATTGGCAACCGCTCAATGTCAATCTCTTTTGGAGGTGCATCAAATAGAGATGCGAGGCTTAATGCAAACTTTTAGAAAACAGAAGCAATTTCAAATTGCCTATCGTGAAATTGAAAAAGCAATTGCAACAAGTCACCCGCTCCTCTCCCTACTGTTTGCCCCCTTTACAACCGTTTCAGAATTTATTGTTCGGGCCGCCGACATCAGTGTTTTATTTGCCGCCTATTGGAAAAAACTAGGAGACGATAGGCTCGAGGCTAGCTGTTTTGAAAAAATGCACGATCTTTTTAACGCGTTGCAACCCTTGGTAGCGTCTTATCCTTTTGTTACCACAATGGCCACCTTACGTTTGTTTTATGACAAGCTTCTCCAACAGCATAAAATTTTCTTTGCTGGAAATCCACTAGAAGGGTTGCAAATTATGGGGCTTCTCGAAACACGTTTGTTAGATTTTGAAACGCTCATCATTACCAATGTCAATGAAGGTATTTTGCCAGCGGGAAAGGCAACCTTTAGCTGGATTCCTTTTTCGGTAAAAAAGCAATTTGGCATGCCCACCTTTATTGAACAAGATTATCTCTATTCCTATCACTTTTTTCGTTTGCTTCAACGAGCCAAAAAAATCTATTTACTCTATAACGCCACCCCAGAAGGACTCTACGGAGGCGAAAAAAGCCGCTTCCTTTATCAATTAGAATACCTCAAGATGCCCCAACATAAGCTGCAAAAAAAACAACCTCAAATAGCGGTAAAATGGCAACCGGTTCAGCGAACTCCCGTTGCTAAAACCCCTGAAATTTTAACACAACTTAATCAACTGGCCAAAAGTGGATTTTCTCCCTCTTCGCTCACCACTTTTTGGCGTGATTCCTATCAATTTTATGAACGCTACATACTCAAAATTGAGCCCCAACAGCCTATAGAGAAAACACTCCAAGCAAATGAAAAAGGAACCTTGATGCACGCTGTTTTGGAAACACTATACGCACCCTTTGTTCAACAAGAACTTCGGGTTGAAAATTATGACCCCCTCATTAAAAATGTGGCTCCTCTCTTGCTGGAACACTTTCAACAAGAATTTGGCAGTGCCTATCAAATCAAAGGAAAAAATTTTCTTCTTTTCGAGTCCATGAAAAAACTTCTTGAACATTTTTTAAAAGAAGAGCAAAAAGCAGTAGCAGAGGGTCAGGTGTTAAAAATTCTAGCGCTAGAAAAAGAAGTGAGTGGAGAAATTGCTATCGCCAACAGCCAAACTAAAATCAAATTGAAAGGCCATGTAGACCGTATTGACCAATGTGATGGTGTTTTGCGCATTGTGGATTATAAAACCGGAACGGTGACCCCTTCCAGCCTCGAGATAGCCTCTTGGTCAAGCCTTTTAGAAGACCCCAAAAAAAGCCCTCTTTTTCAGGTGCTGCTCTATGGATATATGCTCCCACCAGAATGGAAAGACCACATTGTTTGCGCCGGCATTATTCCTTTTAAAACATTTTCCAACCGCTTTCTTCCAGCTCAATTAGGTAAGGGAAATCAAAAAAAGTGGATTGGTTTTTCTACAGCAGAACTACAAGAATTTGAAAGCCAACTGGCCTCCCTTCTTTTCTCACTTTTTGATTCCAAAACGCCCTTTGGAGAGTCCCAATAAATTTTTATAATTTAGAGGGGCACAAATAACTCATTATCTACTATTAATATGACTGAAAAGGGTAAAAGAAAAGAAGAATTAAATTGGTTCTTGCGGTTGATCACTTTAGGGGATCGTTTTGATATTCGTGATTTTTATGATCGACTTAAAAAATCGATAGTTGAATTTGCCGTAATTTTTTTTGGTATACTTCTGTCTTTTGGGGTGGAGCAGCAATGGGGCGAATCTGAAGAGCGAGAAGATAGCATAGAAAACCTAAACAATCTCAAAAATGAGATAAGCGCCATGATTGCCTATACCGATGATTATAAAGAGAATATCATGATCGCCAATGAAATCTTTTTAAACCAATATCGTCGTTGGAATGAAAATAATGAAAACGTTTTTATAGAATGGTTTGAAGATTCTACTTATGTATTGCCTTTTGATCTTTATTCTAACAGAAATCCTTTCAACCCTCCCCGGGTGACCTATGATGCCATTAAGCTAGACGGTACGTTTCGACTCCTAGATGATGTAGTGGGCAGAATGATGACTGATATTTATGACGGCTCAAACTTGAAATATTTGATCGAAAACACCAGTATTGAAGAACAAAAATTCATTGATCAATTTAACCAAAGAGTTAACAGCAAATGGGTTTTTGATTTGGACTATGTCGATTTAGAATCCATCAGTTTTTGGAAAAGCAACCGAAAATATGTGCAACAAGACAAGTTCTTAAAATATAATTTATACAAGCGTCTTCACTTGTGGAATTATACCCTCTTTGAACAATTAGATGATTACAAGGCACAACTTGTGAATGGCGAAAAAATATTGGATTCTGTTATTGCTGTTCGCGACAGCGAAATTGAGCTTATTTATTGGGTCATCAATAAAAAGGATTAGCCTTTTTGAATTAAATCTGCCACTAATTTTCCTGAGATCAAAGCCGGTGGAACACCAGGTCCTGGAACGGTTAATTGCCCTGTAAAATAGAGATTGTTAACCTTTTTACTTTTCAATTTTGGTCGTAAAAAAGCCGTTTGAAGCAGCGTGTTAGCCATACCATAGGCATTGCCTTTAAAGGAATTATAGGCTTCCACAAATTCGGTTAAACAAAAAGATTCATGAAACAGCACATCGGGTCTAATTTTTTGTTGGGTGAGTGTTTCCAGTCGTTTGATGACTTTATCAAAATAGCGTTCCCGCAAATTTTGATGATCTTCAATGCCTGGGGCTAGGGGAATTAAAATAAAACAAGCTTCTTTTCCTTGGGGAGCCATAGAAGGATCGGTGAGAGAAGGAAAGTTTACGTAAAAGAGCGGAGCTTCTGGCCACTTGGGGTCATCATAAATGGCTTTGGCATGCGCATCAAAATCAACGTCAAAGAAAAGGGTGTGGTGGGAAACGTTTTTCACTTTTTTATTGAGTCCCACATAAAATAAAAGAGAAGAAGGGGCAAAGACCTTTTTTTGCCAATAGGCCTCACTATATTGTCTGTGTTTGGGAGGGAGTAAAGTTTCTGCATGGTGATAATCGGCTCCCGCTAACACAATATCGGCGGCCTCAAAGGTACCGTTAACGACTATTCCTTTTGCATAATTAGCTGTATCTACTTCTATCGCTTCCACGGTACTATCTGTGTGCATTTTGACCCCTAAAGAGCGAGCCAAGGCCACCATGCCTTCCACAATTTTATACATGCCGCCATCGGGATGCCAAGTGCCTAAGCCAAAGTCTGCATAATTCATAAAATTATAAAATGCAGGGGTTTGAGAGGGTTTTGCTCCTAAAAAGAGAACCGGAAACTGCAAGAGTTGCTGTAGCTTGGGGTTTTTAAATTCGCGTGTTACTTCTTTTTTAATGGTGGAAATGAAATAACGTAATTTTTTAATGGTTGTTGGGGTGACCAATTCCAAGGGTGAGAGTCCGGGTCTATAGACTAGATCTTTAATAGCAATGTCATAATGCTCTTGAGCCTTTTTGATAAATTTCTGAAGTTTTAGGCCACTGCCTTTTTCATGAGACTCAAAGGTCTTGCAGATTTCCTCTAAGGAAGCACTAATGTTGATGCTCTCTTGAGGGCCAAAATAAACTTGATAGCCAGGATCCAATCGTTCTAAGTGGTAGTAATCTGCAGCAGATTTTCCAAAATCATTAAAGAAAGATTCAAAAACATCGGGCATCCAATACCAAGACGGGCCCATGTCAAAGGTAAATCCTTCTCTTTTTAGCTGACGAGCACGTCCCCCCAAGGTGCTGTTTTTTTCAAAGAGACTAACTTGATGTCCTGCTTGAGCAAGATAGGATGCTGCGGCAAGGGAAGAAAAGCCGCCTCCAATGATGACAATTTTTTTCATAGCCTCACAAAGATATTCTATTGTGAAAAAGCATCCGAATTTTTTTTCGGTAAAATAGAATAAGCCGCTTGCAACCAATCTTCTTTTGGCCCCAATTTACTGTTTGAAGCCCAAAAAAGCCCTCTTGTATAATGTTCCCAGAAAATGGGGTGTTCAAAAACATCTGGATCATGTCCTAAGGAGCAATAAAAAACGCGTCCCTCTCCGTGATATTTTTTCCAGCTAACGGGAATCACAGCATCTTTAATCCAACTGTCATAAGCATCACTAAATTGTGTAGTGGCCAAAACTTTCACGTTCGGATCCACATGCATATAATATTGTTCCGTTTTAATACTGAAGTTAGACAGCCCCTCCACGGTGGGGTCTGTGGGATCAATGAAATGCACTTTATGGTCAATTTGACCTCCAGGATGTTTCACAAATTGACCCCCAACCATATATTGATATTCAGTATTGGTTCGAAATGAATCGCCGGTACCGCCGTGGCAACCAGCAAAACCCACTCCACTAGCCACAGCCTTTAACAAGGCCTTCGCATCTTTAGAGCCAATTTCACTCATGGTGATGTGCTGCACAATAAGGTCAACCGTTTGCATGAGCTCCGCTTGTGAATAGACTTCTGTTGATTGCGCTTCTGTGACTTTGGCATTGTGTTGTTTAAACCAAGTGGCCATTTTTGCGCCATAGGCCTCCGGTTTATGCCCCGGCCAACCCCCATATACCAATAAAATATGCTTTTGTTGAAAATCAATTGATGCTTCTTGCGCCTGAAGAGGTGCAAAGCAAATGGATAGGAGGAATAGGAACGGAAGTGATTTTGTGAACATTATTGTGATTTTAATTTGTCAGTAATCTTAGCGTATCAGCTTCTAAAAGTACATAAAGTGCTTTTGCTTTTAAGGAACAGTTTGAAAATATTTCTGCTTTTTTTGAGGATTTCTACTCTTTTTTTGGCCTAAAAATCAATTTTGTTTAAAAAATAACCACAACGGATCAACTTTGTATGCCTAAAAAAGAATGGAATGTATCTATCAGTAAAACAGGCAGATACATATAATATTTTATGTTTTAACAAATTTAAATTCAGCTAATTTTCTTTAAATGTTTAATTTTTGATTTTTTTGTATAATATATTTTATATATCTTTAAACAAGTTTAAATTCAATTTGGTTTCTAAACGTCTCTGCAATTTACTTCCACAAGTCAAATTCTAAAATCCTTTCGCAGAGACGTTTTTTCTTTTTTTTAAAACGCCTATCTTTCTCCTAGATTCACAAAAGATGGCAGGCATCACTTCGGTTAGTTTTTTTCATTTTAAAAAAAATAGGTTTTGGGCGTTTAAACAAATGGGTTTGGCTCCTGTTCAATTTAAAGACACAGCCGGTTTGCACTTTTTTAAATTCTTAGGCACTGGAGGTGGGTCTGGTTTTAGCCTTTGGCCCGATTTTTCAACCTATGCTTTGCTAGGAGTTTGGGAAACCCAAGAGCATTTTGAGACCCATCTCAAACAGCATCCTATTTATAAAGCCTATACAAAAAGAGCCTTTCAGTCAAGACATTTATTGCTTCAGCCGATTCACAGCCATGGAAAATGGTCAGGAAAAAATCCTTTTAAAACGCCTTCTAAAGGCACTCGCAAAGACAGTTCTCCTTTAGTCATCATCACACGAGCTACACTAAATTGGCGTCGTTTACTTGCGTTTTGGCGTGCCGTTCCGCATGCCAGTAGAGCCATTTCAAAAGCTAAAGGGGTGCGGTTTTATAAGGGTATAGGCGAATGGCCTTTTATTCAACAAGCCACCTTAAGCATTTGGGAAAATGCGGCGGCTGTTCATGAATTTGCCTATGCAACCCAAGAACATGCCCAAATAGTGACCCAAACAAGACAACAAAAATGGTATAAAGAAGATCTTTTTGTACGTTTTGAATTATTATTTGACCAACATTTTAATGCAGAAGGATGAAAAAAAGAGCGGTTATTATTGGTTCTGGAGTGGCTGGTTTGGCCTGCAGCATTCGCCTAGCAGCTCGAGGGGTTGACGTTACCGTTTTAGAAGCCAATGCCTACCCTGGGGGAAAACTCACTGCTTTTGAATTGAACGGCTATCGTTTTGATGCAGGGCCCTCCTTGTTCACAATGCCTCAATGGGTGTTGGCGTTATTTGAACTGGCTAAAGAAGATCCCAACGTTCATTTTAAGTACAAAAGAAAAACCGTGGCTTGCCACTATTTTTGGGAAGATGACACCCAATTTTTTGCACCTTCAAACCGAGATGAATTTGCGGCTAAAGCGGCTCAAACTTTTGGAGTAAACCCCCAAAAAATCCTTTCTTATTTTAAACGAGCTGAAAAGAAATTTAAGCTCACGCGTAGTCTTTTTTTGGAGCAATCGCTGCACAAACTCAAAACCTTTTTGTCTTTAGACACTCTTAAAGCCATAGTTCACCTCAATACCTATCAACTCCACACTACTTTGCACCAGGCGAATAGAAGTCATTTCAAAAATCCAAAATTAGTGCAATTGTTTGATCGCTATGCCACTTATAACGGGTCGAGTCCCTATGAAACTTCTGGCATGATGACGCTCATTCAGCATTTGGAGCAACATTATGGGACCTATATTCCCGAAGGAGGTATGCACCAAATTACGCTATCCCTTTTTGCTCTTGCCAAACGCCTTGGTGTGCAATTTCACTTTGATACTAGGGCAGATGAAATCCTAACCAAAAATAATCAGGTGGAAGGCGTAAAAGCTGGTGAAAAGTTCTATCCGGCTGATCAGGTGGTTTCCAATATGGATGTGGTTCCAACCTATGCAAAACTCTTGCCTCAACACCCCGCACCTCAAAAAATTATGAAACAAGAGCGCTCTAGTGCTGCTGTCATTTTCTATTGGGGCATTACTAAAGAATTCCCACAATTGGACTTGCACAACATCTTCTTTGCCAAAGACTATCAAGCAGAATTTGAAGCCATTTTTAAAGACAAAAAGATAGCAGAAGATTGTACGGTTTATGTCAATATAACTTCAAAAGACGTGCCTCAAGACGCTCCAAAAGGTTGTGAAAATTGGTTTGTTATGATCAATACTCCTGCCGATTATGGACAAGATTGGGAAGCTCTCGTGCAGCGTCTTAGAACACAGGTTCTAACCAAATTATCCAAACGCTTAAAAACTGAACTCGAGCCTCTCATAGCATGTGAAGAAATCTTAACCCCACCGCTAATAGAGAAAAAGACACAATCTTATAAAGGAGCCCTTTATGGTTCTTCTAGCAACAAGGCTATGGCAGCCTTTTTGAGACATCCCAACTTTAGTCAACAAATTAAAAACCTCTATTTTTGTGGCGGCAGTGTGCATCCAGGAGGGGGCATTCCTTTATGCCTACTTTCAGCCAAAATTGTAGACGAATTATCAAAATGATGAGCCTAGAAAAGCAACCTATACTTTCTAAAATAAACCTTTCGTTGGCCCTCATTTGGCTTTTTCATGTTTCGGGTGCTTTGGGAATTATCTATGGAAATGCAGACTGGTTTGTAAAAGCCACCCCACTCAATTTGTTGCTTTGCTTTGGGCTACTATTGCTCAATACGCAGCTGCACTTGAAAGCAATATTGGTGCTTTTTGTTTGTTATGGGGTTGGTTTAGTAGCAGAAATTGTTGGGGTTCAATATGGGTTTTTATTTGGCTCCTATCGCTATGGTGCCACCCTTGGAATTCAATGGCTTGAAGTGCCCGTCCTCATTGGAGTCAATTGGTGCCTTTTGGTGAGCATTTGTGCCACTATTGCTGCCACGTTCTCAAACAATGTTTGGCAAAGAGCGCTCTTGGGAACTTTTTTAATGCTTTTTTTAGATCTTCTCATAGAACCAGTGGCACCAGCTCTAGATTTTTGGGTGTTTGAAGAAGGCATTGCCGGGCTACACAACTATTTGGGGTGGGCGTTAGTAGCCTTTCCTTTGCAACTTTTATATGCCAAATCCAACCTAAAAACAGAACCTAAATTTGCCTTTCATCTCTATTTGTTGCAATCCATTTTCTTTATTTTGTTAATGATTCGAATCTATACCCTTCAAGAAGCCTCTTTTTTAAAATAGTTTGCTATGTATAAATATCTAGGAATCTTTTTGCTGCTTTTGGCTTGTCAAGAAAACCCCCAACCAGCGGTTGCGGCTAGGACTTCTGATACCCTAACCCTTAGTTCAACAACCTATGCGCCCCTGCAACAACTCCCAGCCAATTTTCTTGAGAATTTAGATATAGACAGCTGGCAAGATTTGGCAGATTTACAAAAAGGAGTTGAAAATTTAGCCACACTAAACATCGAGAGCATTAGTGTTTACTTAATCAATTTAAGAGGGCATACCCAAAAAATGGGACAGAACCCTTTTCCCGATCCGTTTAATATTCCGCCTATTAGAAGCCGACTGAAAGTGCTTCAAATGCAGGCTGCTAAGTGTTTATATTTTACGAGACATTACAAAGAAGATTCCCTTCAACCTGCATTAGGTCAATTATTTGAACATTACAATTCCTTTCTAAATCGAATTATTAGTGTGCGTGAAGAAACTGAAGCCATGCCAGAGGCTCCTGCAAAAGAAAAACAGTCTTCCTAATTTTTTTGGGTTAATTGATAGGTAGGTAAAAGAGATTGACTATGGTCAATAGCGTCTTGAATTGTATCTAGTTGTCCTACAAAGGGGTCTTGCTCCACCGGTAGGGCAACTATTTTTTCATAGAGTTCTTGGAGGTGGGTGTCGGCCTCTAAACATTTTTCAATGGCACTAGCTTTGAGTTTGTGAAGGGAAGAAATTAAGAGTTGATCAAAATTAAAATTGCGAATAACCAAATCGTCTAAGGTGATGTTCTCGCGTTGTAGTTGACTTAAAATCGTTTGAAAAAACCGATTGCGCAATAAGGCTTGTTGATTATAATATCTTTTGTCTTCTGTTTGGTTAGCAATATCCGCCGCTCTTAAATAGGCCAGTTTGGCATTTTTTAAGTGAACTAATACTTGTTCCAATAAAGCAATATAGGTACTCTTTAAAGACACAGCCTTTGTTTTTCTTAAAATTAAGAAATGTATAGGCTGAAAAATACCACACTAAACAGTTTATATTAACAAATTATTCACTTCAAAAGTGTAGCCAATAGCGTCGGTTATTTTTTTGGAATCAATGATTCGTTCTAGCGGGGGCTCATTTGTAAAACGCAAAGGAGGGAGTCCTCTTTTTTTAGCCATAGCCTCATAATAATCCCTTCGTTTTGGATGAGAGGGGCATACGCCATTAAAAATCCCCTCAAGTGATTCATTTTCAAGAATTTTGATTAGAATATTGACAGCATCTGTTTGGTGAATAAAATTGATAAAGCCCTCCGGATTAGAAATTGACTTGTGTTGAAGTTGCTTAATCGGATGTCGGTTGGGACCAATTAGCCCTCCCAAGCGAAGCACGACATAAGGCAAGTCTTGCTCTTGAATAAAGGTTTCACATTGCGTCAAAGTAGTACCGTTTTGGGTGTTAGGATATGCGGGCGTACGTTCGTCTAAAGTTCCTGTTTGAGCACCATAAATGGAGGTGGAGCTTGTAAAAAGAATTCGTTCTACTGCCGTATTAGGCAAATAGGCATAAAGGGTTTTCAATACAGCCAAAAGATCAAAGCCTGTTTTTCTCTGGCTGGGAGGCAGCAGAATTAGCAATTGGCTCGTGTTTTCAAAAAAGGAGAGATCACCTTTCATTTTTTTGTCTCCTACCACCAACTGAAATTTCTTTAGGCCTGAGGGAGATGCCTCAGAAGTGTCTTCCCAATTTGTTTTGCTGGCATGAACCGTATATTTTTTTTGAAGAAGAGCCTCTGCAAGCGCACTGCCCAACCATCCAAATCCTAAAATGCCAATCGTTTTTGATGTAGTATTCAATTCGTTATTATTAAAAAAAAGCAACACTTTTTTATTAATTCCTCAAAGTAAATACAAAAATAATTGTAAATTGAAAATTCCAAAGCTTAAAATTTACGATTATGCCTATAAAAAGTTTTCAAGGAGCACGGGTACAAAGAAAGAGAGTAATCCCTAAGAAATTATTGGTGGCCGATATTATGTGCCACACCCTAGTTGTCTTTAAGCCTGAACAATCCATTCATGAAGTGATGAGTCAGTTTATCAAAAATCGAATTTCGGGTGGACCGGTGGTGGATGACAAAGGGCATCTAATTGGTGTGATTTCAGAAGCCGATTGTATGAAAGAAATTTCGGATAGTCGTTATTTCAATATGCCAATTTTAGATAAATCAGTAGAGCACTTTATGACAAAAAATGTGGATACTATTGATGCTTCACTCAGTGTCTTTGAAGCGGCAGACTTGTTTTCTAAAACCAGCAGAAGACGTTTTCCGGTGATGCAAAACAACCGATTAGTGGGCCAAATTAGCCGTAAAGACGTTGTGGTTGCTGCCATCAATATGAAAAGTCAAACTTGGGGCACTAAGTAAAAATTTCTTTGGCCAACCGAAAAGTGTTGGCATGAGCTTCCACAATTAGGGTAATGTCTATTGAATAGCCACCCCCCATGCTGCATTGCACAGGAATCTTATTTTGTTTACAAACCTCAAAAACAAAAGCATCTCTCTCTTTGCAGCCCGCTATGGTCAAGGCCAATCGGCCCAATTTGTCTGTGGCCAAAACATCTACACCGGAGAGATAAAAAACAAAATCGGGTTGAAGTTTTTTAATTAATTTAGGGAGGGTGTTCGCTAAAAGCTCAAGATAGTCTGAAGTAGTTGTACCGTCTTCTAGGGCAAGATCTAAATCACTTTTTTCTTTCTTAAAAGGAAAATTTTTTGCACCGTGCATAGAAAAGGTAAACACCTGAGGTTGATCTTGAAAAATGGCCGCTGTTCCATTACCTTGATGCACATCTAAATCTACAATTAAAATTTGTTTGGCCCAGCCTCTATCGAGGAGATATTGAGCTGCAATGGCTTGATCATTGAGCAAACAAAAAGCTTCCCCCCTGTGGGCATAGGCATGGTGAGTGCCTCCAGCGATATTTAGCGCAATGCCTGTTTCAAGAGCCATTTCACACCCCTGCACTGTTCCTCCGGCAATGATAAATTCCCTTTCAATTAATGCTTCTGAAAGCGGAAAACCAATTTTTCGAATTTCTGCCCGATCTAAATTTTGATGGATTAATTGCTCCACATAGGCAGGGTAGTGCACCCTTTGAACAAGTTCCCTAGATGCCTTTTGGGGTATAAAAAAGTCATCGGCCTGTGCGGTTCCTTCCAAACGCAGTTGGGTAGGCAAGAGTTCATATTTTTGCATGGGAAAACGATGTCCTTCTGGCAAGGGCAACGCATAGCATGGATCAAAAGCAATGGGTAAAAGCACCTAAGAAACTTTAGTTCCCGGAGCAAGTGGTGATACAGGACTTACAAAAACGAGTTTTCCATCGGACGCTTCACCCAAAAGCAACATACCTTGGCTTTCTACACCACGAATTTTTCGGGGCGCTAGGTTGGCCAGATACAAGACTTGTTTTCCAATAATTTCATCAGGCTCATAAGAAGCAGCAATGCCAGAAACTACTGTAGTTTCTTTTCCGCCCACATCTATCGTAATTTGAAGTAACTTATCTGTTTTAGGCACTTTTATTGCCGCTTTGATGGTCACAATTTGTAAATCAAGGGCGGTAAATTGATCAAAAGTGATTAATTCTTTTGGCGGTTCTGACGGCATTTTTTGCGTTATTTTAGTGGATGAAGCGGTTAATTTTTCAAGTTGTGCATCAATGGCTTCCTTTTCAATTTTTTCAAATAGAAGGGTGGGCTGGCGCAATTGATGGCCGGCAGGGAGCTGTTTTTTTTGAGTGATACTTGCCCAACTAAAATGACCTTCAATCTGTAAAAGGCCTTGAAGTTTTTTGGCTGTGAAAGGTAAAATGGGTTCACTCAATACGGCCAAAGCTGTAGCAATTTGAAGAGCAACATACATAATGTTTTCAACGCGTTCGGGATTTTCTTTAATCAATTTCCAAGGTTCGGCATCGGCTAAAAACTTGTTGCCTAGGCGTGCCAATTGCATCATCTCTTGACAAGCCTCTCTAAATTTGTAGTGTTCTATGGCCTGGCCTATTTTATCAGGAAAGTTTGCCAGTTGGGCTAAAGTTGCCTCTTCTTCTCCATTGAGGTTTTGAGGTTTTGGCACTTTTCCGTTATAATATTTCTGAGTGAGTACCAGAACCCGGTTGATAAAGTTGCCGTAGATGGCTACTAATTCATTATTGTTTTTAGCCTGAAATTCACTCCAAGTAAAATCATTGTCTTTTGTTTCTGGAGCATTGGCAGCTAAAACATAGCGAAGAACATCTTGTTTGCCGGGAAAATCATTTAAATATTCATGTAACCAAACCGCCCAGTTTTTAGAGGTAGAAATTTTTTGTCCTTCTAAATTGAGAAATTCATTGGCAGGAACATTTTGGGGTAAAATATAAGTACCGTGCGCCTTGAGCACCACGGGAAAAATGATGCAGTGAAAAACAATATTGTCTTTGCCTATAAAATGGACTAACTGGGTGTCTGGATCTTGCCAAAATGGTTTCCAGTCTTTGCCTTCTCGGGCAGCCCATTCTTTGGTTGAAGAGATATAACCAATGGGAGCATCAAACCAAACATAGAGTACTTTTCCTTTGCCATCGGGCACTGGCACTGGAATTCCCCAATCCAAATCTCTTGTCACGGCTCTAGGAGCGAGGCCATTGTCAACCCATGATTTAACTTGTCCATAGACATTGGGTTTCCAATCTTTTTGATGGCCCTCCAAAATCCATTCCCGAATAAAAGTTTCATAACGGTCTAAGGGCAAATACCAATGGGTAGTTTTGCGCAGTTTTGGGGCGCTTCCACTTAAGGTAGAAATAGGATTTTTTAATTCTGTGGGACTTAAAGCGCTGCCACAAGATTCACATTGGTCGCCATAAGCTTCTGGATGTTGACAAATGGGACAAGTGCCAGTTACAAAACGATCTGCCAAAAATTGCTGTGCCTCTTCATCATAGAGTTGTTCCGAATTTTTTTTAACGAATACGTCTTTTTCTAATAAGGTCTTAAAAATTTCTTGTGCCGTTTCATAGTGAACCTGGCGGGAAGTTCTTGAATAGTTGTCAAAGGCAATTCCAAATTCTTCAAAAGACTCGCGAATGAGAGCGTCATATTGGTCAATCACTTCTTGTGGACTTTTACCCTCTTTTTTAGCTTTGATGGCAATGGCCACGCCGTGTTCGTCACTACCACAGATAAAGGCTACTTCTCGTCCTTGGAGTCTCAAATAGCGAGTGTATATATCTGCAGGCACATATACCCCGGCCAAATGGCCAATGTGTAAAGGACCATTGGTGTAGGGCAAGGCAGCAGTAACCGTATATCTTTTGGGTTGCTTCATCAAAAATTTTTCCAAAAATAGACATTTTCCCATGGATATCCGTTCCAGAGGATGTAACTTTAAAAGGCACAAAATCTTATTCCATGAGCAAAAGTTATGACTTTGGACAAGCTGCTGAAAACCGAGCTTCACAATATCTTCAACAAAAAGGCTATCTTATTTTAGCCCGCAATTATCGCTATCTAAAAGCCGAAATAGACCTCATTGCCCTTGAGAACAACACCTTGGTAGTGGTGGAGGTTAAAGCCCGTTCTTCCAGCTATTTTGGTTCGCCGGCCTCTTTTATTGGAAAAAAGAAAATTAGGCTTTTGGTGCAAGCAACAGATCATTATATGCAGTCCAAAAATCTTTCCTATGAAGTGCGATTTGATATCCTCTCCTTTGTTTATGAAAAGGGAAAATGGCAGGTGGAGCATCTGAAGGAAGCGTTTTATCCTTTCACTTAAAGTTTAATTTGTAACAAAATGTTTAAAAAGTACTACTTTTGTGAAAAAATAACAAATGCGCACCATTGCTTCAGAGGTTACGGCCTACATAAAAACCAAACCGTTTCTTTCTACTGCTCTTTCTCAAGGTATTATCAACCTCACTTCACTAGCCCGAGAAATTCAACCTGAAATTGAACAAAACCTTCGTAAACCGGCCAAAAGCGGTGCCATCGTGATGGCTTTAAAAAGAATTTCAGACAATTTAGAATTTATCTCTACGCACAAAATTGTGAATGTATTGAAAAACTTGGGCGATATCACTGTTCGATCTTCTTTGGTAGACTATAGTTTTGCGAATTCAGATACCCTCCTTTTGTCTCAAGCCAAGTTATTAGGAGCCATTGAAAACAGAAAAGATGTGTTTTATACCTCCTCTAGAGGCGTGAGTGAATCGAATATTATTGTGAGTGCCAACATTTCTGATTTGGTAGCAAACTTCTTTGCCAATGAATTGTGCAACAGCAAGCTTGAAAATCGCTCTTCCATAACCGTGCAATTACCCACAGAGAATATTACCATTCCGGGTATTTATTATTTTATTTTTCAGCGTCTTTCTTGGGAAGGGGTCAACCTCAACGAGGTAATCTCCACCTCTAATGAATTTACCATTTTAATGGATGAAAGCCAGGTGAACACGGCTTTTGAAGTAATTAAGAACTTGAAGAAACTCTAGCCAAAGCCAAGGGTTCAAAGGCATTTATAACAGCCTCCACGCTCGCCATTTGTTCCACTACCAAAAGTAGCTTTACACCCTCAGTAGACTGTTTTTCTTTTAGCACCATAGCTTGAACTTGTTGCACCTTTTGAAGGAGGTGGCTAAATTGTGGACTGTTGTAAAAAGCACTTTCAGGATTGCTGATAAAATAGCACAAGCACTTTTGCTTTTTAAGAACCAAGCGTTCCATGCCCAAACGTTGGGCCAACCATTTGAGTTGTACACTTTTTAATAAGGCCTCAGTTTCTTGGGGTAATTTTCCAAAGCGGTCTTTTAACTGAGCCTTAAAGGCATCTAAATCAGAGGTTGTTTTAATTTTACTTAATTCTTGATAGAGACTCAATCGCTCACTCACAATATTGACATAATATTCTGGAATATAGAGTTCCAAATCGGTGTCTATTTGCACTTCATTCACATAGGTTTTGGGGGTGTCTGACGTTTCTTTATAAAGCGATTTAAATTCGTTTTCTTTTAATTCATCAATAGCTTCTTGCAATATTTTTTGATAGGTTTCAAAGCCCATGTCATTAATAAAACCACTTTGTTCTCCTCCCAGCAAGTCACCAGCCCCTCTAATTTCCAAGTCTTTCATGGCAATCTGTAGGCCTGAGCCTAATTCGGCATATTGAGCAATGGCTTTAATTCTTTTTTGAGCATGTGCGTTCATGCTGCTCAAGGGAGGTGTCATAAAATAGCAAAAGGCTTTTTTATTGCTGCGGCCCACCCGTCCTCGCATTTGGTGTAAATCGCTCAATCCAAATTGATGGGCATTGTTGATAAAAATGGTGTTGGCGTTGGGCACGTCTAGGCCGTTTTCTATAATGGTGGTGGCCACCAAAACATCATAGCGGCCGTCCATAAAATCCAAGAGAATTTGTTCTAATTTACGCCCTTCCAATTGACCGTGTCCAACGGCAATCCGGGCATCGGGCACCATGCGTTGCAACATACCGGCTACTTCGCGAATATTTTCTACCCGATTATGAATAAAAAAGACCTGTCCACCTCGTTGAATTTCATATAAGACCGCATCTCGAATTAAAGGTTCACTAAACCGAACCACTTCGCTTTCTATGGGATAGCGATTGGCTGGAGGAGTGGCAATGACCGATAAATCGCGAGCAGCCATCAAACTAAATTGAAGGGTTCTGGGGATGGGTGTTGCGGTGAGTGTTAGCACATCCACATTGGTTTTAAAAGCCCTTAATTTTTCTTTTACGGCTACGCCAAATTTTTGTTCTTCATCAACAATAAGAAGCCCTAAATCTTTAAAGGTTAAATTTTTATTGACCAATTGGTGGGTGCCAATGAGGATATCAATCTTACCGTCTTGGGTGTCTTTATAGATTTCATTTTTGTCTTTGGTTGATCGAAATCTATTGAGATAGTCTACTCGAACTGGGAGATCTTCTAGACGTTTGGAAAAGGTTTTATAATGTTGAAAGGCTAAGATAGTGGTGGGCACCAACACCGCCACTTGTTTGCTGTTGTCCACAGCTTTAAACGCAGCTCTAATAGCCACTTCAGTTTTGCCAAAACCCACATCGCCACAAATCAAACGATCCATAGGGTGTTCAGACTCCATATCGGCCTTGACGGCCTCTGTGGCCTTGAGTTGATCTGGCGTGTCTTCAAACAAAAAGCTCGATTCAAGTTCCAGTTGCAAATAGCTGTCTGGGGCAAAAGCAAAGCCAATTTTTTGACGGCGTTTGGCATAAAGTTGAATTAAGTTGAAAGCAATTTCTTTCACCTTGCTTTTGGTTTTTTGCTTGAGGGTTTTCCATGCTTTAGAACCCAGTTTATGCAGCTTGGGCACTGTGCCATCTTTGCCGTTGTATTTGCTGATTTTATGGAGCGCATGAATGCTTAAATACAGAATGTCTCGTTCGCCATAGAGAAGTTTGATGGCCTCTTGTAAACGTCCTTCAACCTCAATGCGTTGCAATCCTCCAAAGCGGCCAATGCCGTGGTCAATATGGGTTACAAAATCGCCCACCTCCATTTGAGTGAGTTGCTTTAAACTCAAACTTTGCCGTTTGGTTTTGTCAGATCGCAGATTGTATTTGTGATAGCGTTCAAAAATTTGATGATCGGCAAAATAAGCCACTTGGGCTTCTAGATCTTCAAAGCCTTGATAGATAGGAAAACTTGCCGTTTGATAGTGAACGGTTTCTTCCATTGAATCAAAAATATCATGAAAACGTTGGGCCTGTGAAGCACTCGTACAAAAAAGTACGTTGGTATAATTTTGGGCATGATTGTCATTGAGATGAGCCCGCAGTAAATCAAATTTTTTGTGAAAAGCAGGCTGGGGACTTTGTTTGATTTGCACAAGGGTGTCGGAGGGCAACAATTCAGACCGTTCTAGGAGTACAATACATTTAGATTGGGCGGCTGTCTGCCATTCTGTTTTGGAAACATAAAGGGTTTGAGGCGGATGCTGAGTGGTTTCACCTAATTTCTCATAAGTTTCTTCGGCTTTGGCAAAAAGTTTTTCCAACTTCTCAGAAGTTTGATCAAAATCTTCTATCACAAAGGCCGTTTGGATCGGAAAAAAATCGAGGAGGGTTTTGCGTTTATCAGTAAAACTAACTGTTGAGGTATTGGGCGTGAGGGCAATGCTGTCAAAATTGTGAAGGGCACGTTGGGTGTTGATATCAAAAGTGCATAAACGCTCTATGGTTTCATCAAAAAATTCAATGCGATAGGGGTGTTGATAGGCAAAGGAAAACACATCTATGATGCCTCCCCTAACGGCAAATTCACCTGGTGCCGTTACAAAATCAACCCGTTCAAAGCCCATTTCAAACAAAGATTCATTCATAAATTGCAAAGACAAGACATCTTCTTTTTTAATGGTAAAGGTGTTTTGCCGCAACGTGCGTTGGGAAATAATTTTTTCAAAAACCGCTTTGGGATAGGTCACCACCAACCGTGGTTTGGTAGAATGTGTAATCTTATTCATTACCTCTGTGCGCAAAAGCACATTGGCATTTTCGTGGGTTTGAGAGGTATAGGCTGCTCGATAACTGGCCGGAAAAAACAGCACCTCTTGAGATGACAAAAGTCGTTCTAGATCGTTGAGATAGTAGGCTGCTTGCTCTGCATTTTGAGCCACTAACACCAAAGACCGCTCTATTTTTTGAAAGGCTGCCGCCAACCGAAAACTAAGCCCAGAACCCACAAAACCTTTCACACGGGCAATAGCGGTTTGCGAAAGCGCCGTTTCCAACGCTTTTTGAGAAGAAAGTGGTTTAAATGCGGCTAACGAATCGATTGCTGCCTTTTTTTGGTAAAGATAAACCTTCCGATTAAATAGAATTTAATTCTAGCACTTCTTTGCCGCTTGTAACATAAACGCGGTCACCCTCTTTAGGTGCTATTAGGTGTAAACCCGTAAAGGCTCCAAAGGCGGGCAAGATGAGTTGTTGTGGCGAGTGAAAAAAGCAAGGCAGTTTGAGTTGCTGCAAACCGCTTCCTTTCAGTTTGACCCCAGGGTGAACGTGACCACAAAACACAAATTGATTTTCTTTTTTGGCAGGAAAATGAGAAAAATAAAAGGGACCCTCTTGGAGCTGCTCCACAACCTCTAGCCCCAGTTGTTTGAATTTCCAAGCGGGAATCACATCGTGATTGCCCGTCACTAAAACGAGTTGAGCTTGTTGCTGTTTGGTCCAAGCTTCAAACAAATGCCATTCATTGTTTTGATAGCTGTGAAAAAGGTCTCCCAAAAATACGATGCGTTTGGGAGAAGCTGTTTGAAACAGTTTTTCCATTTTACTATAGAAAGCACCTTCGGCTTGGCGCGGCACTGCTACACCGTTTTTTCTAAAATGGGCCACTTTACCCAAATGGACATCGGCCAAAAGCCAGGTTTGGGTTTCTTCCCAAAAAATACCTCCGCTGGGATGTAACAAAAAATAGTGTTGGGCAATCACAAGTTGTTTCATCGGCTTGCTTTTTCGAGTTGGAGATACATTTTTTTAATGCGGTCTTCAACGCTTTCTGAAGAGAGTTTTGTGCGTATCCGATCGGTAATGATGGGAAAAGCAAAAGGGGTGGGTTGACTGCATGGTCGCCAAACTAGGGTTTTGTTTTGCAAGGATTCCATCACTTGTGTTAAGCGTCCCCGTTCCATGCCGTGATCAAACGTTTCTTCCAAGGCCTGTAGGTAGAGCAAATTGTCGGGCTCATAATCTTTAAAAACCTCGTAGAACAATTGAGACCCAGATTGAAGGTGTTTGGCTTTGAGAGGTTTATTAGGAAAGCCTTGAAATACCAAACCCGAAATGACCGCTATATCCCGAAAGCGTCTTCGGGCCATTTCAGAAACATTAATGCTTTTTTGAAGGTCTTCTAGCAAGTGTTCAGGGCTAAACAAATTGTTGTCTAAAAAAGCCTGTGCATCAAAAGCCTGATCTGATAAGAGTTCAAACCCGTAATCGTTAAAGGCCATGGTGAAACTGATAGGTTGCCATAAACTAATACGATAGGCCATTAAACTAGCCAAGGCTTCATGAATGGCATAGCCTTCAAAAGGATAGAAAACGGTATGATGACCTTCTTTGGTTTCAAAACGTTCAATGAGAAGCTGGTGCGGTTGGGGTACTATTGATTCCTTTTGTTGTTGCTCAAAAATGGGTTGCAAGGCTTCAAACTCTGGACTTTTATTGTGTTCGATCTCAAAAAGTGTATTTTTTAATAAGTCACTTAAATGAGCACTAAAGCTCATGCGACCTCCCATCCAAGCTGGAATACGAGCTTTTTTTGATTTTGATTTTCGTACAATTACTTCCATATTGTGGATGCGGATCAGTTCTAAATTACGCCCGGAAAAGGTAAACACATCACCTGGATTTAACTTGGATATAAACCACTCTTCAATGCTACCTAAATGGCCTCCTTTTTGATAGCGCACAAGCAAATGAGCATCACTCACTATGGTACCCATAGACAACCGATGGCGCATGGCGATGCTTTTGTTTAACACCTTTAAGCTACCATCTTCCAAAACAGTCACCTTTTTATATTCGTCATAGTGTTCTAGACTTTGACTGCCTCTAACCAAAAAATTGAGCAACCATTGCCAACGTTCTTCCTCTAGGGTTTGAAAACAAAAAGTGGCTTGCACCACAGGCAAAAGGGTCTTGGGGTGAAACCCAGACCCTACGGCTAGGGTCATCATAAATTGCAGTAAAACATCAAAGGAATTTAAGTAGGGAATTCGATCTTCAATTTGTTGCAGCGCAATGCCCTTTTGCAAGGCAACCGACTCGATGAGTTCCATGGCATGAGTGGGAAGAAAATGAATAGTGCTAGTGGCTTGAGGACGGTGTCCACTGCGTCCGGCCCGTTGAATGAAGCGGCCCACTCCCTTGGGACTGCCCACCTGGATACAATTTTCCACCGGACTAAAATCAACCCCCAAATCTAAACTGGAGGTGCAAACCACCACCTTGAGTTGTTTGTTTCGAAGGGCCTCTTCTACCCATAGGCGAATTTTTTTGTCAATGCTTCCATGGTGCATGGCCATATGTCCTGCTAAATCGGGATTGGCGTCTAAAAGGGCATGAAACCAAAGCTCACATTGGGCACGAGTATTCGTAAAGACCAAAGTACTTTCGTATTGTTCAATTAAAGCCAACGCCTGAGGCAAAAGGTGTAGTCCCAAATGCCCTCGCCATGGAAAACGTTCCATGGTTTTGGGCAATAGGGATTTAACGATT
This sequence comes from uncultured Flavobacteriaceae bacterium, assembly GCA_964386915.1. GTDB lineage: Bacteria > Bacteroidota > Bacteroidia > Flavobacteriales > Flavobacteriaceae > JADHMP01. The sequence continues at coordinate 8,221 of CAYLUQ010000019.1, read as the reverse complement.
ATTTTTTTGGAAATTTTAGTTTTTATAACCGCATAATTTTGGGTAGCTCCCAACAAAATGGTTCGGGCTAATGCTTCATTACCAATGGTGGCAGAAATACCCCAAACCCGCAAATGTGGGATAAAGGATCGCAAATAGGCCAAAGCCAATTCCACTTGCACCCCTCTTTTAGTGCCCAAGAGTTCATGCCACTCATCTACCACCACCACTTGAAGCTGCTTAAAAAAATGTTGATGGTCTTTTGTGCTCAACAAAACGTGTAAACTCTCTGGGGTGGTAACCATGCCAAAAGAAGGATTTCGTTTTTGTTTTGCCCGAACACTTTGGGAAGTGTCACCTGTACGGAGAGCCACCTCAGTGTTGGGTAATAGAGCCGTATTCATTTTTTGAGTAGCCTGTTGAATTTCCACAGCCAATGCCCGTAAGGGTGTTATCCAAAGGGCATAAGGCCCTTTGGTTAGGGATTGATTTTGTTGGGCTTCATTCACAATAGCGCCCCAAAGCGCATAGGTTTTTCCACTGCCGGTGGGAGCGTGTAACATTCCATTTTTTCCAGCAGCATAGGCATTCCAGCATTTTTTTTGAAAGCTTTGGGGCTTCCAGCCTTGTTCACTAAACCATTGGGCTACTGTTTTCATGGGAGTAATTCTTTCAAATCATCAAGGCTATTGGCCTCAGCTATTTTTTTATCGTGCCGCCACCGCAAAATTCTAGGAAAGCGAACGGCCACACCACTTTTATGTCGAGGAGAAGGAGCTATGCCTTCAAAGGCAATTTCAAAAACCAATTCAGGCTTTACTTGGCGCACCGGGCCAAAGCGCTCAAGGGTGTGTTTTTTTACAAATTGATCTACTTTCTTGATTTCGGCATCGGTTAAACCCGAATAGGCCTTGGCAAAAGTCACCAACTCGTCATTTTGCCAAAGGCCAAAAGTATAGTCGGTGTATAGGTTAGTGCGACGTCCATGCCCTCGCATGGCATAGGTCAAAACGGCGTCTATGGTTTTGGGTTCTGATTTCCACTTCCACCAACTCCCTTTTTTACGCCCTACCGCATAAACAGAGTCTTTATGCTTTAACATCAACCCTTCACTTCGTTTTTGACTTGCTTTTTGTCGTTCTGCCGCTACTTCTTCCCACGAAGAAAAGGTCATGACTTCTGAGAGTAGCAAGGGAAGATTAGCATCTTGATGGTTTTTATAGAGCGTAGTTAAATAGTTTTGACGTTTGGAAAGAGGTAGGGCACGTATGTCTTTTCCTTCCCATTCCAACAGGTCATAGAGCATAAGTGCAATAGGGACCTCTTCAATCAATTTGGGAGAAACGCTTTTACGGCCTATTCTTTTTTGTAAGGCATTAAAGTCTCCAATTTGGCCATCTTTACAAGGAATTAATTCCCCATCGAGTACTGTACCATCTGGAAGTGCTGTTGCGAGACAGTCTAGTTCTGGAAATTTATCGGTAATCAATTCTTCCCCTCGACTCCATAAAAAAGATTTTCCTTGTCGAATAATCAGTTGCGCTCGCATTCCATCCCATTTGTGTTCCACATGCCATTGAGCGACCTCGTTTTTATCTTGAAAGTCCTCCTCTAGCGCATAAGCCAGAAAAAAAGGATAGGGTTGCGCAATTTGATCTTCCGGATTGGGTTCTAAAATGAGTTGTTTAAAGGTGGTTTGTTGCGGGCTCCATTGCCCCATTAGGCGATGGGCCAAGATATTTTCGTCAATATGCACCGCTTTAGAAAGGGCACGAGTCATGAGTTTTTGGCTTACTCCAATGCGAAATCCTCCGGTTAGAATTTTATTAAAAACAAAGCGTTCAAAATTGTTGAAGCTTTGCCATCGCGTAATGATGTAGGCCTTTTTTTCGGCTTCTTCTTTGGGTTTTAGGGCAATTATTTCTTCAATACATTGTGATAGGGAGGGTGGGGTGTCCACTTGTTCTTGCTGGATTAAAAGCGCAATGGTTTCAGCAAGGTCGCCCACAATATGATAAGACTCTTCAAATAGCCATTCGGGCAATTGAGCTAGTTCAGCCGCCCAGCTTCTCATTAGGGTAGTAGTTATGGGTCTAGAGGGTCTTCGGTGTGAGAGCAATGCCACCGCCCAAAGGGCATCTTCCGGAGGAGCCTTTTCAAAATAATGGGTCAAAGCGGCCACCTTAGCATTGGTTTTATTGGTGCTATCTAGGGATTCAATTAAGGCGGCAAAACGTTTCATTCAGCAGTTGCAGTTTCAAGAGTTTCTCCTTCATATTGGGTTTTTTCTGTACGGGCGTTCCATCCTTGCTCCCGTAAATAGTCTGCAAAAAGATCCGTATAACCATGGGTGGTAATAACGTTTTCACAGCCGGTAGCTTTAATGGCCGATAATAAACCGCTCCAATCGGCATGATCGGATAAAACAAAAGCACGATCTACGGCTCTTCTTCGGCGTGCCCCCCGAAAGGCCATCCACCCAGAGGCATAACCCGTAGAAAGGGTTCCTAGTTTTTTGACCCAGGCACTTCCTAAAACAGCGGGTGGAGCCAGCACAAGATTTCCTTCAATCTCCTTTTTAGGGGTATCTCGCGTAATTAATTCGGTTGGAGGAAAAGCAAGGAAAGGGCGCAATACGGCTGTCATATGCTCGGTGGCTCCATGGGTATATATTTTCCCAATGGAAGGGTCTAAGTGTTTGAGCAGACGCTGCACTTTGCCTAAGGAATAGCCCATCAATAAGCTAGTGATTTTTGTCGCTTTATTTTGAGCCCACCACTCGTTGATGTTATGGTGTATTTTTTGTGGTTCTTCCCATTTAAAAACAGGGAGGCCAAAGGTACATTCTGTAATAAAAGTATGGCATTTAATGGGTTCAAAAGGAGTGGAAATTCCGTCTGGTTGTATTTTATAATCGCCTGTAAAGACCCAAACTTCCCCTTGATATTCCACCCTGATTTGTGAAGACCCGGGTACATGCCCGGCGGGATGAAAGGAAAATTGGACACCGTTTATATAAAACCCTTCACCATAGGCTTTGCCACTCACAGCGATGTCACCCAAGCGATGCTTCATAATGGGAACATTTTGTTCTTGGGTAATATAGTGTTTGCTACCCCAACGCGCGTGGTCGGAATGCCCATGTGAAATAAGGGCTTTGTCCACCCCTTTCCACGGATCGAGAAAAACATCTGCTTGGGCGCAATAAATTCCCTTGGAAGTAAACTCCAGCAATGGCATTTTTTTCTTTTTCTTTTTCATGGGGAAGGTACAAAAAACAAAAATGATGACTGGTTAATAACTGCCAATAACTCCTTAACAATTCCCACTGTTAAATTAGTATTTTCGTCTTGATGTATTTAATTTTCGACACCGAGACTACGGGCTTGCCCAAACGCTGGGATGCCCCCCTGAGCGATAGCGACAATTGGCCCCGCTGTATTCAAATTGCGTGGCAGATTCACAATGCCTCTGGGGAATTAATAGCCCATGAAGACTATTTGATTCAACCCAATGGTTTTACCATTCCATTTGAGTCGGAGCAAGTGCATGGCATTTCAACCGCCTTAGCGCAAACAGAAGGGATTCCTTTAGCCCAAGTACTAGAAAAATTTACTGCTGCTTTGGCACAAACTACTTTTGTGGTGGGGCACAATGTTTCGTTTGATCTAAACATTATGGGGGCTGAATTTTTACGGATGGGTCTTACAGATGCTTTAACGGAAAAGGCCATTGTAGATACCTGCACCGAAGAAACAGCAACCCTATGTCAATTGCCTGGCGGAAGGGGGGGCAAGTTTAAACTGCCTACTCTTTCAGAATTATATCTCTTCTTATTCCAAAGTGCATTTGCCGAAGCGCACAATGCTACTGCCGATGTGGAGGCTACCGCACGAGTGTTTTTGGAATTGTTGCGAACTCAAAAATTACATCCAAAAGCCTTTGAAAAGAACTCGCATGACACGGCTGAAATTGAGGGACAAGACACTCCTTTTGAATTAGTTGGTTTGCAACACCAGAATTTAAAAGCAGCATCTCAAGCGCTTGAGACAAAAAAGCAACCTCAAAAGACTAGTCAAGGTCCTACTGTAGCAGCTGGACAAACGTTGGAAAAAGTACCATTTGTGCACTTGCATAACCATTCGCAATTTTCGGTTTTGCAAGCCACCTCTAGAGTTAATCAATTGGTGGAAGCAGCTGCAACCTTTGAAATGTCAGCCTTAGCCCTTACCGATCATGCCAACTTAATGGGCGCATTTCATTTTATTAAAGCCGTTGAAGCCCACAATAAAAATCAAACCGATGAAAAGAAAATCAAACCCATCATTGGCTGTGAATTTTATGTGTGTGAAAATCACAAAGATAAAACCCGTAGAGACGATGGCTATCAAATTGTCTTTTTAGCCAAAAACAAGCAAGGCTATCATCACCTAGCCAAAATGTCCTCCATAGCCTATGTGGATGGATTTTATTATGTGCCTCGAATTGACCGCAATGTGGTGGAGCAGTACAAAGAACATTTGATTGTGCTTAGTGGGAACACTTATGGTGAGGTGCCTTCCAAAATACTAAATGTAGGCGACCGCCAAGCAGAAGAAGCGCTATTGTGGTGGCATGAACAATTTGGTGAGGATTTTTATATTGAACTCATGCGCCACGGCGAAACTGGCGAAGACCGCGCTAACGAGGTTTTGCTCCGTTTTGCACAAACGCATCAAATTGAGGTTGTAGCCACTAACAACACCTACTATGTTGAAAAAGAAGAGGCCAATGCACACGATATTTTACTCTGTGTAAAAGATGGCGAAAAGCAAGCCACTCCCATTGGCAGGGGTAGAGGATATCGCTACGGTTTTCCCAACCAAGAATATTATTTTAAGTCTCCAGAGGAGATGAACAGCTTGTTTAGTGATTTGCCAGAAGCGCTATTCAATACGGAAAAAATTGCTGCAAAAATTGAAGCTTTTTCTCTCGCTCGGGAGGTGTTATTGCCCAAATTTACTATTCCCGAAAGCTTTTTGAGTCAAGCCAAGGAGGATGATAAAGACGGTGAGAACATCTATTTGCGTCATTTAACCTATGAGGGAGCCAAAGAGCGTTATAAAACCCTTACACCGGCTATAAAGGAACGCCTTGATTTTGAACTAGAGGTTATTGCCAACACAGGCTATCCGGGCTATTTTTTAATTGTACAAGATTTTATAGCGGCAGCCAGAGAAATGGGGGTTTCGGTAGGACCCGGACGAGGTTCTGCCGCAGGGTCTGTGGTGGCCTATTGTTTAAAAATAACCAATATTGATCCTATTGCTTACGATTTACTTTTTGAGCGTTTTCTCAATCCAGATCGGGTGAGTATGCCTGATATTGATATTGATTTTGACGATGAAGGACGCAGTAAAGTGATGGACTATGTGATCGAAAAATATGGAGCCAATCAAGTAGCCCAAATTATCACCTATGGCACCATGGCCGCCAAATCGTCCATTCGCGATACGGCAAGGGTCTTAGACCTATCTTTAGGGGAAGCCGATCGTTTGGCTAAACTGTTGCCTAATATTCGGTTGAATAAAATTTTTTCTGCCTCAGAAAATGAATTGAAAGAAAGTTTGCGTGTGGATGAATTTTCTAGGGTACAAGAAATTAAAACCCTAGCGGAAGAAGATTCTCTCTCAGGACAAACCATTCAGCAAGCTAAAATTTTAGAGGGTTCGCTTCGAAATACAGGCACCCACGCCTGTGGAGTGATTATTACCCCCGACGATATTACTCAATTTGTGCCCATTGCCACAGCCAAAGACTCTGATTTAAACGTAACCCAATTTGACAACTCGGTAGTGGAAGATGCCGGTTTGTTAAAAATGGATTTTTTAGGCTTAAAAACTTTAACTCTAATTAAAGATACCGTTGAATTAGTTGAATTTATTCACGGCAAGACCTTAGATCCGGACGCCTTTCCCCTTGATGATGAAAAGACCTATGCCCTCTTTCAGCGAGGAGAAACGGTGGGCGTTTTTCAATACGAATCAGCGGGGATGCAAAAATATTTAAAAGACTTGCAGCCCACAGTTTTTGCCGATTTAATTGCTATGAATGCGCTCTATCGTCCGGGCCCATTAGAATATATCCCCAGCTTTGTGGCCCGAAAAAACGGCGAAGAACCCATTGCCTTTGACCTGCCAGAAATGGAAGAGTATTTAAAGGAAACCTACGGTATTACGGTCTATCAAGAGCAAGTGATGTTGTTGTCTCAAAAGCTGGCTGGGTTTAGTAAAGGCGACGCTGATGTATTGCGTAAGGCCATGGGAAAAAAGATTTTTGCCCTAATTGAAAAATTAAAACCTCAATTTATTGAGGGTGGAAAAAAGAACGGTCATCCGGAAGAAATCTTGGAAAAAATTTGGAGAGACTGGGAAGCTTTTGCAGCCTATGCCTTTAACAAATCGCACTCCACTTGTTATGCCTGGATTGGCTATCAAACCGCCTATTTAAAGGCGCATTATCCGGCAGAATATATGGCGGCAGTGCTTTCCAATAACATGAACGACATTAAACAAGTGACCTTTTTTATGGAAGAATGTCGAAGAATGGGTTTACAAGTTTTAGGTCCCGATGTGAACGAAAGCTTCTATAAGTTTACGGTCAACAAGCAGGGTGCCATTCGTTTTGGCATGGGCGCTATCAAGGGCGTAGGGCGAGGAGCTGTGGCCACCATAATCGAAAATCGAAAATCGGAAAAATACACCTCTATTTTCGATTTAATGAAACGTGTGGATTTGCGTGCTGCCAACAAAAAAGCCTTTGAAAACTTAGTGTTGGCAGGAGGTCTAGATTCTCTTGGTGAGGTGCACCGAGCCCAATATTTTAATCCAGATGGAGACGGCCTCACTTTTTTAGAAAAGGCCTTGCGTTTTGGAGCCAAGTTTCAAGAAAATAAAAATTCGGCTCAAGTGAGTTTATTTGGGGAACAGGTAGAAGACACTTATCAAGATTTGAGCATACCTCCCTGTGAGCCTTGGAGTTCTCTCGCCACTTTAAAAAAAGAAAAAGAGGTGGTGGGCATCTATTTATCAGCACATCCTTTAGACGCTTTTGCCCATGAGATGCGTTTTTTTGCCACAGCACCCCTTCAACAACTCAATGATTTACATCCTCTATTGCGAAAAGAGTTGGCAGTAGGTGGCATAGTGAATGAGGTAGAGCATTTAGAAAGCCGTAATGGAAAAGGGTGGGCACGTTTTATTTTGGAAGATTTTTCAGATCAATATGAATTCCGCATCTTCGGAGAAGACTATCTAAAACACCGTCATTTTTTAGTCATCAATCAGTTCATTCGCATACGGTTTATGGTTCGAGAAGGCTGGCGTGACCGGGAAACTGGAAAAGGAGGCGCCCCTCGGATTCATTTCCTCCATTTTGAAATGCTCCACAACACCCTTGAAAACAATGCTAAAAAATTAACCCTACAACTCGACATTCATCAGTTGGAGGCAGCAGGCGTTCAAAAATTGGCTTCTCAGTTTAAATCCTTTAATGGCGATAAACCTTTATTTTTTAATATATATGATCCTAAAAAGAAGGTGAAACTGACTTTGTTTAGCCGAAAAAAGAAGGTTAAAATAAATGGGGAATTACTTTCTCTGCTCGAAAAAGAGCAGTGGTCCTATCACATTAATTAATAGAATAGCTCTATAAGTATAATTGATTTGCAAGTCGAATTCATATAAAGAAAATAATTACTTTTGAAAAAAATTTAAAAATGGCCATCGAAATTTCAGACGCTACATTTGAACAAACGGTATTACAATCTGATAAACCTGTCTTGGTAGACTTTTGGGCAGCTTGGTGCGGTCCTTGTCGCATGGTGGGCCCCATCATTGAAGAGCTTAGCAACGATTATGAAGGTAAAGCCGTTGTGGGTAAGGTAGACGTAGATCAAAATCAAGAATTTGCGGCAAAGTTTGGTGTTCGCAACATACCTACCGTATTGGTTTTTAATAAGGGCGAGTTGGTTTCTAGACAAGTAGGGGTAGCCCCCAAGACCACTTATGCTCAAGCCATAGACGCATTGCTTTAAAAATTTACTTTCTGCTTTTCATTTTAAATTTCCTTTTTAAGGGCATTTATTTGGGAAATAGAAAATGCAATGTATATTTGCAAGCGCTAATTGGGTCTGGTAGTTCAGTTGGTTAGAATACATGCCTGTCACGCATGGGGTCGCGGGTTCGAGTCCCGTCCAGACCGC
>CAYLUQ010000018.1:0-30479 GCA_964386915.1 uncultured Flavobacteriaceae bacterium | reverse complement strand
GCGAGTGATTCTGGGGTCTATGGGTTTAGGACGAACTAGTGCTTAAAGCCCTTTTCGAATTGACTATTTATTCATTACCTTAAAGAATACAGAATTTCCCCTATATTTAAGTCTCAAAATAAATACTTATGCAAACAAAATATACCGCTACGCCCCGCTCCATTTTAATACTTGTTTTTTATCTATTTACATCGATCACCTTTGCGCAAAGCTTAGAAAAGGTCGCTCCAGAAGCGGTAGGCTTTTCCTCTGAACGATTAGCAATTCTTACTAAAACCCTTCAAAATTATGTAGCACAAGAAAAACTGCCCGGTGCGGTAGCCTTGGTATTGCGCAACGGAAAGGTGGCTTATTGGGAAGCAGTTGGGCAACGTGATGTTGAACAAGGAGCGCCGTTACAAAAAAACAGCATTTTCAGAATTGCTTCTCAAACCAAAGCTTTGGTTAGTGTGGGCATCATGATTTTGCAAGAAGAGGGTAAGTTGTTAATTTCAGATGCAGTAGGAAAATACATTCCTGAATTTAATGAAACAACTGTAGCAGAACCAACAGAAGACGGCTATAGAGTAGTTCCGGCTAAAAGAAAAATAACCCTTCGAGATTTACTCACGCATACCGCTGGAATTGATTATGGCAATGGTACGGCCAAAGAGGCTTGGAAAGCGGCAGGCATTCAGGGGTGGTATTTTGCCGATCGAAACGAACCTGTTTTAGCAACCATCAAACGAATAGGGTCTTTACCCCAACAGGCTCAACCGGGAACGGCTTTTGTTTATGGTTATAATACCGATATTTTAGGCGCTGTGATTGAAGTAGTTTCTGGACAAACGCTGTCAGAATTTATCACAGCTAGAATTTTAAAACCACTAGGGATGAATGATACCCATTTTTATTTGCCCAAAGCCAAAGCTAACCGCTTGGCAGTGGTCTATTCATCTAAAGACGGAGGGATAGAACGAGCTGCTGATCCTGGAAAAATGGTGGGGCAGGGTGCTTATGTAAATGGGCCCCGAAAAAGCTTTTCGGGTGGAGCCGGATTGTTGAGTACGGCAGAAGATTACGCCACCTTTTTACAAATGATGCTCAACAAGGGAACCTATAAGAACCAACGAATTCTATCCCGAAAATCTGTGGACTTAATGACTCAAAATCATTTAGGTGATATCGTTTTTCCTTGGACCCCCGGCATGGGGTTTGGTCTTGGTTTTTCAACCGTAGAAGATGTTGGTTTGAGAGGAGAATTGGGCTCACACGGTGAATTTGGTTGGGGAGGTGCCTACCATTCCACCTATTGGGTTGACCCGGCAGAACAGCTAGTGGTGGTCTATTTCACCCAACTCATTCCTGCTGAGAATGTTGACGATCATCAAAAGCTTAGAACTTTAATTTATCAAGCTTTAAATTAAGAAACAGCCAATTTTTTTTCTAGGGCCCAACTTGTCCAGGGGCATAATCTAATTGTAAACCCACAGAAGTACGCGGTAAAAAGCCTTCCCAAGGGTCTTGTGTTTTGAGTTGTTCGGCATTTAAATAGGGCAGATAGTCTGTTTTGTTTTTGAGTTTAACCCCTAAATACGCCGTGATAAAATGTTGGTTGATGTTATTGATACGACGCATATCCCAAACTGAATCGGCATAACGCAAATACTCATTTAGTTCGAGTCCTTTTGCTAGAGCTTCTTTAGGAGGGGGATTTGGAGCCACATTATGTCTTGCGTTTTCATACGTTAGTAAATATCGTTCAACACCAATTGCCCCATCGTAAATTGCTTTAATCCCTTTTTCATAGCCTGATATATCGTCTTGATTCCCGGCAATAAAAAAAGTAGGGATTTTAAGTCCTTTTAGCCCATCTTCATTCCAAACGCCACGTTCCATTCCCCACGGAGCAAGTGCTACAATTGCTTTTATGCGAGGGTCAAAAGAATTGGTATAAGCAGCATTACCCATCATGCGTTGTGCCAACGCCTTATTTCCTTGGGTCATACCTTGAAAAAAAGCAACCGCTTCTGGACTATAGCCAGCTCCTCCAACATTCAGTGCGCCATAGCCTCCCATTGAATAGCCTATTAAAGCTGTATTGTTGGCATCAACAATTCCGGATAGAAAATGGGTAGTGTTAAGACTCAATTGATGAATTTCCTCCAATACAAACAAATCATCTAGGGAACGATTAAGAAGGGTGCTGGTGAAGGCGTTGGCATCTCTAAAGGTTGAGTCGGTATGGTCTATGGCCACCACCACATAGCCTTTGGAAGCTAAATTTTCGGTGAGATAGGTCATCAAATAACGCGATCCGGTGTAGCCGTGCGATACGAGCACCAATGGAAAGGGATTAGATTCCTTTAGCGGGGCAGCGTCTCGAACCGAACGCCCCAGAAATGTAAACGGAATGAGAGGACGTTTAGGGTCGTTTTGGTTGCCCATCACTTCTTCATATTCTATTAGAGGGATTTTGTCTTCTTGCACTTGAGCAGGATACCAAATCTCTAGGGTTAGGGGTCGGTCATAATAAACCGTTTCTTCTCCTTTGGTGTTCAACACATCGACTTGATTTTTATGAATCACTTTTAGGGTGCGAACTCCAACCGTATAGTTGCCCCTTGCGGCTAGTTTAGGGGCATCTGGCAATAAATCACCGTAAACAAAAGCGGTAGCGTCCTCTTGAGCTGGAAGCGAAAACAGGATGAGAAAAAAGAAGAGTGGATAAATTTTCATTTAAGTTTTGTTTAATGTTATTAGAGACTATTAAAGACATTTCACTCTAGAGCCTCTCTTTTTAAGAACATACGTTCTTGTTGGATTGCGTATCTTTTATTTTTTGTAAATTTAAATTTATGATTTTAAAGCATGGGTAATCAGCTGAAGTTTTTTCAAATTTTTAGTGCAGGAATTCTTGCTCTTTGGTTCATAGTGGGTTGTTCACTATCCTTACCCCATGAAGTTGAAATTGCTCTTGAAACACTTCCTGAAACAGTTGATTTTAACTACCACATCAAACCCATACTTTCAGATCGTTGTTATCAATGTCATGGCCCTGATGAAAACACACGTAAAGCCAATCTACGATTAGATATTAAGGAAGAAGCTTTTGCTAAACTGCAAAGTGGCAATCGCGCTTTTGTATCAGGAAGCCTAAGCCAATCTGAAAGTTTACATCGCATTTTAAGTGAAGACCCCGAAACCATAATGCCTCCTCCAGAATCTAATTTATCACTCAGCGATAGAGAAAAGGCACTACTCATCAAATGGGTTTCTCAAGGGGCACAATGGAAACCTCACTGGGCTTTTATTGCGCCTCAAAAAGAAGCGGTCATTCAAAAGGAAGGTCACCCAATAGACTATTTTGTGGAACGTCAATTGCAACAACAAGGTCTTCAATATTCCGAGCCAGCAGCCAAATCAACCTTGTTGCGTAGGGTGAGTTTTGACCTCACGGGTTTACCCCCCACTCGAGAGGCTCTTGACCGTTTTGCGGCAGATTCTTCTAGCACAGCTTTCGAAAAAGAAGTAGATCTTTTGCTTGCTAGTGATGCCTTTGCTGAACGCCTAACACTAGATTGGTTAGACCTGTCTCGATATGCCGATTCTCACGGACTTCATGCCGATGGAGCACGCACAATGTGGCCTTGGCGAGATTGGGTCATCAATGCCTTTAAAGAAAATATGCCCTATGATCAGTTTGTAACCTGGCAACTAGCGGGAGACCTATTGCCCAATGCAACCCGAGAGCAAAAATTAGCCACAGCCTTTAACCGAAATTCACCCATGACTGCTGAAGGGGGGGTGATTGATGAAGAATGGCGCCTACACTATGTTTTTGATCGAACGGAAACACTCAGTACCGCTTTTATGGGGCTTACGGTGGCTTGTGCCAAATGCCATGATCATAAATTTGACCCCATTTCTCAAAAAGAATATTATCAACTCACTGCCTTTTTTAATACAATCAGAGAACTTGGTATGACAGGAGATGATGGCAATTTTGGCCCCCTATTGCTTTTACCTGAACTACAAAAAGAAAAGGAACTTGACCAATTACAAACTCGTATAAATGCAGCCGAAGAACAGCTTCAACTCACGCAAGAAGAACTGAAAACTTTTTATGCGTATGCCCAAGATTTACCTCAAAAAAATATTTTAACCGATGGTTTATTAGCCCATTATAAAGTAGAAAAATTAGTACCCCAAAAAGACCAAAAAGGGTTTTGGGTAGATGGAAATAAAAATCTTACCACCAAAAAGGCCCCTAAAATAGTGCCTGGAGTTTCGGGTAATGCTGTTGAGTTTCACGAAGATTACGATAAAATTTACGTCAGGAAGGAAATCCCACAATTTGAATGGACGGATCCTTTTTCGATGATGGCTTGGATTAATACCCAGCAGCAAGACCCCAAATACAGACAGTTTATAACCGGAACCTCAGGAGGTAAAAACAACTGGTGGCGAGGATGGGATTTTTATTTAGACGGCAACAATACCCTCAATTTAAGGTTGATAAATATGGCCCCGGGCAATATGATTCATGTGCAAACTGAAGCTGCTATTCCCAAAGATCAATGGAAGCATGTAGCCTTTAGCTACGACGGGTCAGGAAAAGCAAGGGGAGCCCAACTCTATATTGAAGGAAAACCAGTGGCAACCAAAATTGTAATTGACAATTTATACAAAAGTATTTTACCGGTGAGCACCAGTGGGGTGAAAGTAGAAGTGCGTCCCATTTTAATCGGAAAAAGTTATTCCTCTTTTGTAGGAGATAATGGAACCTTTATGGGTCAAATGGATGAAATTAAATTTTTTAATAAAGCCCTTTCAAATTTGGCTGTTCAATTGCATTATGAAGAATTTAGTGCAACTAAAGAATCTATAACCCCCGCATTGATACAAGACCATTGGGTTCAAGAAAACCCCCGTTTTAAAGAACAAGAAAACACGCTTAATCAATTGCGCAAACAATGGTTAGAAGCCATAAACCCAGTGATGGAAGTGATGGTGATGGAAGAAATGAAAGAAGCTCGCCCCACCTATCTCTACCAGCGAGGAGATTATAATAGCCCTGGTATAGAAGTGCAGGCCCAAACTCCTGCAGTGCTTCCTCCTATGACCAACTATCCCAAAAATAGGCTTGGCCTAGCCCAATGGTTGTTCAGTGAAGAGCACCCACTAACGGCGCGTGTGGCCGTTAACCACTACTGGCAAATGTTGTTTGGCAAAGGATTAGTGCGAACTCCAACTGATTTTGGGGTACAGGGTAGTTTGCCTACCCATCCAGAATTGCTAGATTGGCTTGCTGTAGATTTCCGTTCATCAGGTTGGGACCTTAAAGCCTTAATAAAAACGATGGTGCTCTCCAAAGCCTATCAACAAAGCTCTCAACTTACCCCTGAATTGCAGGAACAAGACCCCACTAACCTTTATTTAGCCCGCAGTCATTCCTATCGTTTACCAGCCGAAATGATTCGAGATAATGCCTTGGCGGTGAGCGGACTTTTGGTTAATCAAATAGGCGGTCCTAGTGTGAAACCCTACCAGCCTCCCGGTTTATGGAAAGAAAAAAACACTTTTTCATTGGAGTTGTTAGAATATAAGAAAACCAGTGGCGACAGCCTCTATCGTAGAGGGATGTATACCTTTATTAAAAGGGGTTCTCCACCTCCTTCAATGATTAGTTTTGATGCAACTTCACGAGAAGTGTGTACTGTGAAGCGAGAAAATACCTCCACACCTTTGCAGGCTTTGGTTTTACTCAATGATACCCAATATTTTGAAGCGGCTCGCTTTTTGGCGCAACGCCTACAAGAAGAAGCTCCTCAAAACGTAGATAAACAGCTCACAGAAGGCTTTCGTTTAGTAACCTCGCGTTTTCCTAAGGATGAAGAAATGAAGGTGTTAAAAGCCCAATATAATCGTCAATTGAACCATTTTAAAAAGCATCCTAAGGAAGTTGAAAGTATCGTAAAAGTGGGCGATAAAAAAGCCAATCCAAAACTAAACCGAACCGAATTATCTGCCCTGACCCTAGTGGCTAATACGTTGTTAAATCACACCGAAAGCTATTATAAACGATAAGGACTATGAATTGTAACCACCATAAAGACAATGAAAACTACACCCGAAGGGATTTTTTAACCAAAACCACCTTGGGTTTAGGTGCCTTGTCTTTAGGCACTCTCATCAGTCCACAAAATGCCTTTGGACAAGCTACTTTCCTTCAAGAAAGCAAATTGCGCTTGCCGCATTTTGTGCCCAAGGCCAAACGAGTAATCTACCTTTTTCAAAGTGGAGCCCCTTCACAGTTAGATTTATTTGATTATAAACCCGAACTCAACAAACGAAATGGCCAAGAATTGCCCAAAAGTATTTTAGGAAGTCAACGCCTAACAGGCATGACAGCCGGACAAACTTCTTTTCCCTTAGCAGGGTCACAATTTCAATTTAAACAACACGGGCAAAGTGGTGCTTGGATGAGCGATTTAATGCCGCATACAGCTAAACTTGTAGACGAACTGTGTTTCATTAAATCCATGCACACCGAAGCCATCAACCACGATCCAGCGGTTACTTTTATTCAAACAGGTTCTCAACTTCCGGGCCGACCGTCCATTGGGGCCTGGTTGAGCTATGGGCTCGGTTCGGACAATAAAAATCTACCAGAGTTTGTTGTTTTAATCACCAAAGATAAATATGGCCAACCCCTCTATTCTCGTTCTTGGGGCAATGGGTTTTTACCTTCCCAGCACCAAGGGGTTCAATTTAGAGCGGGAAAAGATCCCGTGCTCTATTTGGACAATCCACCCGGTGTAACACAAGATTTGAGAAAAGAGCAATTAAATGACCTAAAAAAGCTCCATCAAATCAATCACGATGATGTGGGTGACCCCGAAATTTTAGCTCGTATGGCGCAATATGAAATGGCCTTTAGAATGCAAACATCGGTGCCCGAAGTGATGGATATTTCGAAAGAACCCGATTATATTTTTGATCTCTATGGGGAAGACAGCCGAACACCGGGAACTTTTGCCGCCAATTGTTTATTGGCCCGAAAATTGGCTGAAAAAGATGTTAAGTTCATTCAACTTTATCATCAAGGATGGGATCATCATGGCAATTTGCCTCAAGAAATTAAAAAACAATGTAAAGAAACCGATCAAGCCACCGCCGGTTTAATCCAAGATTTAAAACAACGGGGTCTTTTGGAGGATACCCTTGTGATTTGGGGAGGCGAATTTGGCCGCACCAACTATTCCCAAGGGATGCTCACCGAAACCAATTATGCACGAGATCATCATCCGAGATGTTTTACTATCTTTATGGCAGGAGCTGGTATTAAAAAGGGAATCACCTTAGGTGCTACAGATGAATTTGGCTATAATATTACAGAAAGACCCGTGCATGTGCACGATTTTCAGGCCACTTTGTTACACCTGTTAGGCTTAGATCACGAGCGGCTCACGTTCAAATATCAAGGACGTCGATTTAGGCTTACCGATGTGCATGGTAGTATTGTGAATGAAATTTTAACCTAAATACTTATGAAAAACTCTAGAAGAACCTTTATCAAAAATGCTGGACTCCTTTCGGGTTCGGCCTTAATCCCTAATCTTATGAATGCAAACATGATCACATCAAACGTTAAAAACCCTGTAGTGGGTCACGCGGACTTTCAATATACGGTTGACTCTAAATGGGGTGTGCAAGATCCAAGTCAGTATCCTGTAAACGATTGCCATGAAATGGCTTTTGACAAAAAGCAACGCCTTTTTATGACCACCACACATCCCAAAAACAACATTTTGGTTTATGATCGCTCGGGAAAAATTTTAGATGCTTGGGGAACTGAATTTCCTGGGGCTCACGGGCTCACGCTATCCGAAGAAGGTGAAGAAGAATTTCTTTTTATTACAGATCCTGATAGCCATAAAGTTTGTAAAACCACCTTAGATGGGCGTATTTTGATGACGCTAACTGCTCCAAAAGAAATGCCAGCCTATAGCGCTCCAGATTTGTTTAAGCCCACAGAAACAACTCTAGCTCCAAACGGAGATATTTATGTAGCCGATGGATATGGCCTCGATTATATTATTCAATTTGATGCCAAAGGAAATTATATTAGACATTTTGGAGGCCATGGCAAAGGAGCTGATCAATTTGAATGTTGCCACGGAATTTTGCTCGATTCCCGCAATCCCAATAAAGATGAATTGTTAATTACCTCACGTTCGGCCAATGAATTTAAACGTTTTACATTAGACGGAAAGCATCTGGAAACCATTTCACTCCCCGGATGTTGGATATGCAGACCTGTCATAAAAGGTGAACATTTGTACTTTGCAGTGATTGTGACCAAAGATTGGAATGTCTTTGATGGTATGTTGGCCGTTCTCGATCAAAATAATAAGGTAGTTTCACTTCCTGGTGGAAGTGTACCAACTTATGAAGCAGGTAAATTAGTGCCGCCAAATTACGATCAAAAAACTTTTTTCAATCCCCACGATGTTTGTGTAGACAACGATTTAAATCTTTATGTACCCCAATGGAACTCTAATAAAACCTATCCACTCAAATTGACTCGTGTATAGAAGGGATGTTCTTTTCATCAGGCTTTGACTTTTTGGGTAGAATGCATCCATTGTGGGTTCATTTGCCTATTGGCTTTGTTCTGTTCAATCTTTTGGTGAGTTTTCTTTTTCGAAAAAAGACCTCCAAAAGTGTCTCTTTTTTCCTTAAAATTAGTTGGGGAGTTACGTTTGTGTCAACTTTGATCACAGCAGCTTTGGGATGGTTGCGTTCGCAATCGGGCTATTATTTTCCGTCAGCCCTTGATACACATGCCCTTTGGGGGTGGCTTTTAGTGGTTTTGACCTTCCTGGCTTGGCTGTTGCAATGGGATGCATTCTCGCATTGGAAAAAAGCAAAGTACTTTGCTTATGCTGCAAGTGGTCTACTGCTTTTTTTGGCCGGACATCTTGGGGGTGAGCTAACGCATGGTGAAGATTATCTACTACCGAAAATCACTGTCCCTAGAACAACAAAAGCTGCGGAAAATAAAATAGAACCTTTTAAAGAGCGTTCACAAGACTCCATTGGGGTGTTAGTAGATGTAATACAACCCATTTTGGATCAAAAATGTGTGGCTTGCCACAATCAAGATATCTCTTCTGGAGGACTCAATATGCAGGCGGGGTCCTTTCTGAAAAAAGCTCAAAACAACAAAATTGTAGTTCCTTCAAAACCTTATGAAAGTAGCCTATTTAAACGTGTTGTTTTACCACAAGATCACACAAAATTTATGCCTCCGGCCGGTACGCCCTTAACTTATGATGAAATTGCTCTTTTGGAATGGTGGATTTTGGAAGGTGCCCCACCCACAGCAAGCCTTGGGTCTTTAGAAAAGGGAGAAAAAATAAAAGCAATTTTAAGCAGAACCTATGGACTGGATATGAAAAAAAAGGCTTGGTATGAAAAAGCCACACAGCCTCCTTTAAGTCTTCAACAACAACAGTTGCTGGAACAAAACAATTTCAATTGGCGCTATTTGGCAGCGCAAAATAATTTGATAGATGTGCGTTTTTTGGGAGGAACAATAAACCCTCAACAGCTAGCCGCTCTAGCTTCTGTTAGCAAACACATTACCTGGCTTAATTTGTCCCAATCGGCTATTGCAGATCGTGATCTTGAGGTCCTAGCTCAATTTGAGAATCTTACCCGTTTAAACCTTTCCAAAAATGAAATTACGGAAAAAGGCTTGGCTACACTTCAGTCCTTAATTCATTTGGAACAGCTTAATCTCTATGAGACTGCTGTATCCGATATTGTTTTTTCCCTGCTGGATGATTTTCCTGCTCTAAGCTTTGTTACGCTTCACCAAACCCAGCTTAGTCCAACGGCAATAGCAACCTTTAAAGCAGCTCATCCCCAAATTGAAGTAGTAAGTCCATAAGTCCGTATTTAGCTTGTTGCGATCTCATTAAAAGGGAAAAAATAAATATGTGCTATATTTATAGTAAATATGATATTATGAAACACAAAGCCAAGTTTTCGCTGCGATTTGATTTCTTTATCTACACCTTGATTATTCTCAATATCATAGCCATGGTATTGGAATCTCATGTGGCTCTAAAAGCACAATTTGAGTCCTTTTTCAACCTATTTGAACTCTTTTCTATCGTCATTTTTTCTTTTGAATATCTCTATCGCATTGTTGTTTATTACAGGGCTGATGGTTGGCGTGGCGTTGGCAGTTATGTGTTTAGCTTCTTTGGTCTAATTGATTTAATCTCCATACTTCCGTTTTATTTAAAGCAATTTATTGCCATAGACGGTCGTTTTTTCAGAATCTTGAGGCTTTTCAGACTCACCCGTATTTTTAAATTAGGGAGAGAAAGTAAATCCTTAAAACTGTTTATTAAGGCGTTAAGTTCAGTGCGAAATGAACTCAAATTTACACTGTTCCTTTCTGTTTTAACCATTCTCTTTTCAGCCTCTGCTATCTATTTTTTAGAAAATGAAGCACAACCGGATGTTTTTTCTAGCATCACAGCCTCCATATGGTGGGCAACTGTTTCTTTAGCTACGGTTGGCTATGGAGACATCATTCCAATTACCGTAGGGGGAAAGATTTTTGCTTCTGTCATTTCTTTGGTTGGCATAGGCGTTGTGGCCATACCTACTGGAATTATCAGCGCGGCCTTTGTAGAAGAAATCATTCATTCTAAAAAGAAAGAACTGTAAGCTTTATTTTTCTTTAAAGAGGGCTACAAACAAACTGCCATAGAGCGAATGGATGAGACTCGAAATAGCTGCTGGAATGGCAACGGCAGCTTGGCTAAAATTTTCACGGGCCAAAACCACACCCAAGCCCGAATTTTGCATACCCACTTCAATGGCAATGGTTTTAGCCACTTTAGCGTTTTTGAACAGTAAATAGCAAAAAAGAAAGCCCAATAAAAAACCTAAAAAATGCAACACCATTAGGGCTAGCACCAATTGAAAGCCAGAAGAAAGAATAATGGCCTTGCCTTGGCCAATAATACTGGCCACAATTAGCGTGATTAAAATGACGGCGGCTGGAGGGGCCAAGGGAATGATTTTTGCAGTCATTTTGGGGAGAAAACGATTTAAAATTACACCAAGGCTAATGGGCAATAAAACTACTTTTACGGTGCTGAGCAACAAGCCCCAAGGCTCAACGGCTACATAGCTTCCCGAAAGAAAACTGGTGAGTAGGGGTGTGGCAATAATAGCGCTTAGCGTAGAAAGGGCGGTCATGCTCACCGATAGTGCCACATGCGAATTAGCCAAATAGGCAATCACATTGGAAGCAGTGCCACCGGGACAGCAAGACACTAATATTATCCCCACTGCAAAATAGGGGGGGAGTTGAAATAAATAGCCTAAGCTCCACCCCAATAAAGGCATGATGGTGAACTGCATAAGCAGTCCCGAAAGCACCCACTTGGGGGCTTTGCCCACTTCTTTAAAGTCTTCCCAGCGCAGGGTGAGTCCCATGCTCAACATGATGCCCCCCAGACCTAAGGTGATCCACGACCCACTAAACCAAGTAAAAAGTGGTGGGTAAACTAAAGACAAACCAGCGGCTGTTGCAACCAAAAAAGGAAATGAAGAGGTAAAGGCGGTGGTGTTCAAAAGTGACATTATCTGTGGTCTAAAATTAAACTATTTTTAATTGTGTATTTTTAACTCATGGTTAAAAGGACTTATAAAATGCATTCAACACCAAACTATATGCCCTTTCTAATGCTTTTTTTTATGTTGGCCTGCACAAAAGAACCTACTTCAGAAACAGAAGGAGCGGCTCTTAGTAGTGCCATAACACAAAACGTTTTTATAAAAACCAACGCCTTGCGGGCTGAAAAAGGCCTTGCAGCCTATAAGCGTAATGAAGAAATGGATGTTTTAGGGCAGTTGCATAGTGACAATATGGTAGAACACGATTTTTTTGCCCACGAAGACCATCAAGGGGCTTCTCCCTCCGATCGTGCCGATGCACTGAACTATAGCTGGACAACTATAGCCGAAAATATTGGATATGTGCCTTGGTTTGAAAATGTGGACTCCTGTGGTGACACCCGAAGTGCCGAAGCCATTGCCGAATGTATGATGGACGGTTGGATTAATTCTCCGGGTCATTATGCCAACCTAATAGGCAATTTTGAACAAATTGGCATAGGGGTCACATTTACGCGAGACAGTATTCTCTATTTTACTCAGGTTTTTCGAAATCCTTAGTCTTTTTAGACTCGTTTTTTCTCAAAAGGAGGATGCTTGCCAGTCCCATGAAAGTTCTTCCCTGCCGTTCCTTTTTTTCCTATTTTAAAAACACTCGTTGCTGCAAATTCCTGCTACAATGATGATCAGCCTATAGATTTCCTCATTTGTTGACCACCAACAGAATTCAAGTGAAAGCCCTGTTCTATTTCTTAAAATGCTTTGAGATTAACCTGTAGAGTCGGAGAAACATGGCCTGAACAAAATGATATGCCCCCAACACCAAGTTTACAACCTATACGTGGGTATATGATTGGTGAATGAGAGGTTTGTTCTTGATTGCCAAAAATCTTTAGGTACTCAACTTTGCAATTAATTCTTGTGCAAAATCGGGTCTAATTTTTTTGGCTTTAATCATTTCTTGCACCACCTGGTCT
The DNA here is from genome assembly GCA_964386915.1 of uncultured Flavobacteriaceae bacterium. Classification (GTDB taxonomy): domain Bacteria; phylum Bacteroidota; class Bacteroidia; order Flavobacteriales; family Flavobacteriaceae; genus JADHMP01. The sequence goes on along the minus strand of CAYLUQ010000018.1, from coordinate 17,814 downwards.
AGCATTTCAGGGGTTGCCCCAGCGGTGAGGGCAATATTACGCGCGTGGAGTGACATATGTCCTCTTTGGATGCCTTCGGTTGCCAAGGCCTTTAGAGCTGTTAGGTTTTGGGCCAGTCCAACAGCTGCCATCACTTCACCGAGTTCTGTGGCGGTTTTTACTCCTAAAATTTTAACCGCAATTTTGGCAATGGGATGAATTTTGGTGGCCCCTCCCACTAGTCCAACGGCCATGGGAATTTCGATGGAACCCACAAGGTTACCAGCTTCATTTTTTTCCCATTGGGTGAGGGAACCATAACGACCATTTTTTACAGCATAGGCATGCGCGCCAGCTTCAATGGCTCTATTGTCATTTCCGGTTGCAATCACCACCGGTATGATGCCGTTCATAATGCCTTTGTTGTGGGTTGCTGCTCGATAGGGATCAGCTTCTGCAAAGGCATAAGCCCAAAGAATGCCGTCTACAATTTCTGCACCCCCAAGGGCTTCTTTGTCAATTTCTGTTCGCACCCGCACCAACCTTTTATCGGCGAGGTTAGAAAGAATTCTCAAATAGACTTTTCCTCCGGTGAGGGCTTCAACATGGGGCGCAAGAGCTTCAGCCATGGTGTTCACAGCGTTAGCACCCATAGCGTCTCGGGTGTCAACAATGAGATGTATGACCACCATAGTGCCTGTGGGAGCAGGAACTAGATGTACTTCTAAGTCGGTCATGCCACCGCCTAAAGAAACAAGCATTGGGTCTTTTTCGTTGGCTATCTTAATGAGTTCTTCTCGGGCTTCAAATAATTTTAGTCGTGCTATATGCGGATCAGCCACTTCAACCAATTGAATTTGGGCCCGCATCACCGGACCGGTGTTACTGGCAAAAAAGCCTCCCTTGACTCGAGCCATTTTAGCAGCATTGCTGGCAGCAGCCACCACAGAGGCTTCTTCTACAGCCATAGGAATGAGATAGTCTTTGTTGTTGATTTTAAAATTAACCGCAACACCCATAGGCAGGGGCATTACCCCAAACACGTTTTCGATCATATGGTTGGCCACGGTTTCGGGAAGGGCTCCCATATTGCGCAATAAGGCTACTTCTTCTTCTGTCAAATCGCTAAAGGCAGCAACGGCCTCCAGTCTTTCTTGGGGAGTGCGTTTATAAAACCCTTTTAATGCGCTTGTCTTCATTTCTTATGATTTAGCTGTAGCGTGAGTAGACCGAATATTAATTTTGTTTAGTTCAATTTAAGGCCTTTCTACTAAGCTGTTTTAACTATTTGGTAAAAGTATTAAAAAAAACCTCGCTTTCCTTTTTGAAAGGTGCCACTAAAAAAAAGGTGTAATGTTGTGGTTAAAATCAAGTCTTTTTAGGCAAAAGTTCGTTTTGAATTTGTAGCTTCATGCCCCAAGAGATTAAGCTTTTCAAATTCAAAATAGATGAAAATCAATTGTATCATATACATCCTGGTTGGGTTGGCTGCCTTGGAGCTAAAAGCTCAAACAGCATTGCTGGCAAATGACAACCGCCCCAATATCATATTTATTTTAACTGATGACCAACGTTATGATGCCTTGGGTTTTGCCGGGAATCCATATATGCACACTCCGGCTATGGATGCGCTTGCTGCTGCTGGCACCTATTTTTCCAATGCGGTAGTTACTACGCCCATATGTGCGGCCAGTAGGGCCAGTATTTTAACAGGACTTCACGAAAGGGCCCATCAATACAATTTTCAAACGGGGGCTATTCGTTCCGAATATATGGCAACTTCTTATCCCACGTTGTTAAAAGAGCAAGGCTATTATACCGGATTTTATGGTAAATATGGAGTTCGCTATGACGCTTTGGAAACCCAGTTTAATGAATTTGAACAATACGATCGAAACAATCGGTATCAAGATAAAAGAGGCTATTTCTATAAAACGATTGGAAAAGACACTGTTCATTTAACGCGCTATACTGGCCAAAAAGCCTTAGACTTTATTGAGGCCCAAGCCTCAAGAGAAGCCCCTTTTTGTTTGTCGCTCAGTTTTAGTGCGCCTCACGCTCATGATGGGGCCCAAGACCAATATTTTTGGCAAGATACTGTACAAAGTCATTTAGAAGGGGTTTCACTTCCCCAACCGGCACTAGCAGAGGAGCGTTATTTTGAAGCACAGCCAAAGGCCGTTAGAGAAGGCTTCAACAGGTTGCGATGGACATGGCGCTTTGATAAGCCTGAAAAATACCAAAACAGCATAAAGGGCTATTACAGAATGATTGCCGGTATTGACCTCGAAATTCAAAAAATTAGGGAGAAATTAAAAGAAAAAGGGATTGAAAAAAATACGGTTATTATCCTCATGGGCGATAATGGTTATTTTTTGGGAGAACGTCAATTGGCGGGGAAGTGGTTGTTGTATGACAATTCTATTCGGGTGCCCTTGTTCATTTATGATCCTAGAGTGGACCAACGCTCAAAAGTGGAGGAAATGGCACTCAATATTGATGTGACCGCTACCATAGCCGATTTAGCGGGTGTGTCCATACCCAAAACCTGGCAGGGAAAAAGTTTGCGACCGCTGTTGAACAAGGAGGTTGCCACTTTAGCCAGAGATACGATTTTGGTTGAGCATCTTTGGGATTTTAAAGAAATTCCCCCAAGCGAAGGCGTGCGTACAGCAGAATGGAAATACTTTAGATATATCAACAATAAATCGCTAGAAGAGCTCTACAACCTTAAAGATGATCCTTTAGAAACCAAAAATTTAATAGGAAAGAAAAAATATGTAGCTGTGGCGCAAAAGCTTCGCAACAAGCTTGAAGATCTCATTGCACAAAACAGCAATGCCTATGCATCTCCTCCAAACAACTTGACCGTAGAGTTGATCCGCGCGCCAGATAAGGAGGTAGCCATTCTTGATTTACAACCTGAGTTTGGGTGGACAGTGCCCTTAACCGCCAAATTTCAAACGGCTTATCAAATTTTAGTAGCTTCGAGTCAATCGGCAATTGCTCAAAATCAAGGAACTGTTTGGGATAGTGGGCGAGTGGCTTCTGCAGCCTCTACCAATGTGTCTTACGGAGGAGAGGCACTAGAGGAGGGAAAAACCTATTATTGGAAAGTTCGAATTTGGGATGAAGATAATCGCTTGGTAGCCTATTCTAAACCCCAATCCTTCTCGGTTGGGAAAAGCAAGGATTACAAGATTTCAACCGAAAATAAATTTGAAATTGATTCGCTAAAACCCCTTCAATTTGAAAAGCGGGAAACCGATTATTTTATGGATTTTGGCCGGGCTGCATTTGGTACACTGGCGTTTAGGTATAAGGCCCAAACACCGCATACACTAACGGTTAGGATGGGAGAGCAAGTGAAAGCGGGAAAACTCAATAGAACGCCACCCGAAAAAAGTCACATCCGTTATCAAGAAATACAAGTGGAGGTGGATCCCAAACAAACACACTATCTAGTGTCTCTACTACCGGACAAAAGACACGGCCCCAATAGCAGTGCTATTCCCCTTCCGAGTGGTTTTCCAGTTATTATGCCTTTTCGATATGCCGAAATTGAGGGTGCACAACAGTCCCTCAAAGCAAGTGCTTTTACCCAATTGAGTTATCACACCTATTGGGATGAAAAAGCTAGTGCCTTTCACAGTAATGATAGTGTTTTAAATCAAGTTTGGGATTTGTGTAAATATTCGATTAAGGCCACCACATTCAATGGACTTTATGTAGATGGTGATCGCGAAAGAATTCCCTATGAAGCCGACGCTTATTTAAATCAATTAAGCCATTATACCACAGACCGTGAATATGCTATGGCACGTCGCACGATAGAATATTTTATGGAGCATCCCACTTGGCCCACCGAATGGCAACAGCATGTGGCTTTACTCTTTTATGCGGATTATATGTATACGGGCAACACCGAACTTATTGAACGCTATTATGAAGCCCTAAAACACAAAACGCTTTATGAACTTTCCAATCAAGAGGGGTTGATTAGCTCTACTCAAGTTACCGAAGAATTTATGTATAAATTAGGCTTTAAACCGGGGTATAAAAAACCTTTAACAGATATTGTAGATTGGCCTCCTGCCAATTTTCAGGGAAAAGGAAACCCGGGAGAACGAGATGGATTTGTCTTTAAGCCCTATAACACGGTGATCAATGCTTTTTATTATGAAAACATGACTATTATGGCCACTTTTGCTAAATTGCTCGGCAAGACCCAAGAAGCCCTTCAGTTTGAACTTCGAGCGGCTAAAGCAAAAAAGGCGATAAACGAATTTTTATTCGATTCCCAACGTGGCATATATGTTGACGGCCTTGGAACCGACCACGCTTCTTTACACGCCAATATGCTCCCTTTAGCTTTTGGTTTAGTGCCTCAAGAACATTTGGCATCTGTGGTGGCCTTTGTGAAATCAAGGGGTATGGCCTGTAGTGTATATGGATCCCAATTTTTAATGGATGGACTATACAATGTCGGGGAAGAAGATTATGCACTCGAATTGTTAACTGCCACTGGTGATCGAAGTTGGTATAATATGATTCGGGCGGGATCTACTATAACCCTTGAGGCTTGGGACCTTAAATACAAACCCAACCTCGATTGGAATCACGCCTGGGGAGCCGTGCCAGCCAATGTTATTCCAAGAGGGTTGTGGGGGATTAAACCCAAAACCCCCGGCTTTGGAATCGCTACGATTAAACCTCAATTGAGCAATTTAAAAACGAGCCATATTGAAGTGCCCACTGTGCGAGGCACCCTTAAAGCTAGCTTTCAGCAAAATAATTCGAGACAGCAAACCTACACCATTGAAATTCCGGGGAATATGTTGGCTGAATTTGCATTGAAAAATAGAGCTGGAAAAGAAGTGCTACACAATGGAGAAAAGGTTGCTGTTGCTTTAGAAACGATTGTTCTTACTCCAGGTGTACATCATATCCAACTGCGAATTAATTCCTTTTAATTAGATGGCTCTATAGAGGCTTAAGGTTTTTGAGGAAAGTTTTTTTATTCTTCCACCATCGGCAGTGACAATAGTTTTACCCTTTTGTTGTTGCCCTATAAGACGAAAAGGCAGTAGCCCTAGAAAGAGTAGGACGAAGAGTATTTTTTCATGTATACGAATGAGTTAATTAGACGATACAATTTCAAGAAAGGCCTTATCCAGTTGAGGTTTCACCTCACAGTGATTGTCCAAGTGCATAGTGGCAGTGTTTTGTTGGTTGTAGGCAGGCCATTGCGGAAGTCCGTTATGATTAGGATTTCCGGTTTTTGCAAATTGAATCCAAGCGCTACTCATTTTATCGGCTAAAAGGTGTGCTTCTTCACCTCCTCCTGTCATGTGGTTGGCTAAAGCTATATTATCAAAAACAAAAGGCAATTCCATGCAGTGCAAGGACTTGTATTTTCCATCAAAGACAGGTGATTGCCAAGTAAATAAAAACATATACACCGCAGCACCATCTTCTAGAGCAGATTTTTCATTGGCTTGATAAACAGCACCCGGACGAAAGCGGGTGTCCACATCAATAAGGTCTTTTGGATCCGTATCATTTGGATAGGCTTCTCTAACCGCTTTGATATATGCTTGGGCTTTGTCTTTATAAGTGTCTTCAATGTGTTTCATTATGGTGGCTTCATCAGCACCGTGAAAACGCATATTAGCAAAGGGTTCAAATTCATTTTTTACGGTGCCAATTAGCAAGGGAATAGTTTTGGATAAGCTTAGCGCTTCTTTTGAAAGCATTTGATAGGGGAGCAAATCTCCATCTACACTAGGGCCCCAACTCAGTCCAAAACTACCCACGGTTTTGCCTTCTTTCTTCATTTGTTGCTCTACAGTTTGCATGGCTTTTGAGCTCGCTTTGGCCAAATCAGCAAAAGGAATGGTTTGCAATTGGTTTAGGGTAGAAGCAGAAATGTTTAATTCTTTAAGCGTTTCTTTTGTAATTTTTTGCGTTATGTCTTTGGTTAAAATACGCCCTCTGAAAGAACCACTTTGATTGATGGCTTTGTGAAAGAGGCCTTTGGCACGCGGCATTGCCATGAGGGTGTTTACCTTAGCACCACCTCCCGATTGACCAAAAATGGTCACATTGTTTGGGTCGCCTCCAAAATGGGCAATATTATCTTTAACCCATTCTAAGGCTTTGACCATATCTAAAATGCTGTTGTTGGCCGAATATTTATATTCTTCTCCATAGGCTGAAAGGTCTAAAAAGCCCAGCACGTTGAGTCGGTGGTTGATCGAAACTACTACAACATCTCCTTTTTTACTTAAATTTTCTCCATCATAAGAAGGCAATTCATGACTGGAGCCAGCTGTAAATCCGCCCCCATGAATCCAAAACATAACCGGTCTTTTCTTTCCGTTATTAATTCCAGGTGTCCAAATATTTAAATTGAGATGATCTTCATTAGGAAAGCCCCAGTCATGATCAAACACAAATTCAGATTCGTCTTGTATTTGGGTAGTTGGATTGAGCAAGGGAGCAACGGGTCCATACATGGTGGTGCTTTTCACACCCTCCCAAGGGGCTACTTCTTGTGCTTCTTCAAACCGCTTTTGAACGGTTGCATAGGGGATACCCTTATAAATATAGATTTCGTTGTGCATATAGCCCTTTACGGTGCCTTTAGTAGTTTTAGCTAAAGCCACATTGGCCCCTGTTAAAATCTCGTTTTGAGCTTGACCCCAAAAAAGAGGACACAATAAAATAAGGGCAAAAAGATTTTGTTTAATAAATTCCATATTTGGTTAAAATTTTGTTTAAATATAAATTCCTAGGTACATTTTTCAATGAAAAAAAAATGTTAAAGGGCTCATTTTTCTAACGATTTCCCACCTTTTAAAAAAGATTAGTACTAAAACAAAGGTATAAGTTTTGTTGAAGTCCTTTGTTGTATCAATATTTTAGTAAATATTCTTTTAAAAAAATTAACATTTTATTTGTATTTAAGACAAAGTTTACATTAAATTGAATCCAATTTAATAAAATTTATACGTTTATGAAACAAGTTGGATACTTTATCTTTTCTGTCGTATTTGCACTTAGCTCGAGTTTAGCCTTTGCTCAAACTAGTGTTTCGGGTAATATTACAGACACAGACGGTAATCCTATTCCTGGGGTGACCGTAATTGTAGATGGTACAACACTAGGTACCACTACCGATTTTGATGGAAATTATTCCATTGAAGTTGAAGCAACTCAATCACTACAATTTTCCAGTCTAGGATTTGCTACTCAAATTGTTCGAGTAGGTGATCAAACAACGATTAATGTTGTGCTAGAAACTTCTGCAGAAGCCTTAGATGAAATTGTAGTTACGGGTTATGGAACAGAAACCAAAAGAGAAACCACTGGGGCAATTTCCACTGTAAAAGCGGAAGATCTCAACATTATCCCTTCTGGTAACATCGAACAACAATTCCAAGGAAGAATTCCTGGGGTTACCGTAATTTCAAACGGTAGTCCAGGTTCTACTAGTCAGATTCGTGTACGTGGATTTGGTGCTTTTGGAGGAAACGAGCCACTTTATGTGGTAGACGGTGTTCCTACCACTAACATCGACTTTTTAAATCCAGGCGACATTGAATCTACAACAGTTCTTAAAGATGCAGCAGCGGCTTCTATCTATGGAGCTAGAGCAGCAAACGGGGTGATTGTGATGACCACTAAGTCTGGATCTAGAACACAAGAGCCTAGCATTACATTTGACTATACAATTGGGATTACAGATCCTAACGTTGCCGGTTCTCCTAAAATGTTGAATCCACAACAAATGGCAGAGTGGACCCACAGAGCTTATGAAAATAATGCACGTGCAAACGGAACTGCTCCTGCCTATACACACCCTCAATATGGTAGCAACGCAATTCCAGTATTGCCTGATTATTTGCACGCCAATGGGGCCAACGGAATTGTTGGAAGTGTTGATTTAGCGGCTATTCAAGCTGCTTATGATGCAAGTCCAGAAACAACTTTCTTAATTAAGCCTAACTTAAACGGAACCAACTGGTATGATGCAATTACCAATACGGCTCCTTTACACCGTTTTTCATTTGGTGCCAATGGCGGAAATGAAAAAGGACGTTATTATATAGGACTTGGATCTCAATTCCAAGATGGTATTTTAATCAATAACATTTTGAGAAGACACACGCTTAGAGCCAACTCTAAATATGACCTTACCGATTGGTTGTCTATTGGAGAAAATATTCAAGCTACCTACAGAGAAACTAAAACGACCGGTGCTGGAGGTTCAATTACTTCTGCAGATGATGAATCAGAAATCCTTTCTGCCTATCGTATGCCAACCATTATCCCTGTATATGATGAATTTGGAAGCTACGCTAGTACAAAAGCAGCAGGGTTTAACAACCCTCGTAACCCCGTTAGACGTTTAACTGAAAACGGAAAAGACGATACTTCCTTTAGTCTTAGCGTATTTGGAAACGTTTATGTTGACCTCAAACCTATCGAAAGTTTAACGATTCGTTCTAGTGTTGGAGGAACTGTTTCTAACTACTACTATGTGAATTATAACTATCCTTATTTAGGAGATTCTGAAACAGAAGCGAGTTATACTTTTTCTGAAGGATCAGGTAAAAATATAGGATGGGTATTTACGAACACAGCTACTTTTCAAGAACAATTTGGTTCTCACGGTGTGAAAGTATTGGCCGGTGTTGAATCTCTAAACACTGGATTTGGAAGACAAATTAACGGATCAGGGATCAATCCATTCTCTCAAGATCTTGACTTCGTTAACATGTCAACTGTTGCCAACCCACAAGTAAACAGTAGCTTATATAATGGTGTTAACTTCTTCTCTACCTTTGGTAAATTAGATTATAACTTCAAGGAAAAATACTACGTTACAGGTGTACTTCGTCGAGATGGTTCTTCTCGCTTTGGGGTCAATAGCCGTTATGGTGTTTTCCCAGCAGCTTCAGTTGCCTGGCGTGTTACTTCAGAATCTTTTATGCAAGGTTTAACTTGGATAGACGACTTGAAAGTTCGCGGTGGTTGGGGTGAAATGGGTAACTCAAACAACGTTGACCCAGCCAACCAATTTAGCCTTTTTGCTTCTGATAGAGGAAATACTTTCTATCCTATTGGTGGACAGAATAACGGTGTTGACCAAGGATTTGCCGTTTCTCGTATTGGTAACCCCAATGCACAATGGGAAACTTCTGTAACTACGAATATCGGATTTGATGTCACTTTGTTTAACAATAAAGTAGATGTTATTTTAGACTGGTGGAAGAAAGATACACGAGATCTTTTATACCAAATTCCTTTGGCCGGTGTTACGGGTAACTTTGCAAGCGCTCCTTCTGTTAATATTGCAAGTATGTTAAACCAAGGGTTAGACTTTCAAATTGCTAATAGAGGAAGCTTTGGAGAGGGAATTGCCTATGAGGTTACATTTAACAGTTCTTTCTTGAAAAATGAAATTACGGGACTAGCAGATGGCATAGAATATTTTGATGGAGGTAGCTATCGTGGTATCGCTCCCATTAGAAATGCTATCGGTCAGTCTCTTTCTACATTCTTTGGCTATAAAATGATTGGTTACTTTAACTCTCAAGCTGAGGCAGATGCTTCCAACCAAACTGGAGCTGGTTTAGGTAGATTTAAATATGAAGACGTTAATGGTGATGGGAAAATCACTCCCGATGACCGAACTTTTATTGGTAGCCCTGTTCCCGATTGGACTGGTGGTTTAAACTTAAACGTTCAATATAAAAACTTCTCAATTAACACCTATTTCTATGCTTCTATTGGAGCGGAGATCTTTAATCAATCCAAATGGTTTACAGATTTCTTTGGAACCTTTGAAGGTTCTGCTAAAGGAATACGCGCTCTAGATTCATGGACACCTGAGTTAGGTAATAATGCTTTGGCACCTATTTGGGAAAGTGCTACTAACATTAGTACGAGTGGTGCTGCCAACTCTTGGTATGTTGAAGATGGAGACTTCCTAAGACTGCAAAGCTTAGCCATAAGCTATGACTTTGAGGGCGCTATTTTAGATCAACTCGGATTTAGCGACTTTACAATTGGAATTTCAGGAAACAACCTGTTCACCCTCACTAACTATTCTGGCTTAGACCCAATGGTAGGGGGTGCAGATACCAATTTTGGTATTGACGTAGGAAACTATCCTGTGACACCAAGTTATTTATTGAATATTAGAATTAACAAATAAAAATAAATATGAAAATGCTTAATATGATGAAAATTAAAAACATTTCCGTGGCACTTTTAGGGGTTCTAACCCTAACGGTAGCTTGTGAGGAAGATTTTTTAGACGTAGGAGCCACTGGCTCATTGGGAGAAGCACAGTTAACAACCCTTTCGGGTATTGACGGCACACTAATTGGTGCTTATGCTGCCTTAAATGGCGTATTCGGAAACCGATTTGAAGGACCCAACCACTGGGTAACTGGATCTATTGCCGGAGGTGAAGCCAATAAAGGCACCGACCCCGGGGATTATAGCACTATTAATCCTGTGCAGCGTTATGAAACAGACCCTACTCAAGGTGATTTAAACAGCCTTTGGAGAGGCCGTTACGAAGGAATTTCTCGTACCAATAAAGTGTTGCAACTAATAGCTCTTTCAGAAGTAATTTCTGCAGGCGATGCCGCTAGACTTTCTGGTGAAGCTAGGTTGTTAAGAGGACACTTCTATTTTGACTTGAAAAAGCACTTTAAAAGTGTGCCTTACATTGACGAAACAGTTGAAGCCGCTGATATTTCTAGTGTTCCTAACTCTCCTGGAGTGACTTGGGATAATATCATTGCAGATTTTAAATTTGCTTATGATAATCTTCCTGAAACACAAGCGCAAGCTGGACGTGTAAACAAGTGGGCAGCTGCTGCTTATTTAGGCAAAGCATATCTCTATGATAAGCAATATGGCAAAGCTAAAGAGTGGTTTGACCAAGTGATTGCAAACGGAAAAACACCTTCTGGTGAAAAATACGGACTTTTAGACAACTATCCTGATATCTACAACGCCGAGTTTGACAACCACAAAGAAGCTATTTTTGATGTTGAGTCGGCTAATAACTCAGGAAATGTGGCAAACGCCAACTATTTTGACGATTTGAACTACCCCTACAACACGGGAGCTGATGGTCCTGGTAACTGTTGTGGATTCTTTCAGCCTTCATTCTCTCTAGCCAACACCTTTAGAACGGTTAACGGTTTGCCTAGATTGAACGGAGAAGAATTTAGCAACGACGGTGCTATTGTTCATGATTACTTAATTGAATCATCTGATCCTTTTACACCAGATGCTGATCCGCTAGATCCAAGAATTGACCACTCTATTGGAAGAAGAAGTATTCCTTATTTAGATTGGATTGCGCACCCAGGAAAAAACTGGATTCGTAAGCAAGATTATGCAGGACCTTATTCACCAAAGAAATATATCTACTACAAGTCTCAAGAAGGAAGTCTAACCGATGCGAGTTCTTGGACAAGAGGATATGCTTTGATGAATTATACCATCATTCGCTATGCCGATGTGTTGCTCATGGCTGCTGAGGCAGAAATTGAAGCAGGTTCTTTGGCTAAAGCATTGGAATATGTTAATCAAGTTCGTGAAAGAGCAGCAAACCAAAACCATTGGGTTAAAAATCCTGACGGTTCGTTTGCAGCAAACTATGAAATTGCTTTATATGACAGCTTTCCAAGCAAAGATTTTGCTACTAAAGCGGTTCGTTTAGAGCGCAAGTTGGAATTGTCTGGAGAAGGACATCGTTTCTTTGACCTCGTTCGTTGGGGTGTTGCTGCAGAAGAATTAAATAAATATCTTCAATATGAAGCACAATATTTAAGTGCAAAATTTGCAGGTGCTACTTTTTCTTCGGGTAAAAACGAATACTATCCAATTCCACAATCTCAAATTGATATCCAAGGCGCAGACATATTGTCTCAAAATGCCGGCTATTAATTTGTAGTTGCACAGTGTTAAAATGGGGGGCAATTGCCCTCCATTTTTTTATAATATATTTGTCTAAAAAGCAAGTCTTTAAAGTCCTCTAAAATGCGTAAGTTTCTGCTATTGTTTGTTCTCGCTATCGTTTTTAGTTCCTGTGTGAAACGCCATAAAACCCTTTTCCAAAAGGTGACTCAAACCCAATCTAAAATTGACTTCAACAACCGCATTGTAGAAAATGACTCCCTCAGTATTTTAGATAACGAATTTTTTTATAATGGAGCCGGTGTGGCTTTGGGAGATCTTAATAAAGATGGCCTTTTAGATGTTTTTTTTACGGGCAATCAAGTAGACAATCAACTTTATCTCAATCGTGGTAAATTAAGCTTTCAAAATGTAAGCGCTCAAGCCGGTATAGAGAAGAAAGACCCTTTAATTTGGTCTTCTGGAGTCAACATTATTGACATAAACGCAGATGGTTTGTTGGATATTTATGTATGCAATACCCTACGTAAAGAAGAGCATTTAAGACAAAATTTACTCTATATCAATCAAGGAATTGACGCCCAGGGCGTTCCTCATTTTAAGGAGCAAGCACAAGCCTATGGTCTTCATGACAATAGCTATTCCTCCCACGCTCAATTTTTTGATTTTGATCAGGACGGTGACCTCGATGTTTTTATTGGCGTGAACCGAATTGAAAATATTGACCCCAATGTATTTCAAAACCTGCAAAGTGAATCGGCGGTGCTGAGTGTAGATAAACTATATGAAAACAAAGGGCAAACAGCATCCGGTCAACTCTATTTTGAAGATATTTCAAGGGCCGCAAATATTCGTTTTCACGGATTTAGCCACAGCACCCTTGTTCAAGACTTCAATCAAGATGGTTGGTTAGATCTTTATGTGGCCAATGACTATTTAAGCAATGACATTGTTTATTTAAACCAAGGTGATAAAACCTTTACAAACGAAGCGGGCACCCTATTTAAGCACTTTAGCCTTAGTTCTATGGGAAGTGATTTGGGAGATGTAAATAACGACGGAAACCTAGATCTCTTTGTGTCTGAAATGCAGCCCTATTACAACAAACGAAAAAAATTATTTCAAAAAGGAACGAGCTATACCAAAGAAATATTAACCCGACGTTATAACTACCAATATCAATATCCTCGCAATGTTTTGCAATTGCATCAGGGGGTTAATCCCAACACTCAATTGCCACTCTTTAGTGAAATTGGAATGCAGGCAGGGGTAGCTGAAACCGATTGGAGTTGGGCCAGCCTTTTTGCCGATTTTGACAATGATGGCCTTGAAGACCTGTTTGTGGTGAATGGCTTTCCGAAGGATATTGTAGACAAAGATTTTAGTGATTTTAGGGTCACTGCCAATCGATTGGTGAGCAGAGAACAATTGCTAGCCGTTATTCCGCAAATCAAAATGCCCAATTTTGTATTTAAAAATAGAGGAAGCCTTCAATTTGACGATGTGTCAATAGAATGGGGAACCAACTTCCAAACTTATACCAATGGTGCTGTTTATGGAGATTTAGACAACGACGGAGACCTAGATCTGATTCTCAACAATATTAATGATCCTGCAACGGTTTTGGAAAACACCCTTTCTCAATCCGAAAATGAGCAACATTATATTCGATTTGATTTAATTGGAAAAGATCAAAATCAAGCCCCCTATGGGGCTGAGCTGCGCTTGTATAGTGGGAAGAGTGTGCAGACTAAAATTTTATTATCTGGCAGGGGCTATTTATCTCAACCTGAATCCACTCTTCATTTTGGACTGGGGGCTCAAACTCAAATTGATTCCCTTTGGATTCAATGGCCCGATGGAACAAAACAGCGCTGGTTAGCACTAGAAATCAACCAAACCCATTCCTTGAAGTATCAAAAAGAACGTTTAAGAGAGTTTGAAGAAAAGCCAAACAATCCCTTGTTTAAACAAGCTAATAAGGCGCTTCAAATTGAGCATAAAGATGAAGACGATGATTTTATCGATTTTAATCTCCAAATCACCCTACCCCACAAAATGTCCCAATATGGACCTGCCCTTGTCGTGGGCGATCTCAATGCTGATGGCCTAGAAGACCTTATTGTAGGAGGCAGTAGAGGAAAAAAAGAAACCCTCTTTTTTCAGCAAAAAAACGGCACGTTTAGAAAAGAAACACAATCTTTTAAAGGGCAAGAAAAAGATTTAGAAGAAGACGCCGGAATGACTTTATTCGATGTTGATACCGACGGCGACTTGGACCTCTATATAGCCCATGGTTCCGGCCAATTTTCACCTGACTCAAACTATTATGACGATGTTATTTGGATGAACAATGGAAAGGGAGTTTTTGCAAAAGCACCATTAGATTTACCCAATTTTGGGGCTAATAGTTCTTGTGTTAAACCAGCTGACTTTGATCATGATGGTGATCTAGATTTGTTTGTTGGCAATCGTGTAGTGCCGGGACAGTATCCTGTGTCTGGACGCTCTTTTTTATTAGAAAACAAAAGCAGTGAGAAAACCCTTTTGTTTGAAGATGCTTCAAACAAGCTGAGCACCGGCCAAACTCCATTGGGTCTAGTTACCGATGCTCTTTGGACTGATTTTAATAATGATGGCTGGGAAGACCTTATTGTTGTAGGGGAGTGGATGTCTGTTCTCTTTTTTGAAAACCGGCAAGGCCAACTCAAACAAATTCAACAAACTGGTATTGAAAATGCTAAGGGCTGGTGGAACAGCATTAGCACAGCCGATTTGGATAACGATGGGGACATGGACTACATTTTGGGCAATTTTGGACGGAACACCTATTTTAAGGTTCAGGAAGATGCCCCAATGGGGATCATTGCTAAAGATTTTGACGCCAATGGCAGCGTGGACCCCTTCCTTTCGTTTTATGTGCGAGACAGTTTAGGCTCAAAACGCAACTACCTCTATCACCCTTGGGAAGATGTGATTAAACAATTTAGAGCCCTTCGTAAAACGTTTAATTCTTTTGGGGCTTATGGTGAGGCCATCGTACCCGAAATTTTCAAGGAAGCAGATCTGAGCGGAGCTTTATTTAAGAATGCCAATTGGATGGAAACCTCTTGGATAGAAAATGTAGGCAACAATCAGTTTAAGCTACACAAACTTCCAGAAGAAGCACAGTTAGCGCCTGTTTATGGGATTCATACCTTTGATATCAATCAAGACGGCTATGAAGATTTATTGCTCGTTGGAAATGATTTTGGAGTAGAAGTCAATCAAGGGCGCTTAGATGCCCTTCAGGGATTGGTTTTACTTAATACGCAACAAAAAGAATTTGTTCCGGTTGCTATGGAAAACACCCATTTTATTGTTCCAGGAGATGGCAAAAGTTTAGTTCAAATGGCCGTTGGAGAGCAGCCTTATTTTGTTGCTTCTCAAAACAACGATAGTTTAAAAGTCTACACCCCTCAATTAAAAAAGGCCCTAAAGCGCCTGACTTGGAAAGCCAATGAAACATATTGTTTGATTGAGTTACCCGAGGGTAAAACCCAGAAAAGAACCAAACGTAATGCTTTTGGTTTTCAATCGCAGAGCACGTTCTCCTTTTGGATTTCGGACAAGGCGCTAAATGTAACCTTCTTTGATGCTGCACAACAACCAACGCGAATAATAGAAAATCAATAAAACTTTAATTATGTTTTCCTTAAAAAACCTTAAGGGCTTAGGAATTATTCTTCTTTTGGGCATTCAAGTGGCATGTCAATCTAATCAGGCTCCCTATATAGCGATAGATCGTGCGACCTATCACAATCAACTTCACGGTTTTTGGTTGGGGCAATGCATTGCGAATTGGACCGGATTGATTACCGAAATGGATAAAATTGGAATTCCAGTAGGGGGAAAGGGAGCTGGGTTTTATACCCGTGAGGATTGGGGTCAGCCCGATCAGCCAAATCTATGGGGGTCTAACAACTATTCGGACATCATCACCTTTCTTTTTGCTGAAAAGGACAGCATTTGGGGAGCAGATGATGATACTGACATTGAATATATTTACCAAGAATTGCTTCACAAAAGCCCAAGTTTAATTCTCACTGGAGCTCAAATTCGGGATGCTTGGTTGGCTCATATACGCCAAGAAGAAGAAAACTATTTATGGGTTTCAAACCAAAAGGCGTTTGATTTGATGTTGGAAGGTTATGTGCCACCACAGACTAGCGACCCCCAACTTAATCCGCATTATGAAATGATAGACGCACAGTTAACAACTGAAATTTTTGGTTTTTTTGCTCCTACAAAGCCCTCAATTGCTCTTGATCTAGGGGCATTAGCCGTTCGAACTACAGCCCGTGAAAACGCCGCTAAGATTGCCGAATTCTATATTATTATGTATGCTTTGGCTGCTCAACAGACAAACCATGCCACCCGCCAAGAAAAACTCATGTGGATGGCTCAACAAGCCCGACAGCATTTGCCTACTGATTCCTATCCAGCTAAAATGTATGATTTTGTTTTAACCCACTATCAAGAAAAAATTCCTTGGGAAACAACAAGAGACCAATTGCATGAAAAATACCAAATTCGTCAAGAGGATGGCTATCATTGGGCCACTTTAGACAAAAGCTGCCACGGTTGTTTTGCAGCTGGAATCAATTTTGGAGCCGGCATGATTAGTCTGTTCTATGGTGAAGGTGATCTAAAAGAAACCATCAAAATTGGCGCTTTAGCCGGTTGGGATTCTGACAATCCCACTGCTACTTGGGGAGGATTGTTAGGTTTTATGATGGGTGCCGATGCAATTCAAGAAGAATTTGGTAAAAAA
This sequence comes from uncultured Flavobacteriaceae bacterium, assembly GCA_964386915.1. GTDB lineage: Bacteria > Bacteroidota > Bacteroidia > Flavobacteriales > Flavobacteriaceae > JADHMP01. The sequence goes on along the minus strand of CAYLUQ010000018.1, from coordinate 1,073 downwards.
ATGGCTACCCAATTCAATATTCATCGCACTAGAAAAGGATTTCCCAATGAGGGTATAGACACCTTTGAAAATATGGCTCAAAAAGGAGTTGATATTGTAAATCGAGTGGTGCTTGAAAAAATGGGTGGACAACTCGATCTTGAGCAAAACCAATGGCTAATTCCTCATTAAAAATTCTCTGTAGCTTGTTGCCGTAGAATTACTTTAATTGAAACAATCCTTTTTCAGGCTTGTGCACCTCCTCTGGAAAAAGTTGTGTTAATTTCCAAATACACCCATTTATGGTCTTGGGATGAAAATCTGGATATTTTTTTAAAATCCTATCATTAAGGTCAACCCACCTTATTCCCTCAGGATGTTCTTCAAGTTCCTTAAAAATATAGCGATAAATTTTACCGGTTACAGTGTTTGGACTGGGCATTTTTCCCTGCATATAAATAAATTTGAATCCTGAGCTCTAATGTATCTATTTTAAGCCTAAACTTAACTTTTATCGGGCTCTAAAAACAATGATTTTTTAAACGCATTGAGTTCTAATTCTTTTTTAGGAATGCCCCAAAATTTAACCCTGATATAGTTGTTGAGAAGGCTATAGGGAATGAATAGGACATTAAGTAGGAAGGTAACCTTAAGCCCTTGAAGATTGGATAGAAGATGCAAAGAAGATGGGATGTCCTATCGAGAGATTAGTGATAAGCTTTTGAAGAAAGGAAATACAGTCTCTAAATCATCTGTTCAACGTAAAATCAACTAGTCTTATGTTGTCCCTGTCCCCTCCCTAAGGGTTGGGACCCTGAGATATTTAAAACGCTAAAATTTTCTTTCCAGCACTAGCTCAAATACAGGGGTATGGGTTTTAGAAAATGGTTTTTTTATTGAAATAGGGGGATGGAATTTGATAGGTAAGGTGAACCAATATTATTCTTTACCAGAATAATTGTTTAGCTCGAGTGCTACATCGATTAGTGCCAAATGTGAATAGGCTTGCGGAAAATTGCCTAACATTCTTTTAGTTTTAAAATCGAGGTCTTCACTAAATAGCCCCAGAGGGAAAATCATCGGTAACTACATAG
>CAYLUQ010000017.1:38322-49797 GCA_964386915.1 uncultured Flavobacteriaceae bacterium | reverse complement strand
CATAGAGTTTACCTGATTTCACTACAGCCGAACTGTACTTGCTTTCTGTTGCACTAGTCCTATCCGCCAGAGGCGGACGACGGGTGTTACCCGCTATGCTGTCCTATGGTGTCCGGACTTTCCTCCCCATTCTCTTGGAATGGAGCGATAAGATGGCCTGCTGTGCAAAGTTAGCCATTTGTTAATAATTAAAAGGTTTTAAGTTGCGAAGAAGAACCTTCAAAATTAAGCGATTCCTATATTTGTATAACCATGGAGGCATTTGTTGTATCAGCTTTAAAATATAGACCCACACGCTTTGAAGAGGTGGTGGGTCAGCAAGCCATCACCCAAACCCTTCAAAATGCCATTGATACCCAACAATTGGCTCAATCGCTCCTTTTTTGTGGGCCTAGAGGTGTTGGAAAAACTTCTTGTGCCCGAATCTTGGCACAACAGATTAACAGCACCCAAAACAGCGAAAATTCAGACGATTTTGCCTTCAATATTTTTGAGTTAGATGCTGCTTCTAATAATTCTGTAGAAGACATTAGAAAAATCAATGAGCAAGTGCGCATACCCCCTCAAGTAGGCACGCATAAAGTCTATATCATTGATGAAGCCCATATGCTTTCTGCTGCTGCCTTCAATGCCTTTTTAAAAACCTTGGAAGAACCCCCCAAGCATGTCATTTTTATTTTGGCCACAACAGAAAAAAACAAGATTATCCCAACCATACTTTCTCGTTGTCAAGTCTATGATTTTAAACGAATTAGTGTGGTTGATATGCAGCAACACCTCGTTAAAATTGCCACTCAACAAAATCTTGAATTCGAAGAAGAGGCATTATTGCTTATTGCTCAAAAGGCAGAAGGAGCATTGCGTGATGCACTTTCCATTTTTGATCGTATGGTGAGTTTTACCAATGGCAAACTATTGACGTCTTTGGTGGCTGAAAACTTAAATGTGCTTGATTTTAACAGCTATTTTAAGTTTGTCAATCAATTTTTAGCCCATGATATTCCCGAGATACTTTTAGAATTTAACCACTTAACCCAAAAAGGATTTGACGGGCTTCAATTTGTGTTAGGTTTAGAAGAACACCTTAGAAATTTATGGTTGGCCAAAGATCAAAAAACACACACCCTTTTAGAATTAGGGCAGGGCATCCAAGAAAAATATCAGCAACAAGCCCAAAGCATTGAATCGGATTGGCTGTTGGAGGCCCTCGAAATTTTAAATCAATGCGAAATCGCCTATAAAAGCAGCCAAAATAAACACCTGCATGTGGAACTTAGCCTCATGCAACTGGCCTCTCTCCATTTTAATGGAGAAAAAAAAAAGGCTACATAATTCCAGATAGCTATTTTCAATCTGCTGCGCCCCAAAAATCAATTTCATCACAAAAATCTAGTCCTTCAGAAAAAACCGCTAACGAGCCTGCTGTAACCTCCACAAAAGCAGCTGAAGAAACGCCCGAACTAAAGTCCACAACAACTGTGGCATACACGCAAGCATCTGTTTCACATACTCTTAAAGAACCCACTCCCCAACCCAATCAACCCTCTCAAACAGGAGAAAAAAAGACTATTTCAGGCTTTTCGCTATCCAGCATAAAGTTAAAAAAGGAGGCTAAACAACAAAAAGCCGTTCAAAATGAAACAGCTGAGCAACCCCAAACGCCGTTTTCTGCTGAAGATTTGTTGATCCATTGGAACACCCTTAAAGAAGAAAAATTAAAGGCTGGAGCACATAACCTTGCCTCTCTCCTAGCGATGGAAAAACCAAAGTTGCAAGATAATTTTGTGGTTGCCTATCAAGTGGCCAATTCCCTTAATGAGGTGGAAATGAAGCATGCTCTTCCAGAAATTCTAGCCTATTTAAGAGAAAAGTTAAATAATTATAGCCTAACGATAGAACTCTCCATCAGCGAACAAATTAGAGAAGAAACGGTCTATCGTCCTGACGAAAAATACAACTACTTGTTAAAAATCAATCCTGAATTAAAAAATCTGAAAGATACTTTCGATTTAGATCTCTAAAAAAATCAGAAAATGCTAGGTTTAAAATTACCCACCGACCCCCGATGGGTCAACATTGTTGAAAAAAACATAAGCGAAATTTTGACAGATCATGCCTATTGTGAGCAAAAAGCAGCCAGCACGGCAATTTCACTCATCATTTCGTTTCCTGAAAAACACGAACTGGTGTCCGCTATGATAGACCTGGCGCAAGAAGAAATGAGTCATTTCAAAATGGTGCACGAACTCATCCAAGAGCGTGGTCTAGAGTTGGGTAAAGAACGACCCGATTATTATGTGCGCGACCTGCTCACCTTTTTCCCTAAAGGAGGTGCTAGAAATGTGCATTTAATTCACAGGCTGCTCTATGCCGGATTAATAGAAGCTAGAAGTTGTGAACGCTTTAGGCTGCTTTCGGAAAACCTTACGGATCCTAAACTGCGTTCCTTTTATCGAAAACTTATGATTAGCGAAGCGCATCATTATACTCTTTTTCTAAAATTAGCCAAGTCCTATGGCGATGCTGAACTCGTAGAAAAAAAATGGCAAGAGTTGTTGGTGTTTGAAGCCAAATTGATGCAAAAATTAGGCACCAAAGAAAACATTCACGGCTAAATAGAAAGGCCCTTCATTTTGGCAATTTCCTTAATCATGCCATCTGAGAGGCCTATTTTGGGCACATAAATAACCTTAGCTCGACTCCATCGTAGAGCCCTAATGTAGATTTCCATCGCTGGAAGAATCACATCTGAACGGTCTGGGTTTAGGCCCAAATGCACGATGCGTTCCTCATAGGTTAGGGCCGATATTTTTCGGTAGAGGGCATTCAACATCAAATAGGTTATGGGCTTTTCCTCTTTGAGTGCTGCCATTTTATGCAATTTATTGATATTACCCCCTGTTCCTAGAAGATATACTTTGTCTACAGTAGATAAATTGGTTATAATCCAGTCTTCAATTTCATCCCAATAATGGATTGGCACTTGACCATTGAGCAAACGCACTGTTCCAATTTTAAATGATTTTGAACAAATTCGCTCCCCTTTTTTAATCACACTAAATTCGGTGCTTCCTCCCCCAACATCAATGTAGAGAAAGGTTTTATCAATGGAAACTTGATCAAAAATATTGGTGTTAGAAAGAATAGCAGCCTCTTTAGCTCCATCAATTAACTCAATTTTTATCTCACTTTGCGAAGCGATTTCATCCAACACCTCTTGTCCATTATCCGCTTCTCTAAGCGCAGAGGTAGCATAGGCCAAATAATGTTTCACCCCATGTACTTCCATTAACATTTTAAAGGCTTTAATAGACTCTATCAAACGATTGCGGTTGGTGGTAGAAATTGTGCCGGAAGTAAATGAATCTTCTCCTAATCGAATTGGCACACGAACCAAAGAATTTTTTCTAAAATAAGTCTCTCCTTTATCCTGAATCACGTTGGCAATGAGCATTCGCACTGCATTTGAACCTATATCTATGGCTGCATATTTGTCAATCTTCATCGCTATATGGATCGCTTTTTATAATATTCATAAATAGACCATTGCGAGCGATTTTTAGGTTTTTTATTTTGACGAAATTGATTGGCCTTTGGACCGTTAACATAACGAGCTTTAACATTATCGGTCCAACACAGTGTGAAAACATCTTGAATTTGTTGCTGTAAATCTAAATCGTAGATAGGAGCCGCAACTTCTACCCTATTCTCAATGTTTCGGGTCATAAAATCGGCTGAGGAAATAAAATATTTAGGTGTGCCTCCCTGTTCAAAAATATAAACTCTTGGGTGCTCTAAGAATTTGTCTACCACGCTAATCACTTCAATATTTTCACTTAGCCCTTTTACCCCTGGAATTAAACAACAAATGCCTCGAACAATCATTTTGATGGGAACTCCTGCCTGACTAGCCATATAGAGTTTGTCAATCAATTTAAAATTGGTCACGGCATTCATTTTCAATTGAATTCCACTTGGTATGCCCAAGGATTGATTTTTGATTTCTTGATCAATGAGTCGTTCTAGTGTATTGGCACTGTAGTGGGGCGAAACAATAAGGTGTTTGTATTTTTTTAGTTTATAGGGAACTTCTAAGAAGTTAAAAACTTTGTTGACTTCTCTTAATAGCTTTTTGTGTGAGGTAAAAAGAATATAATCAGTGTAGACCTTGGCTGTGTCTTCATTGAGGTTTCCGGTGCAAATAAAGCCATAACGCTCATATTTGTTGTTCACTCGCTTTTCTATAACCCCAATTTTTGAATGCACTTTTAGCCCCTGAATACCAAAAATGAGCTTGATTCCGGCAGCCTCCAGTTGCTCCGCATGCGTAATATTGTTCGCTTCGTCAAAACGAGCCTGCAATTCGATTTGAACCAAAACCTTTTTGCCGTTTTTAGCGGCATTGATTAAGGAACTCACCACGTTTGAAATTTCTGAGAGTCTGTAGATGGTAATTTTAATGGAAGTCACATCTGGGTCTAGGGCCGCCTCTCGAAGAAATTTGATGAGATAAGAAAATGAGTGATAGGGTGTATAGAGTAAAAAATCCTTTTCAGCAATTGCTTTTAAAATACTCTTTTCTAGAGAAAGTCCTGGAATGGCAAGGGGTTCTATGGATTCATATTGCAAATCAGACCGATGCAATTTGGGAAATTTCATAAAATCTCTTCGGTGATGATAACGCCCTCCAGGAATTAGCCCATCGGTGGAGTCAATTTCCAGCTTATCAATGACCATTTGCAACATATCTTTTGCGATGGCACTGTCATACACCAAACGAACTGGTTCAGCCAACACACGGTCTCGAACACTTTCAATGATTTTGTCAACATAACTTTTCGATACATCTCCTTCCATATCTAACTCAGCATCTCGAGTCACTTTAATCATGTGTGAGCTAATAGACGCATAGTCAAAAAAGTTAAAAATTAAATGAAAGTGAAACCGAATAACATCATCTAAAAACATGATATATTGTTTGCCTTCTATTTTGGGCAATACCACAAAACGGTCTAATTCGGTTGGAACTTCAATGAGTGCATATTGAGGAGGTAGACCTCCCTTAAGCTTAAGTTTAATGACCAAAAAGGCCGTGTGATCTCGAATATCTTGAACTTTATCCTCTTCTAAAATGATGGTCATTAAAGAAGGGCTTACTTTATTGATGAAATAGTCTTTAAGAAATGCCTTGTGCTCTGGTAAAACTTCCTTTTCATTGATGAAATAAATTTTTTCCGCTGCTAGGGCCTTTTCAATTTGATCGAGAATTATACTACTTTCTTTTTGTTGTTCAATTACTTTTTGAGTAATCTCTTTTAACAAGTCAGAGGCCACATTTCCACCAAAGATTTTTTTTCCGGTTTTGTCCGATTGGGCAATGCGCTTAACGGTAGCGTATCGCACTTGAAAAAACTCATCGAGGTTGTTAGAAAAAATACCAACAAACCGCAATCGTTCCAACAAAGGCACTTGGTGATCTGCTGCCTCTTGCAAAACACGAGCATTAAAATCTAACCAACTTAATTCTCTATTGATATATCGTTCCATAGGGATTAAAGCATCATTTTTGGGTTACCTAAAGTAGTGTTGGCTGTTGTTGCATTGTCTTCCCATCGCAAATGGGCCCAAGCCGCTGTTGAGAGATGAGAAAAGGACATGTCGCCCAATTCATTGGCCACAATCGTAAAGGCAGGGTTATGTCCCACCAAAACCACTCTTTTTCCCTCAAAATTAAGGGTTTCAATAAAATCAATTACCGCTTCTGCTTCAAAGGTATAGAGTGCTGTTTCCACCTGAAGAAGTGTTAAGGGAAGTTGCGCATTGCGCATCATCAATACGGCTGTATGCAATGCTCTGTTAGCCGGACTAGACAGTACCTTATCAACCCCCTTAAAAAGGGATATTGAAGCTTTTGTCATGGCTGTGATGCGTTCTATTCCAGCAGGGGAAAGTGGCCTATCAATATCGGCAACAGGACTTTCCCAAGAGGACTTTGCATGTCTTACTAAAATTAATTCCTTCATCTACTAGGGTGCTAAACGTTCATAATGCCATTGTGAGTCAGATTGATAGAATCGAATTCTATCGTGTAAACGGTTGGGTCTTCCCTGCCAAAATTCTATACTGCTAGGAGCCACAACATATCCTCCCCAATGGGTTGGCTTGGGAATAGGTTTTCCGTCATAGTGTGCCTCTAAATCGTTTAGCTTTGATTCTAAAACCATTCTATTTTGAATGGTTTGGCTTTGTGGCGAAACCCAAGCCCCGAGTTGACTTCCTCTTGGACGACTTTGAAAATAGGCATCCGATTCTTTTTCATCAAGTTGAGTTGCCTGCCCTACAATATGAATTTGACGTTGCTGTGAAGACCAAAAAAAACTTACCCCCACCTGTGGATGTGCTGCAATGGCTTTTCCTTTTTCACTATTGTAATTGGTATAAAAAATAAATCCTCTGTGATCATAGCCTTTTAACAGCACTACTCTACCCTTAGGATATCCATCCGCTCCAAGAGTGCTGAGGGTCATTGCGTTAGCTTCTTCAATCTGGGGATCGTTTTCAGCCAATTCAAACCACTCCTCAAATAAAAGCATCGGATTCTCTTTGAGTTGTGACTCTTCCAAGCGATGCTTTTCATACGATTTTCTTAAATGTCCTAAATCTTTCTTCATTTGCTTGGAGCTAAGGTACAACCCCTAGGGTTTAAATTGAAATTCTTTTTAAATCTTCGGAGAGCTCTAGGGCTTCAAAAATTGCCCTACCCTCTTCTATAAACTTATCTTTTTCTTTATATCGACTAGAATAATGGCCAATTACGAGCCTTTTTGCCCTTGCTTTTTGGGCAATAGTAGCGGCTTGTATAACGGTGCTGTGCTTTGTTTTATGCGCCAGCTCGGCATGTTCTTCTAAAAAAGTAGCTTCATGATAGAGCAAATCCACTTCCTCTATGTGAGGTATAATAGATTCATCATAGCAAGTGTCACTACAAAAAGCATAGCGCTTTACTGCTTGAGGAGCCAAGGTCAACTCTACATTGGTATAGGTTTTACCACTTGTGGTTTGAATATCTTGCCCGGCTTGAAGGCGTTTATAGTCTTCGGGACTTAATTCCAATTGGGCCGTAGCACTTTTATCTATTTTACGCAATCCTAGCTGGGTTTCAAAAAGAAATCCATTGGTATAGACCCGATGATTAAGCGGAATTGTAGACACATTTACCAATTCATCTTCCCATAATAGTTGCTTTTCTTTTTGATCTAATTCCATAAAATGCAAAGGATAATCTGTCCACGATTGGGCATATTTTAATTGAAGCGTGATGATTTCCTTAATTCCTTTAGGACCATAAATATGGAGGGGAGCCGTTCTGCCCAACAACCGAAAGGTGCTGATGAGTCCCACCAACCCAAAAAAATGATCTCCATGCAAGTGCGAAATGAAAATGTGCTTAATTCGAGAAAACTTCACTTTTGCTTTACGCAACTGAATTTGAGTGCCTTCGCCACAGTCAATTAAAAACAAATGTCCTTGCACTTCTAGAACTTGAGCTGTGGTGTGCTTATTTTCTCTGGGAGTAGCTGAATGACATCCTAAAATTGTGAGTTCCATAAAGGTGTTTAAAATCCTAAATCGCGTTGCATTTGCTCAAATTGTATATAATCTAAAGCTTCTTGCAGAGTAGGAACACAAGCCCATTCGGTTGGCAATTCAGCAACGCCACTTTGAGGTAAAACCCAAACCACTAGTCTGTTTTTATTTTGCTGATATTCATGGAGCTCTTCTAACGCTTTTGGAGAACCTTCAAAGGGCTGTGGCAATTCCACGATTAAATCACCCGGCATGTGGGCTTCAAGTGCCTTTATTAGTGTTGCAAGTTGAGTAGGAAAATATTTTGCAGCTACTTGATAGATTTCTTTTTCGAGGATCTCAATCACGCGGTTGACATGTTTAATTTATTAGCTAATAGATAAATGACTGCCATTCTTATGGCCACTCCGTTTTCTACTTGATCAAGAATAATGGCTTGATCTGAATCGGCTACTTCACTGGTTATTTCAACACCTCTGTTTATGGGGCCGGGATGCAGCACAATAATTTCCTTGTGCAATTGTTCCAGGCGCTTTAGGTTTAATCCAAAGTGTTGGCTGTACTCTCTAGTGGAAGGAAAATAGTTTAAATCCATGCGTTCGTTTTGAACCCGCAACATATTAACCGCATCACACCATTTGAGCGTGCTCAACAAATTGGTTGAAACCGATACGCCAAGGGCCTCTACAGGTTTGGGAAGTAGTGATTTAGGAGCGCATAGTTGCACTTCTGCTCCTAACATTTTAAGAGCATAAATGTTAGAAAGAGCCACTCTAGAATGTAAAATATCACCTACAATGGCTATGCGTTTTCCTTTTAAATCTCCCAATCGTTCTTGCAGTGAAAAACAATCTAAAAGAGCTTGAGTGGGATGTTCATGGGTGCCATCTCCGGCATTAACAATGCAGGAATCAACCTGTTCTGATAAAAAATGGGCAGCCCCGGGTGTGGGGTGTCGCATCACAATCATGTCCACTTTCATAGCCAAAATGTTATTGACCGTGTCTATTAAAGTTTCTCCTTTTTTAACTGAAGATTGACCGGCAGAAAAGTTTAAGATATCGGCACTTAGTCGTTTTTCAGCAAGTTCAAAAGAGAGTTTGGTGCGGGTACTGTTTTCAAAAAACAGATTGGCAATGGTAATATCTCTTAAACTGGGTACTTTTTTAATGGGGCGGTTAATGACTTCCTTAAAATAGGCGGCTGTCTCAAAAATTAAGGCTAAATCTTCCTCGGTGAGATATTTAATTCCTAATAAATGAGAAACAGAAAGTGTCTTCATGCATTGTGTTTTTCCAAATAGACTTTACTTTTTTGAGCCTTTTCATCCCAATGAACTCGCACTTTTTCACCTTCGAGGGCATCTATTTGTGCGCCCAGATAATCGGGTTGTATGGGCAGGTGTCGACTAAATCTTCTATCAATTAAGACCAATAGTTCAATATTGTTGGGGCGACCATAGCTGTCAATAGCAGTTAAAGCAGCTCTAATGCTGCGTCCAGTATATAGCACATCATCAATGAGCACCACCGATTTATTTTCAACTTTCACCTCCATTTCAGTGGCATTGGCTTCAAGAGGAGCGCCTCTTCTAAAATCATCTCTAAAGAAAGTAGTATCTAGTTTACCACACTGTAGGTTTTCAATACCATAGTGGCTTTCTAGCATGCGTTTAAGTGCTGCTAACAAATAGATGCCTCTAGGCTGCAAACCAACTAATACGGCGTTTGAAAAATCACCATGACGTTCAATAAGTTGACAACAAAGACGATGGAGCAAGATCTCCAGTTTCTTTTCGCTAATCAATATTCTATTTGCCATGGGTTAAATATACTTACAAAAGTATTGGTTTCTGAAGGAAAAAAAAACCCTCCATAGTAGGAGGGTTTTTTAAAGTAAGAATTAGATAAAGAATCATTCATTATCCATTTTCTCTTTTAAATCTGCCAATGCGTCAAGATCGCCAAGGGTGGTTACTTCTGAATTGGAAGCTTCTACCTTTTTAGCGGCCTTTTTCACATTTTTCATTTCCTGTTCTTTGAACATAACGGTGTGAGAAGCTACAACTCGTTTAAAGTCTTTGTTGAATTCAATTATCTTAAATTCCACTTTCTCTCCTTTTTTGAGTTTTGATCCATCTTCTTTTTCCATGTGTCGAGCAGGAACAAAAGCTACTATGTCATCATTAAAGTGAATGGTAGCGCCTTTGTCAACGATTTCCGTAATTTCAACTTCGTGAACGGTATCTTCGCCAAACTCTTTTTCATATTTATCCCATGGATTGTCTTTGGTCTGTTTATGACCCAAACTCAATTTGCGACCTTCTACATCCAATTCTAGAACGGCCACTTCAATGGTATCACCAAGCGTTAAAATTTCAGAGGGATGCTTGATTTTTTTGGTCCAAGATAAATCCGAAATATAAACCAAACCGTCTACCCCTTCTTCTAGCTCAATAAACACACCAAAGTTGGTGAAATTGCGCACCAATCCTTTGTGCTTAGAGCCAACAGGATATTTAGACGTAATATCTGTCCAAGGGTCTGGTGTAAGTTGCTTGATGCCTAAAGACATTTTGCGTGCGTCACGATCTAGCGAAAGGACCACCGCCTCAATTTCGTCTCCTACTTTAACAAAATCTTGAGCTGAACGCAAGTGCGTTGACCAAGACATTTCAGAAACGTGAACGAGTCCTTCAACACCTTCTTCTACTTCTACAAAAGCACCATAGTCAGCAATAACTACTACTTTACCTTTCACTTTCTCACCCTCTTTGATGGTATCGCTTAAACGATCCCATGGGTGATCTGACAATTGTTTTAATCCGAGTTGAATTCTGGATTTATTGTCATCAAAATCAAGGATAACTACATTGAGTTTTTGGTCTAATTCCAAAATTTCGGTAGGATGATTAATTCTACTCCAAGAAAGATCAGTAATATGAATTAAACCATCAACACCACCCAAGTCAATAAACACCCCATAAGAAGTGATGTTTTTTACTGTTCCTTCGAGCACTTGGCCTTTTTCTAGTTGACCAATAATTTCTTTCTTTTGCTCTTCAATATCCGCTTCAATAAGGGCTTTATGGGACACCACAACGTTTTTGAATTCGTGGTTGATTTTAACCACCTTAAATTCCATTGTTTTATTCACATATTGATCGTAGTCACGAATGGGTTTTACATCGATTTGCGATCCGGGTAAGAAAGCTTCAATGCCAAAAACATCAACAATCATTCCCCCTTTGGTTCTACACTTGATAAAACCGTTTACAATTTCGCTGTTGTCATGGGCGTGGTTTACTCGATCCCAAGCTTTGATAACACGGGCTTTACGGTGCGATAGCACCAATTGGCCTGTGCGGTCTTCACGAGTGTCAATAATAACCTCTACCTTGTCTCCTACTTTTAAATCGGGATTGTAACGAAATTCGTTTAACGAAATAACCCCTTCAGATTTGGCGTTAATATCAATGATGGCTTCACGGTCGGTCATATGAACCACCTCGCCTTCAATCACGTCTTCATCACCAGTGCTAACAAAATTATCTTGTACTAGCTTTTCAAAAGCTTCCAATTGGGAATCTTCAATGGGATCAATACCTTCTTGGTAGTTGTGCCAATTGAAATTGTCTAAAAATTCGGCTTGCTCTTGTTCAGCTGCTTTAGTTGATTTTTTGGTTTCTGCCGCAACTTCTACTTCAGGTGTAGCTTCAGCAACAGCAATTTCTACTGGGGCTTCAACTTTTTCTTCTTTAGGAGTAGCCGTTTTTTTAGGAGCTGCTTCTTTTTTAGGGGTTGCTTTAGCAGTTGTTTTTTTTACAGCTTTTTTTTCGGTTTCCTTTTTTGCTGCAGTTTTAGTAGTGGTTTTTTTAGCAGCAGTTTT
>CAYLUQ010000017.1:0-38222 GCA_964386915.1 uncultured Flavobacteriaceae bacterium | reverse complement strand
TTTCGGTTTCCTTTTTTGCTGCAGTTTTAGTAGTGGTTTTTTTAGCAGCAGTTTTTGTAGTTGTCTTTTTTGCTGCTGTTTTCTTAGGCGCTTCTTTTTCTTCAGCGGCCTTGTCGGTTGCTTTATCAGCCATTTCCGAGTGGGTTTTGTATTCTGTCTCTGGGAAAACTTTCATTGCAGCGACAGAAGCTATTCTTGTTTATTTTTCTTGCTTTTCAGTTTTCCTATCAATTAAAAAGCGTGCAAATATAGGTGTAATGGATTGATTTACAAATAAAACAACCCTTTTTATGAAGCCAAAACTGATAGGACCCTTTTTTCCATTTGTTGATAGACCTCCTCTAGTGTAAAATCAGAGACATCAATTTCCATTGCATCTGCTGCTTTTAGGAGAGGAGCTACCGCTCGAGAACTGTCCATTTGGTCACGCGATCTCAGGTTTTCTAACACTGATTCGTAGGGGGTTGGGGTGCCTAAAAGGGCTAATTCATCACAACGTCTTTGGGCGCGAACTTCTATGCTGGCGTTGAGAAAAAATTTACATTCAGCTTCAGGAAATATAACCGTGCCAATATCTCGACCATCCATCACAACGCCTTTTTGGGCTCCAATTTTGCGTTGCTCCAACAATAGATAGGCTCTCACTTCGGGTAAAGCCGCAATAGCACTCACCTGCTCTGCCACTTCCATTTGATGCAATTTAGAGGTTATATCTTGCCCGTTTAAAAGGGTTTTTTGTTGCCCCTCTTTTTCGCTAAAGCTGATGCTAAGTTGTGGCAAAGCAGCAATCAGTTCTGAGGGGGGAAGTTGCTCCTTTACAGCATAATAGGTAAGGGCGCGATACATGGCACCTGTGTTGATGTAGAGATATTGAAAGCGTTGGGCCAAACGTTTAGCCTGGGTGCTTTTTCCAGTGGAAGCATGACCGTCTATGGCGATAATAATTTTTTTCACTACCGAAAAATAGTCAATTCAGCCTGTATCAGGCAAGCATTTTGAATTCTTTTGCGTTTTTGGCCTTTTGGGAAGTGATGGCCAACGCAATGACTTCTTCCATGGTTTTTACATAGTGAAAGCTTAATCCCTTAAGATAATTAGCCTCAATAACTTCAATATCTTTTCGGTTTTGTTCGCTTAAAATAATCTCTTTTATTTTAGCTCTTTTAGCGGCTAGTATTTTTTCCTTAATGCCTCCCACCGGCAATACTTTGCCTCGCAAGGTAATTTCTCCGGTCATGGCCAAGTTTTTCTTCACTCGTTTTTGCGTAAACAGCGAAACCAAAGAGGTCAGCATGGTAATTCCAGCACTGGGTCCGTCTTTTGGAGTGGCCCCTTCTGGCACGTGAATATGGATGTTGTATGCGTCAAAATTAAAGTCAGAAAGCCCCAAAAACTCGGCATTAGCCTTGATATATTCTAAGGCAATGGTGGCCGATTCCTTCATGATTTTACCTAAATTTCCGGTTATGCTTAAGACTCCTTTGCCCTTAGAAATAGCCGATTCTATAAATAAAATAGCCCCTCCAACAGAGGTCCAAGCCAAGCCTGTGACCACGCCGGCAACAAGGTTGTCTTCATAGGAATCGGGGTGAACTTTTGCGGGTCCTAAGATGGTGGTTAAATCTTCCACAGAAGGATGAACACTATAGTCCTCTTCCATGGCAATTGATTTAGCCGCATAGCGAACCGCTTTAGCAACCTGTTTTTCAAGGCCCCGCACACCTGATTCACTAGTGTAGCGTTCCACTATTTTTTCGATCACTCCTTTTTTTAATTTGAGTTGTGTTTTTTGCATGCCGTGCTCTTTCAATTGCTTGGGTAATAAAAACTTTTGGGCAATGGCTGTTTTTTCTTCTAGGGTGTAGCCACTCACATTTAGCATTTCCATTCGATCTCGCAATGCAGCTGGTATGGGAGCTAAACTATTAGCGGTTGCAATAAACATAACTTTAGAGAGGTCAAAGCCCATTTCTAAGAAATTATCATAGAAGGCTTCATTTTGTTCGGGGTCTAAAACTTCTAGCAAAGCAGCAGCCGGATCACCTTGTGCTCCTGTGGACAGTTTATCAATTTCATCTAAGACAAAAACCGGGTTGGACGTGCCGGCTTTCTTGAGACTTTGAATGATACGACCTGGAAGAGCTCCAATGTAGGTTTTGCGGTGTCCCCGAATTTCGGCTTCGTCACGCATTCCTCCCAAAGATATACGAACATAAGAGCGCCCCAATGCTTCGGCTATAGATTTTCCAAGGGAGGTTTTTCCTACCCCTGGAGGGCCATATAAACACAAAATGGGAGATTTCATATCATTCCGCAATTTCAATACGGCCAAATATTCCAATACTCTTTTTTTAACATCTTCTAATCCAAAATGATCGCGATCTAGAATTTTTTGGGCTCTTTTTAAGTCGAAATTATCCTCTGAATATTCATTCCAAGGCAAATCTAAAAACAAATCGAGGTAGTTGCGTTGAATAGAATATTCGGCCACTTGAGGGTTCATGCGTCTCAATTTGGCCAATTCCTTTTGAAAATGTTTTGTGGGTGCCTCACTCCATTTTTTTTCTTTGGCACGCGCTTCCATTTCTTCCAGTTCCTCTTCATAAGAAACCCCTCCCAATTCTTCTTGAATGGTTTTCATTTGCTGATGCAAATAATATTCCCGCTGTTGCATATCCATTTCATGACGAACCCGCGATTGAATGTCGTTTTTTAAGGCCAACTTTTCATATTCCTGATTCATGTATTTCAAACACAGCATGGCCCGCTCTTGGAGACTCACTAGTGAGAGAATGGATTGTTTTTCTTTAACTGGAAGATTTAAGTTAGATGCCACAAAATTGACGAGAAAAGTGGGGCTTTTAATGTTTTTAATGGCAAAAGAAGCTTCAGAAGGAATAGTAGGACTTTCCTCAATGATGTTTAATGCCATATCTTTTATGGAGTCTATGGTGGCATTAAATTTTTTATCATCAGCAGCCGGCACGACCTCTTCCACAGGACTAATTTTGGCCACCAAATAGGGCTTTTCTTGCACCAAACTGTCTATTTGAAAACGCTTTTTCCCTTGAATAATCACAGTAGTATTCCCATCTGGCATTTTGAGTACTTTCAAAATTTGAGCTACTGTCCCCAAAGTATGTAGGTCGCTTAAGGAAGGATTTTCGATATCTTGTTCTTTTTGGGCCACTACACCAATTACCTTATCGCCTTTATTGGCATCTTTAATAAGTTGGATAGATTGATCTCTTCCTGCTGTGATAGGAATGACCACACCTGGGAAAAGGACTGTGTTTTTTAGGGGTAGAATAGGAACCGTTTCGGGCAACGCCTCACTGTTGAGCTGAGCTTCATCTTCAGAGGTCATCAATGGAATTAGTTCGGCGTCGGTTTCTATATCTTGTAGTGACAAATTGTCAATAGAAAAAAAGCTTGATTTGAACATATAAAAAAATTAGGTCAAATTGTCATTTTAAACTACTTTGTTGGGGGTCTTTGCCCTGTTTTTTGAAACAGTAGCTCCCTTTGCAAAGTGAGTTTATTATATATTCAATAGTTATGCCATTTAAACTGTAACATTATTATTTTTTTTGGCTCATTTAAAAGAATTGTTGTTTGAATGAATTATAAAACAACCCCTACATCGGCCCTTATTGTGGCCTGCAAAAAAAAAGATCAAAAGGCGCATATGGAACTCTATAAAAGATTTCACACCCCCCTTTACCAAGCAGCATTTGGCATTTTAAAAAATCCCGAAGATGCCTTAGATGCTATGCAAGAGGGGCTCATTATTGCTTTTGACAAGTTATCTCAATTTGAAGGTAAAGGGAGTTTTGAGGGCTGGTTGCGCAAAATTGTGATCCGCAAAAGCATTGCCCTATATCATCAAAAAAAACGTTTTATCTCTTTGGATGCCTCAAAAGAAGAAATTCCTCAACCAGAGGAGGAAGAACAAATTTCTGTTTCTCCCCAAAATATTAATGCTCAGCAATTGGGCCTTGCCCTAGACCGTTTGAAAGACCATTATGCTTTAATTCTAAAGCTCTATTATCTCGAAGGCTATAGCCACCAAGAAATCAGCAGCATTATGAATTGGAGTTCTAGCAAGTCAAGAACACTCTTGTCGCGCGCTAAAACAGCACTTAAAAAACAATTGAATGACCGATAACGATTTAAAAATTCTTTTTAAGAAGTGGCAGGAAGCGGAGACAAAGATCCCTCTTCCGCCCCACCATGATCATTTATTTGCACAACGCCTCAAAAGGCGTTTCAAAACCAAAAGAGTATCTCGTTTTATGCTGCGAGCTGCAAGTCTTTTGGTGTTGGTGAGCTTAGGTAGTTTTGCGGTTTATCTAACGCAGCTACCCGACCAAGAGGTAGTGCAATTTCAAAAAGCGGAACAACACTTTTTTCAATTAATTGAAACCCAAATGGAAGCCCTAGAAACTCAAGGCTCACCCCAAATGAAAAAAATTGTTTCACACAGTCAAAAACAATTGCAAAAAATGCAGCAAGACTATACTGCACTCTATCAACAATGGGAACAAAATCCCACTCAACCGCAATTGATAGCGGCTTTACTTGAAAATTTAAGACTTCAAAATGCTCTGTTAATAGAAATCCAAAACAAAATAACTCAAATTCAAAAAGCCAATTATGAAATCCTTTAAAACAAAACTTGCTTTTACTTTTTTTCTAATCAACAGCCTGGCCCTTTTTGCTTTTCAGAAAGAATCCAAAACCCTACACAAAGAAATTGACGTTCAACCCAATGCGTTGGTAGAAATTGAAAATCAGTTTGGCAACCTAACCCTTAGCAGTTGGGATCAAAACAAAGTGGTGCTTGATGTTCAGATAACCGTGAGTGGTTCTAACTCCAAAAGAGTTCTTGAAAAACTTGAAAACATAACAGTCCTTTTTGATCTCGATCCAGCGCATATAAAAGCAAAAACGGTGATTGAAGATAGCTGGAACTCCAATTGGTTTTCGCAATCTAAACTTCATTTCACTATAGATTATACCGTCAAATTGCCCCGCACCAGCCATGTAGATCTCAAGAATGACTACGGCACACTGGTGCTCAACGCCCTAGAAGGCAATGCTAAGATTCAATGCGACTATGGCAAACTCATCATAGGAGAACTGCTCTCACCAACTAATTACTTGTCTTTTGACTATACCTCTAATTCTACTATAGACACTATGAAAGGCGGAGAAATTAAGGCTGACTATTCTACTTTTGAACTAGATAGAGGCGGAGAAATTAACCTTGTAGCCGACTATACCAATGCCCAATTCAGCTATGTGGAACAACTTCAATTTAAAAATGACTACGGCAAATTGATTGTAGATGAAGCACACACCGTTTTAGGTAGTGGAGACTACCTAACCCTTGTCATAGGAAGCCTTTCAGACCATGCGGATTTGAAACAGGAGTTTGGTGCCCTTCTCATTGAATCCATATCTCCTACGGCTAAAAAGATTCAAATTAAAGCAGAATATACGGGCATTAAAATGAACATAGACCCCAATTGGGCTTTTGATTATAGGCTTACTCTTGAATATGCTACTTTTAAGCACAATCTTCCCCTTCAGCATCAAATTATAAAAGAAGAAGCGAGCGATAAAACCTATGAGGGTTATCATGGAAGAGCAAACTCAGGCAATAATATTGTGATAGACTCCGAATTTGGGGGCGTAAAATTCAACTATTAATCGTTTAAACAGCAACATCTTATGAAAACAAAAACTTTACTCTGTTCCTTTCTACTGGCCTCTTTATTTGGTAGTTTATCTCTTTTTTCTCAAAGTGAAACCCGACAAGTGGGCGCTTTTGACAAACTCAATGTAGAGGGGCCATTCAATGTGGAACTGATTGAGGGCGAAGCAGGAACGGTTCAACTCCAAGGTAATCGAACAGATTTAGAATCTATTATCACGAAAGTAAGCCAAAACACCCTTGTCATTAAGCAAAAAAAAGGGAGCTGGTTTTCTCCAGCAAAGATGGGTTCTATAACCCTAACCATTCCTATTAACACCCTGTCTAGGGTAACGCTAAGCGGCTCGGGGGATATAACAGCCGATTTTCCGATAGAAGTGGATCAATTTGAACTTATCCTATCGGGGTCAGGCCTAATAAAAATGCTGCTAGAAGCAAACCAAGTGGAGGCAACTCTAACCGGTTCAGGGCAAATAAAGTTGAGTGGACAAGCGCAACAAACTCACTTTAAAGTGACCGGATCTGGGCACCTTAAAACCAAAGAACTGTTGAGTCAAAACGCCGATTCAAAGATAACGGGCTCCGGAAGCATAGTGCTTCATGCTAAAAAAAATCTAATGGCTGCTGTAACAGGCTCCGGACATATTAGGTGTTATGGAAACCCCAAAGAACACAAACAACTCCTAACGGGTTCGGGTAGTATTGTTCTTAAGGATTAACGCTCTTTTGTTTGAACACGTTTGAGCATAAAGGCCCCTAACACAAAAAAGAGAATAAAAAACAAGATAGAATTGCGCATGCTTCCGGTGATTTGATCAATCACCCCAAACATAAGCATGCCAATTACGATTCCCACTTTTTCGGTCACGTCATAAAAACTAAAAAAAGAGGTGGTGTCTTGGGTTTCGGGAAGCAATTTAGAATAGGTAGAGCGGGAGAGCGATTGCAAACCACCCATCACCATGCCCACTAGGCCGGCAACCGTATAAAATTGAACCGGAGTGGTGATGGTATAGGCATACCAGCATAAAACCGCCCAAATAAAATTAATGACCATCAGGGTTGAAATATTTCCAAAGCGATGAGAAGCTCTAGCGGTTAAAATGGCACCAAGAATACCAACCAATTGAATGAGCAAAATACTGATGATTAAACCCGAGGTTTTTTCTGAGGTGCTAGCCCAAGCAATTTCTTGCTCTCCAAAATAGGCTGCAACGAGAAGCACGGTTTGCAGTGCCATGCTATAAAGAAAAAAAGCAGGCAAAAATCGCTTTAAACGATCTAGGGTTTTAAGCTCCTCCCAAACCGTTCGCAATTCTCGGTATCCATTCCAAAAAATATCACGTGTTACTTTTACTTCATGATTGCTTTTAGGTAGATAATAGAAAGCATATTGACTAAACAAAGCCCACCAAATGCCCACCGTAATAAAAGAATATTTCATGGCCGTTATGGCGGCTTCACCTTCGGTTCCTCCAATACCAAACCACTGGGGTTTCATGACCATGGCGAGGTTCAACAACAAGAGCAATACACTTCCAATATAGCCCATAGAAAAGCCCCTAGCGCTTGCTTTGTCTTGCTGTTCCGGATAGGCAATATCGGGCAAATAAGAATTGTAAAACACCAAACTGGCCCACAAACCAATCATGGCTAAGAAATAGAAAAAATACCCTAAAAAGAGTGTTTCTAGTGTAAACCAATACAAGCCTATACAGGAAAGTGAACCCAAATAGACAAAAATCTTCATGAAACGCTTTTTGTTACCAATATAATCGGCAATTCCCGAGAGCAAAGGCGACATTAAGGCCACCACCACAAAAGCAGCTGCCATAACAAAGCTGATTAAAGCTGTGCTTTTTATTTCATAATCTAAAATTTGAACGGTATTGTTAGTAGCAAAAAGGGTACCGTAGTAGATGGGAAAAATTGCGGAGGAAATCACTAGCGAATAAACCGAATTGGCCCAATCGTAAAATGCCCAAGCATTAATAAGTTTTTTACTCCCTTTTTCAAGGGGAGTTTTAACAGAAAGCATACCTTAAATTTAGTCTTCCAAAGTATGAATTCTATGAGACTTAAGGCGCTTTTTGATTAATTTTTTTAGCTAATGCCAAGGCACCGGGGCCCCAGTCACGTAGATTTTGAATACGCGTTTGATTGGCCGGATGGGTACTTAAAATTTCGGGGGGCTTGCTGCCTCCTTGGGCCTGCATACGTTCCCACAACTTGGGGGCCTCGGTCACGTCAAAGCCGGCTATTGCGGCTAGTTCAAGTCCAATTTTATCAGCTTCTGTTTCATGTTTTCTGCTAAAGGGCAGCATCACACCCACTGAAGAACCTACGCCATAGGCAGCCAAAATAGCTTTTCGTTTTTTTTCGGGTTGGTTTTCGGTGGTTTTGTTTAACACCAGTCCCAAACCTTGTTGGGTGAGCCCAGCTGAGATACGTTGCCCGCCGTGTTCGGCTAAAGCATGAGCCACCTCATGTCCCATAATTACGGCAATACCACTTGGGTTTTTGGCAATTGGCAAAATTCCAGTATAAAACACAATTTTACCTCCCGGCATGCACCAAGCATTCACCAGAGGGTCTTCTACTAAATTGTATTCCCATGCATAGTCTTGTAAAAGTCGTGCTGCACCTTTATATTCAAAATATTTTTGGGCTGCTGCCGCAATTCTAGCCCCTATGTCTTTTATTTGTTGACTTTCTGCGGTATTGGTTATTACGGTATGCTCTTTTAAAAAAACATCATATTGCTTAAAAGCCATTGGAAACAACTGCTTGTTGGACATAAAATTATAGGTCTTCTTGCCCGTAATCACATTGGTTTTACATGCCGTAAACAAAATCAGGAAAGCGAGGAGAAAATGAGGTTTAAATTTCATAAGGATAAGATTTGAGCTACTAAAGTATTTAAAATCTGAGATTCCGAAGGCACAAGAAGTCAAAAAAATCATAAAATTTAGAGAATTTTCGATAGGCTGCTAAAGTTGTTTATTTTTGAAGAAAAAAGATCATGAAACGCTCCATATTAGTATTGTTTTCCCTCTTGCTCCTAAGCTGTCAAAGCAATGCCCAGAAAAAAACAAAAGAAAAAACATATCCCATTACTAAAACAGATGCCGAATGGCGCGCCCAACTTTCTGAAATGGCTTATCATGTGTTGCGACAAGCCGGCACTGAACGAGCCTTTTCTGGCCCGCTAAATAAATTTTATGAAGAAGGCACTTATGTGTGCGGAGGCTGCCAAACCCCTCTCTATGAATCGGCTTATAAATATGATTCTAAAAGCGGTTGGCCTTCTTTTGACCGGGGCATTGACGAAAATTTAGAATATGATGTGGATTATAAAATTGGTTATGCGCGCACCGAATTAAAATGTAAAATGTGTGGAGGGCATTTAGGCCATATGTTTGAAGACGGCCCACGCAACACCACGGGCAAACGCCATTGCATAAATTCTGCAGCTCTAACGTTTATTTCAAAAGAAGATGGCGCCCAATAGGTATCCCATTGAAAAATCGGAAGCGGATTGGCAAGCACAACTCGACCCGGAGAGCTATCGCATTTTAAGAGAAAAAGGCACTGAATATCCACACAGCGGAAAATACAACCAACATTTTGAGGCCGGCACCTATCACTGCAAAGGTTGTGGAACAGCCCTTTTTGCTGCCGAACATAAATTTGAAAGCAATTGTGGTTGGCCTAGTTTTGATGCAGCGTTTCCAGGCGCCCTAGAAATGATTCGAGACACCTCGCATGGCATGATTCGCATTGAAATTGTATGTGCGCAATGCGGGGGGCACCAGGGGCATGTTTTTCCCGATGGACCAACCCCCACTGGAGAACGGTTTTGTGTGAATTCGGCAAGTATAGACTTTGTTTCCCAAGAAAAATAATCCCGAAAACTTTTCAGTTTTGTAACTTTGCGCTGAATATAAACCCTTTTGAATGACAGCATATGATATTATTGTGGTGGGTAGTGGTCCGGGAGGCTATGTGACCGCCATTAGAGCCTCACAACTTGGATTTAAAACGGCTATAGTAGAAAAAGAAAGCTTAGGCGGTGTTTGCCTCAACTGGGGCTGTATTCCTACCAAAGCCCTTTTAAAATCGGCTCAGGTGTTTAATTATCTAAAACACGCCAACGATTATGGTCTAACCGTAAAAGAATATGACAAAGATTTTGATGCTGTTGTCAATCGCAGTAGAAGTGTAGCCGAAGGAATGAGCAAAGGGGTTCAATTTTTAATGAAGAAAAACAAAATTGACGTGCTTAACGGGTTTGGTAAAATTTTACCCGGAAAAAAAGTGAGTGTAACCCTGGGTAAAAAAACCGAAGAATATGAAGCACAACATATTATTATTGCCACAGGTGCCCGTTCAAGAGAATTGCCTAGCTTACCTCAAGATGGCAAAAAAGTGATTGGCTATAGAGAAGCCATGACCCTGCCAAAGCAACCCAAAAAACTCATTGTGGTAGGCTCTGGAGCCATAGGAATTGAATTTGCCTATTTCTATAACGCAATGGGAACCGAGGTGACTATTGTAGAATATTTAGATCGCATTGTGCCCGTTGAAGATGAAGAAATTTCAAAACAGTTAGAACGTTCTTTTAAGAAAAGTGGCATCCAAATTATGACCGGCGCCGAAGTGACTGCTGTAGACACCAAAGGCAAAGGCGTGAGCGCCACCATTAAAACGGCCAAAGGGGAAGAAACTCTAAAAGCCGACATTGTATTATCAGCCGTGGGCATTAAAACCAATATTGAAAACATTGGCCTTGAGGAAGTGGGTATTGTTACCGATCGAGATAAGATTTTAGTCAACGACTTTTATCAAACCAATATGCCGGGCTATTATGCCATTGGTGATGTGACCAGCGGACAAGCACTCGCGCATGTGGCCTCAGCCGAAGGTATTTTGTGTGTGGAAAAAATTGCTGGCATGACGGTAGAACCCCTAGACTATGGCAATATTCCAGGCTGTACTTATTGCGCTCCCGAAGTGGCCTCTGTAGGCTTAACAGAAGCCCAAGCCAAAGAAAAAGGCTATGCCATTAAGGTAGGTAAATTTCCTTTTTCAGCCTCTGGAAAAGCACAAGCCAGTGGGCATTCCGATGGCTTTGTCAAGGTTATTTTTGACGCCAAATATGGCGAGTGGCTAGGCTGCCACATGATTGGTGCTGGTGTGACCGATATGATTGCCGAAGCCGTTTTAGGACGCAAATTAGAAACCACTGGACATGAAGTGCTCAAAGCCGTGCACCCACATCCCACTATGAGTGAGGCCGTGATGGAAGCAGTGGCCGATGCCTATGATGAAGTGATTCATTTGTAAATTAATCCCTTATGACACGTTTCCCTAAATCTAACCTAGCGAAGAATAGCGCTGAGGCAATTTAATTTTAGGACTGAATAAAATATAAAAGGGAATGGTAATATTTAAAAACAAATAGCCATTAAGCGCCCTTATGCCCGGAATCATGTGCCATAAAAGAGAGGGGCCTTCCATGTCGGCAATAACAAAAAGCAAACACATACGGGTGCTGCAACAGCTAACCCCTCACCAATTAGAACGGCTTGCTTGAAATCAATATCCTTTAGCACATAGGTTGACATAACCAGCATTAGGGCTGCGGCTGTAACCCCACCAAAAAGGTAAAGTTTGAAATATAGAGTCCCCAACTTACTCGGTCAGTCATGCCCGTTACCCTCAAACCACCCTCTAATGGGAAAGAATAACAATTCATGCCACTATGCATTACTAAGATGAGAAATGCCAAAAATGTTAATTCGAAAGCCGATTTAGAAACAAAAAAGCAATAGGTGATCTATTCCATTGCAAAACCTATTTGAGAATAGTACCTTTGAAATATAAATATACTTTTTCCCCTAATGAAGTTTTAATAAACAAAAAAGAATGAAAATTTTAGCACTCACTCTCAGTCTACTTTCTCTAAACACATGTTTTTCAGACAGTCGTCCTATAGACCATCCCGATCCTGTTTGGCAACCTACTGCTAGGGTAGATCAAAATCTTAAAAAAGCCTATTTTGCTTCCGGTTGTTTTTGGTGTGTAGAAGCCATTTTTGAAAGTGTTAAAGGCGTTTCTGAGGTCTATTCGGGCTATGCCGGTGGCTTTACCAAAAACCCCAACTACAATCAAATTGGAACCGGACGTACCGGTCATGCCGAGGCTGTAGAAGTGCTCTACAATCCTGAAGAAGTATCCTTTGGCACCTTGCTACAGGTGTTTTTTGGTTCGCATGATCCCACCACCCCAAACAGACAAGGGCCTGATCATGGCAGTCAATATCGTTCCATTGCGTTTTATACCTCCCCAACAGAACGCGAGCAAATTCAAAAATACATCCAACAACTTACCGAACAAGGTGTTTTTAAGGCAGAGATTGTTACTGAAGTAAAACCACTTGAGAAATTCTTCTATGCCGAAGAATATCATCAAGACTATGAAAAGCGCAATCCAGACAATCCCTATGTTCAAAATGTTTCCATTCCTCGCTTAAAAAAATTCCAAGGCCGCTATCCGGAACTGCTCAAAGAAGCACACTAAAATGCAACAATTTGAGCTACACAATGATTACCTAAGCGCCACTTTTTTAGACTATGGGGCTATTTTACACGAATTGTGGGTTACCAATACAAAGGGAGAGTCTATCAATATAATTCAAGGATTAGCATCACCAGACACGTATCTTAATGACAGCTGGTGTCACGGCGCAGTTGTAGGTAGATATGCTGGGCGACTAACCGAAAGTTTTATACTGAACAACAAAAAATATCTATTAGATCATACAGACGGTGTCTTATTACACAGTGGGGAAACTGGCTGGCATAGACAATATTGGCAAAAGAAATCTTATGCTGAAACGGAGCTTACATTACAACATACTTGTTTAAATGGGAATGGTGGTTTTCCTGGCACGGTGCAGGCCCAAATCACCTATCGCCTGCAAGAGCAGGCCCTAGTATTGGAATATCGAGCTACTACCGACGCCCCTACTCATATAAACCTAACTAATCATGCCTATTTTAGTCTTAACCCTAAGGGAAAACTAGACGAACAGTATTTGCAGATTGAGGCAACACACTATTTAGAATTGGCTCAAAATTTGGTGCCAACGGGAGTTCTGCTCAAGACCGACCAAACTGCTATGGACTTCAGTCAGCCTCGCCCATTGGGAACCCAAAGATTGGATGATTATTTTGTGCTTAATTCAAAAACAAAAACGGCGGCCAAGCTATATTCTCCCCAAACGGGCATCAGCATGCATATCCAGACCGATCAACCAGGATTGGTGGTTTTTACGCCAACCCAAAGGGAAGCCATTTGTTTTGAAACTCAAAAATTTTCTAACACACCAAATCTACCTCATTTTCCGAGCACCTATGTGGCCCCTGAGCAGCCTTATCTTCACCATACACGCTTTGAATTTAGCGGTATTGCAGCGAGATGAATTTTGTAAATAAATAGTGAGCGCCTTTTCCAAAACCACTTCCCACAAGGGCACCCACCAAAATATCTAAAGGAAAATGGACCCCTAAATAGATTCTACTATAGGCAATGAAGGTGGCGAGAGCTAAAAAGAAAAAGGCCATCCAACGACTCAGCGGACGATAAAATCTACCAAAGAAAACAGCTAGAGCAAACGAATTGGAAGCGTGTCCTGAAAAAAAACCAAATTGCCCCCCACAACCCGCTTTCACCAAACGAACCCATGCTTGCAAGTCGGGGTCATGACAGGGGCGTAAGCGACTAAAAAAATATTTTGCTAGGTTGGTGAATTGGTCGGTAATCAAAATCAACAACAGTGTGCTAAGAAAAAGAAAAAGAGCCGCTCTGAGTTTAAGTTTTCGGCTTAAATAGAACCACGCCAACAAATAGACCACCACATTGGTGAGAGCATGAGAAAGCAGTAGCCAAAAACCATCAAAGGGGGGAGTTCCCCAACCGTTAAGGACTAAAAAAAGTTCACGATCCCAGGCAATGAGTGAATCCACTAGTTTTCCAAGGCTTTCATTTCGGCATCATAAAAAGCGTAGGCTGCCTCTAGGAGATCAGTCGTATTTTCTTTTAAAGAGGCCTCATCTTCTTTAGAAAATTCCTCCATCCAGTGCACCTCGTCATTGGCCACATTTAAGATGAAATTTGGATATTCGGTATGAACAACAAACAAATCGGTGTCGTGTTGTATGGTGTCGGCTAATAAGAATTTAGGCAGTTCCATGTGTCGTTTGATTTTGAATTAAGATTTTAATTTGTGTTTGAAATCTTAAAAATAATAATATTGCCGAAGCTATCAATCCGGAAAGCAATCCAATCCAAATACCCAGAACCCCTAAACGAGTTTCGAGGCCAACGAAATAGGCAATTGGGAATCCTATCAATCCATAAGAAATAAAGGTGATCCAAGCCGGAATATTTACATCTTGCAGGCCTCTCAAGGCTCCCAACACAACGGCTTGCATACCGTCAAAAAGCTGAAAGAAGGCCGAAACAATCAATAATTGCGCTGCTAAAAAAACCACTTGTTGGCTATCGGCTGCTTCCATCAAATTGTTTTGATCGAGATAAATCCAAGGTAAATGCTGATGTGTTAAAAGAAAAAAGAGTGCAAAAATGAGATCGAGAATTAGGATTAACAAAAAAATAGAATGAGCAATTCGTTTTAAATTCAGCATATCCCCTCTTCCTTTTTGATTACCCACCCGAATCATGGCGGTAACACCAAGTCCCATAGCAAACATGAAGGTAATGGATGATAGATTAAGTGCAATTTGATTGGCAGCTTGTTCATTTTTTCCCAATAGCCCAGAAAGCCAAATGGCTGCCGTAAAGAAAACAACTTCAAAAAACATTTGAAGAGCAGAAGGAAAACCTAGATTGACAATCTTTTTCATCAATTTAAAATCGGGCCAACGCCAATAAATCTTATTGGTGTAGGCTGCAAAACGCGCGTCTCGTCGCACATAAATAGCGATAAACAGCACCATAAAAATTCGAGCCACTAAAGTGCCAATGGCAGCCCCTTCTATGCCCATTTTGGGAAAAATCCAATAACCAAAAATTAAAAAATAATTTAAAATCACATTGACCAAATTACCCAATAGAGTGGCATACATGGGGGGGCGTGTATGTGAAAGGCCGTCACAAAACTGTTTAAAAGCTTGAAAAATGACAAGCGGAAGCAGTGAAAAGGCCACCCAGATAAGATAAGGATAGGCAAGTTGCACCACCTCCTCAGGTTGTCCCATATAAAAAAGTAGGGGTCTACACAACCAAACCGAAAAAGCTAAGAAAAGACCTAAAATTAAACATTGTAAAAATCCGTGCATAAACACTTTTCGCCCTTGGTCAACATTTTTAGCTCCATCAGATTCTGCAATTAAGGGGGTTATGGCAGTGGAAAAACCAATGCCTATAGACATGCCCACAAACACAAAACTATTGCCTAATGATACCGCTGCCAATGGAGCTGTGCCTAATTGACCCACCATTACGTTGTCTATGAGTTGCACAAAAGTGTGTCCTAACAAACCAATGATGACCGGATAGGCCAATGTGAGATTATAGCGAAATTCTCTAAAATAGTCTTGAAACGTAATGCTCATCTGTTAGAACCCAAATTGATCAACCAGGTAGACCAAACTGGTCATGGCGGCAGCTCCAAGTTCTAACTCTCTTTTATTGATGGCATCAAAAGTGTCAATAGACGTATGATGATAGTCAAAATAGCGTTGTGAATCGGGTAATAATCCTGCTAAAACGGTGGTGCCATTGGCCAAAGGTTTGATATCAGCACCGCTGCCATTTTGGATGAAATAGTTTGAGAGATAGGGTTCAAAATAGGGGGCCCATGATTTAATTTTTTCAAATTGTGTGGGGGTGGCTTCAAAGGTAAAACCCCTTGGTGTAAACCCTCCAGCATCAGATTCTAAAGCAAAAACGTGTTTTTCATTTTCGGCAAAAGCGGTTTTAGCATAGGCTTTTCCTCCGTTGAGCCCGTTTTCTTCATTCATAAATAAAACCACTCGAATGGTGCGCTTGGGCTGGTAATTTAATTCTTTAAACAATCTCAAAACCTCCATAGATTGCACCACCCCCGCTCCGTCATCATGAGCACCATCGCCTAAATCCCAAGAATCGAGATGGCCCCCCACTACGATAATTTCATCTGGATATACACTACCTTTCAACTCTCCAATAACATTATGCGAAGGCACCTCTGGATAGTTTTTGCAATCTTGTTTAAAATAAAAAAACAAATCGGGGTTTAGCGCCAACATGGTGTGCAACAATTCAGCTCCTTTAGTGCTAATAGCCGCTGCCGGGATACGCTCTGAGTTGGGCAAATCGTTATAATACATGCTTCCGGTATGGGGATAATCATCCAATCGCATATTCATAGACCGAACTATGGTACCTACTGCGCCTAATTTAGCTGCTCTGTAGGCTCCTTGTGTGCGTTGGGAAACGCTTTCGCCATAAGCCTTAAAAGTACTGATTACCTCTGCTGGCATAGGACGATTAAAAAAGACAATTTTACCTTCTATCTTTTCGGCTCCCAAAGCTTCTAGCTCTTCAAAAGACGTCACCTCAACCACTTGGGCCCGCAAACCATAGGCTGGTGTAGCAACAGAACCGCCTAAAGCACAAATAGGCACATTGATACTATTGCCAGGACTGGTTTCTATACTGGCATATTCAAAAGTGCCCCGCACCCATTTGGGCACCATAATAGGTTGCAAGCGCACCTGATCTAAACCAATTGCTTTTAAGCGCTCTTCCCCCCACTCTACCGCTCGAGCAGCATTTAAGGACCCTGAAAGGCGGCCCCCAATTTGATTGGATAAATGATCCAACCAATCATAGGCTTTACCCTTCGTTAGGGAAGCTTCATAAAAAGCGGCTATTTGTTCTTTTGGAGAATTTGAAGTTTGGGCTATGCCTATGGAAATGACACTTATAAAAAGGCAAAAAAATATTTTTTTCATAATCATTATTTGGATGCAAATTGATTGATGTTTTCTACCGTTATAGGGTTGTCACCTAGTATTTGAAGGCGTTCTACCACATTTCTAAGCTCTCTAATATTGCCCGTCCATTGGTAATTAGCCAAATGTGCAAGAGCTTCCGGGTGAAAGGCTTTGGTATCCATATTTTGATCGTTTCCTAATTGCGCAATGAAATAATCAACCAAAAGCGGAATATCCTCTTTGCGTTCTTTGAGATCGGGCACAGGAATTAATATAACAGCCAAACGGTGGTAGAGATCTTCTCTAAAATTTCCTTGCTCGATTTCTTTTTTTAAATCTTTATTGGTTGCGGCAATCACACGAACATCTACATGAATATCTTTAGCATTGCCCACTTTTTGAATTTTATTTTCTTGCAAAGCTCGCAAAACCTTGGCCTGTGCAGCTAGGCTCATATCGGCCACCTCATCTAAAAAAAGAGTTCCACCATGAGCGGCTTCAAATTTTCCTGAATGGTCTTTAATGGCAGAAGTAAAAGCCCCTTTTACGTGTCCAAAAAGCTCACTCTCAATTAATTCGTTTGGAATTGCGGCACAATTCACCTCCACAAAAGGTGCTTTGGCACGTTCGCTTTGTTGGTGCAGTTGGTGGGCCACCAATTCTTTTCCGGTTCCATTTCCCCCAGTTATTAAAACACGAGCTTCTGTTTGGGCTACTTTGTTTATCATTTGCTTAATGGCCACAATGGCGGGAGATTCGCCCACTATGGTATATTTCTTGGCAACCTTTCGCTTGAGTTTTTGATTTTCTTTACGCAAGTTTTTGTTTTCCAAGGCGTGGCGCATGGCATTGAGCAAACGGTTGAGATCCGGAGGTTTAGAGATAAAGTCATAAGCCCCTAATTTCATGGACTCCACAGCAGTTTCAATATTTCCATGACCGGTGAGCATAATGAAAGGTAGACCCGGATGAATGGCCTTTGCTTTTAGCAGCACTTCATTGCCATCCATTTTAGGCATTTTAATATCACAAAGGACCAAATCAAAATTCTTTGCTTCTATTTGAGCTAATCCTTCGGTGCCATCAGCTGCTTCTGTAACCGTAAAATGATCGCTTTCTTCCTTTATGATGCGCGTCAAAACCCTACGAATGGGTTCTTCATCCTCAATGATTAAAATTTTTGTCATGATTTAGGGGGTTGGGGTTGTAAATAGCTAATGGTACGTTGTGGGAAAGGAATTTCGATATTATGTGTTCTAAAGGCTTGGAAAATCACAAATCGAATATCACTTTTTACAATATTGGCCACAAAGCTTTCTTTGATGGAAAAAAAGAGTTGAAACTGCAATGCACTATCACCATAATCCTCAAATAAAACAAAAGGTTCTGGATGCTTAAGCACCGCTTGGTGGTTATCGGCACTTTCTATTAAAATGCGTTTCACCTCCTCAACATCACTTCCATAAGCCACTCCCACAGTGATAAACTCTTTGGTAATGGCTCCGTTTTCTGTCCAATTATATAAGATGGAGGTCAAAAATTTATGGTTGGGAATAATCAATACTTTATTTTCTCGAGTCACCGCACGAGTGGTGCGCAGCGTGATATTCTCCACTTTACCCACCTGACCTTCCACTTCAATAATATCGCCCACATGCACAGCTTGATCTGCAATAATAAAAATACCTGAAATGATGTCTTGTATAAAGGTTTGCAGGGCCAAACCTACACCCACCAAAAGAGCAGCAGAGGCAGCAAAAATGGCCGTAACATTAACCCCAATATTATCAAAAGCAATTAAAATTACCACCACATATATAAAGTAGTTGATAAAACTAAAAATGCTCTTAAACTTGACTTTTGCTTCTTCCGATAGGGTTCTATAGATAATTTTCCTAAAGAGTTTGAGCGATAGATAGGTTAGAATAAAAACAGCAATTACAATTAGGATTGCCTTTGGAGTAAGGTTAATGCTATCGCTAACCGAAATGCTTCTATTGAGAAAAGAAGATATTTTTTCCACTGTTAAAATTTGCTACAAGTTACTATTAAAAACAAAACCCATCCTCGTTAAAGGATGGGAAAAAATTGCTATGAAAAAGAAAATTAACACTAATAAAGTAATAGTGTTATGTCAAAGATATTATATTTTTTTAAATACAAAAAAAAATCATGCAAACATATCTTTCACTTTTTCAAAAAATGATTTTTCAAATTTTTCAGGGTCAGGCTTAAAATTCTCATCATCTGCCATCTTTTCAAAAAACTGCTTTTGCTCTCTATTGAGTTCTTTAGGAGTCCAAACATTAACATGCACGAGCAAGTCGCCATTCCCATATCGATTTAAACTAGGCAATCCTTTGTTTCTGAGTCGTAGGGTTTTTCCCGATTGAATTCCCGATTCCAGTTTGATCCGAACTTTACCCTCTAGCAAATTAATTTCTTTAGACACTCCCAGAGCTGCTTCAGAAAAACTGATATACAAATCGTAGTGAAGGTGCTGGTTTTCACGCACAAAGTGTTCGTGCTCTTGCTCTTCTATAACCACTAAAAGGTCTCCAGAAATTCCATTGGCGGGTGCTTCATTTCCTTTTCCGCTCACTTTGAGTTGCATGCCTGCCTCCACTCCTGCCGGAATTTTTACTGCTACTGTTTCTTCCTTTTTAATCATGCCTTGGGCATCGGCTCCTGCAGGTTTGTCTAGGAGCGTTTGCCCAGAACCTCCACAGCTTGTACAAGCCGTGGCAGTTTGCATACGTCCCAATATTGTATTGGCAATTTTAGTGATTTGTCCACTACCCTTACAGGTAGCACAACTGCCATAACGCACTCCGGGGGCTTGCACTTTGCGCGGTACTTTGAGCTTTTTTTCAACTCCTTTTGCAATTTCTTCTAACGTGAGTTTCACTCTTATGCGCATATCGGCTCCCTTGGTTCGTCGCTGACCACCGCCAAAGCCACCGCCAAAGCCACCGCCAAAAGCACTGCCAAAAATATCACCAAACTGACTGAAGATATCTTCCATATTCATGCCGCCGCCAAAACCTTGACCCCCTTCAAATGCAGCATGACCAAACTGATCATATTGCGAACGCTTTTGCGGGTCGCTTAAGATCTCATAGGCCTCTGCAGCCTTTTTAAATTGTGACTCGGCATTTTTGTCATCCGGATTTTTATCCGGGTGAAATTCAATCGCCTTTTTGCGATAAGCCTTCTTGATTTCGGCTTGAGAAGCGCCCTTGGAGATGCCGAGTATGTCGTAATAATCTTCTTTCATGTCTTTATTGGCCTACCACCACTTTTGGATAGCGAATTATTTTATCGCCAAGTTGATATCCTTTTTCAATAATATCAATGATTTTTCCTTTTTCCTTATCGGAAGGAGCTGGAATTTGTGTAATAGCCTCGTGGAGTTCAGCGTCAAAAACGGTTCCTTTTTCAACCGCAGTTGGCTCTAGACCTTGGCTTTTTAGAATTTCAACAAATTTGTTATAAATGAGAATAAATCCTTCCGTTTCAGCACTTTGGTCAGCTTTTTGAGCCTGCTCTTGGGCACGTTCAAAATCGTCTAAAACCGGAATTAAAGCACTAATCACTTCACGATTAGCCGTTTTAAAAAGCTCCAATCGCTCTTTGGAGGTGCGCTTTTTATAATTTTCAAATTCTGCAAAAAGACGAAGGTATTTTTCTTTTTCAGCCCCTAATGCTTCTTCTAGTTGGGCAATCTTGTTGTTCGAAGTGTTCCCAGGTTTTTTTGTTACTTTCTTCTTTTCACCGGTTTTAGGCGTTGTAGTAGTGTCTTTTTTTGCCATATTGTTTTTATTAGCTATAACGAAAAGGCAAATCTATTGCCAAAAATAATTTTTTGCCAAAATGTCAGCTTAAATTTGATAGAGCCTCCTCTAGATGGGGATATTTAAATCGAAATCCTTTGTCTAGTACTTTCTCAGCACTAATCCAGTGGCTATTAAATAGGAGCACACTCATTTTGCCATAAAGCAATTGTATGACCACTTTTGGAGCGGGAGGTAGCCACACAAAACTGCCATAGGCTTTAGCTAGGGCATGCATAAATTGCTTTTGTGAAACCGGATGAGGAGACACGGCATTATATACACCTTCCCATTGCTGTTGAGAGGCGGTTATAAGCATTTTTACTAAATCGTCTATATGAATCCAGGATTGACCCTGTTTGCCATTTCCTAAAGCGGTTAAAAGACCAACCTTAGCCATCCATTTCAACGCAGCCACTACCCCGCCTAAAGGCGATAATACCAGGCCAATCCGAAGTTTAACAACGTTTATAGAGGGTGCTTTACATGCATCAATAGCTTGTTCCCAATCGTGAACCACCGAGGCCAAAAAAGTATCGGATTGGAGAACAGCTTCTTCGGTTTGTATACTTTCAAAACGAGAAGGATAGCAACCAACCGCCGAGGCTGCCACTATTTGCTTGAGCTGGTGTGTTCCCACTTGCTCCTTAATGGCTTTTGCTAAAAGATGAGTGCCGAGCACTCGACTTTCCCAAATTTCTTTTTGATAGCTTTTTGTCCAACGCTTTGAAATAGAAGCTCCCGCTAAATGAATGAGGTGGGTAACACC
Organism: uncultured Flavobacteriaceae bacterium; assembly: GCA_964386915.1. Taxonomy (GTDB): domain Bacteria; phylum Bacteroidota; class Bacteroidia; order Flavobacteriales; family Flavobacteriaceae; genus JADHMP01. Next base: position 16,895 of record CAYLUQ010000017.1, on the reverse strand, counting down.
TTCAAAACAAGCGGAGTCAATTTCTTCTGTTCTTGGATTCCAATAAAACCCTTTAGCTCCAGAAAGACTGCTTAGTTTAGTTTTATTGGTGCTTAAAAAATGAATTGAAATTTGTTGGGTTTTTAATTCTTCAACCAACGCCTTTCCCACCAAACCGGTTGCACCCGTGATGAGTATTTTCATAGGAATATCTTTTTCTCTTTTTCTAGGGCATGGCACAGTCTTTAGAACGGTGCTCAACAACCCTCCTTTTTAAAAGCAAACCTAACACTTAAGGGCTAGCTAAAAAAATAAATTAGGGACGAACTGCTCGCATCATATGTCTTTTTCCGGGTGCTCCCGGCAACTTTTCTACTTCTAGTCCAAAGGCTTGAAGGCTTCTCTTTAAATGTCCTAAAGCAGCATAAGTAACAAAAACACCTCCTTGCGCTAAACTATTAACCAAGGGCTCTAATATTGCTGGACTCCACATTTCGGGTTGCACCCGAGCGCCAAAAGCATCATAATAAATAAGATCATAGGCTTTTTGTGGCACAAACGCTTCCAGTTTTGTTTGAAATTTAGTTAAATCAAAAAAAGAAGCAAGGGATATTTTCTGCTCCCAAGCACAACGATGCAAAGCCTCAAAGAACGTTTTGTCTTTTGGAGCTAAATCAAACATAATGGCGTTTTGTGGTAAAGGGTAGGCTTCTATGGTTTCATAATCCAAAGGCACTTTTTTTTGTTGTGCATATTGTGCACTCAAAAAGGCATTTAGCCCTGTTCCAAAACCCATTTCAAATAGATGACATGCTTTTTTCTTAGGGTTGCTTTCCAACCAATAGGCTAATCCCTGCTGAATAAACACATAATTGGACTCTTGCCACGCCCCGTGCTTAGAATGATAATATTCATCCCATTGAGGCAAGTACAGGGTTGGGCTGCCATCTGCTGTGGTAAAGAGTTGATAGTTCAAAACGCTTGGCGAATGCTCAAATTAGGTTGTACAAAATTGTTATTACAAAAAAACAACTTATCGGGTTTAAATTAAGTTTTAATTGAAATTAATATTTACTTTCGTAATAGTAAAAAGTAACAATGCGAATTAAACAAACATCCAAATCTAGGATTCATGAGGTTGATTTCAACCAGTTGAAGTTTGGGGAGCAATTCACCGATCACATGATGATTTGTCATTTTCGTGATGGAAACTGGGAAGAACCTCAAATTGTTCCTTATGGTCCATTGACTATTGATCCCTCTATGAGTGTGCTCCACTATGGGCAAGCTGTTTTTGAAGGCATGAAAGCCTTTAAAGATGATCAAGGGGGCATTTGGTTGTTTCGTCCTGAAGAAAATTTTAATCGCATCAACAAATCGGCTAAGCGGCTTTGCATTCCAGAATTTCCTGAGGACTATTTTTTTAAAGGCCTAGAGGCATTATTAAATTTAGATCAAGATTGGATCAAACCGGGAATGGGCAATTCTCTATACATACGTCCGTTTTGCTACGCCAGTCAGGCCGGGGTTCAAGCATCAGCTGCCAATGCTTATACTTTTATCATTATTTGTGCTCCTGTAGGCTCCTACTACAATGGGGAAGTAAACGTTCTCATTGCAGAACAATACAGTAGAGCAGCGAGCGGCGGTGTTGGTTTTGCCAAAGCAGCCGGTAATTATGCCGCACAATTTTATCCTACTGCCCTTGCTCTAGAAAAAGGCTATCAACAAATTATTTGGACCGATGCCAATAGCCACGAATATTTGGAGGAAGCCGGCACTATGAACATTTTTTTTAGGATAAATGACACCCTTGTCACAGCCCCTACTAGTGATCGAATCTTAGACGGCATCACGCGTAAAAGTGTGATTGCATTGGCTAAAAGTTTAAATATTGCCATAGAAGAACGTCCTTTTAAAGTGGCAGAACTATTAAGTGCTTATGAAGATGGATCCCTTAAAGAAATTTTTGGATCTGGAACAGCAGTAGTGGTTCGCCCCATTAAAGGTTTTGGCTATCAAGAAAAACACTACCAATTGGCAGAAATTGAAAATCCAGTAGCCGATCTTTTAAAAGAAAAGATCACCTCAATCCAATACAATCTTGGAGAAGATCCTTTTGGGTGGAGACGTGCTGTCCCTATGACGGTATTTTCAAAATAGAAGCTATATCGGGCTTAAAATAGTCTGGTCCTTTCATCACTTTTCCGTCTTCTCTATAAATAGGTTTCCCATTGGCATCCAATTTGCTCATATTACTCCGCTGAATTTCATCAAAAACAGCTTCTATCTTATCTTGAAGTCCGTGACTGATAATGGTGCCACAAAGAATGTAGAGCATGTCTCCCAAGGCATCGGCCACCTCTACCAAGTCATTGTTTTGAACGGCCTCTAAATATTCTTCGTTTTCTTCTTTCATTAAATTAAAGCGCAAGGTTTTAAACTCATCAGAAAGTGCAACTGTGGGTTTTTCAGCTATGCCTAAACCAAAGGCCTTGTGAAAATCTGCCACAGCATTGAGCGGTTTTTTTAGCATTCTAGTGGATTTTTCTGTTTTGATAAAATTAATTTCTAATTTAGAAAAAAAATCATTCATGTTTTCCTCCGGTCAGCTTGTCTTTGCCGCTTTGTTTTTTATAGGCTTTACTCTCATCATTATTTTTTCCTATAAAAAGGACAAACAAAAACAGAAAGCCTATTTTAAGGGAAGCTATAAAATTCTTATTGGCTTTTTAATCGCCTTTAGTCTTTTGCTCTGCATCAAACTACTCACTCAAAAATGAAAAATGCTTTACTCATCTTTATTGGTGGAGGTTTAGGGAGTCTTGTTCGCTATCTAATCGGCCAAACCCTAATTGGATTTAAATCAAGTTTTCCTTGGCCCACCCTCCTAGCCAATTATTTGGGGTGCTTTCTAATTGGACTCTTGTTAGGTTGGGCACTAAAAAACGATAGTACCCGTTCTGAACTCTATCTTTTTGCTGTGATTGGTTTTTGCGGTGGACTCACCACTTTCTCAACATTTAGCGCAGAAAGTCTTCATTTGCTTAAATCTGGACATCTTCTAAGCTTTTTAACCTATGCCCTGTTGAGTTTTGGCGGTGGTATTGGTGCTGTTGCTTTAGGTCAGTTCACTTTTAAGCTTTAAATTTTAAGCAAAACCACTTTTTCTGTTTATTTCGTAAAATAATTATAACATTTTTATTACCCCCCTATTTTTTGGGGGTATAATTTATGTTTTAAATAATAATTAATTTTTATACCCCCCTTTTTAGAGGGGGTGTTTTAGTTTTAGGATAGTTTTGGGGTGTAATTTAATTTTAATTCTATGAAAAATTTAAAAAACTATTTCATTTTGGGACTTGCAATTGCAACGTTTAATGTTTCATTTTTAAAGGCTCAAGATGCAGATGATTCTTCTGAGGATCCACAGCCCACATTTAATTTTAGCGGGAGTGTTGACACTTATTTTAGAGCCAGCTTCTCAGAAGATCCAGTTGCGCCAGCAACTTCGTTTGCCAATCTAAACGGTTTTGCGTTAGGAATGGCCAATTTTATTGTCTCCTATGAAGGAGAAAAGTCAGGTTTTGTGGCAGACGTTGTGTTTGGCCCTAGAGGATCTGATGCTGTTTTTGGATCAGTTGGAAATTCTTCCGAAATGGTAAACCAACTTTATGCCTATTACAATTTGGATGAAGGCGTTACCATTACACTAGGAAATTTCAACACTTTTTTAGGTTATGAAGTTATTTCACCGGTGGCAAATTTTAACTATTCCACCTCCTACATGTTTTCATATGGTCCTTTTTCACACACGGGTTTAAAAGCTGACTTTGCCCTAACAGATGATATCTCCTTAATGCTAGGGGTGTTTAATCAGACTGACCAAACCGAAGCCAACTACGATCGCTACACCGCTTTTGGTGCGCAATTAGGTCTTTTTGGTCAATATATCAACTTTTTAGGAGGTGAAGATTATGCACAAATAGATTTCACAGGAGGGTTTGATTTGGGTGATAGCTTCTTTTTAGGAATCAATGCCACTTCTGCCTCATTAGCAGGAGACACTGGCTTTGCGGGAATTGCCCTCTATCCACAACTAACTGCCAGCGATAATTTTGCTGTTGGCTTGAGAGGAGAATTTTTCTCTGAAACCGACGGTTTTGGCGCCTTGGTAAGCGAGGGAGATGCCGATAACTTCTCCTTAACCCTCACCGGGAGTATAACCTCTGGCAATTTTATCTTAAAGCCAGAATTTAGAATTGACTCTTGCTCTTCAGAAATCTTTGCTATTTCTCCAACAGAAACAGCAAAAAGCATGAGTTCATTTGTGGTTGCAGCAATTTATTCGTTCTAAATAAAAATGAAAGATCATGATAAATTCACTTTATTTGATCAAACACAAAATTCTTAAAACCTTTTTATTATGAAAAAAATTGAAGCCATTATCAGAAAATCAAGATTCGACAAAGTAAAAGAAGCCCTTCACAACGTGGAAGTTAATTTCTTTAGCTATTGGGATGTTACCGGTGTAGGTAACGAGAAAGAAGGCCATGTCTACAGAGGCATTAGCTACAGCACTTCTGAAATTCAAAGAAGACACCTTTCAATCGTAGTAAACGATGACTTTTTACAACCCACCATAGATGCCATTCTAAAATCAGCCGCCACAGACCGTGTGGGAGACGGAAAAATATTTGTCTCTCCCGTTGAGGAGGCCTACCGCATTAGAACCGGCGAAAAGGGTGGCGGTTCTTTAAACTAAAAACTAAAAAAATTATTTATGGAAAGCACAGCTTTATTTACTGCAAACAACGTATGGATGATGATCTGTACAGCCCTCGTATTTTTTATGCACCTAGGTTTCTCTTTTCTAGAGATTGGATTAACACGTCAAAAAAATACGGTCAATATTTTATTTAAAAACTTTTTTGTGATTACCATAGGTCTATTGATCTATTGCTTGGGAGGCTTCAATTTGATGTATCCCGGGTTTGAAGAAGGGTCTGCCGGCTTTTTTAAATTTGCAGGCTTTGGAATAGGCGCACCCGAAGGAGGCATGACCCCTGCTTATGCCGATGGAGGCTACACCTGGTGGACTGACTTTTTGTTTCAAGGCATGTTTGCCGCCACAGCAGCCACTATTGTGTCTGGAGCTGTTGCTGAACGCATCAAACTACAAAGTTTTATGCTCTTTACCGTTCTTTATGTAGGCATTACCTATCCCATTGTAGGTTCTTGGAAATGGGGTGGTGGATTTTTAGATCAACTCGGATTTTATGATTTTGCCGGTTCAACCCTTGTACACTCTGTTGGAGGATGGGCTGCTCTTATAGCTGTATATTTGCTTGGTGCTCGTATCGGTAAATTTGATTCTGAAGGTAAACCCAGAGCCATAATGGGGCATAATATTCCTCTCGCTGCAGCAGGAGTGCTCATTCTTTGGTTAGGATGGTTTGGGTTTAACGGTGGTTCTGTTTTGTCTGCCGATCCAGAACTCACCTCGCTTACCTTAGTCACTACTTGCTTAGCTGCCGCTGCCGGTGGTGTTTCTTCGGCACTGTTTTCTAATATCCTCTACAAAAATTATGATATCACAATGTTTATGAATGGCGTTTTGGGAGGGCTCGTTGGAATTACAGCTGGCGCAGATCAAATGGGTCCTACCGACGCTATTCTTATTGGCCTCATTGCCGGTGTAATTATAGTATTAGGCGTTGCCCTTGTTGACAAATTAAAGTTAGATGATCCTGTTGGGGCCATTGCTGTGCATCTCATCTGTGGTATTTGGGGTACGCTAGCTGTAGGCCTCTTTGGTGCCATGGCTGGAGTAGAGCAATTCATGGCTCAACTCATTGGCGTTGGCATTGTAGGTGCCTTTTCTTGCGTCACTGCTTTTATTTTCCTTTATGGCATCAAAGCCACTATGGGACTTCGAGTGGACGAAGACGAAGAAATGAGAGGACTTGATCTTGCCGAGCATGGAATGGATGCTTATGCAGATTTCCGACTCAATCAACACTAAACCATAATTCAATTCATAATAGTTAGTAAGACCCCCATGCTTTGCAGGGGGTTTTTTTTATGCCAAAGAAAAGCATAAGGAAGTGGTCTCTTTTCAAAAACGGTTTTGTTATTTTGCAGAAGTTTTAGTCTACACCTATGAAACGTCTAATTTTGTTGATGCACTGCCAAGATAAAAAGGGAATCATTGCATCGGTCACTAATTTTATTCATCAAAGGCAGGGAAACATTGTTTATATCGATCAGTATGTAGATCGTATACACAGTGCATTCTTTATGCGAGTTGTCATTGAAGGACAATTCGATCCTATTGCTTTTGAAGAATTTAAAAGGGTGTTTATGGATGATTTGGGAGCTACTTTCAAGCTCAATTGCACCTTTTATCTGGAAGAAAACAAACCCAAACTAGCCGTTTTTGTTTCAAAATATGAACATTGCCTCTATGATATTTTAGCCCAACAACAAGCAGGCAAATTGCATTGTGAAATTCCCTTTATTATTAGCAACCACAAAGATCTTGAACATATTGCCAATCGGTTTGACTTGCCCTTCTATCATATTGAAGTCACCAAAGAAAACAAACCTCAAGCAGAAGCTCAACAATTAGAATTGCTTCAAAAACACCAGGTAGATTGTGTGGTATTGGCGCGCTACATGCAAATTGTATCAGATAAACTCATTCACCACTATCCCGATAAAATCATCAATATTCACCATTCCTTCTTACCCGCTTTTCCAGGCGCAAAACCCTATCATTCTGCCTATGAAAGAGGGGTGAAAATCATTGGAGCAACAAGTCATTATGTGACCGAAGAGCTGGATGCAGGACCCATCATAGAACAAGACATTACCCGTGTTTCTCATGCGCATAATGTTTCCGATTTTATTGACAAAGGAAGAGACTTGGAACGTCTTGTCTTACTACGCGCCTTGAAGTTACACACCGAAAGAAAGGTGATGGTGTATAATAACAAAACCGTTATTTTTACTTAATCCAATTGCAGAAAATGCAACATGCCCTCATTGAATTCTTGAGGTTTTTCTATATTCACAACATGTCCGCATTTGTTTAAGACCAATAATTCAGCACCTGTATTAGCCGCTACATTTTTCTTAACAAAAGGCAAAAACATATAGTCTTGATTTCCCATAATATAGAGAATGGGCACTTTAAAATTTTTGGTTCTAAAACGCTTGAGGTGAGGCAATAGATCATTGGTGAGTTTATACCACCGCAAAAATTCTTGCTGGGATAGTTTTTTGGCTTCTTGAATAAAAAGCGACCGAGCTTTTCGGTGGTTTTTATAGGGCATGATGACATGCGCAAAAAAAGAATAAATCCAAATAAAAGGAAGAATAGATTGCGTTAGCTTTCCCAATTGCATCAAACACTTTGAACGTAAGTTTAAATTTAAAATAGCTCCAGCTAAAATCATTTTAAACATGCGCTGGGGATGGTTTTCGGCCAACTTCTGAATGAGGATACTCCCCAATGAAATACCCACAAAATGTGATTTTTGAATACCTTCTTTATCGAGCACTTGAATGATGTCTTCAGTCACATTTTCGAACGTATAGTGCTCGTCAAAATCATGAACAGCAGATTTTCCGTGTCCTCTTAAGTCTATTAATAATAAATTATAAAACCGTTTAAAAAAACGCACTTGAGGGTGCCAAATGGAAGAATTACCGCCGGCACCGTGGATAAACGTGAGCCAAGTGGCATTCGTTTGCGTGTTCTTAATACTAGAATAGTGCAGCATTATCCCTTCTTAAAATTAGACAGATAGTGTGCCATTTCTTGCTGAAGTGCTTTGGCTTGATCAGCAGAAGCTTGGGCAAACTGCTCTCCTTGACTAGCATAGAGAATACCTCTAGAGGAATTGACCAACAGACCACAATCTGCATTGAGACCTGCCTCGGCTACGGCTGCTAAACTACCTCCTTGTGCCCCTACTCCTGGCACTAAAAAAAAGGCATCGGGCAATAGCGATCGAATTTTTTTCAACCCCTCTGGTTTGGTAGCCCCTACTACATACATGAGTTGCGATGCGTTATTCCATTGTTGACTTTGCAAGAGCACTTTTTCATATAGGGGTTTTCCTGCTACCTCGGCCAATTGAAATTCGGCTGCACTCGGATTTGAGGTTAACCCCAAAAGAATGGTGTGTTTATTGGGAAAGGCCAAAAAAGGTTCTACTGCATCACGCCCCATATATGGAGCAACTGTGACAGCATCAAAACCAAGCGTTTCAAAAAACGCTTTGGCATAGCGTGAAGCGGTATTGCCAATATCTCCTCTTTTAGCATCTGCAATGGTAAATAGCTCCGGATAATGCTGATTGATGAATGTGATGAGTTTTTCTAAGGAGGCCCAACCCTGAGCGCCATAGGCTTCAAAAAAAGCAATATTGGGTTTAAAAGCAACGGCATAGGGAGCCGTAGCCTCCACTATGGCCTTACTAAATTCAAATAAAGGATCTTCAACTGTTTGCAGAAATGGAGGGATTTTTTCTAAATCCACATCCAAACCTACACACAAAAAGGATTGCTTTTTTTTAATTTGATCTAGTAATGCGCTGCGTTTCATAAGACCTCTTCTCCTGCTTCTTTTAATTTTTGTGTGTTTTGATACAACAAGAGCTCATCAATCAATTTTTGGAGGTCTCCATTTACAATATTGGGGAGATCATATAGGGTGAGTCCAATGCGGTGGTCGGTTACTCTTCCTTGAGGATAGTTATAGGTTCTAATTTTTGCTGAACGATCTCCAGAGGAAACCAAAGCGTTTCGCTTGGCTGCATCGGAGGCTAACTTTTTTTGCAGCTCCAATTCATAAAGGCGAGAGCGCAATACTTTTAAGGCTTTGTCTTTATTTTTATGCTGCGATTTTTGGTCTTGACATTGGGCCACAATTCCAGTGGGTTCATGTGTGAGTCGAACGGCGGAATAGGTTGTGTTTACCGATTGTCCACCGGGGCCAGAGGAACAGAAATAGTCAATTCGCACGTCATTCATGTCTATTTCTATATCAAATTCTTCTGCCTCGGGCAAAATCATGACCGTGGCAGCCGATGTATGAACTCTTCCTTGGGTTTCGGTTTGAGGCACTCGCTGCACTCGGTGCACACCCGATTCATATTTTAGGGTGCCATAAACATCTTCTCCACTTACTTCAAAAATAATCTCTTTAAATCCGCCAGCTGTTCCTTCGTTGGCGTCTACTAAACTAGATGACCACCCTTGTGCTTGACAAAATTTGGTATACATGCGATATAAATCGCCTGCAAAAATGCTCGCTTCATCACCACCCGTTCCAGCTCGGATCTCTATCACCACATTTTTAGCATCTTCAGGATCTTTAGGAATGAGCATAAATTTGATTTCTTCTTCGAGTTTTGGAAGTGCTTCTTTCACTTGATCTAATTCTTGACGAGCCATTTCGAGAAGTTCAGGATCGGTTTCTTGTTTAAGCATTGCCTCCGCTTCTTCCATAGTAGACAACAGATTTTGATAGCTATTCATTTTAGCAACCAAGGCCGATAAATCTTTATATTCTTTATTTAATTGAATATAACGCTTTTGATCGGCAATAATTTCAGGCTGTATAATGAGGTCCGAAACCTCATCAAATCGTTGCTGTATAATTCTTAATTTTTCTAGCATCAATAATTCTCTTTACTCCAACTAAATATTTCTACTCTTTTTCTGCCTTAAACGTTAGTTCAAACGCAAATTTCAATTCGTCTTCCATAGGAATCATCATAAAAGACGGAAGCTCAATTTTGAAGGCTGTGGGTTGCAGGTCAAAATTACCACTTAATTTTAACTTTCCAGTAGTCCATTGTGCTGAACCCGCTACTTCTAAGGGTGCTTTTACACCGTGAAAATCTAGCGTTCCTTTCAAGGAATAGCTATTTTCCGTTAGGTTAACTTCTTCACTGTAGAACTTTACTTGTGGATATTGCAGGGCATCAAGCACTTCAAGGGCATGGGCATCTCGGCTAGAATTGTTGCTGTCAAAGTTGCGTACATTTACCAAAATGGCCATTTTATCTAGTTGCTTTTCAGTAGCGTTGATCACCGCTAACCCTAAAATCTTATTGTTGATTCCTTTCCAAGCATGCAAAACATGCTTGGCGCTGTAGGAAATTGTAGATTCTTCTGCCAAAACCTTCCAGGTTGTACTTTGAGAAAAAACATCCAAAGAGAGCAACAAAAAAAAGGCTATTAGGTAAACTTTCATGCCTTTAAAATTTAAACACTAAAATTGCTGTGCCATAACTGGCAAAAAGGGCGTAGGAAGCTGCACGATGGTATTTTTTATTTTCTTCGGCTAATAAATTAGTGGCAATCATGGCTGAAAAATGAACGCTTGCTAACCATTTGTGTGCTTTAATAGAACTTAGCCCCTTAGTTTTTTTAGAAATCAAGGGAGGGGGCGCAAAAAGTGAAAGGGAAGCTCCCGTAAAATAGCTTGCCGTAACAAAATTACCAATCATTTTGTGAGTTTCATATGACCTTCGCTTGCCCCTATAAAGTTCTGTGCCCAAAATACCCTGGGCCACCATTCCGGCTAGGGTAAGATAGCCTACTACTTGATGGGCCGTAAGCATGTTACGTCTAATTTTTAATTCCTTTTCTCTATTGGTTTTATTGAGCGGAGCAAGATTAGCTTGTCGTAAGAGTCCATTTTCTCCCCAAAAAACACGCTGCGTCAAAAGCATTTGATCTGGCAATAATTTTTCTTCTTGAGGATTTTCTTCTTCCAATTGTGCAAATAAATCTTCCTGTGCCCAAGAATTTTGTTGGCAAAACAACAGACTTAACAACACTAAAAATTGACTGAATTTCAAAAAATTCATATCGTTTTTGTTAATATTCAATTTGCTCTGAAGGCAAAATTAGGCTTAGTCTTTTTTGAGAGGCCGCCTCTACTCTCCCCACAATTTGAGCTTCAACATTATAGGCTTTGGCAATGGCTATGATAGGTTCAGCAAATTCTTTTGGAACATAACATTCCATTCGGTGGCCCATATTAAAAACCTGATACATTTCGCGGTTTGTAGTTCCGGATTCTTTTTGAATCATTTGAAACAAAGGTGGTGGTTCAAAAAGATTGTCTTTAATAATGTGGAGTTGGTCAACAAAATGAAGGATTTTGGTTTGGGCTCCTCCGCTGCAATGCACCATACCGTGAATATTTTCACGGCCCACTTCCTCAAAAATTTGATGCATAATGGGCGCATAAGTGCGGGTGGGTGACAAAACCATTTTACCCACATCTAAAGGAAAAGCATTGGGCTGGGCTGTAAGCTCTTGAGACCCTGAAAAAACTAAATCTTCAGGCACTTGAGGGTCATAGCTTTCGGGGTATTTTTGAGCCCATTTTTTTGAAAAAACATCATGCCGAGCAGAGGTTAAACCGTTGCTTCCCATTCCGGCATTATATTCATCTTCATAGCTTGCTTGTCCATAGGAGGCAAAGCCAACAATAACATCACCCGGTCTTATGTTTGCATTATCGATTACTTGAGACCTTTTAATACGTGCTGTTACGGTAGAATCTACTATGATGGTCCTTACTAAATCGCCAACATCGGCAGTTTCTCCTCCTGCACTGAATAGGGTAACCCCATAGGGTCGCATTTTAGCCAGAAATTCTTCTGTGCCTTCTATAATAGCAGCAATGACTTCCCCCGGAATTGTGTTTTTATTTCTTCCAATGGTAGATGATAGCACTATATTTTGGGTAATTCCCACACAGAGCAAATCGTCTAAATTCATAACCACAGCGTCTTGTGCGATTCCTTTCCAAACAGACAGGTCGTTGGTTTCTTTCCAATATATATAGGCCAAAGAAGATTTAGTGCCGGCACCATCGGCATGCATTACCAAAGCCTCGTCTTCGTTTTGAGAAAGAACATCGGGAACAATTTTACAAAACGACTTGGGAAACAATCCTTTGTCAATGTTCTTTATGGCTTGATGCACCTCTTGCTTTTGTGCGGATACACCTCTTAAAAGATAACGTTCTGAACTCATAAATAATTACCCCAAAAGTAGCCTAATTTATAGAGAAATGACATTCTGTAAAAAGATATTTATTAACGTATGAATAACAATTCTCTATATTTTGCCAAGGGCCAAATTTCATCGTCTACGGTTAGCTCCAGTTTATCGCAATGATAGCGAAGTTGGTCTAAGAGAGGATGAACGTTTGTGGCATAGGCCATAGCGCGTTCTTCACTAGAAGCAATAGCATTGGCCTTTTTTCTCGCGTTGATCATGTCTGTTATGCCAGCATTAATGGCGGCAATGTGTTTTGAAATGGACTCGATCAACTGAAGGGGTTCTGCCACTTGAATGTCGGCTTGTTTTCCAAAGAGTTCCTTGATTCCCTTTACGTTTTCAATCAATATATTTTGATATTTAATAGCGGTTGGAATGATGTGATTACGGGCTAAATCGCCTAATGTTCTAGACTCAATTTGAATGCGTAAAGTATATTCATCTAAAGCTACTTGATGGCGTGCTTCCAACTCTCTGGGAGAGAGTATAGCTAAGCCTTCGAAAAGCTGAATGGTTTCCTTTTTCCGAAAAGCCTGTAAAGCCCCAGGGGTGTGATAAAATTTGCTCAAGCCTCTTTTTTGGGCCTCTTTTTCCCAACTATCACTGTAGCCATCTCCTTCAAAGAGGATGTCTTTTATGTTTTTAATTTGATCCCGTAGAAGATTAAAAATGGCATCGTCTTTCTTCATTCCCTTTTGTTCTACTAAATTTTCAACGGCTTTTCCAAAAGTTTGAAGTTGTTCGGCTACTATTGCATTGAGCGTCATAAGGGGTTGGGCACAATTGCTTTTAGCCCCTACCATGCGAAACTCAAATTTATTGCCCGTAAAGGCAAAGGGTGAGGTTCTGTTTCGGTCCGTATTATCTAACAAAATTTCGGGTATTTTACCCACCACATTCAATTTTAAATCGGTCTTTTCTTCTGGAGATAATTTTCCTTTAGACACATTTTCGAGGTCGTCTAGCACCTGCTGGAGTTGCTTTCCGATATAAATTGACAAAATGGTTGGAGGCGCTTCATCATTTCCTAAACGAAGATCGTTACTAGCACTAGCAGTAGAAGCACTCAATAGGGCTTCATGTTTCAAAGCTGCGGCAATGGTGTTGATAAAAAAGGTCAAGAATTGAAGGTTACTCATGGGTGTTTTGCCTGGGCTCAACAGATTGGTGCCGTTATCCGCCATTAAAGACCAATTGCAATGTTTGCCAGAACCATTAATGCCTGCAAAGGGTTTTTCGTGAAAAAGTACTTCAAAATTATGTTTCAGGGCAATATGCTTCATGATTTCCATGAGCAAAGCATTATGGTCTACCGATAAATTGGCTTCTTCAAAAACTGGTGCCAATTCATATTGTCCTGGCGCCACCTCATTGTGACGTGTTTTAACTGGAATTCCTAACAACATAGATTCATGTTCTAGTTCTTCCATAAAATGCATTACCCTGCTCGGAATAGAACCAAAATAATGGTCGTTGAGCTGTTGCCCTTTAGCAGGAGCATGTCCTAATAGAGTTCGCCCAGTGAGCAATAAATCAGGACGAGTTTGCATGAGTGAACGATCGACGAGAAAATATTCTTGCTCCCATCCCAATGTGGTAAAAACTTTGTTAATGCTCTTGTCAAAAAACTTGCAAATTTCCGTTGCGGCTTCGTCTAATGCAGTTAGCGATTTAAGTAAAGGTGTTTTATAATCTAACGCCTCACCGGTATAAGAAACAAAGATGGTTGGGATGCAAAGTGTATTGTGATAAATAAAAGCCGGAGAAGTGGGATCCCAAGCCGTATAGCCTCTTGCCTCAAATGTATTTCGAATGCCGCCACTGGGAAAACTAGAAGCATCGGGTTCTTGCTGCACCAATTGATTTCCCTCAAACTTTTCGATAAGTTGATGATTTTCATTGAGGTCAAAAAGGGCATCATGTTTTTCTGCTGTTGCGCCTGTTAGCGGTTGAAACCAATGAGTATAATGAGTTGCGCCTTTTGAACGGGCCCAAGTTTTCATGGCTGCAGCAATTTGATTGGCTAAAATCAAGTTGATTTTTACCCCTTTTCTAATCGCCTTTTGAATTTCATCATAAGCCGATTTATTTAAATATTGTTGTAAAATATCGTTGTGAAATACTTGTGCACCATAGGCCGTAAAAAGGTCTTTTTTGTTTTCTTTAACGTTTCCTAAAGGGGTATTGGCTAAAGCTTGCAAATTGAGTTGTCTGAGGTTATTCATTGGGCAATTTTGATTTAAAACAAATGTAAAAAATTTAAAGCAACAGGGGGGTTAGTCGATTTTTTTTATCAATTTTTAAATTTAACCCTTAAAAAAATAGGGTATTGATAAAAATACTAAATTAGGGTCTATTCTTACTTATAATATTGAGGGGGAGTCTGATAAAATTTTATTTTTGTGAATCAATTAATAAAAATGATTATGAACAAATCCAAACTCGAGTACATTTGGTTAGATGGTTACGAACCAACAGCCAATTTAAGAAGCAAAACAAAAATTGTTGAGGACTTTGGAGGCACTCTTGCCGAATGTCCCTTATGGTCTTTTGACGGTTCTTCTACACGTCAAGCAGAAGGAGGTGCATCTGATTGTCTCCTAAAGCCAGTTGCTCTTTATCCTGATCCCGATCGCAAAAACGGTTGGTTAGTGATGACAGAAGTTTTAAATGCCGATGGAACAGCTCACGTTTCTAACGGACGAGCTCTTATTGATGACAATGATAACGACTTTTGGTTTGGATTTGAACAAGAATATTTCCTTTGGGACCCAGAAACCAACTTGCCGTTAGGATTTCCAAAAGATCAAACTCCTCAAGGGCAATTCTATTGCTCTGCAGGAGCCAAAAATGCTTTTGGCCGTGAAATGGTTGAAGAACACCTCGATCAATGTTTAGAAGCCGGATTGAATATTGAGGGAATCAACGCAGAAGTAGCTGCCGGACAGTGGGAATTCCAAGGGTTTTCTAAAGGCGCAGCGGAAGCTGGTGATGAAATGTGGGTGGCCCGCTACTTGCTCGAAAGGTTGGGTGAAAAATATGGATTGGCTATCAACTGGCATCCTAAACCCCTAGGTGATACAGACTGGAATGGATCGGGAATGCACGCTAACTTTTCTAACACCACGCTTAGAACTTGTGGTTCAAAAGAGACCTATGAGAAGATTTGCGAAGCCTTCCGCCCTGTTGTGAAAGAACACATTGCAGTATATGGAGCTGACAACGATATGCGTCTTACTGGAAAACACGAAACACAGTCTATCCATGAATTTAGTTTTGGTGTTTCTGATCGTGGCGCTTCTATTCGTATTCCAATTATGACCGTTGAAAAAGGTTGGAAAGGTTGGTTAGAAGACCGTCGTCCAGCTTCAAACGGTGATCCTTATAAAATTGCTGCACGAATTATTAAAACAGTTAAATCTGTAAGTGTTTAAGGACACACCTTAACCAATTAAAAAACCTCCCTAGTGGAGGTTTTTTTTTGAACTTTAATTAAAAAGGAGGGGGTAGAGAAACAATATATAGGTGCCCAAAAGGATCAGGCCTTCCCATCTTCCCAAAGTGCTTCTTTGGGGAAAATAGACAAGCGGCATAATCAAAAAAGAAATGCACAACATCCAATATATATCGCGATTAACCAAAGACAAATCTTGAACCGTTAACGGCTGAACAAGAGCTGTAAGTCCTAAAACAGCAAGAATATTAAAGATGTTTGAGCCAATCAAATTGCCCAATGAAATGGCCTTTTCCTTATTGACAATGGCAACCAAAGAAGCTGAAAGCTCTGGAATACTGGTGCCTACTGAAACAATAGAAATGCTGATGATCCGTTCGCTCACACCCAATTGTTGCGCCAGTGTTACCGCCCCCTTAACCAGGATTTCGGATCCTAACCAAAGAGCAAATCCGCCCAGCGGCAAGAGCCATAAAATCTGGCTTATTGCTAGTGTTTCTAGGGTCCCTTCTGTTTCTTCTAAAACGGCTTTTTTTTGAAATTTGATCAAGAACAAAAGAAAAAGTAGTAAGAGGATAAACAACACTCCTCCCTCTATTCGAGATAAAACTGCGTCGTGAACCAAGAAAAAATAAAACAAGATCGAAACAAAAAACATCATGCTCCAATCTGTTTTAATAAAATCTTTAGCCACTTTAATAGGAGCAATTAAGATTACTATACTCAATACAAAGGCTAAATTAGCCACATTGGAACCCATCACATTGCCTAAGGCTAAATCTGGATAGCCATCTAGTGCGGCCTGCATGCTCACAATTAATTCTGGTGCTGATGTGGCAAAAGAAACCACTGTCATTCCAATCACAATTTTAGGGATTTTGAGCTGTAGAGAAAGGGCAACCGCAGCTTTCATTAACCAATCGCCTCCTTGAACAAGGAGCACTAATCCAACAATAATTGCAATAATTTCCATATAGATATAGTAGGAATCTAAGATACTATTAACAATTAGAACTTTTGCCTTTTTTTTAGAAACTAAAAAATTTATATTTGCACACCTTTAGGCCTCGTAGCATAACTGAATAGTGCACTTGATTACGGCTCAAGAGGTTGCAGGTTTGAATCCTGCCGAGGTCACTTAAAAAGGAAAAGCTCACCAAGGGTGGGCTTTTTTATTTGAACGAGCCTTGAACTTGTTCAAGCGGCGAAGTGAAAATAGAGAAGGCAGCAAATCGAAGATTTGTAGCTTTAAATTTAGACTACGAAGCTCCAAGGAAAACCCAAGGTAATCCTGCCGAGGTAATAATTATTACAAGGGATTGCAGCAATGTAGTCCCTTTTTTGTTTCCTCACTTGCACACTATTT
>CAYLUQ010000016.1:0-55364 GCA_964386915.1 uncultured Flavobacteriaceae bacterium | reverse complement strand
GGGGTGTTTTTACATTGGTAGCACAACAAGTCTACAACCCAATACGAAGCCCAACATAAACATTGCGCTCCGGAGCGGGTTCATAAAAACGCTTGCCAAAGGCATTGAGTCTAATATTATCAAAATAGGCCGTGTTCAACAAATTATTGACACCTCCCAACAGGGAAAAAGTACCCCCACCAAAGGCAAAACTTTTCACTCCTTGCATTTGCAAAACCTGATAGTTTTCTATGGCAACAGCATTGTTATCATCGGCATAAAATCGGCCTGCATGTTGTCCTTCCAATTGAAACACCCACTGGTTGGGAGTGCTATATTGCAGCCTAAATTGAGCTTGTTGCTGTGGCAATCCTGGCAAAACATTACCACTCAAAGCCCCTGAATCAAACTGATAGCGTGCCTGTGTAAAAGCCAATTCACCCTCCCATTGTTGCCATTCAAATTCCCATTGGAGTTCAATACCATAGCGGCGCGTAGCCCCTGTGTTTTTATAGAAAGAACGCCCGGGAAAAGCCTCTAATTCATAGGGTAAAATTTCGTTGGACGAACGGATATAAAATAATACGGCTTCTAAGCGGTTAGTAGCAGCAGTCTGTCTCCAGCCCAATTCATAGTTTTGGGCTTTGGCCGGTTCTAGGGTTTCATTAAAACCCCCTCCACCAGAAGGATTGGCAGAAAGCTCACTTAAGGTGGGTGTTTCAAAACTAGAGGAAATATTGGCAAACCAACCCATTTGCTTGCCTAAGGGCCCGTAAAATCCCAATCCTGGATTAAGAGATATAAAGTTTTGTTGGGCAAGCCCTCTATCTAAACCTATTTGCTGTTGGTCTAGTCGTAAACTCGTGCGGATCCAACTTCTTCCCCACGCAATTTCATCCATTCTAAAAAGAGCTCCGCCGCCAAACTGCTCCAATTGTGAAAGAGATTGCTCACCTTGCACTCCTTTAAGATTTTCATAGCGATCTCGTTGATCTGCTTGTGCGGCCCACTCCACACCCATATGCCAACGGTGCCGTGATTGCTCTTTTTTTAAGGAAGTTCCCAAACCATAATAATTTCGTCTTAGAGAAACAACTCCTCCTGCTTCAAAGGGTAATTTGCCAAAAAAATCGCGAAGAGAATAAAACCCATAACTATTCCAAACGGCCCCAGGCTGCCATTCTTTTTTCCATTGTAGGCCTGTTTTAAATTGGTTAATTTTTTCATAGGTATCATAGTCCACATTGCTTTGGCGGGCTTGTCGGCGATTGGCAGCAACTTCCTTTAAAGTGAGGCCACCCGCATCTCCTGCCTCAGGACTGGCCGTATAATTGAGTTGCCACAGGAGCTGTGAATTTGATGAAAAAAAATGTTTCAGTTTGGCGTTGAATTGACGCTGTTTGAGTTGACTCTGGGCTCTGTAACCCTCAATATTGAGAATACTTTGAAAAAGTAGTAGTTTGGTTTTTTCATTATGCACATATTGCTGTGCTTGAAAAGATTGCATGCCATAACTGCCAAATAATGAAGCAAAACGGACAGGGTCCCCTGCCAAGGAATCCATAGTGGTGAGGTAGAGCACACCTCCGGAGGCATTGCCATACAAACTCGAGGCTGGGCCTCTTAAAATTTCAATACGTTCTATGAGCGATAAGGGCAAATTATCCACCTGTCCTTGTCCGTCAGGTGTGGTTTCTGGAATACCGTCCACCACCAACTTCACCCCTCTTATGCCAAAAGCAGCTCGGGCACCAAATCCTCTAATGGAAAGTCGTAAATCTTGGGCATAATTGTTTGCATTTAAAGTGAAAAGTCCCGGCACATTGCGCAAATATTCTTGAAGACTCAACTGCTGATGATACACTTGCCGATTACTAAAATCAGCCACACTCAACGCTTGAGATTGAATGGCTCTTGAGCCGTTCAGTTTAGTGCTTTCTAAAACAACATCTGCTAAAGTGATGGTGGTAGTCGCACTGGGTTGTTGCGCCCCAAGGAGGAAGGAAAAGCCAAAAGCAATTAGAAAGTAACGCTTCTTTGCTATTCCACATAAAAAAAAGGCTCTATTCCGCTGCATCCCCTTGAGTTTTTTAAATTTGGTGCAAGATAAGCATATGTATCTATCCGAATTTGAAGAAATTATCGCTTTTATTGCCTGTGGGCTCATTTTGGCAGCTTTTGGGGTGAGTACCTATAAAAATATCAAAACTACCATTGCCGAAGAAAAAGAAAAAGAAGCTGAAAAGAAAGAAAACGAGGAGAAAATCAAAGTCCTCATTAAATACATTAAAACCAAAACAGCACTCCTCAAAAAATTAGAACAACTCAAAAAAGAAAAGGAAGAATAAAAAAAGATATTATTTTTACATTATATTTGTATATACAAATGTTGTCTATACAACTTTGAAATATAAAAAGAAATCCTATGAAAAAGACCTTTCACGCCGCGCATACCCGCGGTCAAGCAGATCATGGTTGGCTCAAGGCTAATCATTCTTTTAGTTTTGCCAACTATTTTAATCCTGAACGCATACAATTTGGGGCACTTCGGGTATTAAACGACGATATTATTGCACCTGGAATGGGTTTTGGCACCCACCCGCACGACAATATGGAAATTATTACCATTCCCTTAGAGGGTGCCCTAGAACACAAAGATAGCATGGACAATGTGGGGGTTATTACCGCCAATGAAATTCAGGTGATGAGTGCCGGAACGGGAGTTTATCACAGTGAATACAACCACCACAAAGACCAACAAGCTAACATCTTACAGCTTTGGGTGTTTCCAAACAAAGAAAACGTAAGTCCGCGATACGATCAAATGTCTATTGAAAGTTTAAAAAAACCCAACAGCCTCTATCAGGTGGTTTCACCTTTTCCTGATCAAGCTGGCATGTGGATTCATCAAGACGCTTGGTTTCATTTGGGTGAATTTGACCAAGAAACGGCCCTTAATTATACGCTTCACAAAGAGGGCAACGGTGTATATGCCTTTGTAATTGAAGGTAATTTTACTATAGCCAATGAGCATTTGACCAAAAGAGATGCCTTGGGTGTTTCAGAAACGGATTCATTTGAAGTAGTGGCTGCTAAAGACAGTAAAATTTTAATGGTAGAAGTTCCCATGTTTTAATAGGACTATGGAAAATATAACAGCAAAAGAATTATTGGAATTTTTAAAAACTAAAGTTGAAACAGAAAATTATGCAGATTCTGTGCATAAAATCAAATTGCTCACTGCTATAGAAATGATTGAAAAAACACTGCGTGAGGGTGTTTATTGATATACCCGAACATAATCAATCCTATATTCCTGTGGAAAAGTAGTATCGGCTCCCACAGGCCCACCAAAGTTTCCACCCACAGCCACATTCAACAAAAGATAAAAGGGTTTGTTAAAAGGCCATGTCTCTTCATTCTTTACTGCTGGTGCATAGGTATACACGGGCTCATCATCCAATAAAAAAGTAATGCTAGCTGGAGTCCACTTGAATCCAAAAACGTGAAAATCATCTTCAATATTTGGGTAGGTTGTCACTTTGGTGTTAACCGAATTGCCAAAACTGCTTTGAGTATGCAAGGTATTGAACACTTCTCCGGGTCGGCGGCCTACATATTCCATAATATCAATTTCTCCACAAAGCGGCCAACCCTTGGTGTCTATATCATTTCCCAAAGCCCAAAAAGCGGGCCATAATCCGGCTCCAACAGGCACTTTAAGACGCGCTTCAATTTTTCCATATTGAAATTCCTTCTTGTCTTTAGTGGTGATTCGGGTTGAGGAATAGCCCTGTTCTTCGGATTGCACCCCAATGATAAGCATGCCATCTTCAAGGCGATGATTGCTGTTGGTATAAAGTTGCAATTCATTATTCCCCCAGCCACACAAGTCGGGACAACCGTCTCCTAACTCAAAGTTCCAAAAGGTTTCATTAAGGGTTTCATCATTAAAATCATCTTCCCAAACTAGGGTATCAAAATTATCATCAAAGGGTTCGCTTGTCAATTGGGTTTCGTTTTTTTTGGGGGCTATAGTGGAATCACAAAAAGCAAAAAGAAGCACTATTAAAAAGGAGGTTATTGTTCTCATAAAAAAAGGTGGTTTGTGCTAAAATAGCTATTTGTATCTTTAGCCCAAAACAATTTAAGTCGAAGTGATTGCCGAAGAAAACTTTACCCTTGTGCAGCTTTTCCGTGGCCTCCTTGGAATGGGGGTGCTCTTACTTTTGGCCTATTGGATGAGTACAGACCGTAGAAATATTCCATGGAAAACGGTGGGCTTAGGCCTCTTACTACAGGTTTCAATTGCCGTTGGAGTGCTAAAAATTGGCATCATTTCTAAGATTTTTGAATTTGTAGGAGGCTTTTTTATCTCCATTTTAGAATATACCAATGCGGGAACCACCATGCTATTAGGAGAGTTTGGTAATTTAGAAACCTATGGCTTTGTTTTTGTTTTTCAGGCATTGCCCATCATCATCTTTTTTTCTGCACTCACTTCCATACTCTACTATTTTGGCATCATTCAAAAATTGGTAGGTTTTTTAGCTTGGGGGCTTACCAAATTATTTCGCATTTCAGGCCCGGAAAGTTTGGCCGTGGCTGGCAATATTTTTTTAGGGCAAACAGAAGCGCCACTCCTAATTAAGGCCTATTTAGAGAAAATGAATCGTTCTGAAATCTTTTTGCTTATGGTGGGCGGCATGGCCACTGTAGCCGGAAGTGTGATGGGAGCCTACATTAGTTTTTTGGGAGGCAATGATCCTCTTTTGCGATTGGAGTTTGCCAAAAGCTTATTGGCTGCCTCCGTTATGGCTGCTCCAGGAGCCGTGGTAATAGCTAAAATGATTTACCCTCAAACCCAAAATATTTCAACCGACATTAAAATTCCTAAAGAAAAGATTGGCGCTAATTTTCTTACAGCAATTTCAATGGGAACTTCGGAAGGCATCCGTATGGCGGTAAATGTGGCGGCCATGTTGCTTGTTTTCATTGCCCTTCTTGCTCTTTTAAGCGGGGTGTTAGAATCAATAGGTGGAATATTGGGAATAAACAGTTGGATTTTAGCCCACACACCCTATGATTCTCTTTCGGTAGAATTCCTCTTGGGCTATTTATTTGCTCCTCTGATGTGGCTTATTGGAGTAGCTCAAGAAGATATGGCTTTGATGGGCCAATTGCTTGGGGTTAAATTGGCTGCTAGCGAATTTGTGGGCTACACACAACTGGTTTCCCTTAAAAATCCAGAGAGTGCCGTTCACTTCACCTATCAAAAATCAGTCTTAATGGCTACCTATTTATTGTGTGGTTTTGCCAACTTTGCTTCTATAGGAATCCAAATTGGAGGCATTGGCATTTTGGCTCCGTCCAAGAAAAAAACCCTTACAGAACTAGGCTTAAAAGCCATGATTGGTGGCACTTTAGTATCCTTGCTTTCGGCCACCATTGCTGGGGTCATTTTGGGTTAATTAGAGCACTTGCGCCTTAATTTTATTCCACAAACGAACTAAAAACAGGGCAAAGGCTATGGCGATTACCGTTAAAGGAATGGCTAAATAATATTGCCCATAGATATAATAGCCTGTTGCAAACATAAGGCTGTAGATCAATACACAACCCACCAGCATGGCTAAAATGCCGTAGGGCACTGTCCAGTTTTTTTCGCCTTGATCAAGCACTTTGTTTCTCGTTTTGGCCAAGTCAATCACCTTTTTCCAACCGGGACCTCCAGGTTGGGTTTTTTCATAAAAAGCTTCTAATACTTCTTGCTTTTCTGAGGGTGTAAAATAGGTTACCAAAACCCAAATTGTGGTGGTGACCAATACCACAAAAGGGAATTCTGCCCAGGGAGGTAATAGCCCCCCTTCAGCACCAAAGAGAGAAGATTTTATGGAGGGAATGACCAACAACAGTGAGATAAGCCCCGAGGAAACCATAGCTGCAATTTCACTCCATGCATTGATACGCCACCAAAACCATCTTAGAATGAAAATGAGTCCGGTGCCGGCACCAAAAACCAATAACAAATTAAAAAGTTGAATGGCGTTTTGCAGAAGGAGGGCTAAAAGGGTGCTCAAAACCATTAGTAAAACGGTTGATAAACGCCCTACCGCAACGAGCCTCTTTTGAGAAGCATTTGGATTTATTTGACGGTGATAAAAGTCATATACAATGTAGGAAGACCCCCAATTGAGTTGGGTAGAAATGGTGCTCATATAGGCAGAAATCAAAGACGCTAACACCAGTCCTAAAAGCCCCACAGGCAATTTGGTGAGCATAGCGGGATAGGCCAAATCGTGCCCTAGTTTGTCATCTGAAATATTAGGAAAGGCTTCTTGTAAACTCGACAAGTCCGGAAAAACCACCAAAGAGGCCAAAGCCACTAATATCCAAGGCCAGGGCCGAAGAGCATAGTGCATGATGTTGAAGAAAAAGGTAGCGCCAATGGCGTGATTTTCATTTTTGGATGCAAACATGCGCTGGGCAATATAGCCCCCACCGCCGGGTTCAGCACCCGGATACCAAGAACTCCACCATTGCACTGCCAGCGGTATGATGAGCAAGGTGATTAAGGCTGTAGTGTCATTAAAATCGGGAAGTATAGAAAGTTTGCCCGACACATTTTCATTGGCCAAAAGAGCTTCTAGACCCCCCACTTCGGGAAGGTTAACGAGGTAGTATGCCGCAAAAATAGCGCCTCCCATAGCTACAAAAAATAAGATCATATCAGTATAAACTACGCCTTTAAACCCCCCCACCGTACTAAAAACAACAGTCACCAACCCTGCTGAAAGGACCGTTTGCAAGGGCGATAAATCCAACATAATACCTCCAATTTTTATAGCGGCAAGCGTTACCGCCGACATGGTAATTACGTTGAAGACAATTCCTAAATAAAGGGCTCTAAACTTGCGTAAAAAACTAGCGGGCTTGCCACCATAGCGCAGTTCATAAAATTCCAAGTCTGTTTTTACTTCTGATTTTCGCCATAATTTGGCGTAGACAAAAACGGTTAACAAACCCGTAATGAGAAAAGCCCACCAAACCCAGTTACCCGAAACACCGTTGGTGCGCACAATATCAGTCACCAAATTAGGCGTGTCTGTGGAAAAGGTGGTGGCAACCATAGAAAGTCCCAGCATCCACCATGGCATATTGCGCCCAGATAAGAAAAAAGCATTTGCGCTTTTACCAGAAGATTTAGAAACATAAATCCCAATTCCAATTGAAATAAAGAAAAATACAAAAATGATGAGCCAGTCTATAGGAGCCAGTTGCATATTCAATTTGTTTTAGTTACCAGTAAATATAACATAATTTTAATCATTAAAATGCTGTTAAATCCCATCGCTATTTGGTAGATTCACAGTAGGTTTGCAGTAGCTATGCTTAATTAAAATGAAACAGTTGGCTCTTTTTTCGTTTTCCTTGAGAATCCTTTTTTTAGGATTGAGCCTATTTGTGCCTTTCTTGTTGCAGGCGCAAACCAAAGATCAAAAGAAAAGACCCACTGTACTATTTCCTCAGGGCGACCAAAAACTTCCGAGCCTACTGGATCCTGAAAATCAAAACCCTTTATTTTTAGGCCTTAGCGGACCTCCAAAGGCAGAACTTGAGGAGCCCGAAAAAAAGGGGCCCAGCATGACAATGGAGCCCCAAGAGCGTTTTTTAGATCCTGGTGAACGTTATTTAAAAAAACTCAAAAGGGATAACCTTCCCGAAAATCAAAAAAACCCAAACCAATTTCGTGTGGATCAATATTTAGGTGATTTTCGCAACAACGGAAAGTTTGTGCAAATTTTGTTGCGCGATCATGAGTCTCCCGATGGGGACTTGATTCGCATTATGGTCAATGACAAAGAATATGTACCCAGAGTGCTTTTGGAAGAACGCTTTAAGGGCATCTCAATAGACCTCATGCCAGGCTTTAATAAGATTGATTTTGTAGCCCTCAATCAGGGCACTTCAGGACCCAATACTGCAGAAGTACGCGTTTTTGACGATAAAGGAAATTTGGTCGGAGCCAACCGATGGAATCTTGCCACAGGAGTAAAAGCCACCTATATAGTGGTGAAAGAATGAGAGTCCTAAAATCTATGCGAAATGTCTGATTTCACTACTCACTTAGCCGAGGGAATTGCCTTTATCATAGGCCCTTTGGAGTGGATGATGCTCATTATGGTGATTGGAGGGGGCCTCTATTTGATGCTGCAAAGCCGTGGGCGTCCGTTTTTATATATTCCTAAAGCCTTTCGGCTTTTGTTTCAAAAAGATCAAGCAAAGGGCATTTCTCGGTTTCAAGCGCTTTCTGCTGTTTTAGCCGCCACCGTGGGTTTGGGGAATATTTCGGGTGTAGCCATTGCCATTCATATGGGTGGCCCTGGCATTTTAGTTTGGATGTGGATTACCGCTTTGGTGGGCATGATTATTAAATTTTATTCTTGTTCCCTTGCCGTTGCCCTTCGCCAATATGATGCCTTTGGACAACCCTTAGGGGGCCCTATGTATTATATGACCTTAGGTTTAAAGAAATGGGGCAAACCTCTTGCCATTTGGTTTTCCCTAGCCGGACTTGTGGGAGTGCTCCCGGCCTTCACAGCCAATCAGCTCACCCAATCCATCACTACCATTCTACCACTCAACACTACTTATGCTCTCAACGACTTTCAAATCCGTTTGGCAATGGGGCTAATCTTAGCCGCCCTAACGGCAGCAGTTATTTTTGGCGGCTTACAAAACATCGTGCGGGTGGCTTCTAATTTGGTGCCTCTGATGGTGCTTTTTTATTTGCTTATGGGGGGCTTTATTTTAGTTTCACAACACGACCAAATTGGACCAGCTTTTAGACTCATTTTTGAAGAAGCCTTTACCCTAAAAACAGCCGCTACAGGAGGCTTTTGGGGGTTGATTTTGTTAGGGGTGCGGCGCGCCGTCTTCTCTAACGAAAGTGGTTTAGGAAATGCCCCCATGTATCACGGGCAATCGCAAACCAAAGAGCCTACAGACGAAGGGCTTGTAGCCCTTTTAGGTCCTTTGCTTGACACATTAGTGGTGTGTACCATAACGGGATTGATTGTGGTGATTAGCAAAGCATATTTGTTGGATTTAAATGGCATTTTATTAACCCTTGAAGCCTTTAACCGTTTGTTTTTTGGCTATGGAGATGTGCTCCTCCTCTTTATGATTTTGGTTTTTGGCACCTCAACCTTGTTTACCTATGCCTACTATGGCACCAAATGTTTTGGCTTTCTAACCAAACCACAGTGGGGATACTACTATAACTTTCTCTATGTAGGCAGCATTGTTTTTGCGGCCATTGCCACCACCGAGATTGTGGTGGGACTCATAGATGTGGCCTTTGCCCTAATGTGCATTCCCAATATGCTAGCTGTGGTGCTCTTAGCCCCTCACATTACACGTAAAATAAAAACAGAA
This sequence comes from uncultured Flavobacteriaceae bacterium, assembly GCA_964386915.1. Classification (GTDB taxonomy): domain Bacteria; phylum Bacteroidota; class Bacteroidia; order Flavobacteriales; family Flavobacteriaceae; genus JADHMP01. Next base: position 45,947 of record CAYLUQ010000016.1, on the reverse strand, counting down.
TGGGGTTCCTAAAGCCTAGCTCCTTTTAAGTCTTTTTCTTTTTTCGTTTTAGTAAAAGGCCTAGGGTTAGAAAAAACAATCCGGCTATTACATAGGGCCAATCTATAAAACTCAACTTGCTATACATTAAATAGACCACAATAGCGCAGACTACAAAAAGGGCCAAAAAAACAATTTTAACGAACAGACGTATCATTTTTTCAATCGAATAAAATAAAAAATTGTGCCGGTGATGGCATACACTAAAACACCAACTGGTCCGAGCATAAATGTTGCCAAGAGAGAGGGAATGACAGCCCATTGTGGAATGCCCTTTTTTATGCGGTGCTCCACAATCCAACAGCCCATCCAAAAATCAAAAGCTAAGTAGTGCATCCAACCTGCTGCGGCACTAGCCGGTGTTGCTTTTTTAAAAAGAGATGTGATGCCTTCTAAACTAGTAAAATCGGCTTCTCCCAAACCACCCGCTGCTCCTAAAAAATAAACATATGCAAAACTCAACGCCAAAGGCACCCAAGGATACGCTCTAATTGTTTTACTCACCATGCTCGTAGGAAAGAGTAGCAGCAAAAACCAGCATAATAAGATGCCTGTATTGCAAATATTAAATAACATGGAAGTCATAAAAATTTAATTATTCTGTCTTCGATAACAAGTTAGTCTTTTTACCTTAGATGGCAAGAAATGTTACTTTTTAAAGATATTAACGGCAATAGAGTGGATCCCATATCCCATACTTTAGAAATTATAAAGCACTATCCCTATGCCGAAATTCATATTGGAACCGATTCTCAAAACATGGGCAAGCAAACTCGATATACTACCGTTATTGCCTATAGATTGGGCACTAGAGGTGTGCATTATATTTTGAGTAAATCAAAAGTGACGCTAATTAAAGATATGTGGACTCGGCTTTGGCAAGAAGCCGAAAAAAGTATTGATGTTGCCGAATGGCTCACCCAACAAATCACAGTGCGGGTAGAAATAGATATGGATTATAACGGCGATGAAAATTTTAAGTCGCATAAATTAATTGCAGCGGCCAAGGGCTGGGCCAATTCATTGGGCTATAAAGTAAACGTTAAACCCCACAATCAAATTGCCACACGAGCCGCTGATCACCACTGTAAATAAAAGAATACCTTAAAAAACCCATCAAAATGTCTGTTGTTATCCTTGCACCCCCTGTTCCTTCCGCCAAATGGAAAGCTGCCTTTAACGCCTTAGCCCCAGAAATTGAGGTCTTTGAAGGTTTTGAAAAAGCCCCTTTAGAGCAAATAAAATATGCTATGCTATGGCGGTTTCCTCCAGGCGTTTTGAGCAAGTTTCCAAATTTAAAGCTGATCTACTCTATGGGGGCCGGGGTAGACGGCGTTTTAGCTGATTCGTCTATTCCGAAAGAGCTTCCACTTTGCCGGGTGGTAGATCCCCAAATGGCTTTTTCAATGACAAATTATATTCTCATGGCTGTTTTGCAACACCACCGCCAATGGGATGCCTATGCAGCCGCACAAAAAAAGAAGCATTGGGCTCAGCATGAGGTAGATGAACTCGACCTTCAAATTGGCGTTTTAGGTTTGGGGCACCTAGGCATGGACGCTGCCCTTAAGTTGCACCAACTTGGTTTTTCTGTTTCGGGTTATAGTAATTCCCCAAAAAACACTCCTTTTTCCTCCTATAGTGGAGCAGCACTTACTACTTTTTTAGCTGAATTGAATATGTTGATTTGTGTTTTGCCTTTAACCCCCAAAACCAAAGGGATTTTGAGCAACCCTCTCTTTAAACAATTAAAACAACCCACCTATTTAATCAATGTTTCAAGAGGAGGTGTTCAAGTGGAAGATGATATTGTAGAAGCCTTAGACAAGGGACAACTAAGCGGTGCTTTTTTAGATGTTTTTGAACAAGAACCCCTCCCCAAAGAAAGTCCCCTGTGGCACCACCCCAAAATTAAGTTAACTCCGCATATTGCCAGCTTGACTCGAGAGCATGAGTCGGTGCGGCAGGTTCTAGAAAACATCAAGCGGTTGGACAACGGAATTCCTTTGCTACATCAAGTGGATCGAGAGAAAATGTATTGATGCTAAAGTAATTGTTGTGCTAATTTTTCAGCACCAAAACGAACCAAATCTTGCACCGGAAGTTGGGTCTCTGCCTCCAAACGAGCAATGGCCTCTTTAGCCTCAGTTGCGGATAGAGTGGAGGTGTTCAACGCAATGCCAACTACTTTGGCTTGAGGATAGGTGCCCACCACGGAGCATAAATTTTCATTGAGTGCAATAAATGATTTGAGGTCGGGAACACGAATGTGTTCTGGGCTACGCAAATGAGTTTTGGGTGCGCCGTGGCAGAGAATGAGTGCTGTGGGGCAGCTTCCTCGCATCAAGGGAAGGGTGGCTGTGCTGCCAGGATGCAATAAGGATCCTTGCCCCTCAATCAATACAATGTCTTTATCTTGCTGCTCTAATACAGCCTGCTCTACCGCACCACAGGCATGGTCAACCTTAAATGCGTCTAGCGGAATGCCTTGCCCGGTAATGGTTATCCCTATTTGGCCTGTGGCTACAAAGCCCACTTTATGCTTTTCTTTTTGTAGCCATTTATAGAGTTCTAAAGCCGCTGTCATCTTACCCACCGCCATATCTGTTCCTACAAAAAGAATCCGTTTGTTTGAAAGTTCTGCCGCTTTGCCCGAAGCTATTTGGGGAGTGAATTGGGGAACACGCACATCCCAAATCCATTGCTTTTCTGGAAATACAATTTTTTCTTGCCAGTGGGGTTGCAGAAGGTCATGCAGCCCGTTCACAATACTCAAGCCCATAGCTAGGGCTTCGCTAATGATGGGCAACCAATCTTCCGGAATTTTACCCCCGGAGGGAGCAATCCCTAAAATGAGAACCTCTGCCTCTTGGTCTTTTGCTTTTTGCAGGCTTTCAAATATGGGAATCGGTCCTGAAAAATCAAATAAGTCATTCATTTTTTTTCCAGCATGCGTTCGATCTATGACCCCCACTATAGGGTTGGGCAAATAGCGAATAACGCCCATTCCCATTTTACCATAATCACTATCAATGTGCCCTTCCATATAGAGCAATACGCGTTGTTCTTTTTTAAGCATAATATTCTTTTTTTAGAGATGCGCCATGACCAGGCACTGCTGGAGGGGTGGTGATACCGTCTACCAGAGGAGCTTCTGAGGCTGGATCTGGATTTAAATTAAAATGAGAATCTAAATCAATATGATCTATTTTTCCCGACAAGGCGGCAGCGGCCGCAATAGAAACGGAAGATTCACTCATGCATCCTATCATTGTTTCGAGGCCAAAAGCCTTAGCAGTGCCCATAATGTTTAGCGCCTCTGTGATTCCTCCACATTTCATTAATTTGATATTTACCCCTTGAACATGCGATGCCCATTGGGGAATATTGTGCGCAAAACGACAGGACTCATCCAAAAAAATAGGCAAGTGACCTTGTAGCTTGGGGAGCATTGCTTCGTTCCCTTCCGCTAACGGTTGTTCAACATAGGCCACTCCTCTTTGAGCAAGCCAGTCCATCATCCACAAAGCTTCATCAACGTTCCATCCCCCATTAGCATCCACTCGCAAACTCACCTCATAGGGGGCTGTGCTTTCCATCACTTGTTCAAACATGGCTTTATCGGCTTCTATTCCTTCCGGGGAACCTAATTTTATTTTTAAGGATTTAACAGTTGTGCCCTCCAAAAGCAGGGGAATTCGTTCTTTCACCACTTCAGGTGGATTGATGCCCAAAGTAATTGAGGTAGGCGTATTTGGGGCTGAAAAGCCCAAGAGTTCATAAAGCGGCATATTCGCCTTTTTTGCTTTCCAATCCCACAATGCCATATCTAGGGCGGCATAGGCACAAGGAGCAATTTGCATGTCTAAACTGCGCTGATAAGATTCTGCTATAGACAAATTTAGTGGTGCTGTGTCTAAGAAACGATTTAATTCAGTCTCAACGGCTGCAACGGTAGCCGCACCCTCTGAACCGCCAGGTGCTGCCTCTCCCCAACCAACAATGCCTTGGTGTTCATAGGCGAGAAAGACGTTATCAGAATGGTAGCGGATGCCCCGACTTATGGCTAAGGGAAATCGCTTTTTTAAGGATACAGTATAGAGACTAATTTTCACTATAAAATTTATTAGAATAGTTAAAGTTAGTATATCACGCTTTGAAAAGCGAAAAATTCTATTTTAAATCGTTAAATTTTTCTTTTACATTTAAGTCCTTAATACTTTTAGGCCAAGCCATGATTCACGAGTTTAAATTGCTATTAGAAACCGCCCAAGATTGGCAAGAACAAAACCACAAAATAGTTTTAGCTACTGTGGTGGATTTAGTAGGTTCTTCCTATCGCCGTCCAGGGGTGCGCATGCTTTTAAACGAAACGGGGGATGCTGTTGGGGCAGTGAGCGGAGGCTGTGTAGAAAAGGAAGTACATCGCCAAGCAAAGAGTGTTTTTCTTTCGGGTATTCCTAAAATGATGCAATATGACGGTCGGGTTCGATTGGGTTGTGAAGGCATTCTCTATGTTTTATTAGAGCCTTTTGAACCCCAAAAGGGACTGCTAGACCTCTTTAGGAAGGCTTGGCAGCAAAGAAAACCTATCGAAATTCATTCTCGATTTTTGCAAGAAATTGGAGAAGAGTCAAGCCTGAGGTCCTGTTTATATTTTGACAATGAAGAGGTGACTTTTAGAACTGATATAACCGAGTCCGATATAAAAACGCAGCTTTTTAAACAAGAACTCTCTCCTGCTCAACAACTCTATATTTTTGGGGCAGAACACGATGCTGTGGCACTCTGTAGCCTAGCCCATCAAATGGGTTGGGAAGTGACGGTTGTGGCTGCTCCCGATGAGCAAAAAACAAAAAACTTTTTCCCGGGGTGCCATCAATTGTTGACCCCACTTCCTGAAAATATTCCTGTAGATACTATTGATGATCAAACAGCTGTGCTATTAATGTCCCATAGTTTCACTAAAGATGTACAGTATTTGCTCGCGCTCCAAGAAAGTCGCCCTGCCTATTTAGGATTGCTTGGCCCCGCGCACAGGCGTGAACGCTTAATGTCTGAATTGTTAGAACGCCAACCCGAAATAGATCCTGACTTTCTAGCGCTGTGTTATGGCCCTGCTGGTATTCATATTGGTGCAGAAAGTGCCCATGAGATAGCCCTATCTATTATGGCTGAAATCTTAAGTGTGATGCGTAAAAGCGAGCTGCAACCTCTTCGTCAAAAAACAGGTCGGATACATGAATGAAGTTGGCCTCTTGATTTTAGCCGCAGGAGCCTCAAGGCGCATGGGTCAAATCAAAGCTTTGCTGCCCTGGGGAAACAAAACCTTGCTCAGTCATCAATTGGAAACTGCCTTGAGCGTTGGAAAAAATCTGGTATTGGTTTTGGGTGCGCATGCTCCCACTATTCAAAAGACATTGAAAAACCAAAGCCTATATACTGTTGTGAATCCACAATGGGAAGAAGGTATGGGTACTTCTTTAGCCTTTGGCACTCGAGCCATACTTCAAAAATTTCCTGCTATTAAGGGCTTACTTGTACTCACCACAGACCAACCGCTGGTAAGCCAATTACATCTGAACAATATGCTGGCTGCTTTTCAACCCCATAAGAAACAAATTATTGTGTCTTCCTCAGCAGATGGATGGCAAGGGGTGCCAGTATTATTTGATGCTTTTTATTTTGAAGCCTTACAACAATTAACTGGAGACTTTGGAGCTAAAAAACTCACCCAACAATTTAAAGATCACCTCATGGCTATTCCAGCCGGAGATCAATTGGTTGATGTAGATACGCCCGAAAGCTATGCCGCTTTGCAGCGTAAAATTAACCCCCAATCCTAATCATGCTCCTGTTTTGGGCATGTTTCTCAAGGTTTTCAAACTCTTTTTGAGTGGTCAATCCGGCTCGAACAGCCTTTTTCTTCAGCACTGTTTCTTGAATTAAGGAGTTGATATTTTCTCCCTTTCGCAAGGGGGTTAGGAGGTCGGTTTCTTTATTGGTGAACAAACAATTTTTTAAAAAACCGTTGGCCGTTAGGCGTAACCGATTGCAGCCTGCACAAAAGGGATTGGTCACTGTGCTGATGATTGCAAATTGACCAGCGTGGCTTTTGACTCGATAATTTTTGGCCGTATCGTTGGGAGCATCCTCTAATCGCTCTAATTGACTTGCTCCAAAATGGGCCGTTAAGCGAGTCATTATTTCTTCATAACTAACCAATTTATCGGTGTTCCATTGATTGCCATCAAAAGGCATAAACTCAATGAAGCGAACTTTAAGGGGAAGCTTTTTGGTGAGCGCAACAAAGTCAATAATCTCATCATCATTAACCCCTTTCATTACAACAGCATTAAGCTTTACTTCAAATCCTTCTTTGAGCAGTAATAAGATGTTTTGATATACTCGATCAAAATAGTTTCGAAAGGTGATTTTTTCAAATCGTGCCGCTTGAAGCGTATCTAGACTCACATTCAGTTGGGTCACCCCACAGGCCTTTAGGTGTGAAATGTGTCGATCTACGCTCACTGCGTTGGTGGTTAGGGTGAGCTGAGCGGGTAGATTGGAAAGCGTTTTGAGTATGGCATTAAAATCTTTCCGCACCAAGGGTTCACCTCCTGTTAGTCTAATTTTAGTAACCCCCATAGCCACAAATGTTTTGGCCATCAATCCAATTTCTTCAGCTGTCATTAGGTGTGAAGCAGGGGTAAGCGCAACTCCTTCAAGGGGCATGCAATAATGACAACGTAGGTTGCAACGCTCTGTTAGCGAAATACGCAAATATTGGTGTGTGCGTCCAAAGGTATCTTGTAAGCTTGCTGTTTGCTTTTTCATAACTTAATGCGTTCCTCCTTTTGTAATATCAAATAAATGTAAAACAGCTGGAAATATTGCTTCCATAGACTGTTCGGCTCCTTTGGTTGAGCCTGGTAGGGCTAAAATTAAGGTGTTTTCTGATAGTCCCACCACACAACGCGATAGCATGGCATAGGGCGTTCGGTCTTGTCCATAAGCACGAACTGCTTCTTCTATGCCAGGAATTTTTGTGTCTATTAGTGGCTCTAATGCCTCCGGTGTTTGGTCTCTTGGAGATAAACCCGTGCCGCCCGTAAAGATGATTAAGTCCACCTTTTCCTCCTTATATGCCAAAACTTTTTGCCGTATTTGGGGCACCTCATCTGGAATGATCTCGTAGTGCGCTACTGGCACTTTCCATTTAGCTAAAGCTGCCATAATAGCCTTGCCTGCTCGATCTTCTTTTTTGCCCGCTGCTATAGAGTCTGAACAAACCACAACGGCTGCTTGCACTTTGGCTTGTATTGCATAGCGATCTGTTTTTCCTCCCTTTTTTTCGATTAGTTTAATAGTGCCTATTTCTATTCCCTTATCAAGGGGTTTTAGCATATCATAAATATTTAAGGCCACAACACTGGCCCCGTGCATGGCTTCCACTTCAACTCCGGTTTTATAAATGGTTTTTAAACAACATTTAATATGGATTTCGAGTCCTGAAATTGCATACTCGATTTTAGCAAATTCAATTGGAAGAGGGTGGCAGTCGGGTAACAAATCTGGGGTTTTCTTAACGGCTAAGAGTCCTGCCGCACGACTCATTTCAAAAACATCTCCTTTAGGCACCTGTTTATTTTCTAGGGCCTGAATCGTTTTTGCTTCACTCACTTTCACCACAGCCATAGCTGTTGCTTCTCGGAGGGTATTGCTTTTATGGGTGATATCTACCATTTTCTATTTATTTACTTTCCACTGGTGGGTTTGATCTTCAAAAATTTCTTTTCCAAAAACAGGAAGACGTTCTTTCAGCTGGTCTACCAAGTCTGGAAGGGCTTTAAACACCTCCGGACGATGAGCGGATGACACAAAGACAAAAAAGCAAATTTCTCCCACTGCCACAGGTCCCAAACTGTGATAAATGTGCATACAACTCAAATCATGTTTGGCAAAAAAGGCCTCTCTAATTTCATGACAAACGGTGTTGGCCATTTCTTCATGAGCAGTATATTCTATTGCGGTCACTTTTTTTCCGTTAACAGTATCGGCACGCACTTGTCCTAAAAAGATTTGATGCGCGCCAATCTGAGTTTTAGATTGGTGGTTGGCTACTGCCTTAGCAATTTTCTCGGGGGCAATGGCACCCGATACAAAGATGTTTTTAAGTGGTTTTTTCATGCTGTGTATTGTTAATCCATGCTTCTAATGCTGCTGCGCCCACTTTGAGGGCAAAGCAATTCGAGATTCCTTTCTTTCTAAAATAGACCGCTGCTTTTCGGCCGCGTTGTCCTGATTGACAAAAAAATATTTTTGGGGAAGCTTCTTCAAGCTGCTGCCCATGCGTTTCCCATTTGGAAGGAGGAAGATGTCTTAGATTAGAAATAGACAATTGAGGCGTTTCGTGAAGTTCTCGAACATCTACCCATATTAGATTGCTATTGTTTGTTATGTCGGACAATCCAATTTCAACATCTTGTGCACATTGATTGGCGCTTTGCTGTTGAATTTGCTTACTTTTCTTAAGCTCTGCAATAGCCTCTTTATTAGGCTTAAAGTCCAACAACTGTATGTGGTGTTTCAGCAAATCATAGGAGAGTAATTTAGCGGAAAGTACCCCCTCCAAGGATAGAATTATTTTTAATGTCTCTGTGGCTTGCATTACTCCTAGAACGCCGGGCACAACCCCAAGTACACCCACGGTATCACAATTGGGAACCTCCTCTGCTTGGGGAGGAGTAGGAAACAAACATCTATAGGTGGGGCCTCCCAGATAATTGAAAACAGCTACCTGCCCCTGAAACTTATAAAGTGCCCCATAGATCATCGGTTTGTTGAGCAGCACACAACAATCATTAATACAATAACGCGTTTCAAAATTATCGGATGCATCTACCACAAGATCATAGGCCGCCACTAAATCAAAGCCATTTTCAGCATTAAAAGCAGTGTCATAAGCCTCAATGTGTATGCTCGAATTTAGTTTTTCAAGTTTGTTTTTTGCTACCTGGGCTTTGTTTTTACCCAGGTCATTCTGGTCAAATAAGATTTGCCGATGCAAGTTGGTTAGGGTAACCAAATCGAAGTCAACAATTCCCAAAGTGCCCACACCAGCCGCCGCTAAATATTGTAAAGCCGGACAACCCAAACCTCCCGCTCCTACTACCAACACTTTGGCAGCCATGAGCTTTTTTTGGCCTGATAGGCCCACCTCGTCTAAGCGAATTTGTCTGTCGTATCGTGCTTCCATAGGCTATCCTCCAGAAAAAGGAGGGAAGAGTGCAACTTCTGCTTGCAAAAGTGCTTCTCCTTCTGATTTAATTTCGTTGTTTTGAGCCATCACAAATGTGCTATTTTTCAAGGGGGGATAGCGTGCTAAAAGTTCTTTTCGTAAATCTCCAAGAGTATTGGCGTGAGTAACCAAAATTTCTTCTTCTTTTTGAACCGTTTCTGCCAAGAGGCCAAAATAACAAACTGTAATTTCCATAACTTATAAAAAAAAGAGTTTAACGGAAGCTAATAAAAGCACCCCCGAGAGGAGCCACTCCACGCGCTTGATAGACCACTTTTGACTGCCAAAATAACTCCCTAACAAACCCCCTCCAAAGGCCAAAAAAACAAATAACCAAGAATAAGCACTAAGGGTTATACCGCTCGAAAATTGGCCCAACATTCCGGCTGCTGAATTGACCCAAATAAACAAGGCTGAAACGGCTGCGGCTGTTTTTACTGTTCCCCAGCGCAACAACAACAATAAGGGGGTCAGAATAATCCCTCCCCCTATGCCAATCATGCCTGAAAATAGCCCAATTAGTAAGCCTAAGAAAAGAGCTAGCGTTTTATTAAGGGGTCTTAAAGCTGTTTTTTTAGAATCTATTGGCCACAACATTCTCACCAAAGCAAAAAGTAAAAAAACACCTAATATTTGTTTGTATAATGCCGTGTCTATTTGCAAAAGGCCTCCAACAAATGCTGCTGGAATAGAGGTCACTACAAAGGGAATAAATAAGGTTTTTTTAAAATGTTGGGCACGATAAAATTGAAAGAAGGCTACTCCGGCCACAAACAAATTAAGCAACAGAGCGGTGGGCTTCATTACTTCAGGAGCAAAAGAAAACAAGGCCATTAGCGCCAAATAGCCACTAGCTCCTCCATGGCCAACGCTGGCATAGAGAAAGGCTACTCCTGGAAGTAACAATGCAAAAAGCAACAAATTAGCTCCTTCAATCATTGCTTCTTGTGTTTTTATTGATTTTGCCTTTTAAAAAGAGTTCATATTGTTGATGCGTTTGCCAAAAATGCTCTAACAGCTTTTTCCCATAGGGTGTAACCGAAGTTTGGCCCCCTTTTTTTCCTCCGGAAATCATCTGCACAACAGGCTCTGCAGCACTTTGATTGAGGTGCTTCATCATTTTCCATGCCTTGGAATAAGAAATTTCTTGTTGCCTGGCCACCTCAGAAAGGGAAGGGTTGGTCAACAGTGCCCGTAAAAGGAGTGCATGTCCTTTGCCCATGAGCAGTGTCCCATTGCTTTCCATCCAAATTTTATGTTTAATCTTAAATTCCATGGGGTAAGAGAAGGGTTTGTACGGCTTCGCCTTTTTTAATTTCTTTTTGTGAGTGGGGGATATAAACTAAAGCATTCGCTTCTGCAAAGGCTTTGATCATAGAAGAGGCCTGGCCCGTGCGTATAGAAACCTTGTTGTTTTCTAGGCTTGCTTTTAAAAATAGAGCTCGATCATTAGTGTTTTCAAAATCATGTGCGAGGGGTTGTTGAAGGCGCATAAGCCCTGTTTTTGTTTTGCCCATTAGGGCCTCAAGCAGTGGATAAACATAAACATAAAAACAGTTAAGCGTGGAGGCAGGATTACCAGGAAGCGCAAAGAGATAGGTCTGTTGATGTTTTCCAAAATAGAGGGGTTTTCCGGGTTTTTGCTTCACCTTATAAAAAATTTCTTCTACCCCAAGCTGCTGTAAAGCAGTGCCGGCAAAATCGAAATCACCTACCGAAATTCCCCCTGAAATTAAAACCAAATCTGCCTCTTCTAAGGCAACTTTAAGGGTTTGAACCGTAGCGTTTAGGTCGTCTTCAATGAGCTGAATTTTTACTGTTGTAATGCCCATTTGTTGCAGCGCTGCTTGCAACACCAAGCTGTTGCTCTCATAAATTTTACCAGGTGTAAGAGGTTTTCCTGCCTGCTGCAATTCATTGCCGGTGAGCAAAATCGTTATTTTGGGTTTGGCATACACTAGCACCTCTTTGAGTCCCAGTGATTGCAACAACCCCAAGGCAGGTGGATTAAGAACAAAACCCTTTTCTAACACCAATGTTCCTTGTTCAACCTGCTCCCCCACTTTTCGAATGTTTTGTCCTTCTTGAGGTTTTTTTTGCACCTTAATTTGATTTTCTTCTCGAATGACTAATTCCTGAATTACAACTGCGTTAGCTGTATGGGGAACTGCAGCTCCGGTAAAAATTCTACAAGCCTGCCCTGGTTGGAGTTCAAAATCAATATCATCTCCGGCTTGAATGGTGCCTATAATTTGATAGCTGTTAGAATCATGAAGATGTACAGCATATCCGTCCATGGCTGATTGCCGAAAAGGAGGCAGTGCTATGGGGGCCACAACCTCTTGTGCTAAAACAGCTTGTTGGGCTTGCTCAAGCGCTTTCTTTTCGCTTTTTCTGTCTTGTGGTAGACTGTGTTTGGCAACTAAAGCTAAGGCTTGTTCAACAGTGATCATGGGAGGCGTTATGTTTTTTCAAATATAACGGATTGAAAAGAAATTCCCCTCTAAAAGGAGGGGAATTTTAGGCCTAACTCAGACAACTAAAAAGTTAATCAATTGTGGGAGTAGTTAATTTTGCTAAGGAAGCTTTAATTTCTGCATCGGTCAATTCGTGTTTAACAATATTGCCAGCAAAATAGTCTTGATAGGCTTTCATGTCAAAATTACCATGACCACAAAGGTTGATTAAAATTGTTTTAGACTTGCCTTCTTTTTTACATTGTTCTGCCTCAGCAATAGCAGTGGCAATACCATGGGTTGCTTCTGGCGCAGGAATAATGCCTTCTGCTTTAGCAAAAGTGACTCCGGCTGCAAAAACCTCCAAATTGTCGTGTGCTCTTGCCTCAATAAGCTTGTCTTTGAGTAACTGACTCACAATTACACCTGCTCCATGATAACGTAATCCTCCCGCGTGTATGGGAGCGGGAACAAAATCATGTCCTAGAGTATACATGGGCAATAGAGGCGTCATTCCCGCCGTATCGCCAAAATCGTAGCGGAACACCCCTCTAGTGAGCTTAGGGCAAGAAGAAGGCTCGCTGGCAATGCAGCGAATGGATTTTCCTTCGTCAAAATTTAATCGGAGAAATGGAAAGGCCAAGCCCGAAAAATTAGACCCTCCCCCAAAAGGGGCAATCACAATATCGGGTAAATCCCCTGCTTTTTCCATTTGCACGAGGGCTTCTTGTCCAATAATGGTTTGGTGTAATTTGACATGGTTGAGCACACTTCCTAGGGCATATTTCGTATCGTCATTGGTGGCAGCCCGTTCAACCGCTTCTGAAATGGCAATTCCTAAAGATCCCGTTGTATCGGGGTTTTCGGCCAATATTTTTCTTCCAATTTCGGTTGCATTAGAAGGTGACGGATGCACGGTAGCTCCCCATGTATTCATCATTACTTTGCGGTAGGGCTTGTGTTCAAATGAGAGTTTTACCATAAACACTTCACATTCAATTCCAAAATGTTGGCAAGCAAAACTCAAGGCACTACCCCATTGTCCAGCACCTGTTTCGGTGGTGATTTTTTTTACGCCTTCTTGTTTGTTGTAGTAGGCTTGTGCAACTGCAGTGTTGGGTTTGTGTGAGCCTGTAGGGCTAACGCCTTCATATTTATAATAAATTTTAGCGGGCGTATCTAAGGCTTTTTCTAAGTTATACGCTCTGTATAGTGGCGTGGGACGCCACATGCTATAAATGTTTCGAACCTCATCAGGAATGTCTATCCATTTGTCTGTGCTCACCTCTTGTTTGATGAGCTCCATTGGGAACAAAGGTGCCAATGCGTCTGGACCAATGGGTTCTTTGGTGCCAGGATGTAGGGGAGGCAACGGCTTATTTGGCATGTCGGCTATAATGTTATACCATTTATCGGGGATTTCTTTTTCACTTAAAATAATTTTTCGTTCCATGTTTTTATAGTCGTTTTGTTTCACCTAAATTTAGAAAAAATATTATAATGTTTGTCAGCCCTCTATTTTTTTCAAATCAAACAAAGCTAAAATGTATTCCTTTTAACACATATTGTGCTATCGTATTGGGGTTATTTTTTCTGTGCTTTCTTCCTCAAACTAGTTCTGCTCAAAGTAAAAAAGAACTTCGGCAGCAGAAAAAAATGGAAAAATTGGCCAGCCCTAATTGGCTAAAAGTTAAGAATGGACGGGGCTATTTTAAGGACGATAAAAATGCTTATGTAAAACGGGTTGCGCTTGAAGCCAATGAACAAAATACTGGGCGATTGGTTTCAGAAGGGAGTGACTTTTATGTGAATAAATCTGGCTATGACTACGAACGCCTCGAAAAGAAAATCATACAAGTGGCTCTTTTTGTTCCAGAAGTGCGCGAATTGGAAATTGAGGTGGTGGCAACCTGTAAAGAAAATTACCGCGATGTTCAATTTTTATTAATTTATGAGCATGATTTGGAACGCTTACGCAACACCAATCAAAAACAGAATTTTGTAAAAAATTATATCGTTACAGATCCTCAAGTTTTTTCGCGTTTACGCACCGTGACCGAAAATCTTTGTAAATAAAAAATAGCATGACTGCAGAGCTAAATGAACCCTTTGACCTAACTCAAGAGCAAATTGATTTTTACCGAAAAAATCGTTTCATCAAATTAAAACAGGTTTTTTCAGCTCCTCTCATTGCCCATTTTAACGCTGCCATTTCCGAAGTGGTAGACCAACTCAACACCCAAAGTGTTCCCTTAGAGCAACGAGACACCTATGGAAAAGCGTTTTTGCAACTCTTTAATTTATGGCGTGAATCTGAAGTAGTAAAATCATTTTGTTTTAGTAAACGTTTAGCCAAAATTGCTGCCGATTTAATGGGTGTTGGAGGTGTGCGCATGTATCACGATCAAGCCTTGTTTAAAGAGGCTCATGGGGGCATCACGCCTTGGCATGCCGATCAATATTATTGGCCTTTAGATACCGACAATACCATAACAGCCTGGATTCCCCTACAAGCAACTCCCCTCAATATGGGCCCTTTAGAATTTAGTGCTGGCAGTCATCAAATTGTAGAAGGTCGCGATTTGGCCATTGGTGACGAAAGCGAAGCCTTTTTAGATAAAAAATTAAGGGTGTCTGATTTTAAAACCGTGGTTGAACCCTTTGATGTAGGCGAAGTAAGTTTTCACTCGGGCTGGGTTTTTCATCGGGCTGGTGCCAATCAAACAGCAGACATGAGAAAAGTGATGACTGTGATCTATATGGATCAAGACATGCGCTTAAAAGCACCTGAAAATGACGGCCAACAAAACGATTGGGACACCTGGTGTCCCGGAGCCCAAATTGGAGAAATCATTAATAGTCCCTTAAATCCTGTTCTCTATCCTTAAAGCTGTTTTTAATCAGCTAATGAAAAAGCCACTCCTTTTTTGAGTTTTCCTGTTCCTTCTATGGTGAGTGTTTCAAAGGGAGCCTTTAAGAAAAATATCTCGGTAAAAACCGTTTGTCCATCATCAAAAAACACCTCCACAGAAGTTTTGTCTACAACGAGTGTCGTCTTAAGAATTGGACTATCGCTCAATCTTGGTGCTGTTGAAATATGGGAGGCAAATTGCTCTGAAAAATCGTGTTTTCCGGCCTTCATACGATCTACATAAAATGAATTATTTGTGGCTTGAAAACCCATTTTCAATTCGTCTTGTTCCGTATTAGAAAAATTCAATTCAAAATCGGATCCTTCCCACTCAAAGGTCAAGAATGCAGCAGAAAGAGAAACTTGCCCATGCGTTAGGAGGGTCTTTTTTTCTCGAGTGAGTTCTAGGTCTTCAATCGCTTTTTGAGCAACTTGGCTATTGGACAAATAGGGTGTGGTTTTTAAACGATATCTACCGCCTTGAGAGATTAACGTCATTTTTCGGAGAAGGGTCATAGCGCTTCGCCAAATGGTGGTAGGCACTTGATTGGCATATTGCCAATTGGACATCCACCCTTGAAATAGCCGACCTCCCTCTTTAGTTTCGATATTATTATAGGTAACTCCGGCATAATTATCGCGCCCAAAATCTACCCAAAAACTATGTTCTTGTTCCATTTGATTCGCAAAGGTCGCATCAACACTAAACTGTTTGCCGTCAAAATCTCCCACAAAATATTGGGTAGCACTTCCACCATTGGGGCCTCCGGGATTAATACTCACCAACAATACCCACTTGTATGTTTCGGTTCCTTCCACAGGCAGCAAAACTAAATCAGGGCATTCCCAAACGCCTTGGTGGTTGCCTATTCCTACTCCAAAACTGGAGAGCTTGGTCCACTCTTTTAAATTAAGTGATTCAAAAAATTGCACCTCTTGTCCGGCCGCTAAAACCATTACCCATTTTTTTTGGGCCTCCAACCAAAACACTTTGGGGTCTCTAAAATCTTTGATACCTGGGTTAGGAATTACGGGATTTCCTTCATATTTGGTCCACGTCATGCCCTCATCAAGAGAATAGGCAATACCTTGGGTTTCATATTCTATTTCACCTGCTTTTTCCTTTTCGTGGTTATGATAAGTAAAAACAGCTACTATAGGAGGATTTTCTTCGGCACCAAAGCCAGAGGTGTTGTGATGATCTACTACTGCAGAGCCAGAAAAAATGGTGCCATTTTCATCGGGATAGAGGGCAATTGGATGCTCCTCCCAATGGAGGCCATCTTCACTAGTGGCATGCCCCCAATGCATGGGACCCCAAACATTACTGTTGGGGTTGTATTGAAAAAACAAATGGAATTTTCCCTTGTAGTGAAACATCCCGTTTGGATCATTCATCCAATTTTGAGCTGGGGTGAAATGCACGTTCGGACGATATCTTTCTTCTTCCTCTGGAGTGCTTACACTAGCATCATTACATCCTGTTAACTGTGTCATCATCAAACAAATTAGTAGTAGACTATACCCGCTGCGGTTAGGTGTGTTCATTTTGTAGTGCTTAATTTTTGGCTTAATTCTTCTAAGGGTATTCCTTTGGTTTCGGGCATCATAAAATAGACAAAGAGGAGTTGCAACACCATCATACCGGCAAAAATTAGAAATACAGTTCCGGGTCCAATACTCGCAAAAAGTAGGGGCACAAAAGAGGGAATGGCAGCGGCCAAAACCCAATGGACAGAAGAACCAAAGGCTTGTCCGGCGTTGCGCAAGTGGTTGGGAAATATTTCAGAAATAAACACCCAAATCACAGCCCCTTGCCCTATGGCGTGTGAGGCAATGAAAAGAAATAAGAAAATGGGGATTAACAATCCTTCCCAACTAAAAAAGAAAGCACATGCCACCAAACTCAATGAAATAATATAGCCAAAAGAGCCATAATACATGAGTTGTTTTCTACCCAATCGATCAATCAGATTGATGCCTATTAGGGTAAAAATTAAATTTATTATCCCAATACCCACACTGCTCAAAAGGGCGGTGCTTTCACCCAAACCACCTTCTTCAAAAATGCGAGGGGCATAATAGAGAAAGGCATTGATTCCCGAAAATTGGTTGAAAAAGGCAATAAAAAAGGTGAGCCAAAGGGGAAAACTGTATGGTTTAGTAAAAAGGGCTGAACCCCCAGTAGAGGGCTCTTCTAAAGTGTTGTCTACCATTTGGGTCTCCTCTTCTAAATGGAGAAGGGCCAAAACGGCTTGTGCAGCCTCCTTCTTCCCTTTCATTAACAACCATCTGGGGCTTTGTGGAATGCTGGTAACTAAAGCCGTGAAGAGAAGCGCTGGGAAAGCCTCAATGCCCATCATCCAACGCCAAGCATTTTCGCCAAAATTGCTTAACAAATAGTTTGACAAAAAGGCCATTAAAATCCCAAATACAATATTGAATTGATAGAGCCCTACCAATTTTCCTCTTTTTTGATAAGGGGCTATTTCAGAAATATAAGCTGGTGCAGCAATAGTAGAAACCCCAACTCCGAGGCCCCCTAAAAATCGAAAAGCGGCAAAGGTATAAGGGTCATTGGCAAAAGCAGAGCCTAGTGCTGAAACGGAATAAAATAGACCGATAATCAACAACGTTTTTTTTCTGCCCCATTTTTGAGTGGGAAAACTGCCCAAAAGGGCTCCCACCACAGTGCCCCAAAGTGCCATGCCCATAACCACAGTGCCGTGAAAGGCATTGGAAGACTGCCATAAGGCTTGCAATTTTTGGTCGGCTCCAGAAATAACTACCGTATCAAACCCAAATAAAAAGCCTGCCAAGGCGGCTACTATCGACCAATAAAATATCTTGTTCATACTTAACTTTTTACCCCCTATTTAGTACCGAACCTACATCAAAATTTTTTCATTTTTTTGAAAAAAGGCTCGAAGCTTCAGCAATTGATTACTAAAATGTTTTAGTTAAGGTCAAAAAACCAAACCCTTTAGTTCCAACAATGTCATTTTAGCAAAAGTATACTTTAAGTAGCCTTTGAACGGCTATTAAAAAACTTTTTTTGGGATTATGTGTTGTTTGTTTAGCCACACAATTTAAAAAATTATATTTTAGAGAATCTATAACAACCAAAAACAAACATGAAACGAATAAAAGGTCTAACCCTTATTAGCTCTTTGTGGTTAGCTTTATTGCTTTTAAGTTGTCAGAAAACGGAAACCAAACCCAATATCCTTTTCATTTTTGCGGACGACCAACGGGCAGATGCTTTGGGGCTAGGATCAAACCCTTATATAAAAACGCCTCATTTGGATGCTCTTGCCCAGCAAGGCACCCATTTTGAAAATTGTTATGTAATGGGGGGGCATCACGGTGCCATTTGCGCTCCAAGCAGAGCTATGTTGCTCAGTGGCAAAAGCTTGTTTCATGTCTATGATAAGTTAGACGGGGTGCTCACGCTACCTGATTATTTAACCCGCTTTGGGTATGAAACCTTTGGCACTGGCAAATGGCATAATGGCAAGGCCAGTTTTCAAGCCACCTTCCAAAAAGGAGCGCAAATCATGTTGGGTGGCATGAGTGATCATTTTAATGTTCCGGTGCGACAAATGGATGAAAATAGAAGCATAGGCGAACCTAAGGAAGAAGGTTTTTCTACCGATCTTTTTGCCGATGCAGCACTAAATTTTCTGGATCAATATAGTGCCGGAAGTCAAAAGCAACCATTCTTTTGCTATCTGGCCTTTACGGCTCCTCATGACCCACGCTCTCCTGCCCCCAAATATGCACAAGCCTATGGTGAAGATGAAATTCCTTTACCCGATAATTTTTTACCCCTGCATCCTTTTCGTTTTGACAACTTCAACGTGCGAGACGAAACTTTAGCAGCATGGCCCAGAACCCCCGAGGTCATTCAATCGTCTCTAGCCGAATATTATGCCCTAATTCAACATATAGATGACCGTGTCGGCGATTTAATAGCGCGCTTAAAACAACATGATTTGTATGACAACACTCTCATCATTTATGCTGCCGACAACGGCTTGGCCATTGGCAGTCATGGTCTTTTAGGCAAACAAAATCTGTATGAACACAGCATGAATGTTCCCTTGATTATTAGTGGTCCAGGTATCCCCAAAGGGCAAACTTCAAAAGCCTTAGTATATCTATATGATTTGTTTCCCACCCTCACCCAATATCTACATGTGCCCACCCCTGAGGGTATTGACGGTTTGTCGTTGCTAAAGGTAATTCAGCAAAAAGAACCACAGGTTCGGAGCAGCCTCTACACAGCCTATAGAAACACCATTAGAGCCGTACGAGATGAGGAATGGAAATTGATTCGCTATCCGCAAATCGATTACACCCAACTCTATCACCTCAAAGAAGACCCCCAGGAAATAAACAACTTGGCTGAAGACCCCGCCTATGAGACAAAAGTGGAGGAAATGATGCAACTGCTTAAAACACATCATCAAGCAACAGATGATACTTTGAATTTAAACCCTTCAACCCTTGTTTCAAAAGAATATGACTATAAAACCTTAAAACAAACCCCGGACAAATGGCAACCTGCTTACATTATAAACAAATATTTTCCGCAACAAAAAAATTCAAAATAAATGTTAGTGTTTTTAAAAAGAAGTTTTTCAGTCCTTTCAGTATTTCTTTGCGTCAGCTTTTTTGTAGGCTGTGAGAACTCCCCCCGTTACCAACAACCTGAACTGCAAGCTAGGGTTGTGGACCTTATAGAGCAAGAAGGTTACCGTTTTAAAGACCTCAACCGCAATCAGCAACTAGATCCGTATGAAGATTGGCGTTTGGCCCCCGCCCTTAGAGCGCAAGATTTGCTTTCGCAAATGACGCTAGAACAGCAAGTTGGCTTTATGCTCATTAGCACCATTCGGATGGAAAACGAAGCTGGATTTGGAGTTCCTCCAGGAGAAAAAAAACCTTTGGGAGACGGCTTTAGTGAAGTGGACGTTGAATCCAACGTAAATTTTTTCACCCGAGTACCAATGAAAGATCCATTTATGTCCTCAGCCGGCACCACAAAAGCAGTTCGCGATTTTCACGGTCGTCACTTCATTTTACGCGCTAATCCAGAAGTGGGGACGCTTGCCTCATGGCAAAATAATTTACAGGCTTTTTGTGAAGAACAGCCACTTGGGATTCCCGCTATTGTTGCTTCAAACCCCAGAAATCATGTGACCACAGATGCCTCGGTTGGTTTGAGTTTAGGCAAAACTTCTTTCTCACAATGGCCAGGCGAATTGGGCCTTTCTGCCAGTCGTGACCCAAAACTCATTGAGCAGTTTGCCGATATAGCCAGACAAGAATGGCGGGCTGTAGGACTTAGAAAAGGCTATATGTATATGGCCGATTTAAGTACAGAACCTCGTTGGCAACGCATTGAGGGCACCTTTGGAGAAGACCCCGAGTGGGTGGCGCAAGTCATGACGGCTCTGGTAAAAGGGTTCCAAGGAACTCGCTTAGGCCCTCAATCGGTGGCCTTAACCACCAAACACTTTCCCGGGGGAGGGGCCACCGAAGGGGGCCAAGATCCTCACTTTAAATGGGGAAGAAGAGAAGTTTTTGAAGGGGGTGCTTTTGAAAAACACCTCATTCCTTTTAAAGCTGCCATTGCAGCAGGAACATCGGCCATTATGCCCTACTATTCCTTTCCGGTGCACACCCCCTTTGACACTTTAGGATATGCTTTTAACAAACCTGTTTTAACCGATTTATTGCGCAATAAATTAGGCTTTCAAGGCATTATTAATTCCGATACCGGCCCCATTCGGATGATGCCGTGGGGAGTTGAAAATTTGAGTGTTCAAGAACGCTATAAAGTAGCTTTAGAGGCCGGAATAAATTTGTTTTCAGGTTCTGCTGACCCCACTCAATTATTGGCTACTGTAAATGCACATCCTTCGCTAATTCCTCTGGTTGAAGACTCTGTGAAACGCCTGTTAATCGAAAAATTTCAATTAGGTCTTTTCGAAAATCCTTATGTAGATGGGGCTGCTGCTGAACAAGTGGTCGGAAATGAATCTTTTATGAAAGCAGCGGCAGAAGCGCATAGAAAATCAATTGTGCTGCTGCGCAATGAAACCCATAATGACCAAGCCATTTTACCCCTTGCAAAAGGAACAAAAGTATATGTTGAAGTGGGCGAAAAACCACTATCCGTTTTCCCTGAAGCAAGTTCGCTCACTTTTGTCGATTCACCCGATGAAGCCGATGTTTTATTATTTTGGGTTGTGCCCAAGGGCAAATCACTCTTTCAATCTCAAGGGCAGCCCATTTCCCTTCTGTTGTCAGACAATAAAGTGGCGGTGTCTCACATTCAAAAGTGGAGTGCCAAAAAGCCCACTCTTTTGGCCATAAACTATACCAATCCTTGGGTTGTTGAAGAACTTTATAATGCCAATACCCCAATGGTGAAAGGAGTTTTAGCCACCTTTGGCACCACCCTAGAAGCCCTTATAGACATTGTATCTGGTGCGGCTAAGCCAGTAGGAAAAATGCCCTTTAGCACCCCCCGTTCTGCTGCAGCAGTAACCGCTCAAAAAGCAGATGTGTCAGGCTATGAAGAAGCCCTAGAAGCCTATGCCCTTTTTAATTATAACGAAGGATTAAATTATTAAACACATATGAAACCGACTCTCTTTAGTACCAAATTTCTATTTCTTTTTTTAGCTGTAAGCAGTTTAGCTTGGGCTCAAAAAAATGAGGTTTACGATCTCACCACTGATCAAAAAATAAATCCTCTAGGTCTTGATAATCAACACCCCCAATTGGGATGGAAAATTAAAAGTGAGGGCTTTGACGTTTCTCAAACCAAATATCAACTCTTGGTGGGCACACAAGCCAACTTTAAGGTTCAGGAAGCCTTTTGGGATTCGGGAGTGATTAACAGCGATCAAAATGTACATGTGGTCTATGCTGGCCCCGCATTAGAAGCCAACACGACCTATTATTGGAAGGTTAGGGTGTGGACCAACAACCTTAAAAAACCGCTGCAAAGTGCTGAAGCTTATTGGTCAATGGGTTTAAGTCCTACAGATTGGCAAGCCCAGTGGATTGGACAAACTCTTGAAGATGATGAAACCCGAAGAAGTCCCTACTTCAGAAAAGAATTTAGCCTCTCCAACAAGCCTATTGCAAAAGCCTATTTGCACATAAGCTCAAAAGGGATGTATGAGGCACACCTCAACGGAAAACGCATTGGAGATGCCTATTTAACTCCTGGGTGGACATCTTATAATTACCGTTTGCAATATCAAACCTATGATGTTACCAACCTTTTGGAAGCACAAAATGCTCTTGGTGTTACCCTAGGAAGTGGTTGGTATAGAGGCTACTTAGCTTGGGGCGACAAAAACAATCACTATGGCAATCAACTAGGAGTACGCGCTCAACTTATGGTGCGCTATCAAGACGGCAGCGAAGAGATTTTAAATACTGATGATAGTTGGAATTACAGTCATGGCCCCATAATCGATTCTGAACTATACGATGGTGAAATTTTTGATGCACGTTTGGTAAACCCAAACTGGACTACTTTTGGTTTTCAAGCCAACCAAACCAAAAAGGCACAAATTCAAACAGAAGAAGTGCCCTTAGTGGCCACCGCCAATGAACTTATTAAAAAACACGAAGTTTTTGAGGTTAAAGAAAAAATTGAGACACCCTCAGGCGATTTGGTTTTGGATTTCGGTCAGAATTTAGTGGGTTGGGTGAGCTTTCAACATGCAGGAAAAGCTGGAGATTCTCTCCACATTTACCACGCCGAAATATTAGATAAAGAAGGTGAATTTTATACTGAAAACCTGAGAGATGCTGATCAAAAAAACACTTTTATTCTCAATGGAGATCCCAATTTTGTATACGAACCTCACTTTACCTTCCAAGGTTTTCGCTACATCAAAATTGAAGGAGATACTACTATAGATCCTTCAAAATTTAAGGCCATTGCCCTTTATTCTGCAATGCCTGACACAGGTGGGTTTGAAACTTCAAATGCGTTGATTAATCAATTACAACACAATATTGAATGGGGCCAAAAAGGGAACTTTCTTGATGTCCCAACCGATTGTCCGCAACGAGACGAACGTCTAGGGTGGACAGGCGATGCGCAAGCGTTTTATAACACAGCTGCTTTTAACCGAAACGTAAAAAGCTTTTTTGACAAATGGCTTCTTGACTTAGCCTTAGACCAAAGAGAGGACGGTTCGGTTCCTTTTGTGGTGCCCAATGTATTGGGCAAAGACGCTATGGGTTCTGCCGGATGGGCTGATGCTGCCACTATAATTCCTTGGAATGCCTATTTAATTTATGGCGACAAAACCGCCCTTAAACAACACTACCCCAGCATGAAAAACTGGGTAGGTTACATGGAGCAATTAGCCACTAACGGCTTATATAAAGGGGGCTTTCATTTTGGCGATTGGTTGTTCTACCGTCCTAATGATGACAACAGTGGCCGGGCTGCCGTCACGAGCAAAGAGTTGATTGCCCAATCCTTTTTTATTCACTCGCTTGATATTATGGCTAGGAGTGCCCGCGTGTTAGGAGAAGAGAAAGATGTGGCGCACTACACTAAACAACTGCAAGCCGCCAAAAAAGCCTATCAAAATGAATTTATTACACCCTCCGGCCGCTTGCTTTCTGAAACCCAAACAGCCTATGTATTGGCACTTCAGTTTGGTTTGCTCCCTGAAAATGTAAAAGCACAAGCTGTTGAACGTTTAGTGGACAATATAAAAAGTTATGACACCCACCTAACCACCGGCTTTTTAGGAACGCCTTATTTGTGTCATGTTCTTTCTGAAAACGGAAGAGCTGATGTGGCTATGGCCTTGCTTATGCAAAAAAGCTACCCTTCTTGGCTTTATCCAGTCACCCAAGGGGCAACTACCATTTGGGAGCGTTGGGATGGGCTAAAACCTGATGGCAGCACCCAAACGCCTTCAATGAATTCCTACAACCACTATGCCTATGGTGCCATTGGGGAGTGGATGTATAATAATTTATTAGGCATTCAAAGACAAACAGACAATCCGGGCTTTAAAGCATTTACTCTCAAGCCCCTTTTCTCAAATGACTTTAGTTTTATTAAGGGTCATTTTGAAACGGTTCATGGAACTATAAAAGTGAACTGGACACAAGAAAATGAGCGTGTTCAACTCGCTTTTGAAGTGCCTGTAAACACCACTGCAAAAGTAGACTTAACAAGTATTGAAAGTACAGAAAGAATTCTTTTCCAAAATAATAAGCGAAAGGGTACCCCAATAGAAGCGGTTACCACTTTAGGTTCTGGGAAATATCGCATTGAACTAACTAAAATGAATTAATGATGAAAAATGTAATACAAATTTTCCTTCTCTTTAGCTTAACGACTAGCCTACCGTTAAACGCACAAGAAATTATTCCCTTATGGCCTGAAGGTGTTCCTGGGGCTAAAGAAGATCCCAGCTATTTTGAAAAAGTCGTTACAAAAGATGAGGCTGATCGCCCAACACGAATCAGTCAGGTGACCCAACCCACCCTCACTGTCTATCATGCCCCAAAAGCAACGGCCACAGGGGCTGCTGTTCTTATTTGTCCGGGGGGAGGCTATGGTATTTTAGCAGTGCAACACGAGGGCGTAGAAGTAGCCAAGTGGCTTAACGGATTAGGAATTACTGCGGCCATCTTGAAATATCGTTTACCGAGTGCTAAGATTATGGAAGATCAGAAAATTGGGCCACTACAAGATGCTCAACAAGGCCTGCGAATTTTGAGACAAAAAGCGCCTGAGTGGGGTTTAAAGGCCAATCAAATAGGGGTGCTTGGTTTTTCTGCCGGCGGACATTTAGCCAGCACGCTCTCTACCCACTATGATTCCCCGGTATATGAACCAAGTATAACAGTGAGTGCGCGCCCTGATTTTTCGATTTTAATTTATCCTGTGGTGAGCTTTAAAAAAGACCTCTACCATGGTGGCTCTCGCAAAAACCTGTTAGGGGAACAAGAAACACCAGATCAAATTCACCGCTTTTCGAATGAAGAATGGGTAGACAAAAACACCCCAAAGGCTTTTTTAGTTCATTCTATAGATGATGCTGCCGTACCCGTTGAAAATAGTATTGTGTATGCTTTAGCCTTAAAAAAACACCAAGTGCCTGTAGAGCTTCATTTATATGAAAAAGGCGGTCACGGCTATGGCTTGGGCAGAGAAAGCACCGAAAACGCTTGGCCAGAAGCTTGTGCCCTGTGGCTTCAAGAAACCCTATTATCCCAATAAAAAAAGGGGCTAAGCCCCCTTTCTTTTTTATTCCAATGTGAGCATCACCACCGAGTGAGGCGGCAGTGTGAGTTCTAAATTGGATTTCTTTTGTTTAAAATCCTTGTAGGGTTTTGGAACAATTTTATCGGGGCTGGAAAAAGTGTTATGATCTTGGAGACTTTTTGAAGTGAGCAATTCACCCGTTACCGTTTTAACATTAAGCCCGGTTAAATCTAAGTTGAGATCATGAGCCTTTTGTGCCTCTATATTTACTAGCGAAATATGGACTTTGCCAGAGGCGTCTTTAGAAGCAGAAGCCGTAATGGCGGGCAGGCTTTCTCCCTCCTTTTCATAGCGAGGCGATTCAAAGGTCAAGGGAATCAAGGTAGCATCTTGATGCACCGCATACATTTTCATTACATGATAGGTAGGCGTGAGAATCAATTTCTCTCCTTCAGTTAGAATTACTGCCTGCAAAACATTAACGGTTTGGGCTAAGTTGGCCATTTTGACTCGCTTGGCATGATTGTTAAAAATGTTTAAGGTCATTCCAGCAATCATGGCATCTCTTATGGTATTTTGTTGGTATAAAAATCCAGGGTTGGTGCCGGGTTCAACATCATACCAGCCGCCCCATTCATCAACGATAAGATCTACTTCATAGTTAGGATCATAACGATCCATTATGGCACTGTGCTTGGTAATATATTCGTCCATTTTGAAAGCCCGTTGCATGGTGGTATAATATTGCTCTTCGCTAAAATCGGTAGCAGAACCTTTGTTTGCCCAATCAATTACAGAATAGGAGTGCAAGGCAACGCCTTCTATCAACTTTTTGGGAATGTCACGCATGAGGACTTCAGTCCAGTGGTAGTTACCGTCACTTGCTCCTGAAGCAATTCTATAGAGTCCAGTAGTGTTGCTCCAATCGGTCATAAAAGTGGCATAAAGTTTATATTGGTTGGCATAAAACTCGGCGGTCATATTACCTCCACAGCCCCAAGCTTCGTTGCCTAAACCCCAATAGGTAACATTCCAAGGGGTGAGTCGATCATTGGCTCTTCTCAGATCGGCCATGGGACTTTTACCATCGTGGTTGACATATTGAATCCAATCTGAAAATTCTTGTACGGAACCGCTTCCTACATTAGCGGATATATAGGCCTCAGCGCCTAAACGCTCACAAAGATTTAAAAAATCATGAGTGCCAAAACTGTTGTCTTCAGTAACACCTCCCCACCACATGTTAACAATGGAAGGTCGATCTTCTTTTGGACCAATACCATCTTTCCAGTGATAGGTGTCGGCAAAACAACCACCAGGCCACCTTAAATTTGGAATTTTCATTTCTTTTAGGGCTTCGATAATGTCCACTCGAACACCATCTAAATTAGGGATATTGCTTTTTTCACCTACATAAAAACCGTCATAGATACAGCGCCCTAAATGCTCTGCAAAATGACCATAAATATGTTTGCTGATTAAAGTAGATTCTTTTGGATTTTCAAGCTTTATGGTTGTTTGGGCAAAAAGACTGGTAGTTGCCAAAAGGGCAACTAAAAAAGAATTTAATTTCATTGATCAAGAGTTTGTTTGTAGATTCGAAGATAAAAATTAATTGGAGATCTCCTCATGAATTCTGTAATTCCTTTTATTCATTCTGATAATAGAGCACTCGGAAAAGCTGCCGCTCAAGAAGTCGCTCAAAAAATAGTCCTCCTTTTGCAAGAAAAAGAAGAGGTGCGACTCATTTTAGCAACAGGCACTTCTCAATTTTCCTTTTTAGAAGCCCTTCAAAAAGAAGCCATCGATTGGCAGCGTATTACCGTTTTTCATTTAGATGAATATGTGGGTCTTTCCGATCAACACCCCGCAAGTTTTAGGCACTATTTATACCAACGTATTTTAAAAAATGTACAACCTAAAACGGTCCACTATTTGGCTGGGGATGCCAAAAATCTTGACCAGATTTGCCGTACCTATGCCGAAAAATTACAACAAGATGTTATTGATATTGCCTGTATCGGAATAGGCGAAAATGGACATTTAGCTTTTAATGATCCCCCCGTGGCACAATTTGATGACCCGGTGTGGGTCAAACGCGTAACCCTAGATGAACATTGCAGGCAACAACAATTTGACGAAGGCTGGTTTCCGTCACTAGAGCGTGTTCCTAAAGAAGCGCTCACCCTCACCCTACCAGCCATTATGGCGGCAGACTACATTAGTTGTGTGGTGCCCGAAAAGCGGAAAGCAACAGCCGTTTATAATGCTATAAATGGTCCTCTTTCCACAAGCTGCCCGGCTTCTATATTAAGAAACCACCCAAAAGTAGTTTTGCATTTGGATGAGGAAAGCGCTAGCTTACTCTCCTAATAGTATCTATTTTATAATTTTACTATGCTATATTGCCATTAATTTAAAACGATAGCCTTATTAAAAACACATTTCTTTTTAGTGGTTTGTTAGTTGTGTTGCTCATGCGATTTTCATTTGGTCAAGACAAACCTGCCTTAGTTGACTATGTTAATCCTCTTTTAGGGACCGCAAATGCCACCACGCCCAGTGCTCTAAAATTCAGTGAAAAAAAAGAAAGCAATGCCCAAGTGGTGCCTTTTGTTACAGCACCTTTTGGCATGACCCAATGGACCCCCGAAACCCAAACCTCGGAACAAAAATGTGTGGCTCCCTATTATTTTAAAGATCAAAATTTAACCGGCTTTAGAGCGAGTCATTGGATGAGTGGTTCCTGTACTCAAGATTACGGGTCTGTAACAATTATGCCTCAAAGCGGACCGTTAAAACCGTTCGCTGATCAAAGAGCAACGCCTTTTTCACATGAAAATGAGACCGCAACCCCCTACCACTATGAGGTGCTACTTCATGAGCAAAATCTCAAGGTGGGTATGACCGCAACGGCAAGGGCTGGTATGTTAGAAGTTACCTATCCCCAGCAGCCATTAGCTCATTTGCTCGTTATTCCTAACAGCGACGAAGCCGAAGGTTATATTGAAATTGATCTCGAAAAAAGAGAAATTGTGGGCTACAACCCTGTGCATCGCATTTATCAAGGCTGGGGAGAATCCGCCGGATTTAGTGGCTATTTTGTGGTGCAATTTGATCAGCCCATAGAAGATTATGGGGTCTTTCAAGAAAATGAAGTGTTTGCCAAAAAAACAAGTCTATCTCAACAAAAAGGACTTGGAGCCTATCTCACTTTTTCGCCTGAAGCCCAAAAAAAAGTAACCCTAA
The DNA here is from genome assembly GCA_964386915.1 of uncultured Flavobacteriaceae bacterium. Lineage (GTDB taxonomy): Bacteria > Bacteroidota > Bacteroidia > Flavobacteriales > Flavobacteriaceae > JADHMP01. The sequence goes on along the minus strand of CAYLUQ010000016.1, from coordinate 17,721 downwards.
GAGTAGGCACCTCCTTTACTTCCATTGAAGGGGCACGTAAAAATTTAGTTCAAGAAATTGGGAACGATTCCTTTGACACTGTTGCTTCAAAACTAAAATCGACCTGGAACGAGTGGTTGGGAAAAGTAGAAGTAGAAACCCCTAGAACAGATCTTAAAACCCAATTTTATACGGCTCTTTATCACAGCTTTTTATTGCCCAGAAGGTTTAATGACGTCTCTGGACACTATGTCTCCTTTGATGGAGGCCATCAGCTTGAACAAATAAAAGAAGGAAACTACTATGTAGATTTTTCAATGTGGGATACCTTTCGGGCCTTGCATCCGTTGCTCACTCTTTTAGCCCCTGAGGTTGCCAAAGACATGATGCACAGTCTTTTTCTAAAAGCCAAACAAGGTGGATGGCTTCCTATTTTTCCAGCCTGGAATAGCTATACCGCCGCCATGATTGGTGATCATGCTGTGGCTACTCTAGCCGATGCGGCGCTAAAGGGCATTTATTTACCTGATGAAGAGGAATATGGCTACCTTCTTCAAAATGCTTTTTCACTGCCCGAAAAACAAGAGGATTATATTTTGGGTAAGGGACGCCGTGCTTTGACCTCCTATTTAGAAAATGGTTTTGTGCCTTTGGAAGATGAGGTGCCCCATTCGTTTCATAAAAAAGAACAAGTTTCGCGTACTTTAGAATATGCCTTTGATGATTTTGCTCTCTATCAAATAGCCAAGCTCAGACAAGATTCCCTTCATATGGGAACCTTAAAAAAGCGTGCCCAAAACTATCAAAATGTATTTAGCAGTGAAGATCAGGCGGTGAGAGGAAAATATAAATCGAGTGACTTTTATAGCCCCTTTGTAAAAAACGAACGACAATTTTATATTACCGAAGGCAGCCCTTTTCAATATACCTGGTATGTACCCCATGATATGGCGGGCCTTATGGCATTGATGGGCGGTGAGGCAAATTTCAATGCCACTTTAGATGAATTTCGTGAACAAGGACACTATTGGCATGGCAATGAACCCGGTCACCACATCCCATTTTTATATACATTTTCAGGTCAAGGATGGAAAACACAAGCGTGGGTAAATCAAATTATTGCCGATGAATACAGCAATAGCGTGGGAGGCCTAAGCGGCAATGATGATGCCGGACAAATGTCGGCTTGGTATGTTTTTGCTACCTTGGGGTTTTATCCCGTAGCTCCATCTGTTCCAGAATATGTGATCTCAGGGCCACACTTTGAAAAAATTACCCTTCACCTTTCTGAGGGAAAAAAACTGCAAATTAATGCACCCAACCGCACCCGAGAAAACTTTTATATCAAGGACATAAAAGTAAATCAAAACCCCTATCCAGCCACTTTTTTTAAACATGCCGATTTATTAAAAGGGGGGGTGATTGATTTTAATATGACTACTAGTCCTAATAAAAAATGGGGCACTCAAAAACATAACAAACCGTTTTCGTTAAGTAACCAATAGCTTTAAAAAAGAGTCCTTATTTAACCCGCCTCAATTACCATTTATTTTTCTTAAGCATTAAAAAATCATATCTTTCAGATTTACTATTTATATTTAATTTTTATCAATGGCATTTTTTCCGCTTCTTGACCCCACCAAACCTTCTTTACTCTCACAATTAGCCGAGGGCCTCAAAGACTCAAGAAAAAGGGGAATACACCTTTTGGAAATCAACCAACTTTCTAAAGCTCCCGAACATGCTGAGGTCTTAGTGGAAGCCTCTAAACAAAAGGATTTGGAACTCTTAGTTTGGATTGTACCGGCATTGCAAAATAACGATGCTCTCTTTGAAGCTGAAACTGTTTTAGAAAAAAGTGGTGCGGCTTTCGCCATTCTATATTACCCCCCTTTACTTGAATTTTTAGCCTTACATGAACGAACTATTAAAACAGAACGAACATTTGCCTTTCCTTTTGAAAAACTCAATTGGAGTTCTTTAAAAAGTATTGCAGAAGCTGTTCAAAAAGTGAATGCTGGAGACCGCCTCCAGTTGTCTGGCGAGGTGCTTTCTATGCAAACCCTCACGCAAGCGCTGAAAAAAAGCTTGGATAAAGCTAAAGAAAGTGATCGCTTTTTGTGGGACCAGTTTCAGAAAATGGATCAAAATCAAGACGGTTCCCTCACGGTTGATGAAATTTATATGATGCTCTCTCAAATGGGCTTTTCTAAAACCGAAGTAGAATCTTTAGTGGCTGCTGCCGATGAAGACAATGATGGCGTACTTGCTTATGCAGAATTTCAAGCCAATCTTCATCAAGATCTTCAAAAAATGCTGGCCAAAGTTGACACAGCACTAGAATCTAATTTAATAGAGAAAGAGATCTATCAAGAGTTTTTGATCGTACAACATCATTTTGATCCTCTAGTGGCTTCCGAAACCCTGCGCTGGATGGGCGAAACTGCCGCTTCAGTGGCCCAACAAGAGGAACCAGTAGAAAAGACCCTTTTAATGGAATGGTTGGCTGCAAATGCACTTTCTTTTTTGGGAGTAGAAGTGCTTCCCGGCAAAGGATTATTTACAAACAGAAAAACTTTTGTGGGCAACCAATGGACTGAAACTACACAACTGATATACCCCGATGGAGATCAACTCATAATAGAACGAAAAAAAGAATCGGTCAAAGTATTTTTTGACAACAGTATCTCTTCTACAACAGAAGAGCTCATTGAGGGTCAAGGGGATCATTTTTCCTATCGCTTAACGGTTAGGAACGATTTGCTTCGAGCAATTGAAGTGGAAGGAAAATGGCCTGAATTGCCGGCTGCAATGGAAAAAATACTTTTCCAAACACCTCTAAAACCCTGGCAACAGTCTGTCTTAAAAGAAATGGGAAGCTTCACCCTAGAAGACCCCGCCACCAATGCCCCCGATCGGGTGGTGTGTAATTGCATGAGTTTGTGTCAAAAAGATTTTCATCCTTATATAAAAGAGGGAATAAAAGAAGTGTCTACCCTAATCGAAAAAACTAAAGCCACCACCATTTGTGGCGGTTGTGAACCTTTGGTGGAAGCACTTTGTGGCATTAGTAGCATGTCTGTGGCTGTTCTTGAGCAAAAGACCGAAACAGAAAACAAAGACATTAAAACTCTCGTGCTAAAACCAGTAGAGGGTGAAGTGAAGCCTTTCAAACCCGGGCAACATATTGTGATTCAAGCCTATTTCCAAAGTCAATGGGTAACAAGAGCCTATAGTTTGATCTCCCCTGGCAATTCTTCAAAACAGTATGAAATTGCTGTCAAACGAGAAGAATTGGGCACCCTTTCAAGATGGTTGAATGATCACGCCGATTCTAGTTCTATTATCCGTATTTCAGAACCCAAAGGGAATTATCACTTAGAAGATCATCAAAAAGAGATTGTCTTTTTTGCTGCCGGAATAGGAGTAACACCTGCTCTTTCTATGCTGCGTACACTTACCTCTAGCAACGATTCTCGTCCACTTTCTTTAGATTGGTCTGCCCCATATGAAAAGAGTTTTATGCTCAAAAAAGAGTTTGAGGGTTATGCTCAAAACAAACAGTTTCAAATTACCTATAGAGCCACTAAAAAAGAGGGGCGTATTTCGAAAGCTCTACTCGAAAAAAAGTATCCTTACACGCCAGGTAAAGTAGCTTTTCTATGTGGTCCTGAAGCCTTTATGGAAAGTGTTCAAATGCTTTTAAAGCAAACCAATTGGCCTGACGAAGCCATAAAAATTGAGCATTTTAATGCCCAGGTTGATACAGAAGGAGAGCTGCTAGAAGCCGCGCCTAAAGAGCAAGAACACAAACGAAGCTACCTTTCTAAAAAACAGGATGAGGCTATAGAATCAGACAGTTTCTTTATTAGTCCCGTTGAAGACATAAAACAAGAGGCAGTGGTTTTTCTGAAGCAATTTTATGGAGAAAAAGGCCTTTCTGAAAAGGCCCTTAACCAGCGAATTGAAGAAGTACTAACTGCCATTGAAACTACTGGCACCTATACCCATACCCTAGACGAGCTAACCTTTGCCTCTCGGGTAGCTTGGCGAAACAGTACCCGTTGTGTGGGACGTTATTTTTGGGGCAATATGATTGTTAGAGACTGCAGAGACATCAAGGACGAAAAAGCGGTTTTTGAAACTTTAGTAGAGCATTTACGCTTAGGCATTAATGAAGGTAATTTAAGAGCTGTAATTTCTATTTTTAGTCATCACAAACCCCTTATCAGACTTTACAATCCACTTTTATTAATGTTTGCCGGCTATGTACAAGAAGACGGAAGCATTTTGGGAGATCCGGCCACCGTTGAGCTAACAAAAATTGCCCTCGATTTGGGGTGGCAACCCAAAAACGGGAAAACCCGTTTTGACCCCCTCCCGTTAGTTTTAGAAATTGATGGAAATCAGCCAAAATGGTTTGAATGGCCTGAAGATCTCATACGCACTATTCCCATAGAACATCCTGAATTTAAGTGGTTTAAAGACCTTAATTTGGAATGGTTTATGGTGCCTGCAGTGGCGGGTCTTGCCTTAGACGCCGGTGGCATTCAATATCGTTGTGCCCCCTCTAACGGCTTTTTTATTAGTACGGAAGTTGGGGCTCGCGACTTGGGTGATGTTTCGCGCTATAATATGCTTCCTGTTATTGCCGAAAAAATGGGCTTAGACATGAGCTCAGACGAAACCCACTGGAAAGATCGAGCGGTTGTAGAACTGAATCTTGCTGTGCAGTGGTCCTATCGTAAACATAAAATTAGAATGTTGGATCATCATACCATAGTAGACTATTTTATGAAGTTCCACGGAGAAGAAATGGATGCTGGGCGGTCGGTTCATGCCGATTGGAAATGGATTGTACCCCCTATTTCGGGATCAACCGTTGAAGCTTTTCACATGGATATGGTCAACAAAATTTTGAAACCAAACTATTTCTATCAAGAAGATGCTTGGAAAGCAAACGATTGGAGAACACTCTCAAAAGTTTAAAAACAGACTGATTCCCTTCTAAAAGCTTTTGGGGACAAGCGGCCATATCCTTACCGTTTCTAACAAACCGGAGGGGGAGGGTTCCCAAACCTTAGCGTCAAAGGGTTTATAGTCTTTGGTCACCATATTTATCTCATTGAAGATTTTCCATTCTTCGTTTCTCAATTCTTTAGCTCTTAAACGATTGGCTCCCAAATTGGTTACTGCAACCCTGAGGACATTATCCTCCTCCAATTGTGGGAGTAGTAGGGTAAAGGGGGCTGCCCAGGCCGTTCCAATTGGTTTTCCATTGAGCCATACCTTGGCACTTTCTCGCACATCACCCAAGTCTAATTGCCAGGCAGTTGCCTTTGCTGTTGGTTTTTTAAATGTAGTGGTGTAGACAACCGTGCCTGAAAATTCCATAGCGGCTGGGCTCCACTTTGTCCAAGAACCAAGCCTTTGAATTTGGGTGGGTGAAGGAAGTTGAGGGCCTCCTTTTTCAAACGTAATTTGCCAAGGGTTGGTTAGTTGTTCTGGATTATCTGACTTTTGCCAATAGTTCCAGCTAGGGTAGTCTGATGATTCGACTGTTTTTAAAAACACACTTCCTCCAGAGGGAATTTGAACATAAACCTCCACTTGTTTTTCTTGAGTTTTATGCTTTGCTTTCCCAAACATACCTGTGAGGGGATCTAGGAGTAAAACCGTTTTGGCCGGTGTCTGAAGCGGCAAATAGCCTTCAAAATCGGAGGCCGTGTGGTTCACAATAAAATAGATTTTTTGTTTTCCTAAGGCTCGTCTAATAAATTTTAATCCGGTATTCGAAATCTGTTCCGGTTGTAAATGTTGTTTTTTTAAGCTTGCAATCACTTCAGGAGTGGGTTGAAAAAGCTCTTTGTTTGCCTCTATAAGAGCGCGTAAGGTTTCTGTGCGCTGTTTGTAGTTTTTATAACCGGGCACTGTTTTAGGCAGGCCTTCAAAAATAATATTGGCTCCTTGTTTTTTTAAGGCGAGAAGTTTTTGGAATGTGGCTAGTGGCAATAGCTCTGTGTGGGGCACTACCAAACTTTTATAACTACCTCCGGGTAGTTTCAGTTGGCCATTTTGCACGGTTGCTTTTTGAACAAATTGATCTGATATAAAATCAACACCATAACCTGCTTTCATCAAATCTTTTGCTAAATCATAAAAGGAAGTGCCATAAAGCCACTCGTCTAAGGAGTGAATTTTAAATTGGTGAAATAAACTTCCTTTTAAAAATTTAGCCCAAACTTCGTGAATAGGCCAATAGAGCAATACCTCATGATCGGGTTGCCCTTGCTGCAAAAGCGCTTGACAACGGGCAAGGTAGGCAAACAAAGCTGGAGCATCTTCCCAAATTGGATTGGTAGCATTAAAATTTACCGAAGCATAAAACTTCCAACCTGGCCAAGCTGCTGTTTGTGGAGAATAGGTTGATCCGTGTAAAAAAAGATGATTTATCCCATTAAGCAATAAATCTTCTGCTTCTGGTTTGCAATGTGAGAGGGCCGTTTTGAAATGTTCGCGCAACCACGTAAAACTTTCTGCCGACACTTTTTGCTTGCCGGCTATATGGGCAGCTGATGAAGAAAACTTAAGCATTACAGGGTCTGCATCACCTGACCTGATATTTTGGGGATCTCTTCGAAACCCTTTAATGTTGTAGGGCATGGAGCCAAAAGTTTCACATTCTGGGATGTCAGCGGCGGCATAAAGATCAATCAAATTGCCCGGAGAGCCGTGGGCTTGTAGTCGGGTTTTGAAGTTTTGCTGATGCGCCCAGTTTGTCCACGGCTGTGTAAATTCTTCTAGTAATAAATCGCCTAGCGTTTCCCGATAATCGCTTTTCACTCTATTGCCTTCCTCATGACTAAGGGTGTCCAGCAATAGGGGCATAACTGGTTTTAAGTCATAACCACGTCGTTTTTCAAATGCCTCAAAAAAGGCTGGCGTAAAATTGGTTCCATAAACTTCATAACTATCATTGAAAATGCTTCGTAAAGAGCCTTTTGTATTAGCCAAAGCTTTTTCAAAGGGTTGCACATAGTGGTTGAGTGCTGCATTGGAATAATGATCTAATGTGAAACCCTCTCCTCCTGGAGCAGCGCGTTTTACTTTTTGACGGGTTTTGCCCTCATAAACAGCATAGAGGGTATAGTCTTCTTGTTTGGCTTTAAATTTTATGGTGTTATTCTTTAGCGTATGGGTTAGGTTTCTATAGGTGCCCTCTGGACTAAAAGCAAGAACATATAGCAAGGTGGCATTTTCCCTTTCTTTAGGATTTTGGGGTATCAAAATTTGATTTAGCGTTTCTCCTTTTGCCACCGAGAATTTATCTACCACCATTTTTGTTGCGGCTAAGTTAGGCGTCACATGAGAACCTCCATAAGGCCATCCGGTGCCTAGAACCATATCAACTCCCAAATCTAAACTATCTGCTGTTTTGAGTGTATAATGGAGCATCTCCATCCACTCGGAAGAAAGAAAATCTAGTTCTTTATCAGCTTGTCCTTGTACTCCATATATTGGGGTAATTTCTACTCCGCCTATGCCTGCTTTTTGAAAATCGATTAAACTTTGCTTAAGGCTTTCTCGATCAACCGCACTGCCCATCCACCACCACCTCGTCCAAGGTTTTGTGGTTTGATCCAAAGCGGGCCAAGGAGATGGATTGGTTTGTGCAATTGCGGTTTGGCACAACAACAAGCCCAACAACATAAGGGTCTTTAAAAAGGTTAAAAAGGAAACTCCTTTTTTGGGAAAAAGAATTGCCTCTTCAGAATAACTAATGGTTTCAGCCCCTTGTATATGCATTGTAACTATTTTTTATCTGTCCTTAAAGATACTATCATTTTAAAAATAGTAAGCTGCCTAGCTTGCATTAGAAATGCCAAAAAAAATGTATGTTGCAACTTCTAATCCACTAAATGCACTACGCTTGAAACGACATGCCTTTAAAATGAAACTCTTGCCGGGTTTTGTAGAAGAATATAAAAAACGCCATGATGCCATATGGCCGGAATTGAAAACCTTGCTTCACGAAATGGGACTCCGAGACTATGCCATTTATTTTGATCCTGAAACCCACAGTCTTTTTGCTGTTCAAAAACACACCGCTACTGCCACTGTAGCCGCTATTCCTTCTCAAGCTGTGGTCCAAAAATGGTGGGCCTTTATGGCAGATATTATGGAGACGCATCCCAATCAAGCCCCGGTGGAATATCCCCTTGAAGAGATGTTTTATATGGACTAGATTTTCCTTTGCTGCTCTTGCAACGCTACCTTTTTAAAAGATTTTGTTGAATTCATCTGTTTAACAAGAGGAGTTTTTTATTTTTGAAAAAAGCATTTTAGAACGTTAACAAGACTTGATTTTCATTCACTATTAGCTCCCCATTAAGTAGCGATGAGGAAATATTTCGGAGATGTCCTAACCTAAACAAAAACTAATTTTTACATGAAAAAAACCTTCCAATATGTCAACTATTTATGGGATGAATCCAAAGCTGCCGCTTTAAAAGATGATCAAGTGGCTCTTTTTCTCTATCGGTCCAATCTTTTAGGAAGTGACTTACGCATCACCAACTATGGTGGGGGAAACACGAGCTGCAAAACCATAGAAAAAGACCCTTTGACCAATGAAGAAGTAGAAGTGATGTGGATCAAAGGTTCGGGTGGCGACATTGGCACCCTCACCCGAGATGGCATTGCGGGTCTTTACACCCAACGTTTACGGGACCTCAAAAATGTCTATGGCGGTTTAGAGGACGAAGATCGAATGGTGGGTCTTTTCAATCATTGTTTATATGATCTAGACAGTCGGGCGCCTTCCATTGACACTCCCTTGCACGGTTTACTGCCCTTTAAACATATTGACCATTTGCATCCTGATGCTTTAATAGCTGTTGCTGCTGCTGCAGATAGTGAAGCGGCTACCAAAGCCATTTGGGGCGACACCATGGGGTGGGTTCCTTGGCAAAGACCCGGCTTTGACTTGGGCCTTCAGTTGGAAAAATGCTTGGCTGATAATCCGAATATTCGTGGAATTGTATTGGGCAGTCATGGCCTGTTTACTTGGGGAGACACTTCTTTAGCATGCTATTTGAACAGTCTAGAAGTAATTGAACAAGCTTCTCTTTATATTGAAGAAAAAATAGTCCAAAACAAAACTGTTTTTGGTGGCCCTAAAATTGAGGCTCTACCTGCCCAAGAACGCCAGGCTAAAGCCACTGCCTTAATGCCACTTTTGAGAGGACTCTGTTCATCAGAAAACCAAATGATTGGGCATTTCACCGATGATGAAAAGGTATTGGAATTTATAAATTCAAAGGACTTAGACCGCCTAGCGCCACTGGGCACTTCTTGTCCCGATCACTTTTTAAGAACTAAAATTCAACCCCTAGTATTACCGTTAGCAACAGACGTTAACCTTAACGATGTTGCCGCTATTAGAACGCAATTAAACCCTGCTTTTGAAAACTATCGGGCGCTATATGCCGACTATTATGAGTCTTGCAAGCATCCGAATAGTCCAGCCATGCGCGACCCTAATCCTGTTATTTTATTATACCCTGGCGTGGGCTTATTTAGCTTTGCCAAAAATAAACAAACCGCTCGGGTGGCTTCCGAATTCTATGTGAATGCCATCAATGTGATGCGAGGAGCAGAAGCCATTTCATCTTACACAGCCTTGCCCCGACAAGAAGCTTTCAACATTGAATATTGGCTTCTTGAAGAAGCTAAATTGCAACGCATGCCCAAGGAAAAAGTACTTTCTCGCAAGGTGGCTTTGGTCACTGGAGCCGGAGGAGGCATTGGCAAAGCCATTGCCGATAAACTTTTAGCCGAAGGCGCTCATGTGGTTTTTACGGATATTTCTGAAAAACGCTTACAAGATAACACTGCGCATTTGAGTGCTGACCAAGCGAGCTATGTGGTTTGTGATGTTACCCAAAACACTTCTATCAAAGCAGCATTAGATCATGCTGCACTTGCTTTTGGAGGAGTAGATATTGTGGTGCACAGTGCTGGCCTGGCTATTTCCAAACCCTTGGCCGAAACTGAAGAAAAAGACTGGGATTTATTGCAAAATGTTTTGGTTAAAGGTCAATTTGAACTGGCCAAACAAGCTGTGGGCATCATGAGACAACAACAACTAGGAGGTAATTTCGTGATAATTGCTAGCAAAAATGGTTTGGTTTCCGGGCCCAATAATGTGGGTTATGGCACCGCCAAAGCGGCCCAACAACATATGTCCCGTTTATTAGCAGCAGAACTAGCTGCCGATAAAATCAGAGTCAACACCGTTAATCCAGATGGGGTTATTGTGGGCAGCAAAATTTGGGAAGGAGAATGGGCCGAAGGGCGTGCAAAAGCCTATGGCATTACCGTTGAAGAACTACCAGAATTTTATGCCAAAAGAAACTTATTACATGAAATTATATATCCAGAAGATATTGCCAACGGGGTATTTGCCTGTGTGGGAATATTGAACAAATCGACAGGAAATATAATCAATGTTGACGGAGGCATGGCCAATGCCTTTGTTCGATAACAAAACTGACCGGGGTTGACCCCGCAACTTTATTTATATTTAAACGGATATGAAAATAGATGCAGCACAAATTAGCAAAGAAAATGAAGCCTTACAAGCAGATCACCAAGCGGCTTTTGATTTTCTGTCCAATAGTCTTGCCAAAAGAGGGGTAGCTGTTGCTGCTATCTTAGCCAAACTACAAGCTTATCAAGTGGCTATTCCCAGTTGGGCTTTAGGAGCTGGAGGCACTCGCTTTGGCCGTTTTTCTTTTGCTGGAGAACCCGCAACGCTTTCTCAAAAATTGGACGATGTAGGTCTCTTGCATGCCCTCACCCACTCGGCTGGGGCTATTTCACTCCATATTCCTTGGGATGTGCCAGAAGATTATGCTGCCATTAAAGAACAAGCACAATCACTCGGTTTAGTTTTTGATGCGGTCAATTCCAATACTTTTCAAGATCAAGCGGGGGCTAGTGCCTCCTATAAATTTGGATCACTAAGTGCGGTTAACCAAGCAGCGCGGGCACAAGCTGTTGCCCACAACCAAGAGGTGATTGCCATAGGGGAGCAATTGGGCTCTAAGAGCCTAACGGTTTGGTTAGCGGACGGCGCAAATTTTCCCGGGCAAAGCCATTTTCAAACTGCCCTACAAAATACTGAAGATAGTCTTAAAAAAATCTATAGTAAGCTTCCTGACGATTGGAAAATGTTTATCGAATATAAACCCTATGAACCCAACTTTTACAGCACCGTGATTCAAGATTGGGGTACTTCTTTTTTGTTGGCCAACGCTTGTGGAGATAAGGCCTATACCTTAGTGGATCTGGGACATCATTTGCCCAACACCAATATTGAACAAATTGTGGCCACTTTGATGTTAAAAGGAAAATTGGGCGGCTTTCATTTTAATGACAGCAAATATGGGGATGACGATTTAACCGTGGGAAGCATTAAACCCTATGCCCTCTTTTTAATTTTTAACGAATTGGTCTATGGCATGATGCACAACCCCCAAAACCCAACTCCAGCTTGGATGATTGATGCCAGTCATACTATTAAAGACCCGTTGGAAGACCTGTTGCAATCCCTTGAGGCTATTTTAGAGGCCTATGCTAAAGCTCTTTTAGTAGATCAAAAGGCGTTGCGTGCTGCCCAAGCGCAACAAGATGTAGTGGCTTGTCAGGAACTCTTGCAAAGTGCCTATCGCACCGATGTTAGGCCTCTATTAGCCCAGGCTAGAATCAATGCAGGAGCTTGTCTCAATCCGCTGCAAGCCTATCGAAATTTGGCTGTTCGGGCAGAACTGATTCGTGAACGAGGTGAAAATTCTGTGGCCTCCGGACTTTAATTAAAATGGAAAAGTGTATTGCTGTTTTTGATATCGGAAAAACCAATAAAAAGTTTTTTTTATTCAATACAGCCTTTGAAGTATGCTTTGAAACTCAAACCACTATTCCACAAGACACTGATGAAGACAACCATCCTTGCGAATCTATAGGCAAGCTAAAAACTTGGATGCAAGAGTGTTTTCAGACTGCCCTAGCCAACAAGCAATTTAATATTGAAGCCCTTAATTTCTCGGCCTATGGAGCGAGTTTTGTCCACCTAGACGCAAACGGAGTGCCCATAACCCCACTCTATAATTATACAAAACCCTTCCCAGACGAATTGCGCCAAAGCTTTTTTGAACGCTACGGCCCCGAATTGCCTTTTTCTGCCAACACAGGGTCTTTTGAGGCCGGAATGCTTAATTCTGGCATGCAACTCTATTGGCTCAAGCACCAGCATCCAATCACTTTTAAGGCTGTTCAATATAGTTTACATCTGCCTCAATATTTGAGTTATCTCTTTGCCAAGCGTGAGCTAAGTGACTACACCAGTGTAGGCTGTCATACCGCCTTATGGGACTTTAACAAAAAAAAGTACCACCATTGGGTAGAGCATGAAGGGATTGCTTCTAAATTGGCCCCTTTAACCACAAGCCCAATTGCCTCAACTGTTCATTTTGAGAATACAAAAATTAAGATAGGCGTTGGAATACACGATAGTTCGGCGGCCCTGCTGCCTTATTTAAAAACTATTGCTGAACCTTTTCTTTTGCTCTCCACTGGCACATGGAATGTGGTGCTCAATCCGTTTTCTGAGGGGAATCTTCAACCAGAAGAAGTGGCTAAGGGTTGTCTCTTTTATATGCAACCAAACGGAGAACCAGTTAAAGCTTCCCGACTTTATTTGGGCTTTGAATATGAGCAACAAGTCAAAGCGTTGAGTCAACAATTTGGGGTTGAATTAGACCGTCATAAAAACATTTCTTTTAACCCTAAAGTATATCAAAGTCTAAAAAACAAAAAAGCCGCTTTTCAATGGGTTGGCCTCACCCAAAATAGTTCTAGTCTTTCTGACAAATTGCTCTATTCTTCTTTTGAAGAAGCCTATCATCATTTGCTCATGGCTTTGGTTGATTTCCAAATTGAAGCCCTTCATAGCGCCAAAGGAAACACACCTATTCACCAACTTTTTGTGGAAGGAGGGTTTAGTAAGAACGAAATATTTATTAAGTTGCTGTGCTTATCTTTACCAGACATGGAAATTTTTTCTTCAGAAGTAGCTCAAGGCTCTGCATTGGGGGCAGCGCTAGTAATGAGTGATTGCTCACTCACTGAAGATTTTTTACAGACGCACTATAAATTAACCAAACAAAGCCCTCCGGCACTTTCATCATAATTATGTCCTCTTTAATAAACCGATATCCATCTATTTCCGATTTAAGAAAAAAAGCGTCCCGTAGAACACCTGCTTTTGCCTTTGAATATTTAGATGGTGGCTGCAATGAAGATGTAAGTTTGCATCGCAATACCGCCGAAATTAGAACCGTGCAACTCGAACCGCGCTATTTGCGTAACCACGGTGAAAGTGATCCCAAAACCACCCTATTTGGCCAAACCTATGATGCACCCTTTGGTATTGCTCCAGTAGGGCTTCAGGGGTTAATGTGGCCCAACGCGCCCGAAATTTTAGCACGGGCAGCACACCGACATAATATTCCCTTTATTCTCAGCACGGTGACAACTATGGACATTGAACGTGCTAGTGAACTCACCGAGGGTAAAGCTTGGTTTCAACTCTATAATCCTGTTGAGGAAAGTATTCGCAAAGATATCATTGCCCGTGCGGCAGCAGCGGAATGCCCTGTGTTGGTCTTGTTGAGTGATGTGCCCACTTTTGGCTATCGCCCTCGCGATTTTAGAAACCATTTGGCCTTGCCTCCTAAAATGACACTGCGCAATATCATGCAAGTTTTAGGTAAACCTAAATGGGCTATGCAAACCTTAAAATATGGCATTCCCTCTTTCAACACCCTCAAACCCTACACCCCCGAAGGTTTGAATTTAAAACAGTTGGGCGCCTTTATGGATCGTACTTTTTCAGGTAAATTGAACGCCGAAAAAATAAAACCCATTCGAGATCAGTGGAAGGGGAAATTGGTGCTTAAGGGCGTGGCCTCTGCACAAGATACTGAAGATGCCATTGCCATGGGGTTTGACGGCATTATAGTTTCCAACCACGGTGGACGTCAGTTAGATGCTTCTGCCTCAACCATAAAGGTCGTTCAAGAGCTACAAGCAAAATATGGTCAGCAAATAGAAATTATGATGGACAGTGGACTACGATCTGGGCCAGATATTGCTCGTGCTATGGCCTGTGGGGCGCAATTCACGTTTTTAGGCCGTGCATTTATGTATGGTGTTGCTGCCTTGGGCGAAGCGGGAGGTGACCATACTATCAATATCTTAAAAACACAATTTAAACAAGTCATGGATCAACTTTGTTGCGAGAAAGTGACTGATTTACCCACTCATTTAATTCAATGAAAACCGAAAGCACACAAGCTGTTCCCCAAACAGAAACCGGAAGCGAATTTGAACGAACGCCGGTTCCTTCTTCCCAATTAAAAAGTTGGAAAAGTTTTTTAGGCATGTATGCCGGAGAGCATGCTGCCGGAACCGAGTTTGTGATTGGCCCTCTTTTTTTAACCACGGGGGTAAGCGCATTTGATTTAATTGTAGGGTTGCTATTGGGTAACCTTATGGCTGTTTTAAGCTGGCGTTTTTTAACTGCTACTATTGGCGTGCGCTATAGACTTACGCTCTACTATCAGCTTGAAAAGATATGTGGTAAAAATTTGGTGGTCATCTACAACTTAGCCAACGGTATTTTGTTTTGCTTCTTGGCAGGTGCCATGATTACGGTTTCTGCCACAGCAGTAGGCATACCCTTTGATATGGAAATGCCCAAACTAACCGATACCCTTCCTAATGGCCCTACTTGGGTTATAATCGTATTGAGTTTAGGTGTCGTAATATCTTTGATTGCCGCCAGGGGCTTTGCTACCGTTTCTAAAGCTGCCAATTGGATGTCTCCCCTCATTGTTTTTGGGTTCTTAGCGGCAGGGCTGGTTTCCCTAAACCAACTGGGTGTGGGTACTTTCTCTGATTTTTGGGCCCTCTGGGGTGAAGGGAGTGACCCTTTTCCCGGTCAACTTAAATATACCTTTTGGCATGTCTTTTTTTGGTCTTGGTTTGCCAACGCAGCCATGCATATTGGCATGTCTGATTTAACTGTTTTTCGTTATGCAAAAAAGGCTACTTCGGGTTGGACCACAGCCGCCGGAATGTATGTGGGGCACTATATGGCTTGGATTGCAGCGGCCCTATTGTATGCGGTCTATTTGCAATCTCCCGAGGCTCAGTTGCTGCTTCAAAATGGAGAAGCACCCCCAGTGGCTCCGGGTCCATTGGCATATAACGCCCTTGGTCTCTTTGGTATTTTGGTCGTGATTTTAGCCGGGTGGACAACCGCTAATCCAACCATTTATAGGGCTGGTTTAGCCTTTCAAGCCATCATGCCTAAAGTACACACCTTTTGGGTCACCATTTTAGCGGGAGCCGTGGCTACCTTGGCTGGATTATTTCCTGCTTTTGCCATGAAATTATTAGATTTTGTTGCCCTTTATGGTTTTATTTTAGCACCGGTAGGCGCTATTATTGTATTTGAACACTTTTTCCATAGAAGAGTAGGAATCATTCCCAATTATGCTGCCAAAGCTGGGTTAAATTTCAATACTACAGTGCTTTTGGCTTGGGTGTTAGCGGCCGGTGGCTTTTATATTTGGTCTCAAATGGAGGGTATTTTTCTTTCGTTTATGACCCTTCCGGCTTGGCTTTGTTGTGGCTTGCTTTTCCTTTTATTTAGTAAGCTATTTCAAAGGGCAATGTAACACACCCCTGATTTTGCTCTGCAAAATCTTTTCCCTCTTTTTAGAGGGGATAATGGTTCCTCCTACTAAGGGAACTTGTGGGAAATTTATTGCTCCCGAATAAAATAGGCTTTAGCAACGCCAGACTCTAAGGTGCTAACGGATATTAACTGCCAACCTTGTTTGCCTAAGCGGTTAAAATTTTCTTCGGTAAGTTCAGATTTCTTAAAAACCTTATTGCTTATTATTTTGTATTCGAACGTTTTCATGAATTATCTTTTAAAACAATATACAAAATAATTAAAGTTTATATAGACCCTTTAAAAAGGGTAGATTACTCATAATCTTTCTTTTAGGCATTCTGGTTTACGACAAATTTTTTAACTTAGTCTCTGATAACCATAAACAAAATAAAATGAAAAAATTCCTATTTCTATTAAGTATTGTATTGGTGGGGTGCCAACCCCCCAAAGAAAACACACCTGAGGAAACACCCACTTCCCCACCAGGTTATGTGATGCAAGAAGGTAAAAAATTAGCCGTTGATGATGCTAATCCAGAAAATTTAGCCTTTTGGGATCGCTACATACAAGCGCACAATGAGCGTGATTTAGAAACTATTGCAGCCATGAATAATGATTCCATTACAATCTATACCCATGATGGAAACAAAACCGTTGGTACAGCTGCACACCTTCAAAGTTTAGAAGCTTGGTTTGAAGCAGCAGCTCCCACATGGAACACCTATTTTTCTTATACCATGAAGATTGAAGGTCAGCAAGGCGCCTGGGTTATTTCGGGCCATGAAATGACTGAAACTCCTGGAGGAGAAACCCTCAAACACTATGACATTACCGATGCTTATATTGAAGATGGAAAAGTGAAAGCCTTTTGGGTTTATCAGAGAAAATAAAATTTTAATAAACCATTTTAAAACCAAAAATCAAGATGAAAAAACTAGTTTATTTATTTGCCTTTTTTATTTGTGGGCTTAGTTTACAAGCTCAAATTTTTACTCAAATTGAAGAAATTACATTAAAAGAAGGGGTAGAAGGGGACTATGAAGCCTTTGAAGCCTTTTGGGGTGTTGTGAAAGAAAAAGCAATTGCCGATGGCCACCAAACCGGCTGGTTTGTTTGGAAAGTAGATTCCAATAGCAATAATAACAATGCTTGGGCTCACTATTTAATTATTAATGTTTTTAAAGACAAGGCCCAAATGGAGGCTCAAAGCTCTCATCCTGCGGGTTGGTGGCAAGACTATGTTAAAGCTGCCCACAAAGGCAAAACCAAAAGCAAAGTGGTTAAAAAATATATTGCCGAAACCATGGATAATAAATACAGACAGAAGTCGGTGACCTATACCAACAAAAGGATTTCAGACTATATGATGCCTGGAGCTAATCCGTCAAAAGGCTTGGTGGGTTATTATTTAGGTTTGGAGCAACTCAATGAAGATTACGTTCCCTTTGAGTTGAATTATTTTAAACCCTCACACGAAGGCCGAAGATGGTGGTGGGAACTTAACGAAGTTGACAGTCGCTCAGACAATGCCTATCAACCTGTGAGTCATATTATTTTTGAAATTCCTAATGAAGAGGCTCCCCAAATTAAAGAAGAGGACGTTTCTTTTACCGATAAGATGATGTCTAAATATGGACAAACCACACGCAAACTTCACGGGTGGTTACGAACCGAATTGGTGCTTTGGGAAATGTAATGACAAACGCAAAAAGACCCTCCAAAATGGAGGGTTTTTTTTGCTTGCAGGTCAATAGCGGAAAAGACTGTTCGCCATAGACGCCCAATATACCACTTGCACTTGAAGCAAATCAGCTAGAGGAGTGTGTTATCGCTTTTTTAGCCTACTTAAAGTTTCCGGTTTTATGCCTAAAAAAGAGGCTACATATTTACTGGGGGTGCGGGCTATAATTCTAGGATCGTAATTAGCCAGAAAA
>CAYLUQ010000015.1:0-60589 GCA_964386915.1 uncultured Flavobacteriaceae bacterium | reverse complement strand
AGTCGTCATCCTCATTCTCTTTGGCTTGAGCCAACATTTGCTTGAGTTCTTGAGGAGACAAAGGCTCAACAGCTGCAGCTGCGTTAGCTGCTGCAGGAGCAACTGCCGTAACAGCTGCGACTTTAGGTGCTTTTTGATCCTTAGTCTTTTGGTCTAGCGTAAACTTGATAGCATCTACAGCAGATTTTGTTCTTAAATAATACATGCCTGTTTTAAGCCCAGACTTCCAAGCATAAAAATGCATAGAGGTGAGTTTTGCCATGGTTGCTCCCTCCATAAAAAGGTTAAGCGATTGTGATTGGTCAATAAAATAACCTCTGTGGCGAGACATATCAATAATATCTTTCATACTCATTTCCCAAACGGTGCGATAGAGCTCTTTGATATCATCGGGAATACCTTCAATATTTTGAATGGATCCATTGTTGCGCATGAGTTCTTGTTTCAAGTCTTCATTCCACAACCCTAGTTTAACGAGGTCTTCTAAAAGGTGCTTATTCACCACAATGAATTCTCCCGAGAGCACTCTTCGAGTATATATATTGGAGGTGTAGGGTTCAAAACATTCGTTATTGCCTAAAATTTGCGAGGTTGAAGCGGTAGGCATTGGAGCCACTAGCAAAGAGTTGCGCACTCCCTGTTTTTTAACCTGCTTGCGTAGGCTTTCCCAATCCCAACGCCCACTAAGTTCATCATCATTGATGCCCCACATATTGTGTTGAAATTCTCCTTTAGACATGGGAGAACCCTTGTAGGTTTTGTAGGGACCATCTTTTTCAGCTTCTTCAACAGAGGCTGTTACAGCGGCAAAATAGAGTGTTTCAAAAATATCTTGGTTGAGTTGTTTAGCTTTTTCAGAAGTAAAGGGAAGACGCAACAGGATGAATGCATCAGCTAAACCTTGCACACCAAGCCCTATGGGGCGGTGACGCATATTGGAATTTTCTGCCTCGGGAATAGGATAATAATTCCGGTCTATCACCCGGTTGAGATTTTTAGTAACGCGTTTGGTAACATCAAAAAGTGCTTGATGATCAAAAGCACCGTCTTTCACAAACATAGGGAGAGCAATAGAAGCTAAATTACATACTGCTACTTCGTCTTCGGATGTATATTCTAAAATTTCTGTACAAAGGTTGGAGGAACGAATAGTCCCCAAATTCTTTTGATTAGACTTTCTGTTGGCCGAATCTTTATAGAGCATATAGGGCGTGCCAGTCTCAATTTGAGATTCTAAAATCTTTTCCCACAATTCGCGGGCTTTGATGGTTCTTCTACCCTTGCCTTCTTTTTCATATTGGAGGTATAATTTTTCAAAGGCGTCTCCATAGTTGTCATACAAACCGGGACATTCGTTTGGACACATGAGGGTCCACTGGGCATCTTCTTCAACACGCTTCATAAAAAGATCAGGCGTCCACATGGCATAAAAAAGGTCACGTGCACGCATTTCTTCTTTTCCATGGTTCTTTTTAAGATCTAAAAAATCAAAAATATCAGCATGCCAAGGTTCTACATAAATAGCAAAGGAGCCTTTGCGTTTACCTCCTCCTTGATCAACATAGCGGGCAGTGTCGTTAAAGACACGCAACATGGGTACAATTCCGTTAGAGGTGCCATTGGTGCCGGCAATGTAGGAACCGGTAGCACGAACATTGTGAATAGACAACCCAATACCTCCTGCAGATTGCGAAATTTTAGCTGTTTGTTTTAGCGTATCATATATGCCGTCTATGCTATCTTCTTTCATGGTGAGCAAAAAGCAAGAAGACATTTGAGGCTTGGGAGTTCCCGAATTGAATAAGGTGGGAGTGGCATGCGTAAAATAGCGCTTGGACATCAATTCATAGGTTTCCAACACGGCCTCCATATCTTCTAAATGAATTCCCACTGCCACACGCATCAACATATGCTGAGGGCGTTCGGCAATTTTCCCATTAATTTTTAGTAGATAAGAGCGCTCTAATGTTTTAAAACCAAAAAAGTCATAGCCAAAATCTCGGCTGTAAATGATATTAGAATCGAGCGTATCGGCATTTTTTTCGATTATTTTATAGACCTCATCGGAAAGTAGAGGTGCTTTTTTTCCGGTGCGAGGATTTACATATTCATAGAGGTCCCTCATGGTTTCAGAAAAAGACTTCTTGGTGTTTTTATGCAAATTCGAAACAGAAATTCTAGCCGCTAATTGCGCATAGTCGGGATGTGTTGTAGTCATTGTTGCCGCAATTTCGGCCGCTAGATTGTCTAACTCTGAGGTAGTCACTCCATCATATAAGCCTTCAATCACGCGCATGGCAACTCGAACCGGGTCAACAAGCGGGTTGAGACCATAATTCAGTTTTCTAATTCTTGCCGTGATTTTATCAAACATGATGGGCTCTTTGCGACCATCTCTTTTAACTACATACATCCCTTTAGGTTTTTTTATTTAAACATTATTTTGCCAAAGCAGGTTGAGGGTAAGGGGGTGGTGGCACACTAAAAGTCTGCGTCAAAACTGATTTTGGTGTTCTCTTTCTCGTTGTTGCTATTGAGAACTCCAGCTTTTTGATATTCTCCAACTCGCTTTTCAAAGAAATTTGTTTTTCCTTGGAGTGAAATCATGTCCATAAAATCAAACGGGTTGGTAACATTAAATTCTTTTCCCACACCCAATTCAACCAGTAAACGATCAGTAACAAATTCTAAATATTGAGTCATCAATTTGGCGTTCATTCCAATTAAACTCACAGGGAGTGACTCCGTAATGAATTCACGTTCAATGGTAAGGGCATCAATAATAATTTCACGAATGCGCTCTTTGGGCACTTTGTTTACCAAGTGGTGGTTGTGCAGGTGCACGGCAAAATCACAGTGCACGCCTTCGTCTCTTGAAATTAGTTCGTTAGAAAAGGTGAGCCCTGGCATGAGGCCTCTTTTCTTCAACCAAAAAATGGAGCAAAAAGCACCTGAAAAGAAAATGCCTTCAACAGCTGCAAAGGCAATGAGTCGTTCGGCAAATGAATCGGATTCGATCCAACGTAGTGCCCAGTCTGCTTTTTTCTTAATAGCTGGAAAGACTTCAATGGCTTTAAACAATTGATTTTTTTCTTGCTCGTCTTTTACATAGGTATCAATTAACAACGAATAGGTTTCAGAATGGATGTTTTCCATCATAATTTGAAATCCGTAGAAAAATTTAGCTTCTGAATATTGGACTTCATTCACAAAGTTTTCGGCTAAATTTTCATTAACAATTCCATCTGAGGCAGCAAAAAAGGCCAAAATATGTTTAATGAAATATTGTTCATCTTTGTTGAGTTTGTTGTTCCAATCGTCAAGATCTTGATGCAAGTCAATTTCCTCTGCAGTCCAAAAACTAGCCTCCATTTTTTTATACCATTCCCATATATCATGATGTTGAATAGGAAAAATTACAAATCGGTTTTCGTTTTCTTGGAGAATAGGTTCTACTGCGGCCATCTTTTCGTTGCTTTAAAATGAATAAAATTTCTTGATTTTGTCTTTTACAAAGATTCTAAAATGATGTCAGATTTGAAAGAGCAACTTTTCCACAAACCGCTCGAGTTTTTAACAAAAAGACCTTTTTTAACCCAAAATGAAGAAAATCTCTTTTTTAATATATTGCTGTATATCAATATATTAAAAATGCAAGTAATGGCTTAAGTCCCGTAAACATTGCCTATTAGGGTCGCCGCTTTTGGGCGGCTTCTTTTTCCAACTGAGCATACCACGCTTTTCCAAATTTTCGAATCAGAGCAGATTTCACAAATTGGTATATAGGAATTTTTAAGGCGGCACCAAATTGACAAGCAGCGTCACAAATATTCCATTGATGATAGTTTACTGCAACAAATTCAGAATAGGAGGTGACACGCACCGGGTAGAGATGACAAGAGATGGGTTTTTGGAAGGAGATAGCGCCTTCTTTGTGGGCTTTTTCAATTCCACATTGTGCCAAACCGGAATCCGAAAAAACGGTGTAGGCACATTCTTTTCCCTCCACCAAAGGGGTTTCTAAGGATCCGTCTATCCCCTTGACGGCAGCGCCTTGAGCAGCTAAAGCTGCTTTTCCTCTTTTTGTTAAAAAGGGTTTGATATCGGCTAGATGTGTTTCGAGATAAGTCGCTTCATCAGCTTCAAGAGGGGCCCCGGCTTCACCGGCCACACAACATTCTCCTTTGCAATGGGAGAGATCGCAAATAAAATGTTGATCAATTAAATCCTCAGACACTAATGTGTTTTGAATAGAGAGCATAGCTTTTTGTTCAAATTTAGCGATATTTATTCTTTTGTTTCCTGAAAGCCTCCTACTTTTACCAAAAAAATTACGATGTTTAACCTTAAAGAAATTCTTACTGCCGGCCTAGTACTTTTTGCGGTGATTGATATTGTAGGGAGTATTCCGGTGATCATTAGCTTGCGAAAAAAAGTAGGGCATATTCAATCAGGAAAAGCCACCCTTGTGGCCGCTTTTATCATGATTGGTTTTTTGTTTTTGGGTGAAGAAATTCTCAAACTCATTGGCATAGATGTCAATTCTTTTGCCGTTGCTGGGTCTTTTGTACTTTTCTTTTTAGCTTTAGAAATGATCTTGGGCATCAGCCTGTTTCGAGATGACGCACCCGCCACTGCTTCCATTGTACCTTTAGCATTTCCGCTCATTGCTGGTGCGGGTACTATGACTTCCTTGTTGTCTTTACGGGCCGAATTTCACGTGGTTAATATCATTATTGCCATTATTATAAATGTCATAATTGTTTATATTATTTTAAAATCGTGTAAAATTATTGAGCGTGTATTGGGAAATTCTGGCATCAATATTATTCGAAAAGTGTTTGGCGTGGTGTTGTTGTCCATAGCGGTCAAACTATTCACCAATAATATTGGAGCCTTGGTGTAAGAGTCAAAAACAGAACGTTTTATGAAAAGAACAATTCAAATTTTTATGATAGTGGCTGTAGCCATGCTTCTTTTTAACCTCTATCAAGTAAATTGGGAAACACCCCTAGAAGGAAAAAGCACGGTTGCTGTTATTGGGGCTTTAGCCTCGGCTTGTGCTCTTTTACTCTTATTAATTTTACAATTGGCTCGAAAAATAAATCAGCAAAACCGTTCTTAGAAGCCTTCTTCTAGTTGCAGTAAGGCTTTTTTCACAAAAGGATCTTCTTGGTTTTTGATACGATAGTACATATTTTCATCAAAAAGTTGCAGTGCCATATAGGACTTAAAAGAGTTGAGCAAGAGCTCTTTATTGCTTAAGTTTAAAGAAAGGTTTCGTTCTTGGCTATAGCTTTCAAAGGCCTTCAATAAAGATGCTGCTTCGGGAAGGGGTTCGCTATAAAACTGTGCTGGGCTTGAAAATTGAAAGGGCAAGCGATTTTTATCCATCTGTAAAAAAAGAAAATGGTTGACTAAGTTGGATTGAATCCAGTAGTTGTTCCATTCTTGTTCTTGGGTGTTTGGGTTGGGCACATAAAAATCGGGCACAATACCCCCGCCTCCATAAACGGTTCGTCCCTTTGGGGTTTTAAACGCGAGACTATCGGCCAAGGGAATTTTAGCTACATCTTGCATTTCACCATTTTCAAATCTACTTTGCAAATCAGCAAAATAAGTTTCTTTATCATCGGCTTCATAAGGTCTTTGAATGGAGCGCCCGGTGGGGGTATAGTAGCGGGCTGTGGTGAGTCTAACTTGATCTCCTTTTCCCAACGGAAGTTGTTGCTGCACAAGACCCTTTCCAAATGTTCGCCGTCCTACAATCCACCCTCTATCATTGTCTTGAATGGCACCGGCCACAATTTCACTGGCTGAGGCTGATTGCTCGTCTACCATCACATAAAGCGCTCCTTTTTCAAAAAGGCCACCATCATCTGCAATGGTTCTTTCGCGCACTCCTTTATTGGATTCTACAATCACTATGGGCTTACCTCGTGATAAAAAGGTATTGGCTATTTGTTTGGCAGGCAACATATAGCCCCCCGGGTTGCCTCTTAAATCGAGCAGGAGTGCTTGCATGCCCTGTCGGAGCAAATTTGTCATGGCCTTTTCAAATTCCTCATAAGTGGTTTGAGAAAATCGGGTCACTTTTATATAGCCCACCTGTTCATTCATCATATAATAAGACGGAACACTAGGCAAAGGAACTGGACCTCTAGTAAGGTCAATGCTAAATAAAGAATCCGTGGCTTTTCTATAAATCTCTAGGTTTACCTTAGAACCTTTGGGCCCTTTGAGCACTCCTATCACTTGAGTGCTTTCTAATGACTTGTTATAGAGTGTGTCTAAATCGGCTCGTAGAATTCGATCGCCAGATTGCAAGCCCATTTTTTCACTTGGGCCTCCTTCCAGCACGCGAACCACGGCAATGGTGTCTCCCACCATAAAAAAGCTCACCCCAATGCCTTCAAAATTTCCCCGCATGTTTTCGGCAATCAGTTGTTGTTCTTGGGCTGGAATATAAACCGAATGAGGGTCTAATTGAGCTACCACATCCGAAATGATAGAACCTACCAAACTATCGGTGTTAATTTGATCTACATAGTCTTCAGAAATATATTCTATCAAGCGACTCAAACGATTCACACTGGCATAAGGTGAATTGGGGGGCGACAAAAATTCTTCCTTTTTTTCACCCAACATAAACCCAATTCCTGCTGATAAAATAATGATGAGTATGAGGTAGGTGGTGTTTTTCATATTGTTTTTGTTTGGGGGGCTAAGGGAACATGCTGCAATTTGACTCCTGCCTTTTCTAAAAATTTCAGGCCGCTATCATCTTTGTAGGCCACGGCATAAACCACTCTAATAATGCCCGCTTGATGAATGAGTTTGCTGCATTCTTTACAGGGCGATAAGGTAATATAGAGTGTGGCTCCAAGACAAGATTGTGTAGAACTTGCTACTTTTAAAATAGCATTGGCTTCGGCATGCAACACATACCATTTTGTATAGTGGTCCTCATCTTCACACACATTTTCAAAACCGGAGGGAGTTCCGTTATAGCCATCTGAAATAATCATCCGATTTTTGACAATAAGAGCCCCTACTTTCTTACGCTCACAATAGGACAATTGCCCCCAAGTTTGGGCCATTTTTAAATAGGCAATGTCATATTGAACTTGTTTATCCATTAGTTGCGAAGATACAAGGTTTTACATAATGTAGGACGGCACTAGTGGAGGTGAGATTAGCCGGGGTAGTTTTCAATCGTCATCCTCAAGGCTTGCGAAAGCACCATAGCTGCCACGATCCATTGCCATTTTTGGGCCTTCCATCGAAATAAATCCAGCACCAAAAGATTGGCCAAAACAACGCCTAACACAATGAGTAGTTGGGCAAATTCAACCCCTAGGGCAAATTGAAAGAGAGATCCATAGGCCGATTCTTCCAAAACAATTTGAGAAAAATAACGGCCAAAACCCAGCCCGTGAATCAATCCAAAAACGAGGGTAGTGACCCCTAGGCGATAGGCTTGCTGTTTGTGTGCAATAGCCTTCTTTTTTTGAATCAAAACAGTTAGAGACATCCAACTAATGGTAATGGGAATTAAAAATTCAACCCAAGCCCCCGAGAGGGTAATCCACTCTTCATAAGCGGCCCATAAAGCAAAGGTGTGGCCAAGGGTAAACAGGGTAACCCAAGTGACCAACGCACGTCCCTTACGCCATCCAAAAGGAAGGGCTAAAACTATTAAAAAATAGAAGTGATCTAGACCGTTGGGGTCTAAAACGTGTTGAAAACCAAGCTGAAGATAAAACCAAAAGGAATCCATTTTTATTAATTTTTAATTCATACCACGAGCACTTTGAATAGTTTCATAGGCCTTTTGCACTTCCTGAAATTTTTCTTGAGCGCCTTTCACAAGGGCTGGGTCTTTTGAGCGCAATTTATCCGGATGATATTTTTTAGCCATGTTTCGATAGGCTTTTTTGACCTCTTCATCGGTAGCCTCGGGTGAAATCTCAAGGATTTTATAGGCATTGTCAGCCGATTTAACAAACATGGCTTTAATGCTTTCAATATCTGAAAATCGGATGCCCATGGCTTGGGCAATTTCATTTATTTTCTCTAATTCTTGAGCACTAATGGAACCATCGGCATTGGCCACACCAAAAAGAAAATGTAAAACCTGTAGACGGGTTTCATAGCGAGTGCGTTCCAAAATCACACGCGTGAGTTCTTTTATATTTTGTGTTTCTTTTTTAATCTGCTCATTAAAAATGCGGAAAATAGATTGCGCCTTTTGGGCTCCATAATTGGTGATAAAAAAGTTGCGCACAAATTGAAGTTCTTGACTTTTAATGGTGCCATCTGCTTTTATGACCGTGGCGGCCAAGGTCAATAAGTTCAATTCAAAAATTTCGGGTTGCAATGCGTTTCTTCCTAAAGAGGCATTAAAACTTCCTCCTTTGTTAAATTGATCAATCATAGATCCCACAAAAAACCCTAGGATGGCTCCGGGAAAACGCATGAGATAATAGCCCATTAAGGCAGCAAACCATTTTATCATTGCAACAAAATTGAATTGCAAATTTCGCCATTTAAATTGGGCTATCAAAGCCGATTAAAAACATTACTTTTTTATCTTTGTCAAAAAAGAAATATGTATCCTCCAGAATTAGTAAAACCCATGCGCGAAGAACTCACCACTGTTGGATTTGAGGAATTGCAATCGCCTGAAGCTGTAACAAATGCCCTAGCCCAAACAGGCACCACCTTAATGGTCGTTAATTCGGTTTGTGGATGCGCTGCTGCCAATGCCCGCCCTGCTGTGCGCTATGCTTTGGCACACGAAAAAAATCCAGATCACCTTTGCACTGTTTTTGCCGGTGTAGACACAGAAGCAACTGAAACAGCACGCGCTCAAATGATTCCTTTTCCTCCCTCTTCCCCGAGCATTGCACTCTTTAAAGATGGAGAATTGGTGCATATGATTGAACGTCATCATATTGAAGGACGTCCTGCTGAGCTCATTGCTGAAAATTTAAAAGCTGCTTTTGACGAGCATTGTTCCTAGTTTCTAATCTTGAGGAACCATGTTTCCTTTGATCAAGAAAATTTTACTTTATCCGCTCAATCTTCTCTACTATTTTTGTTTTGGGTTCACCCTGTGCTTGTTTCATCCTTTGCAGTGGATAGCCTTACATACATTCGGCTACGGGGCCCACAAAGCAACCGTTGATTGGCTCAACTTTTTTTTACTTCGCTGTTTAAATATAATTGGCACTCGTTTCGAATTGGAATTTGAACAGCCCCTGCCAGAAAAAGCCTCTCTCATAGTGGTAGCTAACCATCAAAGCACCTATGACATTCCTCCTCTAATTTGGCATTTGCGCAAGCATCACCTAAAGTTTGTCAGCAAAAAAGAATTGGGAAAAGGCATTCCCAGCGTGTCTTTCAACTTGAGGCACGGAGGGTCTGTGCTCATTGATCGCAAAGACCGTAATCAAGCCTTGTTGCAAATCAAAGAATTTGCTTCTAGAGTGGCAATCAATCAATGGGGTGTAGTCATTTTTCCTGAAGGAACTCGTTCTCGAGATGGAAAACCAAAACCTTTTCAAAAAGGAGGTTTAAATCTATTGATCAAAAACATCCCAGAGGCTTATATTGTGCCAGTAAGTATTAAAAATTCGTGGCAACTGGCACAAAACAAATATTTTCCTATGCCTTTAGGCGTCCAACTTCGTTTTAAAATTCATGCCCCTATAGCGGTAGCCAAAACAAAACCCGAAACACTAATTGAACAAGTGGAACAAATTATTACGGCTGATCTAAAAGAGTACCACTAACGTTTTAAGGTGACTTTAAAAATGGTTCCTCCCTTGGGGTTTGGCTCAAAATCAATGCTGCCTTGATGCGATTTAATGATGTTTTTCACAATACCCAAGCCCAAGCCCATCCCCCCTGTTTTAGTGGTAAACTTAGGTTCAAAAATCTTGTCTTTCAACGCAGCAGGAATCCCGGTTCCATTGTCCTCTATAAGCACAACAGTGGTTGACTTGCTGCTTTCAACAGCAATTTTTATATCGGGTATGCGCTTTTCTGGAACTGCTTGAAAAGCATTGTGCACCAAGTTGGTCATCACTCGAATCCATTGGGAGCGATCTAATTGATGGTAGATTGTTTCTTTTTGAGTAGTAAAACTAATATGGTCTTGGTCAAAAACCTGAATAGCCTTGCGAGTAGCTTCAACCAAATCTACCTTTTTCTTTTTAGCTTGGGGCAAAGTTGCAAAATCAGAAAAAGCATTGGCCACCTCACTCATAGTGTCTATTTGCTCCAACAACGTTTGCGAAAATTCTTTTAACTCGCTTTCTGCTTTTGAAGCATTGGGTTTAAAGCGCCTTTGAAAACTTTGAACGGTAAGACGCATAGGGGTCAACGGATTTTTAATTTCGTGGGCCACTTGCCGAGCCATTTGTTCCCAGGCCTGTTTGCGTTCTGCTTCGGCCATCTTTTTAGCACTGGCTTCCAAATCATCAATCATGCGATTATAGGAATTCACCAAGCCATCAATTTCTTTGGTTGCATTTTTTAAATGAATTTTTTCATTGCGAGTTAACAAACCTGTTTGATCAATTTTTATGCGAATGGCTTCCAATGAACGCGTGATCCATTTGGAGAGAAAATAGGATAATAGCAATACCCCAAAAAAGAGCAAGAGATATATTTGATACAGACTCTGCAAGAACGTATTGAGTTCATTTTCAGAAAAAGAAACATCTTCAAAATAAGGAAAAAACAAAATGCCATAGGGGCGGTCAAATTGATCTCTCAAAAGGCGATAAGAGGCGTGAAATTTATCGAGATCAGCATAGTTGTTTTCTAAATATCGTTCTCCGGCACTGTTTTTAACATTTTCAATTAAGCCAGCCTCCAATTCATAGTTATTGGCAATGATGGCTAAGGGAGTGTGATAAATAAACAAGGGCTTTCCCTCAATGGTGAAAAGCGAATATTGCACATTGTGAATGGCGTTGATTTTTTCAAAATCTTCTTTGTGAATGCGCCAAAGGCTATCAGGTTTTTGGGACAAATTAAATTTTGTTACCAAATGGTTGATATGCCGTTCAATTTGGGCTTCTTTTCGGTCTAAACGCCCCAAATGATAGGCTTCCCGTTGAGATTCATATTGAATGCTGGTGGAACCTAAAATCAAGATTCCCGAAAGCAATAAAATGAGCCCCATAAACAGAAATATACGGGTGCGCAATGCCATTTTGGGAAACCTTAACATAGCTACTTTAATTTACTTTTTCTTGTGTTTTTATAGACTCTAATCCCCACATAAAGACTAATGGCTAACAAAAGTAAAGCCACAATGCCCCACCACCATTGCAAGGTGTTTTTGAGGGTAACCAAAAACACAATGGCAAACAACAACAGGGTGGCCCCTTCATTCCAAAACCGCATAAATGTTTCGCTGTGGTTAAAAACATCTCGTTGCAATTGCTTATAGATTTGATGTGTTTTTAGATGATAGACAACCAGGATAAACACAAAAAATAGTTTCAATAATAGCCATGATTGTGTGAGCCACTGTGGCATCAAATAAAGCAATAGGATTGCAAACAGTACGGCTAAAACAGCAGAAGGCCAGGTGATGATATACCACAACCTTCTACTCATCAATTTGAGTTGCTCCGATAAAATGGAACGTTTAGGCTCTTCTTTTTTTTGGGCTTCAATATGATAAATAAACAGTCTTGGGATATAAAAAAGACCTGCAAACCATGTGATTACAAAAATAATGTGCAGCGCTTTAAAATAGTTATAATACAAGCTATTGGGTTTTAAACTTTAAAAATACAAAAATTGAACTGGTTCTACTGCTTTCAATTGACGAGTTGTAGGCGCTGCTTTTTCGTTTCTTGATAGAGAAAAAAGGAGGTTACCAAAGTGGCCAGCACTTCTGAAACGGGAAAGGCCATCCAAACGCCCTTTATTCCCCAATAGGAGGAGAAAATATACAATAAAGGAATAAAGAAAAATCCCTGGCGCGTGAGGGTGAGCAACAAAGCGGGAATTGCTTTGCCAATGGCTTGAAAAAACGCAGCACCAATAAGTTGAATGCCCACTATGGGCAAAGCCGCAAAAACCCATCGCAAAGCTGTGGGTGTGGCTTGAACAACTTCTGCTTCAGAAGTAAATAAAAAGGGAATGGTATCCGCAAAATAAAAAATCAGCACAAAAACAAGGGTGGCTAACACACTGGCATATTGAAGGGATACAGTTATTACTTGTCGAACTCGATCGTAAAGCTTAGCCCCAAAATTATAGCCCGCTATGGGCAAAAATCCTTGGGTGATGCCCAAAATAGGAAACGTGGCAAACATGAGCATTCTACTAATGATGGCATACACGGCCAATATAGAAGCACCCCCCAGTTGATATAAAATCGTGTTGACCAAGAGCACCGTGATACTCACCATGGCTTGGCGAGAAAGGGTTACAAATCCTAAGGCACCAATTTCTTTCACAATTTTATATTCCAATTTAAAATCGGAAAGGCTCAAGTGTAGTTCAGATTTTTTTGAGCTGAAAAAATAGAGAATGTAGGCGGCGCAAACCCCATAAGAAAGGGTGGTTGCCCATGCTGCGCCATACATGCCTTGATCTAAAATTTTAATGAAGATATAATCCAAAAGTAAATTAGAAATGGAAGGCAACAACATGGCATACATGGCATTTTTGGGTTTCCCTTCCGCGCGAATCACTGTGTTGGACATCATACAAAACCCTAAAACAGGAACTCCATAAAGCACAATAACATAATAAATTTTGGCTGCCTCAAACAAGCTGTCTTTACCTCCAAAAAGAGGAATAATTTGATTGACAAACAGCAAGCCGATAGTAGAAAATAGTGAGGTTACGGCTAGGGTAAGGGTGAGTTGATTTCCAAAGGTTTTGGTAGCCAGTCTTTTGTTGTTTTTTCCCAATGCCCTAGAAATGATAGAAGAGCCCCCAATACCAATTGACATGCCGAGTGCCGCAATAAAAAAAGAAACGGGCAAAACAATATTGATCGCCGCAATGGCATAGGCACCAATCCATTGGCCCACAAAAAGGGTGTCAATTAGGATGTTTAAAGACATGACCAATATGCCCACCGAGGCGGGAACTGCCTGTTGCACTAATAACTTAGGAATGGCTTTTGTTGCAAGTGATGAAGACGCGCTTGCACTCATCGGGCCACTTCGGTTGTGGCCCATTCATCAATCCAACGGCTCATGACTTTCACCCAATCGGCACGATCATTGAGACAGGGAATGACCTCCAAATGTTCGCCTCCTTTTTCTTCAAAATCTTCAACAGCTTCCATGCCAATTTCTTCAAGGGTTTCTAAACAATCGGAAACAAAAGCAGGTGTTACAATAGCCATTTTCTTTACGCCCTTTTTGGCAAAACCGGCAACAGTTTTATCAGTATAAGGCTGAAGCCAAGGGTCAAGACCCAAACGCGATTGGAAAGAAGTGGAATAAGTCCCAGGTTTTAAGGCTAAATAGTCTGCCACCTGAGTTGTTGTTTTTTCACAGTGGTGTCGATAGCAATATTGATGTGCAGGAGATTCTTGAAAACAGCATTTGCCATCCATTTTGCAATGAGATTTTGTTATGTCTGATTTGCGAATATGTCGCTCCGGAACGCCGTGATAGGAAAACAATAAATGTTCCCACTCTTTGCCTTGCAAGGCTTCTTGAATGGAATTGGAAAGCACCCTAATATAGTCGGGGTGATTGTAAAAAGGCGGAAGCGAAGTGAAACGCATTTGTGGAAAGTGCTCTTTACGCAAGGCTTCAGCCAACACCAAAATGGTTTCTGTGGTAGCCATGGCAAATTGCGGATAGAGCGGAATCAATAAGACCTCATCCACATTTTGATCGGCCAACTCTTGTAAGCCATTTTGAATAGACGGATTGCCATAACGCATGCCCAGTGCAATAGGAACCGAAGTCATTTTTTGGATTTTGGCCTGCAACCGTTCTGAAAGCACAATGAGGGGCGAGCCCTCTTTCCACCAAATTTTTTGATAGGCTTTGGCCGATTTTTTTGGTCGGGTGTTCAAAATTATGCCCCGTACTAAAAAGGTGCGCAACCATTTGGGTAAATCAATTACCCGTTCATCCATTAAAAATTCATCTAAATATTTCCTAACGTCCTTTGTATTTGTGCTATCTGGTGACCCCAGATTGACCAATAAAACCCCTTTCATTAATTTTTTTTACGAAGATAAGGACATTAAATATTTCTTGGGAGTGGTTCCATATTTCTTTTTAAAGGCAGCAATAAAATGACTCGCGGTGCTGTAGCCCAACTTGAGACCCACTTCATTCACATTGTGTTGGCGTTCCTCTAACATACGACGCGCCTCTTCCATTTTATGATCCAACAAATAGGCATAGACCGTATCACCATAAAGTTGTTTAAAGCCTTCTTTTAATTTTTTAATATTTAATCCAACTTCTGTTGAGAGCGATTCTAAAGTAGGTGGATCTGTCATGCGGTCTAGCAAAATGGTTTTGGCTTGGCGAATGCGTCTCACGTTTTCTTCATCTAACAAAAAAGGGCATTGCTCTGCAGCAGCATCTTCTTCGGTCACATTAAAAAACAGCGATAACAATTCAAAAACTTTACCTTTTAGATAAAGATTGCGCATACTGGGATGCACTTTTGCTTGCAATATTTGACTTATAACAACAGCCATCGAAGGCGTAAAAACCTTAGTATCATAAAATTTCTTAGTATTATTTTCCGCGCTTAAAAAGGAAATTTGATCTGCATCATTAGAAAAGAGCGCATGAAATTTTTTTATTGAAATGGCAATTCCTACCAACCAAGAATGCGGTTGCAATTCTACTTCTATGGGCAGCGCCTTTTGAGGATTGTAAAGCACCATAGAAGTGTCCTCCGCCAAAGGAAAATTATAGGCACCCTCGTTGTAGCGAAAATTCAAATGACCCTTTAAACAAAAATGAAATTGAATAAAGGCCATCCCCACGTCTTGCTGCATCACCTGAGGGTGTTCACCTTCATTTTTAAATCGATAGACATTAAAATCCTTTTCTAAAACCGCAACTTCTTGCGTACTTTTATCGTCATTTTTAGACATCTTCTTTTTTTTATTTGGACTAGAAAATTTACCAATAGCCCTGCATTGACCTCAAAAATAAACTAATTTAGAAGAATTCTAAATTTAACAAGAAAAACCTTACACGACACTAAAAGTCTTTTTAGCGTTATTTTTTGTTTTCATCCTAGCTTATTTTTGGGCCCAGGATTTAAGGATTATATGACATTAACGCACCCCTTCTTTTGTGTTGGCATTAGTTATAAGAACGCAAACGTAGACACGCGAGGAAAATTTAGTCTCGATGCCACTGCCATACATGCGCTTCAGCTAGCAGCAAAAGAAAAGCATTATAAAGATTTATTGCTCTTAAACACCTGTAATCGAACGGAATTATATGCTTGGGGGCACAACGTCAAAATGCTACAAGAATTGCTCTGTGAAAATTCACATGGCAGCTTAGCCGTTTTAGAAAAACAGGGCTATGTGTATGCTGGAGCCGCTGCAATTCACCACCTTTTTAGAGTAGGCACTGGCTTAGAAAGTCAAATTTTAGGTGATTTTGAAGTTATTGGCCAGCTCAAACAAAGTTTTTATCGAGCTAAAAAAATGGGGCTCGTCAATGGCCATTCAGAACGTTTGGTGAATGCCGTGATTCAAGCTAGCAAGAGGATCAAAACAGAAACCAAAATATCTACAGGAGCTACTTCGGTTGCCTTTGCCGCTGTGCAATATATTTTGCAAAATGTTTCGAATATTTCTCAAAAGAATATATTGCTTTTTGGCACCGGAAAAATTGGGAGAAATACTTGCGAAAATTTAGTGAAACACACCCAAAACGATCATATTGTTCTAATCAATCGTACCGAAGAAAAAGCCACTGCTATGGCCAAAAAATTTCCGGTTCAGGTGAAACCCTACGGACAATTGACAACGGTGCTTAGAGACACAGACCTCCTTGTTGTGGCCACTGGTGCCCAACGGCATACGCTCACAGCCGACATGTTGTATTCTAACAGACCCCTGCTTATTTTAGACTTATCCATGCCGCGCAATGTAGATCCTTCAATTGGAGAATTAGAGCACGTGCAATTGATTCACTTGGATGAACTTTCCCAAATCACCAATGCCTCCATCAACGAGCGAAAAAAATATCTCCCCCAAGCGGAAGAAATTTTAGAGCATGTTAAAAATGAATTTTTAGAATGGCTGGAGCACCGCAAATTTGCCCCTATGCTAAAGGCTATTAAAGAAAAGCTTTTGCAAGCCAACCATGAAGAATCTAAAGGTTTGCCAAGAGAAGAAGCAGCCTATATGGCCCAAAAAATTACGAGTCATGTAGCGGCCTATCTCAAAGAAAACCCCAATCAAGCCCCTGCCACACTGGCACTACTCGAAGATATTTTTCAGTTAAGGGAAGAACACATATGAAAACGCTTCGCATAGGGACAAGAAAAAGCGAACTGGCTCTCTGGCAAGCAAAAACAGTCCAACAACAGCTGGAAGCCTTGGGCTGCCCAACCACCATAGTTCCTATTTCAAGTCAAGGCGATTTGAACCTCACTCAACCACTCTATGCCATGGGCATTGAAGGTGTTTTCACCAAAGCATTAGATGCCGCTTTGCTCAACAAGGAAATTGATCTTGCTGTACATAGCTTGAAAGACGTGCCTACCCTATTGGCACAGGGTCTCACCCAAGCTGCTGTGTTGCCCAGAGCAAATCCATTTGATGTATTGGTCTATCATCCTGCCTTTCAAGATTGGACTTCTCGACCTGCTATTGGCACTGGAAGTCTTCGCCGAAAAGCGCAATGGCTCCGAAAATATCCTACCCATAAAGTGGACAACCTCCGTGGCAATTTGCAAAAAAGAATGGAAAAATTAAACCAATCGAGTTGGGGTGGAGCCCTTTTTGCAGCCGCCGGTTTAGCTCGCTTGGGGTGGGACACTCATCATCAAACGATAGATTGGATGCTTCCAGCACCAGGACAAGGGGCCATTAGTGTTTGCTGCCGTTTGGAAGAGCAAGCCCTTCTTAAACAATTAGAACCCCTAAATTGTGAGAGCACAGCGAAGTGCA
Source organism: uncultured Flavobacteriaceae bacterium (assembly GCA_964386915.1). Taxonomy (GTDB): domain Bacteria; phylum Bacteroidota; class Bacteroidia; order Flavobacteriales; family Flavobacteriaceae; genus JADHMP01. The sequence goes on along the minus strand of CAYLUQ010000015.1, from coordinate 43,431 downwards.
CAACATTAGAACGCCTTTTTTTAAATCGTTTGGAAGGAGGATGCACAGCACCCATTGGAGCACTTGCCACAGTGCAAAAAAACAGCATTATGTTTCAAGGCGGCTTGTTTTCACTAGATGGCAAAGAAGCCCTTCTTTTTAATCGTGTTTTTGAAGGAGATCGCCTTGAAGATTTTGCCCAAGAGGCCGTAGAGGCCATCCACAAGCAAGGCGGAGAACAACTCCTTCAAAGCATTAAAAAAAACCTCAACTGATGCGTTTGCTCGTTACCAAAAAAATTTCATTGGCTTTTAAAGAACGCTTGCTGCATCATGGCTTTTCGGTCATTGATTTCCCGTTTATTAGCATCAAACCGCTACCCTACACGCTAGACAACATTGAATCCCATCTCATTTTTACCAGTCAAAATGCCGTTCGTATTCTTCTACAAGAGTCTCAATTAACCCAAAAAAAGTGCTTTTGCGTAGGCGAAAAAACAAAATTACTTTTAGAAGAAAATGGTCAAAAAGTGATAAAAATGGCTCAAAATTCGTCAGAATTGGCCCATTTTTTAATAAAAAACTACAAAAATGAGCGTTTTTCGTTTTTTTGCGGAAAACGAAGAATGCCTGATTTGGAAATGCATTTTAAAACCCATGAAATGGCCCTACAAGTCATTCCAATTTATGAAACACTTCTAAATCCGCATCGAATGGATGCCGAAGTGGCCGGCATCCTCTTTTATAGCCCTTCTGCCGTAGAAAGTTTTTTTATGGAAAATAAGTGGCCCCAAAAAGCTTATGGCTTTTGTCTGGGAAATTCTACTGCCGATGCGCTGAAAGCACATACTTCTCAATATTATGTTGCCCTGCAACCCAATGAATCGGCCCTTTTAGTTCAACTTAAAAAACACTTTAGCACCTATGCTTAAAAATGATTTATTCTTAAGAGCCCTGAGAGGCGAAACCGTTGAAAGACCTCCCGTCTGGATGATGCGACAAGCCGGTCGATATCTGCCCGATTTTATGAAACTCAGAGCCAAATATGATTTTTTTACACGCTGTGAAACACCCGAGCTGGCCACTGAAATTACCATTATGCCCATTGAACAAGTGGGGCCCGATGCTGCTATCTTGTTTAGTGACATTTTGGTGGTTTTACAAGCCCTTGGAATTGAAGTAGAAATGAAAGAAGGAGTAGGCCCTTGGTTGCCAAAACCCATACAATCATATGAAGATGTGGAAGCTATAGTAGTGCCGCAAGCAGCAGACCGTTTGCACTATGTGATGGAAGCCATTTCTATGACCAAAAAAGCGCTAGCGGATGAAGTGCCCCTCATTGGATTTGCAGGCTCTCCATGGACGCTCTTATGCTATGCCGTGCAAGGTCAAGGCTCCAAAACCTTTGACAAGGCCAAAGCATTTTGTTTTAGCCAACCCAAGGTGGCACATCGTTTGCTCCAAAAAATAACAGACCTAACCATAGATTATTTGTTAGAACAAGTAAAAAGCGGAGTAGATGCCGTTCAACTTTTCGATTCTTGGGGAGGGCTCCTCTCCCCCGATGACTACCAGCAATTTTCATGGCCCTATTTGCAACAAATTGTGGAGCGGCTTAAAAACGAAACGCAAGTGATTGTGTTTGGAAAAGGGTGTTGGTTTGCACTTAAAGAAATGAGTCTTTCTGGAGCTGCGGCTCTAGGTGTAGACTGGACTTGTTCTGCTCGCAATGCACGTTATCTGTCTGGGGGGCAAATAACCCTTCAAGGTAATTTTGATCCAGCACGTTTACTCTCTCCCATTCCCGAAATTCAGTTGGGCGTTAAAACAATGATTGATGCCTTTGGCAAAGATCGCTATATAGTTAATTTAGGCCATGGCATTTTGCCCAACGTTCCTGTTGATCATGCCCGAGCCTTTATAAACGCTGTAAAAGCCTATCATAACTAACCCAAACAATAGAACCATGAAAGATCGTTTTTACACCTACATTAAAGCCTTACAAAACAACATTACCAAAGCTTTAGAAGAAGCCGATGGAGAAGCTCTCTTTAGAGAAGATGTTTGGCAACGTCCAGAAGGAGGAGGTGGCCACACTCGCGTGATTGAAAACGGAAGGGTTTTGGAAAAAGGAGGGGTTAATATTTCTGCCGTTCATGGTAACTTACCTAAAAGCATGCAAACCTATTTTAAGGTAGGAGAGGTCGATTTTTTTGCCTGTGGCTTGAGTTTGGTTTTACATCCCAAAAGCCCTCTTGTACCTACAGTACATGCCAACTGGCGCTATTTTGAAATGTATGACAAAAAAGGACAAATTTTAGACCAATGGTTTGGCGGCGGACAAGACCTCACCCCCTATTATTTGTTTGAAGAAGATGCCACACATTTTCATCAAATATGCAAAACAGCCTGTGACAAACACCACCCTAGCTTTTATGAAACGTTTAAAAACCAATGCGATTCCTATTTTTGGAATGCCCATCGCCATGAGGCCAGAGGCGTTGGTGGCCTTTTTTTTGATTATTTAAAACCCGATCAGCAGTGCTCCATTGAAGATCGATATGCTTTTGTTACCGAAGTTGGAAACAGTTTCTTGGAAGCCTATTTGCCTATTCTTGAAAAAAGGAAAAACCTCCCCTATACCTCCGCCCAAAAGCAGTGGCAAGAAATTAGAAGAGGGCGCTATGTTGAATTCAATTTAATTCATGATAAGGGCACCCTATTTGGATTGAAAACCAACGGTAGAATGGAAAGCATTTTAATGAGTCTTCCCCCAAAAGTTCAATGGATATATGATCATCAACCCGAGGCAGAAAGTGAAGAAGCAGCCTTGCTAGCTGTTTTACAAAAACCCAGAGCGTGGGTGTGAGCACGGAAACTATCGAGATTCTTTTCTTATCTTGTCTAAAGAATGTTTAAATCTACATTATGAATACCCTAATCATCCTTTTTGTCTTTCCTATTCTGATCATTTTTTCCTATTTGTTTGATGCCTTTTCCCGAAAAACAAAGTTTCCTGCCGTCATCTTGTTAATGGCCACCGGAATCCTACTAAGAACCATTGCCTCTACCTACAGTGCCGAAATAGTGGGTCTTTTGGATAATCTTATTCCCGTATTGGGAACAATTGGATTGATTCTAATTGTATTAGAAGGGGCGTTAGAACTTGACATAAACAGAGAAAAACTCCCCTTAATTCTCAAAGGCTTTTTGGCTGCCGCCCTGCTACTGGTCGCAAATATTGTTGGGCTGAGCTTTATTTTTCAAAAATTACTTGTCCTAGACTTTAATGCAGCGGTTATTTATGCCATTCCCCTTTCCATCATTAGCAGTGCTGTGGCTATTCCCTCAGCCGGCGGACTTTTGCCTAAAGACAAAGAATTTGTGGTATACGAATCTACCTTTTCAGATATTTTAGGCATCATGATTTTTAATTATGCCATTCGACAATTTGAAAATGGAGACGCTTTGTTGAGGGCTGGATCGCTTCTAAACCTAGGTTTTCAAATTCTAGGAGTGGTGCTCATTTCATTAGCCATTACCTATGTGCTGTTTCGCTTGTTGCAAAACATTCAACACCACGTCAAGTTTTTTCTCATTTTGGCCCTGCTCATTTTGGTGTATGCCTTTGGTAAATTATTCCATCTACCCGCCTTAGTCACCATCTTTATTTTTGGGTTGTTTATGAGTGATGTAGAATCTCTTTTACCCTCTTTTCTAAAAAAGAATTTAAACCTAGAGGAAACCAAAAAAGGGCTGCATGAATTTTATATCCTCACCGCAGAATCTACCTTTTTAGTCCGAACGTTTTTCTTCTTGTTTTTTGGGTTTTCAATTTCAATAGTCGAATTCAACAGCCTAGAACCCTTTCTCTATGGTGCCCTTATCTTTTTTGTGATGTTGCTTTTTCGGCATCTCTATTTAATGGTTACAACTTTTAGGCTTAACACAGCTCCCTTACTCTATCTGGCTCCTAGAGGTTTAATTAGCATTCTCTTGTTTTTACAAATTAAAGACCTCTCTTTTCCGCTTTCTAAAAGTCCTTGGATTGATGAGCGCACCTTGTTAGTGGTCATCTTGCTTTCCATGATCGGGTTGGTTTTAGGCAACAAAAGTGCCGATAAAGAGGACGTTGTAGAGGAGGAAGAAGAAGACTTGATTCTTGAAAATGAAGAATTAATATCTCCAACAATAGACCTTTCTACAGAAGAATCTTCGCCACTGGAGGAATCAACGAATGAATAATCCTTATTTTTGAACCATGTTTCCAATACACCGCAACCGCAGACTGAGAACCAGTGAAAGCATTCGCCAATTGGTGCGCGAGCAACACCTCACTCCGGCCGACTTTATTGTGCCCCTTTTTGTTGTGGAAGGCAAACAGAAAAAAGAAGCGATTGCTTCCTTGCCCGATTACTATCGCTATAGCCTAGACGAATTAGAACTTCACGTTGCATCACTTTGGCAAAAAGGAGCAAAAGCCGTTTTGCTTTTTGTGAAAGTGCCCGAGGAAAAAAAAGACAATGCCGGAACAGAAGCATGCAACCCAAATGGTTTGATGCAAAACGCTATTAAAACGGTTAAAAAGGCTGCTCCAGAAATGGTCGTTTTTACAGATGTGGCCTTAGACCCTTATTCTTCAGAAGGGCATGACGGAATTGTGGAAAATGGAACAATCTTAAATGACCCCACCATTGCGGTGCTCGCCAAAATGGCCCTTTCACATGCCCAAGCCGGCGCCGATGGAGTGGCTCCCAGTGATATGATGGATGGACGTGTTTTGAAAATACGTGAAACCCTTGAAGAAAATGCATTTCCAAATGTTTTAATCATGAGTTATAGCGCCAAATATGCCTCAGCTCTCTATGGCCCATTTCGCGATGCTTTAGATTCTAGCCCTGCCTTTGGAGATAAAAAATCCTATCAAATGGACCCCGCCAATCGAAAAGAGGCCCTAACGGAAACCCTTAGAGACCTAGAAGAAGGGGCAGACATAGTAATGGTAAAACCCGGCCTACCTTATTTGGATGTGGTTCGTGATTTGGCGCAACAAACTCAAGCACCCATTGCAGTATATCAAGTTAGTGGTGAATATGCCATGTTAAAAGCAGCGGCTGCCAAAGGCTGGTTGGATCACGATGCTGTAATGCTCGAACAACTCCTGGCGTTTAAACGGGCAGGTGCTTCTTTAATTGCTACCTACTTTGCTGAAAAAGCAATTGACTTACTCTGATTTTTTGATTTAATTTTTTTTATATTTGTGGGAAACGTCCTCAAAATGTTACCCCTAAAACCTACTTATTATGTCTTTTTCCTGTTGCTTTTTTGTTGCACCGGTGTAGATTTAATAGACGATTATATTCCCCCTATTGTTCGAATAACCACCACCTCAACTTCAATCCCTATTGGTAAAACTTTTACCTTTGAGGCCTCCTACTTTAACAATGTTGGACAGCCCGTTGAGGGGGCACAAATTGAGTGGATTAGTTCAAATCCAACCCTACTTGATGTTGCCTCTAATGGCCTTTCAAATCCGCTAAAAACAGGAAATGCAATTATTATTGCCCAGATTCTAACAGAAGACGGAATGGTGCTAAAGGACTCCTTATCCATAACCATTTATTCCAATGTGGTTTTTGAAGAGGAAGAAGAAGAAGAAGAAGAAGAAACCGCCACAACAAGTGACACAATTTTGGTTTCAACCTCAACCCCTACGCTTGAAATTAGTAATCAAGTTGCTGAAATCACAGCGCAAACCAACCATCAGTTAGAGGTTACCTATCATGATGAAAATGGAACTGAAACCCAAGCCCCTAAACTCACATGGGTTAGTTCGGATGACAGTATAATCCAAATAGATCAGCAAGGGAATTTAACTGCAGTTTCTGCCGGCACAGCCACCATAACGGTTTCTTTTTCACATTCTAACACCTTAATTTTTGATCAAAACACGATTCAAGTTAATGCCCTTGTAGAAGAAGAAAGCACCACCTTTAAGGGAAATTTAGCGACCAAAAGCGGCTATACCCTTCAAGGCAGTTTTACATTCTCACAAAATGAGGATGGAATTTTATTAGCATTAGGGGAAGACTATAAGGCCTCCAGCACCCTTCCGGGTCTCTATGTATATTTAGCCAACAACAACAATACCACTTCTAAAGCCTACGAAATTGGAGCTGTTAAAGTATTTTCTGGAGCCCACTCCTATCAACTCCCCTCTTCTATTGGTATTAGAGATTATCAATACATCTTGTATTGGTGCAAGCCCTTTAACGTAAAGGTGGGAGAAGCAAAAATTTATGAATGATGACAAAAGTTTTACCCCTTATTTTTTGCCTACTCTTTTTTTCAACCCTTCAAGCACAATGGATTCAAGAAAAAGGAACAGGTTATTTGAAAGTTGGTGGATGGTCTTTGTTGGCCAATGAGCATTTTACCGATCAAGGAAAAAGAGACCCAAATGCCACTAGAGGGCTGTTCATTAACAGTGTTTATTGGCAATTTGGATTATTGAATAAAATAAATCTTATTACCTATTTGCCCGTTTTAGTTAAAAATTATCAGTTTGCCCAAGTGTCTAAATCCAATGGCAGCACCTATGAGCCTAGACAAGAATTTAGTAGTTTTGGCGATAGCAATATTGCCCTTGAATATGGCCTCAAATCGACTGAAAAATGGGCTTTTTCTTCTACACTCACCTTAGGCATTCCTACCGGAAAAGCAAAAGCAGGATTGGATGGAAGCTATCAAACCGGAGATGGGGAATTTAACCAGTTACTTCAACTAAATCTTGGCAGTGGCTATCATTTAGCCAAACAGCCTTTTTATCTCAAATCTTATATAGGATATAACAACAGAACCAAGGGTTTTTCTGATGAATTACACAGTTATTTTGAAACCGGCACCCAAGTTTGGCATAAAAAACTGCTCCTCTTAACGCGCTTACATTGGATCAAACCTCTCTACAATGGCACATTAGATGCCTCTAATGCAAATGGAGCCATTTTTGCTAATAATATCGAAAGTTTTATTCTTGGAAGTGAAATGGCCCTCAACATAGGAGAAAAATGGGGGCTAAGTGCAACAATTGGTCATCCTTTATTTGGAAAGGTAATTTATCGTGCAAACAGCTTTTCTGCTGGGGTATATTTTATACATTAAAATCTTTTTAACCGTTCTGGATGAAAAGGGCTTAATTGTAAAGAGGTCTTTTTCTCAGAAATCAATTCGGCCACCAATTTTCCAGTAGCCGGTCCTAAACTCCACCCCATCATGGCATGTCCGGTAGCTAAAATAAAATTTTTACAACGGCTATGTGGGCCTATAAAAGGCAAGCCGTCAGGCGATAGTGGACGTAAACCACAGCGTGCCGCTTGTTTAGCCTCTTCAGGAATTTGCAAGCCTTCATAATAGCGCATAGCCCCTTGAACCAATGCTTCTATTCTTTTTTTATGGAGTTTATGGTTAAGGCCCGACAATTCCATAGTGCCTCCAAATCGGGTATAGTTTCCCATGGGTGTAACCGCTACTTTGGCTTCTAACAATAGGGCCGGGTACGTTATTTTTGGTGTGTTTGTCACATTAATTCGATAGCCCTTTCCGGCCTGAATAGGCAGCTTTATTCCCAAGGGCTTTACTAATTTTTCTGACCAAGCCCCTGTGGCCATCACCACCACATCTGCTGTAATGGTTTTAGCCGGAAGCACCACTTCTTTAATTGTTCCTGAGGCCTGCTTGAATTCTACAACAGGAGTATTCGCTATAATTTGCACACCTTTCTTTTCGAGAAAACCTTTGAGCTGTTGCATAAATAACTCGGGGTTAAGATGAGCATCACACTGATACCAAAAAGCACCTTTAATTTGCATGGGTGCCTCAGGCTGTAGTTGGGTTACTTCTTCAGAAGACAAGTGTGTTACTTCCAAATCCTCCGCCAAAGCTCTTTTCATCAAACGGGTTTCTTCTCGCTCCACTTCAGCCGTTTGATACGCCATCAATAAGCCTTTCTTTTCGATATGAAAATCGAACTCACCTCCCTCTTTTAGGTCTAAGTAGAGTGCTTTACTAAATAAATTAATGTCTTTTATGACTTGGATAGAACGTTCAACATGGGCGGAGGAACAAGAGCGGATAAAATGCCAACCCCAACGCCATAAATCTAAATCCAGCCGCGGTTGAATATAAAAAGGACTATCTGAACGAAACATCCAACGGATGCCCTTTTCCAACATAGCAGGAGAGGCCAAAGGAAGAATATGACTAGGGGTTAAATAGCCGGCATTGACATAGGAAGCCCCTTCTTTAAAATTTCCCTTGTCGATTAGTGTTACCTGGTGGCCTTCTTTTTGAAGGTAGTAGGCACAAGATAAGCCTACAATTCCACCGCCCACTATCACCACCTTCTTGCCCATCGTTATAGCACTTGAAATCCTTTAACATAGGGGTCTTGAGGGTCTAAAATGCGTTGGCTATAGCCAATGATTCTAGCCGTTCCTGAAAGGGTAGGAAGAATGGCAGAATGTCCGTTCAGCTCCACTTTTTTTGAAACAGTTCCTTTAAACAAAGACCCAATAATGCTTTCGTGCACAAAGGCATCGCCCTCCTTTAATTTTCCCTTGGCTGCCCATTGTGCCATACGAGAAGAGGTTCCTGTGCCACAAGGAGAGCGGTCAATAGCTTGGTCTCCATAAAAAACGGCATTTCGAGCTGTAGCCTCAGTTTGGGTTGGGGCTCCTGTCCAAAGCACATGACTACATCCTCCAATTTTGGAATCTACCAAATGCTGAAAGTCATACGTTCTATTAAGCTCCGCTCGAATTTCTCGACTCCATCTAATTAAATCGGCTGCACGATGACGGGCCATATCCTCATAATTTTCTTGGGGGTCAATAATGGCATAAAAATTTCCGCCGTAGGCCACATCTACCGTTAAGCTACCCAAACCTGAACAAGAAACCTTAAGGTCTTGAGCGGCTAAATAGGAGGGCACATTTGTAAAAGAAACCGACTCCACTTTTGAGCCTTTTTGAGTGTAGGTGGCCAACACCAAACCAGCGGGAGTTTCCACGCGTATTGATCCTTTTTGTTTGGGTGTTATAAGCGATTCCTCAATGAGAATGGTCAACGAACCAATGAGTCCATGACCACACATGGGCAAGCAACCACTGGTTTCAATAAACAATATGGCAACATCATTTTGGGGATCGGTAGGGGGATAATAAAAACTCCCACTCATCATATCGTGTCCTTGGGGTTCAAACATGAGGCCGGTTCTTATCCAATCATAGGATTTGATAAAATCCAATCTCTTTTCTGCCATAGTAGCTCCCTTCAAAGGAGGGTTTGGTCCTTTTACAAGGCGAACAGGATTGCCTGCCGTGTAGGCTTCTACACAATCAAAAACGTGTCGTTTGGTAGATTTCATCCCGCGTTTTGCGTTAAGGTTCCATTAATGCTTCGCCAAAGCTTTAGGGGATTTTCTTTTTGCAGAGCAGGAGGAAGCAATTTTGTGTTACAATCTTGGAAACTAATGGGTCGCAACCAACGGTATATAGCATCGGTACCTACAGATGTAAAGCGGCCATCGGTAGTGGCAGGATAGGGCCCTCCATGCTGCATAGCTTGGGTCACGGCCACTCCTGTGGGCACTCCTTCAAACAATAGCCGACCTGCCTTTTGGCCTGCCAAGGGCACTAATGTTTGTAGTGTCTCATGATCGTCTTTGGCTCCTAAAAGTGTAAGCGTTAATTGACCCGGCAAGGTAGCCAAGACCGCTTGCATTTCTGCATGCGTTTGGCAATGTACCACCAAGCTATAGGGACCAAACACTTCTTCTTGGAGTTGAGGCTTTTCTATAAATTGGGCCGCTGAAACTACCCCAAGGGCCGCACTAGAATCTTTTGCTCTTGTTAATTGAATAGGTTCTTGTGTTAAATGGCTCAAGCTTTTATCATAATGCTCCTCAATATTTGGATGAACCATCGTATTGGGAGTTTGACTCCATAATGCTTCTTGAAGCGCGGCTATAAAGGGAGGGGTTGAGGCTTCACTTTGAATGACCACCAAACCGGGATTGGTGCAAAATTGACCGCAGCCCAAAGCAATGGAAGAGGCAATTTGAGTAGCTAATTGACTATCGTTTTGAAGTCTATTTGGTAAAATAAAAATAGGGTTAATACTCCCCATTTCGGCAAAGACAGGAATAGGTTCTGACCTTGTTTGGGCTAAATCATAGAGGGCTTTTCCTCCTCTAAAACTTCCCGTAAAACCAACACCCTTAACAGCAGAATGCATAACCAATTGTGCTCCAATGTGATGACTTTCTCCATTGAGGTGCGAAAAAATTCCAGGGGGGAGCCCAGAATCGGCAATGGCCTTAACAATGCACTGTGCCACCCACTCGCTAGTGCCGGCATGATAGGGGTGTGCTTTTAACAACACCGGGCAACCAGCAGCCAAAGCAGAAATGGTATCGCCTCCGGCTGTGGAAAAGGCCAAGGGAAAATTGCTGGCACCAAACACGGCTATTGGCCCCAAGGGAAAAAGCATCTTTCTGATATCGGGGGTAGCTTCTGTTGCATGAATACGTACTTGCAAATAGCTCCCGTCTTCTAGCAAATCAACAAAGGATTGAATTTGGGATAAGGTGCGTTGAAATTCTCCTTGTGCTCTGCCTTCCGGATAGCCTGTTTCTTCTTGATAACGAGCTAGTATGCCCTCTTCTGAAGCGGCTAAAGTCTCTTTTATTTTGGAGAGCAAAGCGGCACGCTGTTGTGTAGTGGTTTGAGCAAAATCAGGAAAAGCCGCTTCTGCAGCAGCTAGGGCAGTAGCCACTTGACCCTCATTAGCCTCTTCAAAAAAAGGGGTGATTGGTTTTTTAGACTTTGCATTTAGGCACCGAAAAGAAGAACCCCCTTCATTGTTGGTGGCTTCTCCCTTAATTAAATTTTTTCCTGTTATCATAATAACTTCTTATAGGCTGCCACGTCAGGACGACTGGCCATGGCCTGATCAATAATCTGTTGAACGCGTTCTTTTTCAAGACCTGAAAGGGGTTGCCGTGGCGGGCGCACATAGCCTGTTCCTAGGCCTGTAGCCACTTCACACAACTTGATATTTTGAACCAACTGAGGGGAAATATCAAGCTCTAGGAGGGGCAAAAACCAACGGAAAATGGCTCGCGCTTCAGCATAGTGCCCGGCTTTACAATATGCATAGATAGCAACGGTCTCTTCTGGATAGGCATCTACTAAACCAGCCACCCAGCCATCTGCTCCCATAACAAGGCTTTCCATGGCTAGGGTGTCCACCCCACACAAAATTTGAAAACGATCTCCAAATCGGTTTCGCATACGCGTAATGTTAGTTGTATCTCGAGTAGATTCTTTAACTGCTTCAATATTTTGAAAAGCCTGCAATTGATCAAACATTTCTAGGGTCACCTCAATTTTATAATCTACAGGGTTGTTGTATATCATTATTGGCAGCGAGGTGTGCTGTGCTATTTCGGCAAAATAAGACACCGTTTCTTGATCGGTTGCTTTATAGCGCATAGGGGGCAACAGCATAAGACCATCTGCTCCCTCCTGCTCGGCCAAAGTGGCAGCAGCTAGCGCTTCTTGGGTAGATTGCTCGGCAATATTCATCACTACGGGAATGGCTTTGTCGGCAATACGTTTGGCCGTGTGTAACAAGTCTGTTTTCTCGGTAGCGGTAAGAGTACTGGCTTCTCCCAAGGTTCCCCCCAAGATAAATCCATGCACACCAGCTTTTTTTTGAAAGGTTAAGTTTTCTGCAAAGGCATCTATGTCCACAGCGCCTTGAGCATTAAATTGAGTAGTCACTGCCGGCATAACGCCTTGCCAATTTAGGGTTCGATTTGTTTTCATAAAAATGTATGTGAGTTAAAGTAAATCATTTTTTCAAAAAAAAGATAATTGTTTAACTTTACCAAACTTGCGATTGAACATTTCAAAGGATATGGGACAAATTAGTTGCACATACAACAGTCCGTTAGGATGGCTTGAAATTACTACAGAAAAGGACACTATATTGAGCTTAAAATTTGTTCCACAACCGAAAAAACAAATACCTTATTCTTCCTTATTTCAAAAAGAAATAGTTAAACAGTTGAAGGCTTACTTTGAGCACAAAAACTACGATTTCAATTTCAAACTGTCAGTCTCAGGCACCCTGTTTCAAAAAAAGGTTTGGGCCATTTTGAAGGAAATTCCACAAGGAAGCACCATTAGCTATCTCAAAATAGCGCAACGCTATGGCAACACCAAAGCGGTTCGAGCGGTGGCGGGAGCCATTAGTAAAAACCCCATTTTGATTCTTGTTCCTTGTCATAGAGTGGTGGGCAGCGACGGCTCTTTAGTGGGCTATTCTGGAGGATTAGCAAATAAAAAAGCCTTGTTAACACATGAGGGTTATAGAGGCTAAGCCAGTTTAGTCTTATATTTGGAATTATGAAAAAATTTGCAAAGGGATTTCTGTTTATCCTCCTTATTTTATTTGGCTTAGTTTATGTTTCGGAATATGACTATCTGCTGCGAGCCATTTCAAAAATTTACCTCACAGGACACAGCACGGCCTATCTAGAGGATTATAAAAAATTTGACACCCGAATCCTTCCGGCTGCAGCCTCCCCACAACCTTGGCCCACACACCCAGCTTTCAACAAGGTTCCTGTCAATGGCGGTTTAACAGCCTATCACCAAGAAACAGGAACAGTAGCTTTTTTGGTCATCAAAAACGACAGTTTGTTGCACGAAACCTATTTTGAAGACTATGGCCCAACCGCTAAAAGCAATTCGTTTTCTATGGTTAAAAGTATGTTGGCTGCCCTCTTAGGAAAAGCTATAGAACAAGGCTATGTGGAAAGTTTAGATCAAACGGTAATTGATTTTCTTCCAGAGCTTCAAGGGCCCTATGCTGATCAGGTAACCGTGGGAGACCTAGCCTCTATGGCCTCTGGATTACAATGGAGTGAAAAATACTACGCTCCCTTTTCGGTTACTACTGCCGCCTACTTTGTTAAAGACCTAGCCAAAATTATGCTCCAACAACCTATTGACTCCGAACCCGGAAAAAAGTTTGACTATAGCAGTGGCACCACGCAATTGCTAGGCATGGTGCTCACCCGAGCAACGGGCAAATCTTTAACCGACTATCTCTATGAATCGTTTTGGAACCCTATGGGTGCAGCAGCAGAAGCAGTTTGGCAAGTAGACAGTGCTGAAAAAGGATTAGAAAAAGCCTATTGCTGTTTGGCCTCCAATGCCCAAGATTTTGCACGCTTTGGAAAACTATTTAAAGAATATGGAAATTGGAACGGAACGCAACTCCTCGACTCAGCCTATGTGGCAAAAGCCATTCGGCCGCGTTTTGTAGAAAGTCCAGAATATGGCTACGGGTGGTGGCTGGAAACCTATAAAGATCAAACCGTATTTATGATGCGGGGCCACCTTGGGCAATATGTTATGGTGCTTCCGCAAGAAGACTTAATAGTAGTGCGGCTGGGACATAAAAAAGGGGACGCCATTAAAGACAATCCCTATACCGAAGATATTTATGTTTATCTGCAAGCAGCCCTTGAAATGAATGCCAATGTTCCCTAAAATCCCCCTTTCTAAAATTTTATTTCTTGACATCGAAACGGTGCCCCAATATGCTACTTTTGACCAAATGCCCCCACTTGAAAAAGTATATTGGGAAGAAAAAACCGCCTACCAAAGAAAAGAAGACTTTAGCCCAGCCGAATTTTATGAACGAGCCGGAATTTGGGCAGAATTTGGAAAAATTGTTTGCCTTTCGGTAGGCTATTTTACCACGGCCACCAGTCCCCGACAATTTCGACTAAAAACTTTTTCGGGTGATGAAAAACAAATTCTCACCGATTTTAAAACGCTTTTAGACCACTATTTTAACACCCCTAAGCATCGCCTTTGTGCGCACAACGGAAAGGAGTTTGATTTTCCCTACATAGCCAGGAGGATGCTCGTTCACAACCTTAAACTTCCTAAACTACTGGCGCTCTTTGACGCTAAACCTTGGGAAGTGCCCCACATTGACACCATGCACCTTTGGCGCTTTGGTGACTACAAACACTATACTTCTCTTAAATTAATGGCGCATGTTTTGGGCATTCCCTCCCCAAAAGATGATATAGACGGTAGTCGAATTGCCCATGTATATTATGTTGAAAAACAATTGAAGCGCATCATTATCTATTGCGAAAAAGACGTGCTGACCATTGCGCAACTCTATTTAAAACTGCAAAACCAAAAAATTTTAGAAGAGTCGGAAGTTTTTAGACCTTAAATCCCTTCTATTCATAATAAAAAAATCAGTATCTTTTTTCAAATTTTTATAGTAATGCATATACAAAATAATGGCTCCAACACCTATGATGCTATCGTGGTGGGAACTGGAGTGAGTGGTGGCTGGGCTGCCAAAGAACTCTGTGAAAACGGATTGAAAACACTTGTCTTAGAACGAGGGCGGATGGTTAAACACATTGAAGATTATCCTACCATGAACCTCGACCCTTGGGATGTGCCTCATGGTGGAAGCACGCCGCAAGACGTGTTAAAAAATTACAGCAAACAAAAACGTTGGGGGGTTAACGAATTTAAACGTCATTTTTATAATAACGATTCCGAACACGACTATGACGAAGACAAACCTTTTGATTGGATTCGAGGTAAGCAAGTCGGAGGTCGTTCTCTCATTTGGGGTCGCCAAACCTATCGTTGGAGCGATTTAGATTTTGAATCTAACGCAAGAGAAGGCATAGGTGTAGACTGGCCTATTCGCTATAAAGACATTAAGCCGTGGTATGAACACGTTGAAAAACACATTGGCATTAGCGGTGAAGCCCTAAACCTTCCCCAATTGCCAGACAGTATTTTTCTACCTCCCATGGAATTGAATTGTTTAGAATCGCACCTCAAAGAGGCTATTGCTTCTAACTATGACGATCGGGTGTTGACCATTGGCCGTGTGGCCCATATCACCCAAGGCACCAAAACAGGAGGAGGTCGTACCGCTTGTCAATTTAGAAATCGCTGTGACCGAGGTTGTCCATTTGGAGCCTATTTCAGCTCCAATTCATCTACCCTTCCTGCCGCAGAAGCAACTGGAAACATGACCCTCAGACCCGATTCTATTGTGGCCGAAGTGCTTTATGACGATAAAACACAAAGAGCTACCGGTGTGAGAGTTGTGGATGCCATCACAAAAGAAGTGCTAGAATTTAATGCTAAAATTGTATTCTTATGTGCTTCTTCTATGGCCTCTGCAGCCATTTTAATGCAATCCAAATCAGATCGTTTTCCCAATGGTATGGGGAATGATAGTGGTGAATTAGGGCACAACATTATGGATCACCAATTGGGCAGTGGTGCCTCAGGAGAATACGACGGTTTTAAAGATCAATACTATACAGGAAGAAGACCCAACGGTTTCTACATTCCCCGCTTTAGAAACTTGGGCAAACAAGATAAAGGAGTTGACTTTTTACGCGGCTATGGCTACCAAGGAGGTGCCAGCAGAGGCAACTGGGCAGAAACCGTTGCAGAATTTGGCTATGGTAAAGAGTTCAAAGACAACATGCTCAAAGCGGGCGGTTGGAGAATTGGTATGGGTGGCTTTGGTGAAGTTTTACCTTATCATGAAAACAGAATGTATTTGAACTATGACAAACTTGATGCCTATGGTTTGCCCACTATTGTTTTTGATGCTGAGTTCAAAGAAAATGAACGCTTGATGAAAGAAGATTGGAAAGTACAAGCGGCAGAAATGTTAGAAGCCGCAGGTTGTAAAAACATTCGGGTATATGATTCTAATGCCCCAATAGGCAAAGGGATTCATGAGATGGGTACTGCCCGAATGGGTAAAGATCCTAAAACCTCTGTATTGAACAAACACAATCAACTGCACGCTGTGCCCAATGTGTTTGTAACAGACGGTGCGTGTATGACTTCATCCGCCACACAAAACCCTTCACTCACCTATATGGCATTGACAGCTCGAGCAGCCAACTATGCCGTTAGTGAATTGAAAAAAATGAATTTATAAAGAGGAGCCTCTTAAACTAAAATGCATTGCACCAAACTCCTCCTCTCATAAAGGTTGCTGGCCTTCAACTACACATTGAAGGTCAACAACTTTTAGATGATCTTCATTTTGAAATAGGGCCCAATGAACGGCTTGCCATAGTAGGAGAATCAGGAAGTGGCAAGTCTTTAACCGCCCTTTCTCTTCTTGGGCTTCAACCCAAAAAAGCAAAGCTTGAGGCGAACGTAATGTTGTTTAAAGGACAACCGCTAAATTCTCTTTCAGAGGCTGCTTGGCGCAACATTCGTACGCGTCAAATAGGTATGATTTTTCAAGAACCCCAATCCAGTTTAAACCCTTCTATGCGGTGTGGCAAACAACTGCAAGAAGTATTGCAAACCCATAGCTCACTCACTCCTAAACAGCAAAAAGAACAAATTGAGGCAGCCTTGGAAGAAGTCCAATTGCATCCCAAAGAACACATTTTAAAGGCATATCCTCATGCCCTAAGCGGTGGACAGAAACAACGTTTGATGATTGCTATGGCCTTGCTCTGCAAACCCGATTTACTCTTGGCCGATGAACCTACCACCGCCCTAGACGTGACTGTGCAAAAGGAAATTCTTGACCTGCTGTTGGCCTTGCAACAAAAACACGGGATGAGCATTGTGTTTATTTCTCATGATTTGGCTTTGGTTAAAAAATTTGCCCAACGGGTTATGGTGATGAGAAAAGGCAAAATTGTAGAAACTAACACGGCCAAATTACTTTTTGAAAATCCGCAACACCCCTATACCAAAGGATTGCTTTTTGCTCGGCCCAAAATGGAGCAACGCTACCGCAAACTTCCTACTTTGCAAGATTATGAAAAAGATACTTTTAACCCCCTTGTCATCTCCCCAAATGAACGCCGTAAAAAACACGAACTCTTGTATCAAAAAAAACCTTTGCTTACCGTTTCGGGTTTAGAAAAAACCCATGCCAACGATAGCCTCTTTGGCTGGGGTCAAAAAAAAACACCTACTCTAAAAAACTTTTCTTTTTCACTCTATCCGGGAGAAACCCTAGGGTTAGTGGGGGCTTCGGGATCGGGAAAATCGACTTTAGGCAAAGCCCTAATGTATTTAGACCCTGCCGAAAAAGGGAGCATTCATTTTGAAGGAAATCTTGTTACGGCTCAAAAAATAAAGTCCATTCGAAAAGACATCCAATTTATTTTTCAAGACCCCTATGCGGCCTTGCATCCTCAAAAGACAGTTGGGGTTGCTGTGGGTGAAGCATTTAAAGTGCACCATCCTCATTTTACGTCAAAAGAAATACACGCCAAAGTCATTAAGCTATTGGAACAAACCGGTTTGGGCGCTCCTTTTCTAAACCGTTATCCACACGAACTTTCTGGAGGTCAACGGCAACGCGTGGTCATTGCCCGAGCCTTAGCCCCAGAACCCAAATTGGTGATTTGCGATGAATGTGTAGCAGCACTCGACATTTCAGTGCAGGCACAAGTGCTCAATCTCTTGAACCAATTAAAACAAGAATTAAATTTGAGTTATCTCTTTATTTCTCATGATTTAGCTGTTGTGAAATATATGTCCGATCGGGTGATGGTGATGCACGAAGGCATTTGCGTTGAAATGCAAGAAGCCGACGAACTCTATCAAAATCCGAAAAGCCCCTACACTCAACAGTTGATAGATGCCGTGCTCTAAAACCTTGTTTTTTTTTCTATCTTGTAGTATTGTTAAATTTCTTTTTATGAAAAAAATTATTTTCCTGCTGTTTGTGTTGATCTATAGCACAGCCTGCAAAAATGGAGCTCCCTCCAAGAGCAACTCACCCATCGAAACCAATGTCCCAAAAATTGATATCCATGCGCACTTTCGCTATCCCAGACCCCAGCTGAGTGCCTTCTTTAAGAAATGGAATATGCAAGCCACACTAGTAGACGTGGCCATTGCCAAAGAAAATGGAATTTCACGAAGCTGGAACAATTATGTGGACCATGCGCAACAAGAATCTGATTTATTTTATTTGTGTTCCACCTTTATTGGAGTGGGAATTGACCAACCCGATTTTGCTGAAAAAGTGATTGCACAATTGCAAAAGGAAATTGAACAAGGGGCACGTATGGTTAAAGTTTGGAAAAATTTTGGAATGGTAACCCAAGATGCTTCGGGTGCCTATATCCAAATTGATGACTCCCGTTTACAGCCCATTTGGGATTTTCTTACTGCTCAAAATATTCCGGTTATGGCTCATATTGCTGAACCGAGAGAAGCTTGGCTTCCGCTCAATCCGGAAGGAACTCATTATGAGTATTATGCCAACCACCCTCAATATCACGCCTATAATTTTCCGGAAATGCCCTCTTATGAAACCATTATTGCCGCTCGAGATCGGTGGATTGCAAAAAACCCTGACCTAAATATCTTATGTGCTCACCTTGGCAGCATGTCTCACGACGTGTCTATGGTGGCCCAACGTTTAGATCAATTTCCTAACATAGTGGTGGAAATGGGAGCCCGTTTTGGCGATTTAGCCCGTCAGGACAGTCAAACTGTTAAGGCCTTTTTTGAACGCTATCAAGATCGCATACTCTTTGGCTCTGACTATGGCAATAGCAGTGAGGCCAGGACAAAATCTGAGGAAGAATTAAACCAAGAAATTGCCCATTTAGAACGCAATTATATAATGCTTTGGGACTATTTGAGCCGTTCAGACTCTTTGTTGGTTAACGATTTTCACACTCGTGGCTTAGGCCTTTCCAATAGCGTTTTAGCAAAAGTTTATGCTCAAAATGCCAAACGGTTGTTGCAACTAGACTAATTTAAGGTGCCGGATTGGGATATTGATTGTGAATAGCCTCAATGCCTTCTAATACTTCTTCTGAGAGTTGCACGGCGGCACTGTCAATATTTTCTTTGAGTTGTTCCAAGGTGGTGGCTCCAATAATGTTGCTGGTCACAAAAGGTCTATCGTTAACAAAAGCCAGGGCCATTTCGGTGAGCGTTAGCCCGTGTTCTTGGGCTAAAGCATAATAGGCTTCAATGGCATTGTTGCATTGCGAACTGCTATAACGATCATAGTGAGGAAACAAAGTCAACCTACTTTTAGGGGGTTGGTTGCCGTTTCTATATTTTCCGCTTAGCGTGCCAAAAGCCAAAGGAGAATAGGGCAAAAGGCCCACCTCCTCACGATGACAAATTTCGGCTAATCCTATTTCGGGCAATCTGTTGAGAAGTGAATAGGGATTTTGAACGGTAATCATTTTAGGTCTATTGGGACCGGATGCCTGTAAAAAACGCATGGTGCCCCAGGGGGTTTCATTAGACAAACCCACATAGCGAATGGTTCCTTTTTTTACGTGTTCTTGTAGGGCGTCTAATACTTCCTCAAAGTTTTCTTCCCAAACATCTCCTTTTTGGAAGGAATAGCCCCGTTCACCAAAAAAATTGGTTGGTCGCTCGGGCCAATGCAATTGATAGAGGTCAATATAGTCGGTTTGCATACGTTTTAAACTTCCATAAACAGCCTCATCAATACTGGCTTTAGAGTATTTTAAATCCGTTCGAATGTGTTTGGTAAAATCTCTAGGACCCACAATTTTAGTGGCTAAAACAATGTTTTTGCGTTGGCCTGTTTTTTTAAACCAAGTGCCAATAATGCGTTCGGTTTCCCCTTGGGTTTCTTTTGAAGGAGGCACTGCATAGAGCTCGGCAGTATCGAAAAAATTGATGCCCCTCGTTACGGCATAATCCATTTGTTCATGCCCTTCTGCTTCGGTGTTTTGATTGCCCCAAGTCATGGTGCCTAAACATATTTTACTCACTTTAATTCCCGTGCCGGGAAGATTGTTATAATCCATATTTTAAAAAGTATTTAATAGTGCTGAAATTTCATCTAAATTAGGGCTTAGAATGACTTCTATTCGTCTGTTGGCGGCTCTGCCTTCGGAGGAGCTGTTGGGCCCAATAGGCAGGTATTCACTCCTTCCAGCAGCCGTTAAATTCTGAGGGAGCACCTGACTGTTTTTCAAAAGCAGGTTTACCACTGCCGTGGCTCTTTTGGTTGATAAATCCCAATTGCCTTCCAAAGGCCCTTTGCCTTGATAGGGCACATTGTCTGTATGGCCTTCAATAAGCACGGCTATGTCGGGGTTTTCAGCCAAAACTTGTGCCAATTGTTGCAAAGCCTGTTTGCCCTCTGTGCCCACCTGCCATTGCCCAGAGCGAAACAACAATTTGTTTTGCATAGACACATAAACTTTTCCATTGCGCTGCTCCACGGTGAGGCCTTTCCCTTCAAAATTTAACAAAGCATCTGAAAGGCGTTGTTTAAGTGAATTTAAGGAGGCTTCTTGGGCTTGCATTAGAGATTCTAATTCCGTTATTCGTTGGGTTCTTCCTTCCAGTTGCTGTTGCTTTTCTTCTATGGTTTGCAGCAATTGACTGTTTTCTCTTAAAGCCTTTTGAATGGAACTATCACTGCTTTTTTCTAAAAGTGCATATTGTTGTTGCAACTGCTGATGAGCTTTGTCTAAAAGTTTTAAACGAGACTGTGTTTGTGCTAAAAGCTGTCCTAAAGAATCGCTTTCTTGTTGCCAGTGCACAGCCGCTTGTTGCAAACTGTCTTTTTTTTGGGTAAGATCTTCAAATTCTAATTTGAGTTGGGCATAACGTTCTTCTAAATCATTAAAAACACGAGACGATACGCAGCCTTGTAACACAAGGATCAAAGCCGCTAGTAAACTAAATTTTTGAGTCATAGGTTAAAATTTTAATTCTACTCCAACAGGACAATGGTCAGAGTGTTTGGCCTCAGGCAAAAGATAGGCTCTATGAATATTCTTTTTTAAAGGTTCAGCCACCAAAGCATAGTCAATGCGCCAGCCTTTGTTGTTGTTTCTGGCATTGGCTCTATAGCTCCACCAACTGTATTGATGGGGTTGCGGATTGAGCAAACGAAAGCTATCTACAAAGCCACGTTTGATAAATTGATCTAACCACGCTCGTTCTTCGGGGAGAAAACCCGATACATTTTTATTGCGCACCGGATCGTGAATATCTATGGCCTCATGGCAAATGTTATAGTCGCCACAAATGACCAATTTGGGAAACTCTTTTTTAAGCTCATCTATATACTCTTGAAAAAGGTCCATAAAATTGAATTTGTGCTCCAAACGATCTACATTGGTTCCCGAGGGAAGGTAGAGGCTCATTATGGAACATTGCTCAAAATCGGCTCGAAGCACTCTTCCTTCTTGGTCTATAGATTCTATTCCAGTGCCATAGGCTAGGTGCTGGGGTTCTTTTTTTGAAAAAATCGCCACCCCGCTATAGCCCTTTTTTTGGGCAGAAAACCAATAGTGGTGATAGCCTAGAGCTTCCAATAGGCCCACCTCCACTTGTTCTCTCAAGGCTTTGGTTTCTTGAATGCAAATCACATCTGGGTCGGCTGCTTGAAGCCAATTGGCAAAACCCTTATTTAGGGCAGCTCTAATACCGTTTACGTTATACGAAAGTATTTTCAAGTTGAGTTTTTTACGAAGATAAAAAAACCTAACTGTTATGAAAACTTATCTTGAACCGTTAACTCCCTCTTTCTTAAAGCCGTTTTAAAACGGAGGTAATGGATACCTTTTCTTCCAAAAGAGCCGCTAGGGCATCAATTGCCACACGCTGCTGTTCCATGCTATCTCGGTCTCTAAGGGTCACGGTTTGGTCTTCTAAAGTCTGATGGTCTACAGTAATGCAAAATGGAGTTCCAAGTGCATCTTGTCTTCTATAGCGTCTACCCACAGCATCTTTTTCATCATAAGCAACCGTGTGATCCCACTTGAGCCTATTAACAAGATCTTTGGCCACATCGGGCAAGCCGTCCTTTTTAACCAAAGGAAGTACAGCTACTTTAGTAGGCGCTAAAAATGGTGGGATTTTTAAAACAACTCGTGTTGTGTCGTTGTCTAGAGCTTCTTCTTGTAACGCATGCGAAAAGACAGCCAAAAACATACGGTCTAATCCAATGGAGGTCTCCAACACATAGGGCGTGTAGTTTTCGTTGCGCTCGGGGTCAAAATAAAGCAGTTTTTTACCGCTATATTGTTGGTGGTTTCCTAAATCGAAATCAGTGCGGGAGTGAATCCCTTCTAATTCTTTAAACCCGAAGGGAAATTTAAATTCGATATCGCAAGCTGCATCGGCATAGTGGGCCAATTTATCATGATCGTGGAAGCGGTAGTTGTCTTCGCCCATATGGAGTGCCAAGTGCCATTTGAGGCGTTGTTCTTTCCAATGCGCATACCATTCTTTTTGACTGCCCGGGGGAATGAAAAACTGCATTTCCATTTGCTCAAATTCACGCATTCTAAAAATAAATTGTCGGGCCACAATTTCATTGCGAAAGGCCTTTCCGGTTTGGGCAATGCCAAAAGGCAATTTCATACGCCCGGTTTTTTGAACATTTAAAAAATTAACAAAAATACCTTGGGCCGTTTCGGGTCTTAAAAACAAATCCATGGCTGTATCGGCGCTAGCTCCTAATTTGGTGCCAAACATAAGATTGAACTGCTTTACATCTGTCCAATTACGCGAACCTGATTCCGGACAGCTAATTTCCAGTTCTTCTATGAGGGCTTTAACGTCGGCTAACTTTTCTTGCTCTAGGGCCTGTCCCATTCGCTTTAGAATGTCGGCTGCTTTTTCTTGATAGCCCAACACACGTGGATTGGTAGCTAAAAATTGGTCTTTATCAAAAGCGTCACCAAAGCGTTTGGCTGCCTTGGCCACTTCTTTTTCAATTTTGGCTTCAATTTTGGCTACATGATCTTCAATCAATACATCAGCGCGGTAGCGCTTTTTAGAATCTTTGTTGTCTATGAGGGGGTCGTTAAAAGCATCCACATGGCCGGAGGCTTTCCAGGTGGTGGGGTGCATAAAAATGGCTGCATCTAACCCCACTATATTGTCGTTGAGTTGCACCATGGCTTTCCACCAATAGTCTCTAATATTGTTTTTTAGGGCCACTCCATTTTGGCCATAATCATAAACGGCACTTAAGCCATCGTATATTTCACTAGAAGGAAAAATAAAGCCATATTCTTTGGCGTGCGAAATGACTTTTTTAAACTGATCTGCTGGATTGTTCATGTCGCAAAAATAATCCTTTTTGCTATCTTTAAAAGGTGCTCAATGATTTTCCATGAAAAAAAACCATTCTGCTGTTTTTCAAGGTTTGCTTGATTTTATTTTTCCTCGTCTTTGTTTGGGTTGTAAGCAATATCTCAGTCCCAACGAGCGAGGGCTTTGCACCCCATGCTTTGTGGCTATGCCATTCACCGATCATTTTAAACAGGCTCAAAATGTGTTGCAACAAGAATTGGTGTCGCACTTGCCCATTCAGCATGCTGCTGCCCTAAGCTATTTTCAAAAAGAGGGATTGGTGGCAGAATTGGTGCATCAACTCAAATATAAAAACCAACCCAAAGTGGGGCACTATTTGGGCCGGTGGATGGGAGCGGCCCTACAAACGAGTCCCTATTTTAAACCCCTAGATGGCATCATTCCGGTGCCTTTGCATCCTAAACGAAAACGGGAACGGGGCTACAACCAAGCGGAGCTTATTGCCAAAGCCTTAGGTGACGTTATTCAAAAACCGCTGTGTTCTGAGTTTTTAGCTCGGGCTGTCTATACACCCCCCTTAGCCCTTGCCAACCAAGGTAACCGCTGGAAAATCATCAAAAATGCTTTTGTGCCTCAAGACGCCATAAGAGGGCAGACCGGTCATTTTTTATTGGTGGATGATGTGGTCACCACCGGGGCTACCCTCACGGCATGTGCGCAAGCCCTTTTGCTCCATTCTAAAATTAAATTGAGTATTGCCGTGGTTGGCTATAGGTTCTAACTACAATATTGTGTTATTTTGTAGGCATGAAAATTGTCTCTACCGTTTTCGCACTGTGGCTCTTGCTCTTATTGGTGCAGTGTGCCAAACCCGGTAGCCCCACCGGAGGGCCTAAAGATTCTATTCCCCCTAGGCTTATTAACGCCTCCCCTAAAATGAAAACGGTTAATTTTGACAAAAATGAAATACGCCTAACTTTTGACGAGTATATTTCCCTCAAAGATTTGTCTAAACAATTGATTATTTCGCCTCCCTTGGAGCGTGATCAATATACGGTTTATCCCCAAACCGGAGCAGCTAAAAAAGTGACCATTGTCTTAAAAGACACCCTTAGAGACAATACTACTTATACTTTTAATTTTGGCGAAAGCATTGTCGATTTTAACGAATCGAACCCCTTACCTTTTTTCACCTATATTCTTTCTACTGGTGCTGAAATTGATTCGTTAACGCTAAAGGGGAGGGTATTTGACGCTTTTGAAAAAGATACTGAGCGATTTATATCCCTTCAACTCTATCCAATAGACAGCACCCATACAGATTCTACCATCTACACCCAAAAACCGTTTTATGTTACAAACACCTTAGACACGCTCCTTTTTGAGTTTCAAAACTTACGTGCCGGACGCTATGAACTCATTGCCCTTCAAGATGTGGGAAGCAATTATTTGTTTAATCAAAATGCCGATAAAATTGCCTTTTTGTCAACGCCCATCACCCTACCCACCGATAGTTTGGTAACCCTCAAACTGTTTAAAGAAAAAAGGGATTTTGCCTGGGCAGACCCGGTCTATGTAAACGATCATCATGTCTATTTAGGCTATTATGGAGATTTTGAAGAGCAAAAATTTGATATTAAAAGTCCCTTGCCCGAAGGCTTTTCCTACCTCGTGAACCGCAATGAAAAACGCGACTCGCTCAACTTTTGGTTTAAAGGAGCCACACTAGACTCACTCCAATTTGATTTTCCTGTTCGTGATACAATTTTAACCAAAACGGTTTATTTTAACGCCGAACCGCTACCCGATTCTTTAGTGGTGAGTGCCAAAACAAAGGGAAATTTAGGGCTAACAGACACGTATTTCTTAGCCTCCAATTTACCCTTAATAGCTTCCGACAGCACCAAGATAGAAGTATTTGGAAAAGATTCTATTCCATTGCCTGTCGCTTTGAAAATAGGCAAAAACTATGATGATGTTTCTTTAAAATTTAAAGTCTTACCCAATGACAGCTATACCATCAACCTTTTCCCTGAGGCGCTCACCGATTTTATGGGTAACACCAATGATACGCTCAATTTTCGGATCACCACTAAAAAAATTGAAGACTACGGCAATATATTCGTACGCTTGCAATATGACGATCCAGAGCCTTTTATTTTACAACTTTTAGACAATTCTCTAAAAGTAAAACGGTTTTATGACACCCCTAACCCAAGAGGCATTTATGAATTTCCATTGTTAGATGCCGGCACCTATTATTTGCGTTTAATCAAAGATGTGAACGGCAATAAACAATGGGATACGGGAAATTATTTAGAAAAACTTCAGCCAGAGCCAGTAATTTATCTTTTAGACCCGCTCACCCTAAACGCTAGAACCATAGAGTTGCGGGCCAATTGGGATTTAAACGAAACGTTTAATGTAGCTCAAAACTATCGCGATCTGCTAAAAATCGGAACTGTTTCCGAAGTGCTTGCTGTGCCTGAAAATCTAGAGTAACTTCTAGAGCGGTGGCGGTTTCTACCAAAGGTTCGGTGAGGCAATTGCCCAAGGCATCATAGGCCGCAGAATGACCTCTATATTGATTTCCTTTTGGGTCTTGGCCCACTATGTTTACCCCACAACAATAGCTCATGTTTTCTATGGCACGCGCCTTGAGCAGGGCATCCCAAGCTTGCATGCGTGGGAGCGGCCAGTTGCCAACAAACAACAAGAGATCATAGTCTTGGGTGTTGCGACACCACACCGGAAAACGCAAATCATAGCAAATCCGTAGGCAGATTTTCCATCCCCGATAGGTCACCAAGCCATCGTTTTCTCCTGCCTTGTATTTCAGATGTTCGCCTGCTAGCGTAAATCCGTGTCGTTTGTCATAATAGGCAGGGGAAGCATGCGGTGCTACCCATACAAAACGGTTGTAAAAAAATCCTTCTTCTACAATGATTAGGCTACCCGCCAATACGGTGTTGTATTGATTGGCCAACGCTTGCATCCACTGCATGGTGGGGCCGGTCATGGGCTCGGCCAATTTACTGGGAGCCATAGAAAATCCGGTGGTAAACATTTCCGGTAGCACCACCACATCGGCTGTGGGACCAACCGCTTCTATTTGACTGGTGAGGGCAACTCTATTTTTTTCGGCTTGCTGCCAAAACGGATCGGTTTGACATAATACTACCCGAAGGGCTTCTAATTGATTTGTTGCAGTTGCTTCCATATGGCGTCTTAAAATTAAGCCTTTCTCTTGGGGATTAATAAAAAAGGGGTGGCTTTTTCTAGGGTAGAGCACCAAACAACCTACAGTTGAGAAGAGATACCTTCTAAAACTTTTCAGTTTTCAACCTCAATAAAGGAGGTGAATTTAGAAACTTGAGTTAGTGGTAAGAGAATAGGTGTCGAAATATAAGGCTCTTATCCCTTTAAACTTGCCGAAAGATATTCTCTGTTCATTCGGGCGATATTCTCTAAGGAAATACCTTTAGGGCATTCCACTTCGCAAGCGCCAGTATTGGTACAATTGCCAAAACCTTCCTCATCCATTTGTTTAACCATATTGAGAACCCGGTCTGTGGCTTCTACTTTGCCTTGCGGCAAGAGCGCATATTGAGACACTTTAGCGGAAACAAACAACATGGCCGAAGCGTTTTTACAAGTGGCCACACAGGCCCCACATCCAATACAAGTGGCGGCATCAAAGGCCTTATCGGCATCGTGTTTGTCTATGGGAAGGGCATTGGCATCTTGTGTATTTCCAGATGTATTCACACTCACAAATCCTCCTGCTTGTTGAATGCGGTCAAAGGCGGAACGGTCAACAGCCAAGTCTTTAATCACCGGAAAGGCATTGGCTCTAAAAGGTTCTATGGTAATCGTTTCACCGTCTTTAAACTTACGCATATGCAATTGACAAGTGGTCACTAAACGGTCTGGACCATGGGCTTCTCCGTTGATAAACATAGAACACATCCCGCAAATGCCTTCTCGGCAATCGTGATCAAATGCCACGGGGTCTATGCCTTGCGCCATCAATTGTTCGTTGAGCACGTCCATCATTTCTAAAAAAGACATGTCGGGAGAAACATTTTCAAGGGGATAAGTTTCAAAGGTTCCTTTTGCGTTTGTGTTGGCTTGTCGCCAAATTTTTAATGTCAACTTCATACTCTAGTTTGTTAGCTGTTAAAAAAGATCGTGCTTTGCCTTTTGTTTGACTTATTTATACGATCGGGTTTTAACCTCAATTTCTTCATAGTTTAATGCCTCCTTATGGAGTTTGGCTTTAGCTGGTTCTCCTTGATATTCCCAAGCCGAGACAAATGTAAATCCGGCATCATCTCGCAGGGCTTCTCCTTCTGGAGTTTGTGATTCTTCTCTAAAATGCCCTCCGCAAGATTCGGTTCGCTCTAGGGCATCTTTAGCAAAAAGCTCCCCTAATTCTAAAAAGTCGGCTACCCGTGTTGCTTTGGCCAATTGTTCGTTAAACTCATTTGTGGTGCCAGGCACGTTTACGTTTTTATAAAAATCTTCCCGTAAGGCCTTAATTTCTTTAATGGCTTCTTTAAGTCCTTTTTCATTGCGAGACATGCCACATTTGTTCCACATAATTTTACCTAACTTCTTGTGGTAGTAGTCCACCGAATTCGTACCCTTGTTATTGATGAAAGCCTCTAACTGGTCTTTAACTGCTTTTTCGGCTTCTACAAATTCGGGCAGGTTGGTGTCTATGGCTCCGGTGCGGATGTCGTTTGACAAATAGTCGCCAATGGTGTAGGGCAACACAAAATAGCCATCGGCTAAACCTTGCATGAGCGCAGAAGCGCCCAAACGGTTGGCCCCATGATCAGAAAAATTAGCTTCTCCAATGGCATAGCAACCCGGAATGGTTGTCATCAAATTGTAGTCCACCCAAACGCCACCCATAGTATAATGCACGGCGGGATAAATCATCATGGGTGTTTCATACGGATTTTGATCCACAATTTTTTCGTACATCTGGAACAGGTTTCCATATTTGGCTCGAATAACCTCTTGACCTAGCTTTTTAACTAAGGCTTCGTTGTTTTCGTCTAGCCCTTTAACGTGCGCTTGCTCTTTGCCATAGCGCACAATGGCCGCAGCAAAATCAAGATAAACAGCCTCTCCTGTTTTATTGACTCCAAACCCGGCATCGCAACGCTCTTTGGCCGCTCTGGAGGCCACGTCTCGAGGCACCAAGTTTCCAAAGGCAGGATAGCGTCTCTCTAAATAATAATCACGATCTTCTTCGGCTATTTGGGTAGGTTTTAATTGCCCTTCTCGAATAGCTTTTACGTCTTCTAATTTTTTAGGCACCCAAATACGTCCGTCATTGCGAAGCGATTCTGACATCAAAGTCAGTTTAGATTGATGATCACCAGAAACGGGAATGCAAGTGGGATGAATTTGTGTAAAACAAGGGTTGGCAAAATAGGCTCCCTTTTTGTGAATTTTCCAAGCTGCCGATACATTGCTTCCCATGGCATTGGTAGAAAGAAAAAACACATTACCGTAGCCCCCGGAGGCGATCACCACGGCATGGGCGCTGTGGCGTTCTAGTTTTCCGTTCACTAAATTTCGAGCAATGATGCCTCGAGCTTTACCGTCCACTACCACTATATCCATCATTTCATGGCGGTTGTACATTTTAATTTTACCTCTTCCAATTTGGCGGTTCATGGCCGAATAGGCCCCCAGAAGCAATTGCTGGCCGGTTTGCCCTTTGGCATAAAAGGTTCGGGAAACCAACACCCCTCCAAAAGAGCGATTGTCTAAAAGGCCTCCATAATCACGGGCAAAAGGCACTCCTTGCGCCACACATTGGTCAATGATATTGGCCGACACTTCCGCCAATCGATATACATTGGCTTCTCTTGAGCGGTAGTCTCCTCCCTTAATGGTGTCATAAAAAAGGCGATAGGTAGAGTCGCCATCTCCTTGATAATTTTTAGCCGCATTAATGCCCCCTTGAGCTGCAATGGAGTGGGCTCTGCGAGGTGAATCTTGAAAGCAAAATGTTTTAACATTGTAGCCCAATTCAGCCAGGGTAGCAGAAGCAGAGGCTCCAGCCAAACCGGTGCCCACCACAATGACATCAATGAGCCGTTTGTTGGCCGGACTCACCAAATTGATGTTGCTTTTGTGTTTGGTCCACTTTTCGGCTAACGAACCGGAAGGTATTTTAGAATCTAGCGCCATATTAAAATGCGGTTAAATGATGATATAATGCAATGAAGACAAATCCTAACGGAATACCAAAAGCAAAAACTTTAGTAAACCCCTTAAGAGCCTTCGTATATTTATTGTTTAATCCCATCGATTGAAAGGAAGAATTGAATCCGTGCGAAAGGTGTAATGCTAGAAAAACAAATGAAAGCACATAGAGTGCAACGCGCACCGGGCTTTCAAATTTATGCACGGTTTCACCATGATAGCGATCGGGATCTAGCGGAAGAACTTCAATGTATTTATAGTCCATTTCTGGAATCCAAAAATCATAAAAATGAAGGCTTAAAAAAGACAATATAACCGCTCCAGAAAGCAACATATTGCGCGACACCCAACTGGCATTGGCAGCACCTTTATAGGCACCATAGCCTAAACTTCGAGCCTTTCGGTTTTGGGTTTCCAACACAAAGCCCATAACAAAATGAAATAAAACACCTGCAATTAGAAGGGGTTGCAAAACAAATTGCACTAGGGCATTGTTCCCCATAAAATGCGATAAAGCATTGAATGTTGTAGCACTGAAAACAGAGGTGATGTTAATCACAAAATGTTGTGTCAAAAAGAGAATCAAAAACAATCCTGAAAGGGCCATGGCCACTTTTCGTCCAATGGAGCTGGAGGTTGTACTCATAAAGTCAAATTCAATTGTTCTGGCAAAGTTAAGCTATAAAGGCCTTTTAGCAAACTGCAAACCAAATTTTATGGGAGAATTGAGGAAGAATTAAACGGTTTTACGTTTTGCTTGTTTTTTAAATATCTTTACCATAATCTTCAAACAAAAAAAGCTGCTTATAAATAAAAAACAAGAAGCTTAAAATATATAAAAAATCATGCGATACGACCCCCTACCCGCCTCCTTTTATCAAAACAACAGAAAGGCCTTTGCCAAAGCGATGCAACCCAATAGCTTGGCGGTTTTTAACTCCAACGATATCTATCCGGTGAGTGCAGACAGCACCTTGCCCTTTGCCCAACACCGCGATTTGTTCTATTTGTCGGGCATTGACCAAGAAGAAACCATTTTGCTGCTTTTTCCAGACGCTGTGGATGAACAGCAGCGTGAAATTTTATTTGTGAAAGAAACCAACGCTCATATTGCTGTTTGGGAAGGAGCAAAACTCACCAAACAAGAGGCCACAGAACGCAGTGGAATTCAAACTGTTTATTGGCTTTCTGCTTTTGAACAAGTGTTTCAAGAATTGAGCTCCCATTGTGATCGGTTTTATTTTAACACCAATGAACACTACCGCCAAAATGTTGAAACCCAAACCCGAGAGGATCGTTTTATTGCTTGGTGTCAACAAAAATATCCGGCACACGGAGTGGCCAAGAGCAATCCTATTTTGCAGCAGCTAAGAGCGGTAAAAGCACCCGAAGAAATTGATCAAATTCAACGGGCCTGCAACATTACTGCCAAGGGATTTGAGCGGGTGTTGAACCTTGTTAAACCCGGTGTGTGGGAATATGAAATTGAGGCAGCCTTGGTGCATGAATTTATTAAGAACCGGTCTAAAGGATTTGCCTATGAACCCATTATTGCCTCGGGCAAAAACAACAATGTTTTGCACTACACCCAAAACAATCAAGCCTGTGCCGCTGGCGATTTGGTGTTGCTCGATGTGGCGGCCGAATATGGCAATTATGCGAGTGACATGACCCGAACCATTCCTGTTTCTGGGGTGTTTTCAGCTCGGCAAAAAGCGGTTTATGAGGCTGTTTTAAGAGTGAAAAATGAAGCCACTAAACTTTTGGTTCCCGGCACAATTTGGAAAGAATATCACAAAGAAGTAGGCAAAATTATGACCGCTGAATTGATAGGCCTAGGACTTTTAGACAAAGCCGATGTGCAAAACGAAAGTGCAGCCCAACCTGCCTACAAAAAATATTTTATGCACGGCACCTCCCACCACATGGGCCTCGACACCCACGATTATGGATTGCTACACTTGCCTATGCAAGCCTATATGGTGTTTACGGTAGAGCCCGGCATTTATATCCCCGAAGAAGGCTTTGGGGTGCGCCTAGAAGACGATGTAGTGATTCAGCCCACGGGAGAACCTCTCAATTTAATGGCCCATATTCCTATTGAAGTTGCGGAAATTGAAAGCTTGATGAACGCCTAAAAAAAAGCCACCTTTCCGGTGGCTTTTTTACTAAATCCTATATTCGATTTAAGCAACAGCTGGTTGTGCTTTCTTCTGCCAAAAATATAAAATGGTGAAGAGCACAATTAAAATGCCCGGAAAGCTAATCATATAGGTAAGGGTTTGCTGCCCTGCAGCCAATTCGAGGGCTTCACCGGTGAGTCCCATAGCACTTTGGGTTTCTCTTGAAGCATCAATCCAACCGCCAATAATGGGTTGGAATATAGAGGTTGAAAACATGCCCATACCTCCTACAATAGACATTCCTAAAGCACCACTGGCAGGAATTTTTTCGGCTACAAAACCAATCATATTGGGCCAGAAGTAGCAAATGCCCAAAGCAAAGAAAATGGCAGCCACATAAATCATAGAACCTGTTTGGGTGCTAAATAAAAAGATGCCAATGGCGGCTAAAACAGCAGAGCCTAAAAGCACCCCTGTTTGGTCTAAACGGTGCACCATATCACCTCCAAAATAGCGTCCTACGGCCATCAATCCGGTGACTAAAGCGAGAATTACCATGGGTTGCGCACCACTGTTGGCCATAATCAAACTAGTCCATTGTTGAGGGCCAAATTCTGAAATGGCTGTGAGTGCCATACAGGCCAAAATAAAAATATAGATGGGCGAGGCCATGGCCTTGAAGTTCTCTGCTACAGAAGTAGCTGCTTGTACTTTTGGTTTTGGAAATTCTTGCCCCATAAACAAATAGGCATAAATGAGTGTTGGAATCATGATGATCCAAATTTGTGTTTGCCAGCCAAGTGCGGCATCGGTCATAAATTTAGACACCAAACTTCCAATCACAATTCCGCCTGGAAACCACATATGAAAACGATTGAGCAAGGTATTCATTTGCTTGCCTTCATAGGCGTCGGCTATCATTGGATTACAAGCAGCTTCGGTGCAGCCGTTTCCAATTCCAATTAATAGGGTGGACAGGAGTAGGCCTACATAACCCCCAGAATAGATAGTGAGGATGATCCCTAAGGTGTGTGTAAAGAAAGCAAACTGCATGATGCGTTTGGGTCCAATGGTGTGATAGAAAAGCCCTCCCAAGATCATGGAGATGGGAAATCCTAAAAACCACATGGAGTTAATGAACCCTAGTTGTTGTGCATTGAGCTGAAATTCTTCTCCTAACTGGGGTAAAATTCCGGCACGAATGCTAAAAGAAAAGGCCGTTGTGATGAGTGCAAAACAACTACCGTAAAAAAGTCTTTTACTGTTTGTCATGTTTAAATTCGTTTTGTTTAGTGACAGAAAGATAGCCTTTTTTTTAAAATTGGAGAGAGGAAGGGATAAAGAATTAAAAAATGTTTAGTGGCAGTTGCAATCGGAAGCGCAATTGCCTTTTTTGGCAGGAGATTTTAAAACAAATTTTCTAAGTAAATAGGCCACAGCTCCGAGGGCGGCTAATACAACTAAAACGGTTTGGAGTGGCGCGTTCATTAGCTGAGAATTTGATAACTAGCAAAAGCCGAAAGATAAGCCAAAATGGTCATAAAAAAAAGTTGAAGCAAGGGCCATTTCCAACTGTTGGTTTCTTTTTTAACAATGGCTAAGGTGCTCATACACTGCATGGCAAAGGCATAAAACAACATGAGCGAAATACCTGAAGCTACATTAAATAGGGGTGCGCCTTGGGCATTGGTTTCCAAAGCCATCCTGTTTTTGATGGTTTGATCGGCATCATTTTCTACATTATAGATGGTCGCCAAAGTGCCCACAAAAACTTCACGTGCGGCAAAAGAGGCAATGAGGGCAATACCAATTTTCCAATCATAGCCTAAGGGAGTAATGGCCGGTTCTATGGATTTGCCTAATAGACCAATATAGGAATGCTCCAGTTTGAAGGCATTAATTTTTTGCGTTTTGGCTTCCCCCTCTAATTCGGGATGCTGAGAGGCAATGATTTGTTCTGCGTTTTGGAAAGGTTCTCCAGGGCCATAGGAGGCCAAAATCCAGAGTAAGATAGAAATGGCCATGATGATTTTTCCAGCTTCGGTCACAAAACTGCGGGTTTTTTCCCAAACGGTTAGGCCTACGTTTTTTAGCAAAGGCAATTTATAGTTGGGCATTTCAACCACAAAATAACTTTTAGACCGAATAGGTAGTGTTTTGCTTAACAGTAGGGCCGCCAAGAGGGCCATTCCAAATCCGAGTAAATAGAGTGCCATAAGGGTGAGCCCTTTGTAGTTCATTCCTAAAAAGCGTCCTTGGGGAATCACCAAGGCAATTAAAATGGAATAGACCGGCAACCGAGCCGAACAGGTGGTGAAGGGGGTTACTAATATGGTGATGAGTCGTTCTTTCCAATTTTCAATATTGCGGGTGGCCATCACTGCTGGAATGGCACAGGCTGTTCCTGAAATGAGTGGAATTACACTCTTGCCGCTTAGGCCAAATCGGCGCAAACCTCGGTCCATCAAAAACACCACTCTACTCATATAGCCTGACTCTTCTAGCAGGGCAATAAAAAAGAACAAAAAAGCAATTTGGGGAATAAAAATCACAATACCTCCTAAGCCTGGAAGTATGCCTTCTGAAAGCAGGGCTGTAAAAATCCCCGGAGGCAATTGGTCTTTTACACTTTCACTTAACCCCACAAAAAAGGAGTCAATTGCGTCCATGGGAATGCTGCTCCAATCAAAAATGGCTTGAAAAATGGTGAGCAAAATCAAAAAGAAAATCAAATATCCCCATACCTTATGAATCAAAATACGGTCTAAGCGACTACGAAAATCGGTGGCAATTTCTCTATTAACATTATAGCTTTCTTTTAAAACTCCATTGATGAATTGATAGCGCTTAATGGTTTCTTTTTGCTGCATTTTTTTAAGCACATTTTCAGATTGTGTTTTAAATGCAGCGGCATCTGAAACCCGTTGCCGATCCAGTTTAGAAAAGTTAACGTCTTGAGTGATGACCAACCACAATTTATAAAGGGATTGATTGGGAAAGGTTTTTTGCAAACTTTCAAAATAGTCTGGGTCAATTTGAGCCACCTCCAAACAAGGCCGAGCAGAAAGTTTTCGATAGTCCAACAACTCCTTTTTAAGCTGTTCAATTCCTTTGCTTTGGCGCGTGCTGGTGAGCACCACTTTGGTGTCGAGCAGGGCTTCCATTTTGGGCAGGTCAATTTCAATGCCTTTTCGTTTCATTTGATCCGACATATTGATGACCAAAAGCGTTGGAATTTCAAGGTCTTTGATTTGGGTAAACAACAACAAATTGCGCTTTAGATTTTCTACATCGGTAATCACCACCGCCACATCGGGAAAGTCTTTGTCGTTCTTATTTAGGAGCAATTCAATCACCACACTCTCATCCATGGAGGAGGCATTGAGACTGTAGGTGCCGGGCAAATCTATGATGTGGGCCTTGGTGTAGCGATCCAGTCGGCAATTTCCTTCTTTTTTTTCTACTGTAATGCCAGGATAGTTACCCACTTTTTGGTTGAGCCCTGTGAGTTGATTGAATACCGATGTTTTTCCGGTATTAGGATTCCCTAAAAGGGCAACATTGAGGGTTTTGGCCATAGACTAGTTGAGTTGCACAAAAATGTGTTGGGCTATTTCTTTTCTAATGGCTAAATAGGAATCATCTATTTTAATGTAGAGCGGATCACTAAAAGGGGCTTTTTGAATCAAGGCAATGGAGTTTCCGGGCAAGCAGCCCATTTCGATGAGTTTTAGGGGCAAATCATCGGTATTGATATGCTCAATATGACCTGATTGACCGTGTTCTAAAGTATCTAAGGAAACCATTATTTAGAATCATTTTAAAGAACAAAAGTAAGCAAAAGCAGCTTCTCCACACAAAAAAAGTTATCATTAAATATTAGCGAGGATATTCCTTTTTCAAAAGTGCAATGTCTTCTAAAAGGGTTTGAATTTCGTCTGGGTTGGTGCCGTCATAAAATCCTCTAATGCGCTTTTCGGGGTCTACCAAAATAAAGTTTTCTGTATGAATCATATCATAAGGACCTCCGTTCCCGTCTTCTTTAACGGCTAAATAGGATTTTCTTGCTAGGCGGTAGATTTGTTTTTTATCACCCGTAACCAAGTTCCATTTTTGATCTTTTACCCCTTTTTCGAGGGCATATTTTTTTAATTGTGCCACCGAGTCAATTTGGGGAGTAACGCTATGGGAGAGAAGCATAACTTGTGGATCATTGAGAAAAGCCTCTTGCACCGCAGCCATATTTTTGGTCATTATTGGGCAAATAGTGGGACAGGTGGTGAAGAAAAAATCGGCTACATAAATTTTTTCTTGATAATTGGCTTGGGTAATCAACTCCCCATTTTGATTTTGCAAACTAAAATTGGCAATACGATGGAATTTTTTTTGATGTTGCAAGGTGCTGTCCACCAATTCATAGTTCACCATAGCGGGCTGATATATGGGCAATCGTCTTTCGGGTTTTAAGGCTTGATAAAACAAGAGTAAGGTGACCCCTGAAACAGACCCCAAAGAGAGAATAAACAAACGGTATTTTTGGTAGAAAGCTTTCATGAAATGATCACTACAAAAATAGGGATTTAGAAAAAGACCCTTTCGAAAATGTTAAAGATTTCTGGCTGCTGCTTCCTTCATTTTTTTTATGCCTTCGAAAGTGCTACTTTTGCCACAATTTATATGCTATGAGTCCATTTTTTATTAAAGCCATACAACTCCTACTTAGTTTATCTATTTTGATTATCCTACATGAGTTGGGGCATTTCATTCCTGCCCGGATATTCAAAACCCGAGTTGAAAAGTTTTTTCTCTTTTTTGATGTCAAATTTGCCTTGTTTAAGAAAAAAATTGGCGATACCGTCTATGGCATCGGCTGGTTGCCTTTGGGTGGCTACGTTAAAATTTCTGGGATGATTGATGAAAGCATGGACACAGAACAAATGAAAGCTCCCCCACAGCCTTGGGAGTTTCGTTCTAAACCAGCCTGGCAACGCCTCATCATCATGCTGGGAGGGGTAACCGTTAACCTCATTCTTGGATTTTTAATCTATATGATGGTGTTGTTTGTATGGGGAAAATCCACCTTGGGAATAGCTGAAATACCCAATGGACTTTCTCCCTCACCTTTGGCTACTTCGGTTGGCTTTCAACCAGGAGATTATGTCTTATCGGTAGATGGCAAACCGCTGGAAAACATGATGGATGTGAATCGTCTTTTGCTTTTGCGTTCTGTAAAAACAGTAGAAGTTCAAGACCAAGACGGAAACCAAAGAACCCTTTCTATTCCTCCAAATTTTGGCCAACAGATGTTTCAAAGTGGGGAAACCTTTCCCTTAACCCCAGCACTGCCAAACCTAATAGATTCTGTGATTCCGAATAGTCCTGCTGCTTTGGCTGGACTCAAAGCCAATGATAAAATTGTGGCTTTTAATGATAAACCTATCAAAAACTGGCCCGCCTTTATGGAAGCTGTGGAGGCTCAAAACAACCAACCCTTTTCTTTGGTTGTATTGCGTAACAATTCCACGGATACACTTTCTCTGCAGACTAATGCTGAAGGGAAAATTGGTGTATTCGCTCAAAACACTTCTATTCGCTTAAAAACGAGAACGTTAAACTTTTCAGAAAGCATCGTAGAGGGCATCGGACATACCTATTGGACACTTTATGATTATGTATCTCAGTTTCAATATATTTTCACCAAAAAAGGCGCTTCTCAATTGGGCGGTTTTGGCGCCATTGGCAACCTCTTCCCGCCGGCTTGGGATTGGCGTGGCTTTTGGAGCAGCACCGCTTTAATTTCTATTATTTTGGCATTTATGAATGTGCTGCCTATTCCGGCTTTAGATGGGGGACATGTGATGTTTTTACTCTATGAAATTGTATCGGGCAGAAAACCCAACGATAAGTTTTTAGAATATGCTCAAATGACGGGTTTTTTCCTGTTGATGGCTTTGGTGCTTTATGCCAATGGAAACGATATTATTCGGGCCTTTTTTGACTAAATTCACTACCCCTAAAGCAGGGTGAGTTTGACTATTTTTGAGAGATTATTAACTTTTTAAACCAAAAAACTTTCTTTTTGGTTTTTTGGATCATTTTGAGGTAATCTTCTTTTCGGGTAATTTAATCGTTTCACTTTCTTTCTTTAGTGCCTTTGCCCTTTCTTTTAGGGACTCTTGCACTATTCTAAATAACATGATATAATTGACGCCTAAGTCTATCAAAGTAAGGTTTTTTCTTCTAAAAAATCTTTTAGTAAGTTGCTAATTGTTACTTTCTCTTTAGTAAAAACTTTTCTGATTGTATACCATCGCTCTTCTCTACACTTGCGTTCAATAGGTTCCATCAAGTTTGCTCGATCTTTTTGTGTTCTGACAGCCAAAATTCTCAGGCATATACAATCCAAACATAGGGAGGTGCGATTTGATTTGTAATCCAATATCTATATCTTAGGGTAATGAAATATTTAAATTACCCTATACCCCTCATCCTAATAATATTTTCAATTCTTTTTTCCTGTAAACCAAGTGTGGATGACCAAGGGCCTTATTTTGCCAATGGAATGAAAAATGGCTGGGCCGACCAAAATTCTATTGTGCTATGGACCCGATTAACTCAAAACAAATCTGCCCATTTTAATGGTCATCCTTTTGTTGAAATAACGACAGAAAAAATGAAATCTTTGGCTGAAAGCCAAGACATAGCAGGTATTTACAATACACAAATACCTCAAGGATTAAGCCTAAAAGACATGGAGGGCTATTGTCCTGGAAGCGAGGGACAGGTTTTATTGAAATATTATAAGAACGGTGATTCTACTCCAATAAAAACTATTGATTGGAGTTCGGTTGATCCTCAAAAAGATTTTACCTATCAATGGAAAATAGAAGGATTGGAAGCAGGTGAAAAGTATCAGATACGAATATATGCTAGACCTAAAAAAGGAGCACAAATCAGCGATAGTATTTCTGCCAGTTTTATCTTACCTCCCGACCCTGAAACAAAAAGAGATATTAAATTTTGTGTCGTTTCTTGTCATGACTTCAATCGTCGTGATGATTTGGAAAATGGGCATAAAATATACCCCAGCATGTCACAATTACAACCTGATTTTTTTGTTCATACTGGCGATATAGAATATATGGACAAACCCACGCCATATGCCATGACTGAAGAACTGATGCGTTTTAAGTGGAATCGTTTGTTTGCACTTCCGTTTCAACGTTCTTTTTTCAACCATCATACCTCCTATTTTATGAAAGACGATCATGATGTTGG
Organism: uncultured Flavobacteriaceae bacterium; assembly: GCA_964386915.1. Lineage (GTDB taxonomy): Bacteria > Bacteroidota > Bacteroidia > Flavobacteriales > Flavobacteriaceae > JADHMP01. The sequence continues at coordinate 4,644 of CAYLUQ010000015.1, read as the reverse complement.
CTTTGATGATAGCTATCCGGGCCGAGACTATGGCTTGGTTCCTTTTGAAAGAGGATTAGAAATTTTTGATTTGGAGCAGTTTCCTTCCCACCCAAAAAATTATAAAACCATTCGTTGGGGTAAAGATTTGCAAATTTGGATTGTTGAAGGTCGAAATTACAGAAATCAAAACCATCTGAAAGACGGACCTGAAAAAACCATTTGGGGTGCTGCCCAAAAACAATGGTTTTATGAAACCGTCACCGCGTCTAATGCAACATTTAAGGTATTGATTACTTCCTCCCCCATTTTAGGTCCAGATAGGGCTAAAAAGAATGACAACTTGAGCAATGCATCATATGCTTATGAACAGGAAGAAATTTTAGATTTCATAAGAAAACAACAAAACTTATTTATTGTAAATGGTGACCGCCACTGGCAATATGTTACACACATCAAGAATACTTCCCTTTGGGAATTTGGATGCGGTGCTGGCACAGATAGTCATGCAGGTGGATGGAAACAGGAAGATTTTCGACCTGAGCATCAATTTTTAAGAGTTAAAGGAGGGTTTTTGTCAGTATCGCTTACATCAGAAGAACAACCCAGCATTAAATTCACCCACCATGATGTGGAGGGAAATCCTGTCAACGAGGTTCGTTTTTAGAGAAAGTGTGGAATATGACTGAGCTTGTTTTTGTGTCTAAAAACATTAAAAATGCTCAAAATGCCCAAAAAAACTTCAAAAATGAACAAAATTTGACTAAAAATGGCTAAAAATGACTTCTCACCATCAAAAGTTTTAAGGCTATCGATATGCCATAAAATTGTGTAACAGCCTAAACACATTTTTTTCGATCATAAGGGTAAGCTTTTTATGAGCGTGCCAAAAAGACACCCCAAGCTGTCTATACCAGATGGATCAAATAGCTAAAGTAAAGGGGCTTTAGGCAGAGCTATTTCTATAATTGCACAGCCACTCCGGCATAAACCCCAAAAGGATGTCCGGGTCTAAACCCTGCTGGCACTCGTGAGGCTGCATAAACTTCATTGAACAAATTGATCACATTGGCCGTGAGTTGCACCTGAGAAGTAAGCGGATATTTTCCGGAAAGGTCAACCACCATGTTAGATTCAATGGCTTTTGGATCCATGAGTCCTCGATTTGATGCTTGGGTGTTCATGGCTCCTTGATAGCGCAAATTGACATTAAATTCATAGCGAGGGTGCATCAAACTAGCGGTCAAATTAAATTGGTGTTGCGGAATATAGGGCACTCTATCACCACTACTCACCTGCCCCCAAATGCTCTCGGCACTTCCAAAATCACTCTGAAAAAGGGCTTGCGTGAACGTATAAGCTACAGAAATAGGGAGTTGAATTTTAGCCTCAGACCCAGAGAGCGAGTAGTATAGCAACCCTTCAAATCCACTCACATGAACAGCTCCGGCATTGAATTGCTCTAGGGAACCGGTTCCGCCACTGGCTGCCAAATCAGAACCCAGCAGATTAGAATAATCATTAAAAAAGCCTATTAACTCCCCCCGTAAACGGCCAAAACCGAAACGGGACCCTAATTCATAATTAAGGCTCTCCTCGGGTTTTTCACCCGGTTTATTTCCTGGGGGCGAAAATCCTTTGTGTAGGCCTCCAAAAAGTGACATTTTATTGGAAAAATTATAGTTGAAACCCATTCCAGGAATAACTACACGCACCTCATTTTCTCGAGCAGCAAGAGTAGTTCCAGTTCTATTGGGATCTAAATTGCCATAGTCCTTGCGCGTGAGGGTTATTTGTTCAAAACGCAATCCGGGCGTGAGGGTTAGGCGGTTCACCTTATATTTATAGAGGGCATAGGCCGCTGTAGCTTGGGCCGCCGAAATTCGATTGCCTTGAGCTCCCCGATCTCCATTAGTTGTTAGGGCCATTTGACCGTTGGTCATACTATATCCATCCTCCCACTGAAAGCGGTCTTCTTCATCATAGTGCAAGCGGGCGCCCACTTCTATATCGTGAAAGGAGCCTTTGGCATCATACCAATGGTAGTCTATTTTGGTCTGAACACCACGAGCTGTATAGACTCGGTTGTTGGCTTTCATAAGGAGAGCATTGTTGTTGGATGTGCCTATTCCTCTTAGAAGGCTTAAATGATTCGGATAGGAAAGTGGGTTGTCTAAAACAGCTGCTAAACTTCTTTTGTCTCCTTCAAAAAGGACATCATCAAGTTTATACCAATTTCTTGAAAAGCTATTGTGATAGGCGTTGGAAATTACCTTGAGTTGAGACGAAAAATCGACCACATGAGTAAGCATCAATTGCTGTTGCTCAGCTTGCATTTTATCTTTTTGAGAAGCTGCATAACGCAAATAGGGAGTGCTTTTAAAATCATTTTCGGTGAGTCCTAAATAGGTTTCATTAGAATCTTCCTCATAAAAATGATATTTGAATTCTATATATTGTGGAGTAGCAGCTTCCTTTTTGGAAGAGAAACGAAGCTTCCCCATTAAATCGGTTAGGTCAAACCCGGTATTTTCGCCATCGCCTAACTGCTTAAAACCATTAGATTTACTATTTTGATATTCTAGTAGGTAACCAAATTGTTCGAAAGCCTGCCCAGCAGAGGCGTGAACTTGGCTGGTGTTAAAACTCCCATAGCGAGAACGCAACTGAATTTGAATAGAATCAGGTATAGCAGTGGAAACCATATTAATGGCCCCGCCCGTTGTGAACGGACCATATTGCACTTGGCTACTTCCTTTTAAAATTTCAATGGCTTGCATTCGAGCAATAGAAGGAAAATAATAGGCTGCTGGGGCACTGTAGGGAGCAGGTGCAATAAGCACTCCGTCTTCCATGAGGGTAATTTTGGAACTTCGTTGAGGGGAGGTGCCGCGCAGCGAGATGTTGGGCCGCAATCCAAATCCATCTTCTTCATAGAGGGTCACCCCAGGCACTGCTCTAAGCGCTCGGTTGATGTCTGTATTCCCAAATTTTTTAAGGTCTTCTGTAGATAAAAAATATGAAGCGCCCGTGCGATTTTGAGCCACATATTTATTGCCTAAAATAGTGTTGGCTTTTAGGATGATTTCGTCCAATTGCTGCACTGTGTCCAATACTGCCTGTGCAGTTAGTTCCTGGTGAACCAAACCAAACCAACCCAAAAAATGCAGTAAAAGAAAGAGGCGCTTTTTCATTTATTTAGATTAAATTTAAATAACGAAGGCAAAAGTAACAACGGGAAATTTATCTTGCAAGTTTATTTAGATTAAATTTAAATAGAGTTTTAAGATGTTCTTAACCCCTTAAAAAAGAAGCTATTAAAAGAGAATTGGTAAGGTTTATTAATCGTTAATGTCCTATGGTAAGAGACAAAAAAGCTAGAAACAAATCACTTTATTTCTGATAAAAGAGCAACTAACGCCTTTGCAATGAGTTGATTTCCTTCATCGGAGGGGTGTAGACCGTCATAGGTCATGCCAATGGCCTCTAGTGGATAAGGATAAGCATCTGATTTAGGGTCAAAAGGCAGGCCTATATAATCGGGATAGGAATAGTTTTCATAAACCCCCGTATTGGAATTTTTTAGTCGTTTGAATTGAACCAAATCTTGATGTTGCAGTTGGGGATGATGATAGAGATCAAGGACCGGGAAGCCCTCTTCTTTTCCAATTTTTTGAATGGCTTGGGCAAAAGATTCTAGTGTTTGGCCTTTTTTAGGCTTATAGGAACCATAAGCATTGTTTTGATAGTTATTGAGATATACAAAATCAACCCGCTGCATGGGAGTAATCAAGACAATAGTTGCTTCGGGATTTAAGGTTTTCAGCTGATCAACAATAAGGCGATATGCCCCTAATACTGTTCCAACACCTGTCTTTTTTTGATAGTCTAAAAAAGTCCCAAGTGGGTTACCTGCCCACCAATCGTTAGTGCCTAGAAAAATAGTGTAGAGGGAGGCCTTTGGCATATTTAATTCATCAAAATGTTCGGCAATTCGAACAACCGTCCATCCGTTATAGCCTTTGTTGGTTACTTTAAAGTGAGGGAGTTGATCTTGCACCGCTGTCAAATAGCCCTTGGATAAACGAAAGTCTGTTTCATCTAAATGGTCATTTAAATAGGTGATAGAATCGCCTATGGCAACCCAATGTTGGGGTTTTGGAGAATGACAGCCCATTGCAAAAAGACCAACAACTAATAATATTTTATTAAGCATTTCTATTTATTACTATGTTTCCTCAAGGTAGGTTTTCTTTTATAAATGAAAAAAAACTACCTACAAAAAACAGCAGGGCTTAAAAGAAAGGTTTAAATATTTTCTCTTATTTTTTTCATTTGTTAAATGATAGAAATCATTTATATTTGCCCACCATAAAATATTCCTCCTTAGCTCAGTTGGTTAGAGCATCTGACTGTTAATCAGAGGGTCCTTGGTTCGAGCCCAAGAGGAGGAGCTAGCCTAACCGCTACACTACACAAGACCTAACAAGCAATCAAAGCCCTTCACGTTTGTGAGGGGTTTTTTCTTACCTAGTATCTAGACACTCAAATATACCCCAAAATCCATAAAACTGGCTAATTACTGCCAGTAAATAGACAGTTAAATCCCCAAAATCTGTCAGTAAATACTGTCAGTTTTGAATTAAAAAAGCTAAAAAATTGGCC
>CAYLUQ010000014.1:61788-63745 GCA_964386915.1 uncultured Flavobacteriaceae bacterium | reverse complement strand
ACTCTTCTTTGGTCATATATAGGTTTGATTAATTAAAACTAGCAACTAAAGAGAATTGTTTTATATTTAAAGAGCCTATAACATAGGCAATTTTTAATTTTGTACTATACTTTATTGAATTTTGATTTACCCAGCATACATTATCTTTTTTTTAATTATCATTCTATACTATAGAGTACATTTGAAAATTAACTCTAAGAATTATTTCTTTAAAAGATTCTTAAAATATCATATTGCAATTGTATCAGCTATATTATTTATTACATCAATTGGCTATCTGACAAAGACTATTTTACCTATTTCTTTAATAGCTTCTTTGTTTTATTTATTAATTCTTATGGTATATCTATTTTTAAAATCTTTTTACATTAAAAGCAACAAAAGAATACATTTTTATTATTCCATTCCTGTTTTTCTTTTTATCCTTTTGGATTGGATTAATTATTCTTTTTTAAATCAAATTTATACTTTCCCTTTAAATCAATTTCACGCTAATCTTTTTGGTTTTTCCCTAAAAAATATCTTGGGAAATGAAATGGTCATTATTCCATTTATTGTAATTCTACTATATCTTGAAGTACTTATTTTAAAGTATTTAATTTTAATATATAAACTTTATAAACAAAAAAGAATTGAACTTATAATATTAAATTTTTGCAGGCTCTTTGTTGTACCTGTTTTAATCACAACCTGTTTGGTTGAAGTTTCAATAATTTTAATACTATTTAATAAAGATTACTCCATATTCTCTTTGTTGGCTAGAGTTGTTTCTATTTCTGCTTATTTACTATTATTAGTAAATCCAAAACTACTAGATGGATTAAAAAATCAATTTGAATTTGGTGAAAAAAACAAGGAATTTATTCAAAACTTTAATAAGATTAACCAATACCTTAAAAAATCAAAAGCATTTATTCAAATAAATTATTCCATAGTAAATTTATCAGTAGATACAGGAATATCTCAAAATGATATACGTAATTCTATAAAGCATGAATTAAATATCACAACATCACTTTACATCAATTCTTTGAAAATAGGTTACGCTTGTGATTTAATCCAAAATAAATTTTTAGATAAATTTACAATTGGAGCACTTGTAGAAAAATCAGGGTTTAATTCCCAAGAAAATTTTAACAGAATATTTAAAAAAATAAAATCAGTTACTCCTTCAGAATATAGAGATTTAATAGATTCATAATTAACAACTCGCGTCTGTAAGATTTATGAATTTTATTAAAAAATTAGGATCCTTGATCCACCATGTGACGATATTGAATTTTCTTTTAAAGATCAATCGTTGATATATCATTTTTTTTGAGTAGCCTTAGTGTCAAATTTCTATATGCCCCATAAAGCTCATCCTGACACCGATGAATTTTTAGGATGAGATCATAGGTTTTTTTTCTGTGCACTTCTCTTTTTGGGTTGCGCCCCTAAAGAGGACGAAAACAGCACCGATGCGTTGGCTGCTGATTTAAGTTGTGAAAAAAACACCTTTCAAATTTCCCTCAATGCTGATGGCTGCACCATAGATATTGAAAACAGCCTTGGCGTAGCAAGTCGCTATGAAGAGAACAAAACTGAAAACCGCGAGATTAAAACCAACAGTATTCCCAATCACCGAGTTGGAACGTTTCCCAATAGCGGCAACCCAAACACAATAGGTGTTCTTGAGGAAACCTTTACGGTGACTAGCAATCCCCAAGGAAGCAATTCAGTGCAATCTGCTCAAGGCTATCAGTTTGGGGTGTTGTTTAGTGGGGTTACTTTAGATCCATTTACGGCAGAGTTTTTCCAACAAGCCAATGGCCAAAGCAATCGAGATTGGAACATCACCGCATTAACCAACGCAATACATTTAGGTTTAGACTGCAATAATGCCCATGTGCAACCCAACGGAAAATATCACTATCACGGCACTCCAACAGCCCTGCTTGAAGCATTAGATACCAAT
>CAYLUQ010000014.1:0-61688 GCA_964386915.1 uncultured Flavobacteriaceae bacterium | reverse complement strand
AAAATATCACTATCACGGCACTCCAACAGCCCTGCTTGAAGCATTAGATACCAATCGTATTATAAAACCCTTTACTCTTTTGCAAAACGCTCTTGCAATGCCGCAATCGAAACGTTTTTATCGATGATGACCCCCTCCGGGTCGAGTAGAAAGTTTTGCGGAATTGCCTTCACACCATATTGGGTTGAAATGGCATCCCACCCTGTTACATTTGAAAGATTGGGCCAACGTAGGCCATCTTCTTCAATGGCTTGCAACCACTTGCCTTTTTGATGATCTACCGAAAGTCCTATAATTTCGAAATCCGAACGATCTGTTTGTGCATATAGAGATACCAAATGCGGATTTTCTTTTCGGCAAGGGGCGCACCAAGAAGCCCAAAAATCGAGCAACACATATTTTCCTCTAAAATCGGTTAGTTTTTTTGGAATTCCATTCGCATCTGGGGCTTCAAAAAGGGGTGCCTGTTGACCAATAGCCACCTGCTTTAGCGTTTCAAAAAGAGTGCTTAACGACTCATAATAAACCGATTGCTGCACCTCTTTAGAAAAATTTTGAAGGATTAATGCCATACTGTCCAAATGAATATTAAACAACTGAAATTGATAGAAGGCCGTAAAGGCCGAAAACACCCGGTCGGAATGTTGCAACATAATATCCATCCCGATTTGACGTTCAAAAATTTCATCTATGGTATACGAACGAAACAATTGATCTTCTACTCCAGAATTAATTTTGGTGAGTTCTAATCCTTCTTCATAATGTGCCTCCAAAGAAACATCTTGATCTTCTAAAAAGAAATTAATTTTTAATGAATCATCAAAAATAAGACTGTGCAAATAGGGTTCTTGCTTTTGTAGTTTAAACGAAAAATTCCCTTGTTCTAATACTGTTGAATCAACATAGAGCGTCTTGTTGTTTTTTAAATTAAGCTTGGCCAATTTAACCTTGGCCGCCACCAAGCCCTCTACATGTCCCGAAACCGAAACAGACTGTTCACAACTGTTTAAGCCAAACGCTAAAAGTCCTAGGGCAATCCAAAGCAAAAAACCCCGCACATAAAAAAAACTCATTTTGGACATGAACTAAATTTTGCATCAATATACAACTAATCTAAACGCAACAAAATTGCCCTCAAAAGGACTCGTTTTTTTAGAAGAATTAAATCCAAAGATTCTCTTTACCTTTAATACCTAAATCATTTTTAATGAATAGAGCAACTTTTATCCAACAGCTTAAAATGGCATCTGCAGGAGCCTTTTTTTCTCCCTATGCCATTTTCCAAGAACAACCACAACTTAAAAAAGCTTTATTGGACAAAGTAGGACTACAACTTTTTTCAGCTCCGAGTCTATTGTCTAACAATCTTGAAGAGGGACTAGAAGTGCTTCAAGAAATGGGCTACACCTCTTTAGAAACGTTTGGCCCCTATGAATTTAGCACCGAACAAGCCAAAAAATCTTTTGCCGAATTGGCCCAAAACTTTGGTGGATTCAAAGGAGGACTTTATGGCAACAACCCTCAAAACTTCAAAAAAGCTCTTGGCTCATTAAAAGTGCACTCCATGCATACCGATTTAGAAACCTTAGAAAAAAATACGCCCGAACTCATTCAAGCTGCTCAGGCATTGGGGGCAAAATATGTGGTGTTACCCATGATTCCAGATGAGCTCAGAGGTGATTTAGAAGCCTATAAAAAAATGGCCGATCGGTTTAATGCTATTGGTAAAAATCTCCACCAAGAAGGCCTTCGTTTTGCCTATCACAATCATGGATTTGGGTTTAAAGACCTGAACGGAACAATCCCTTTTCACTATTTAATGCAAAACACTAACCCCAATACAGTCTTTTTAGAATTAGACGTTTTTTGGACTACCGCTGCCGGACAAGACCCCCTTGCACTACTGGATCAATATCCCAATCGCTATAAATTGATGCATCTCAAAGACATGATGCCTAATGACTTGAAACTTACCGAAGAGCAAGGCTTATATGGCTTATTTCCTTTTTTTGGTCAAATAACGCCCTGTGGAAGTGGCACAATAAATATAGAAGCCATTGTTGCCAAAGGGCTAACAAATGGAGTTGACCATTTCTTTGTAGAACACGACATGGCACCCAATCCAAAAGAAGATCTCTTGAAGAGTGCTCAATATCTTTTATCCTAAAAATAAAGTCACCACCATGGAAAACAGAAGAATTTTTCTCCAAAAAAGCGGGTTAGCAACCCTAGGACTACCCCTCATGGGGCTAAACTCTCAGGGGCTTTTTGCTCCACTACGCCCCTCCAACAACACCGTTCTAAAAGTGGCCATTATGGGCTTGGGCAGCTATGCCAATAGAGTAGCCAGAGCAATGGAACAATGCTCCCGAGCCAAAATAACCGGAGTGATTAGTGGCACCCCAAGTAAAATTAAAGACTGGCAAAACCGTTATGCCATACCCGATAAAAATTGCTACAACTACGACAACTACCATGAGATAAAAAACAATCCTGATATTGAGGCTGTCTACATCATCACGCCCAATGCTTTGCATTGCCCACATACTCTTGGTGTGGCTCAAGCTGGCAAGCACGTGATTTGTGAAAAGCCAATGGCCCTCAATGCCGAAGAAGGTCGTCAAATGATTGCAGCCTGTGAAAAAGCCGGGGTCCAACTTCTTATTGGCTATCGAATGCATTTTGAACCCAAAACATTAGAAGCCATAGCCCTCAGAACATCAGGGGCATTAGGTGACATTCGTTTTTTTCAAGGGCTAAGCGGTTTTCGCATTGGCAACCCCAATCAATGGCGCCTAAACAAAGCCTTAGCGGGGGGTGGTGCGCTTATGGACATTGGTATTTATGCCATCAATGGGGCTCGCTATATGGTGGGTGAAGAGCCTCTTTGGGTAACCGCCCAAGAAACTAAAACAGATCCTGTAAAATTTAAAGAAGGGGTAGATGAAACCATTCAATTTCAATTGGGCTTTCCCAGTGGAGCTGTAGCCTCTTGCCTTTCTACCTACAACATGAATGATCTTGATCGTTTTTATCTCAACGGCACTAAAGGGCATGTTTCCATGCAACCCTCTACAGGTTATGGCCCCATTAAAGGAAGTTCACACCTTGGCCCCTTAGAAGCTCCCGTAGTGACACACCAAACGGTTCAAATGGATGCCATGGCAGCTCTCATTTTAGATCAAAATATGCCTCAAGTTTCGGTGTTTGGACAAGAAGGCCTTAAAGATATGATCATCATTGATGCCATCTATGAGGCGCTGCAAACTGGTAAAAAAGTAGCCTTAACCTTATAAAATAAAGGGGACACCACTAGAATTTGATGCTTCTTGAAAAACCGGCGCTTTTTTAAGATCCGTTAAAGAAAATCATAATGCTCACCACAAGTGCCACCACCGCAATGGTAATGACAATATCCCAAATAGTATAGCTATTTTTATTGTTGGCAATACTCTCTGCTGAGAGGGTAGAAAAAGTGAGGTTTTCAATTTCTTGTAAACTCGGTGCCGGATTGACCAAGCTCACCCCAACAAGCGTCAATATACTGATTAAAAAGAAATAGCCCCCAAAAACCAAATAGTTCATGGTGCCTAAAGAATATAACATTCCGTTTGGATCGAGTTGGTCTGTGACAAGCTCTAAGACAATGCGGAAAGCACCAATTATAAAACCAGAAACAAGGGTAACATAAGCGCCTTGCTTGTTTACCCTTTTGTAAAAAATCCCCAATAGAAAAACTGCCGCAATAGGAGGAGCAATATACGATTGCACTTTTTGTAAATATTCATATAAAACCCCTGAAATATTTTGCATGATAGGAATCCAAATAATACCAATTACCACCACTACACCAGTGGCAATTTGTCCAATACGGACCAAGTTTTTTTCAGAGGTATTAGGTCTTAATTTTTTATAAATGTCTACCGTAAAGAGTGTAGAACACGAATTAAACACAGAGGCTAATGAACTCATTAGGGCTGCTAATAAACCCGCTGCTACCAATCCTCTAAGACCAGATGGCAGCAAATTGCTCATCAAAACAGGAAAGGCCTCGTCGGGAGAATCCCAATCTAACTCCCCTCTCATTTTGAGGGTTAGCGCCACAATGCCCGGAATCAAGAAAAGAAAAACAGGGAATAGTTTTAAGACCGCGCCAAAAATAGTTCCTCTTCTAGCTTCTTTTAGGTTTTTAGCTGTTAGGGCTCGTTGCACAATATATTGGTCCGTGCACCAATACCAAATTCCAACAATTGTACTCGTAATGAAAAGGGGCAACCATGGAAAATCGGGATCGTCTAAGGAACGCCACATATTGAGATATTCTGGGGTTACGGTGTTTTTCATAGACTCCCACCCCCCAACGGTGTTCACTCCAATAATGGTCAAACAAAGTGCACCAGCCACCAAAACTACGGTTTGCAACGCCTCGGTATAGACCACCGAGCGCATTCCGCCCAAAACGGTGTAAAGTCCTGTGAGAATTACTGTGGCTATGGCCCCTGTCCAAAAATCAATACCTAAAAGAGCCGAAACCACAATTCCCCCCGCATAGATGGTAACTGATATTTTGGTTAACACATAAGCCGCAATTGAAAATATGGATAAAATCCAGCGAGAGCGAGCATCAAATCGTTTTTCCAAAAATTCGGGCATGGTAAAAACTCCCGATCGCATATAGAATGGCAAAAACACCCAACCCAAAATGAGAACCACCCAAGCGTGGAGCTCATAAATCAACATGGGCAGTTTGTTTCCCGCTCCAGAACCAGCTAGTCCGACCACATGCTCTGAACCAATGTTAGAAGCAAAAATAGAGGCACCTACTACGAACCACCCTACATTTCTGCCCGCTAAAAAATAATCCTCGGTGTCTGCTTTCTTTTTGCGAATTACCCAAATGGCAATTCCAGCTAGAATTAAAAAATAGATGGAAATAGAGATCCAATCTAGGGTGTCCAACATTTTCATGAGCGTTTAGTTTAATTTCAATTATTATTGGTTAGGCAAAATACGCTTAAAAAGAATTAAATGTTCTTTTTACACTAATCCAAATCTAGTAAATTTGAGGGTAACATTTTCCAATTTAAATAAAATTCTGTTACTTGGATTCAATCTCATAAAAGAATGTTGTCATCAAACACCAAAATAGTAGGAGTTCTCGTTGCTTTTTTACTTTTGAGCTGTGTGGAACCCAAAGTTGATTCTACTGTTCGATTTGTAAGCTTTCCCGATTTTTTCAATTTTGACATACCCGAACCTTGGCCCAAATATGACGCCGCTGTAGATTATTTTTTGACAGCCGTAAAAAAAGAAAAACCAAACTTTGTTTTGGTCGATGGTGATATGGTGGGTGGCCGTTGGTGGGACAGCCCTGAATGCGTGGAAAGCAATGGCATGATGTATTATGGCGCTTGGAAAAGACGTCTGGAAAAACACGGCCTAACCTACTATACTGCCATAGGAGATCACGAATTGGGAGATGATCCTTGGCCTAAATCAAAAAGAGATCTAATTCCGCATTTTGAAGCTGTATACAAACAAAATTTTGATATGCCCCAAAATGGTCCCGATCATAAAAAAGGATTGGCCTATTTTGTGCGAAAAGGTGATTTGTTAGTGGTGACCGTAGAGACCTTTGAAGTGGTTGAAGATTCTATGCGAATTCAAGTAGCTGGTCAACAATTGGAGTGGCTCCAACAAACCTTAGCCGAACACCGTGATGCCCCTTTTAAAATAGTGCAAGGTCATGTGGGCCTTTGGGGTGACCTAAATTCACGTTCTTCCAGTAGACTTATGCTAGAAGAGGGAAAACAAAGTGCTTTTTATAAAACCTTAGTGGCGCATGGAGTAGATGCCTATTTTGCAGGAGAATTTCACGATGTAACCGTGCTAGAAGCCGACGGCATTTGGCAAATTGTGCATGGCTCTTCTTGGGGAAGAGCAGTGGTCAACACTCAAGATTATTTGGTGGGAGAAGTAAAAAACAACCAACTGCACCTCACCCTTAAAAGACTCTATATGGAAGTAGATGGCGGCCATATTTGGAATGTTAACAAACCTCGAGGTCCTCGAGAAATTGTGCGAATTAGTGAACAGTCGTTGACCAATGGCCCCGAAATTACAGGCACCCTCACCATAACCAACAACAACGGAAAGAAAAGCTTTTCTAACCAAACTGGCTATTTTGCATTAGATCATGAAAATTAAAATACGATTTACACTCATTTATAATAGCCTGTTAAGTTTTGCCCTACTAATTCCTGCCTTTGTTCAGGCACAGCAAATTTCTAGAAAAAGCGTGTTTGAAAGGCATCAAGTGGTAAACCATAAAGTAGATACGCTCAATGCCCTAACCGTGGGTAATGGCCGTTTTGCTATGACGCTAGACGTTACGGGTCTACAAACTTTTCCTGCTACCTATCAAAAAGGAATTCCCTTAGGCACCCTTTCAGATTGGGGGTGGCATTCTTTTATACAGCCAAACGACAGTTTATTAAACGAGACTTTCATCTATCATTCGGTGAAAGGAAGACAGGTGCCCTATGCTGTACAGCCCAAAGAGGTAGAAAAAAAATGGGCCGCCGATATCGTCAGACAAAATCCACATCGTCTTCATTTAGCGCAATTGGGATGGGTATTAAAAAATAAAGCGTTGCCTCTGGAACCGCAACAGCTTTCGGATATAGAACAAGTTTTAAATCCTTGGAATGGACAGGTTTCCAGTCGCTTTAAAATCGATGGGGTTTGGGTTGAAGTTGAAACCCTAGCCCTCCAAAATGAAGATGGTCTATTGGTAAAAGTGAAAGGTCCACTAGTCGAAAAAGGGCTATTAGGGGTGCAGTTACGTTATCCTTTTCCTACTAACGCCTTTCTAGATGAAGCCAATTTCTTTCAAGAAAGTGCTATGGACCAACTCGTTCTAAAAACACAAAGCAACACAGCTTTTAGCATTAAAAGAACCCTACATGAAACACTTTATTACAGTCTGTTTCAATCAGGCACTCCACTTCGCTCTGAAAAAATAGCCTTTGGCTATCGCTTTTTTCCCCAAAAAGAAGCAACAGAATGGGTTTTTAAACTCAAGCTAACCCCTCATGAGCCCCTATTTTTAAAGGCAATTGATTATGCTACTGAAAAAAGGCAAGCCCAACAAAATCTCATACACTATTGGGAACAAGGGGCTATTCTTGATTTCCAAAAAACACAAGACCCTAGAGCATTTGAATTAGAGCGCCGTATGGTGCTCTCTCGCTATTTGCGCAAGGTGAATTGCAGTGGCCCCAACCCACCACAAGAAACAGGACTCACCTATAATTCTTGGTATGGAAAACCCCACATAGAAATGTTTTGGTGGCATGCACTACCTTTTGCGCTGTGGGGAAATGAAGCTGTTTTGGAACAACAAATGGGATGGTATTTTAGGGCTTTTGAACAAGCCAAAAAAATGGCCAAAAGACAAGGCTATGAGGGAATTCGCTGGCAAAAAATGACCGATAATCAGGGAGGAGAAACAGCCTCATCAGTAGGGTCCTATCTTATATGGCAACAACCACACCTCCTCTTTTTTGCTGAACAATTATATCGTTCAAACCCCAATCAAACCACGGTCGTGAAATGGGCTCCTCTAATTGAAGAAACGGCTCGATTCATGTCAAGCTATCTCAACTTTGACAGCCATAAAAAACAATACAATTTAGGTCCCTATCTCATCCCCTCCCAGGAGAGCTATCCAGCCAAAACCACCCTAAATCCCTTTTTTGAACTGGCCTATTGGCAATGGGGACTTGAGGTAGCACAACGTTGGAGAGAACGAATGGGCCTAGAACGAAACCCTTCATGGGACAGACAAATCAAGCAGTTAGCACCCTATCCTAGTGATGAAAACACCTATTGGGCTGTGGCATCAGCAAAAAACCCCTTCCAAGATCCTGAACAACTTCGCGATCATCCCAGTGTGTTAGGAGCTTTTAGTGTGGTGCCTAAACAAGCTGGGTTTTCAACCCAAAAAATGAAAAATACCCTCCAAAAAGTAAACGATAGTTGGAGGTGGGACACCGCATGGGGGTGGGATTTTCCGATGGCAGCCATGGCGGCCATCCGTTTGGGTGACCCCAATATGGCATTGGAATTTCTCTTAAAAAAAGAAGTAAAAAATACTTACTTAAAAAATGGCCATAACTATCAAACCCCTCGCCTGCGCTTGTATTTACCTGGAAATGGCGGCCTACTCATTGCGCTGGCGCAAATGGCTTCAGCTCCTAATGGCAGCGGATTTCCCGAAGATTGGGAAGTGAGCAGTGAAGGGTTCCCTAACAACCTATATTACCCATGAAAACTGAAGAATCTTCTAATTCATCTTCTAAAACGGCTCTGGAATGGGGCGAGAAAAAAGAATGGAGTGCCCTGTTACTTTTTATTTTTTTAGCGGGTTTTTTAGCCAATTTGGCTACTCTTTTCAAACTTGAAACAGCATGGTATCTTCCTCGAAATTTAGGAACTATTGTTTTTTTACCGCTCCTACTATATGTGCTGTGGCGCCAAAACACACCAAAAAAACAGGCCTTAATTGCCCTAAGCATACTCCTCTCAGGAACGCTTTTTCTCAATCTACTGCCCGGCACTGAGCAAGAGGCTCCCTTTCTTCTAGCTTGTTTGCATATGCCAGTGGTTTTTTGGTCAGCCTATGCCTATGCCTCGCTAGGAAACAATTGGTCTTCTAACCTCAAACGAGTGGACTTGCTTCGAACTAATGGAGATCTACTTCTTCTAGTAGGGCTCATTTGTTTAGGAGGCATTTTATTTTCGGCTCTTACCGTTGGGCTTTTCAAAATGATTCAAATGGATGTAGCTCCGTTTTATTTTGAAAAAATTGCCCCTTGGGGATTAGCCGCTGTTCCTGTTTTGGCCCTTTTTCTCTTACAACACAACAAAACTTTAGTTCAAAAAATCTCGCCCCTCATTGCCACCTTGTTTACACCCTTTGCCTTGTTAACCCTTTTACTGTTTTCAAGCACACTCCCATTTGCCTCCCTTACTGTTTTTGAAGATCGAGAATTTCTTCTTGTTTTTGACTTGATTTTATTAGCCATACTGGCGCTTATTCTCTTTTCCTTAAGCGACCCCAAAAAACAAACTAAAAAGAAAGTGTGGCTTTTTCTATTATTTGGATTAGCAATTGTGGCCCTTGTAGACAATTTGGTGGTGCTAACAGCAATTGGATTTCGCATGGCAGAATTTGGGCTATCCCCAAACCGCCTAGCTGTATTAGGACTTAATTTCATAATGTTCCTCCACCTGGGTGCTATCACGAGCGCAATTCTCCAAACACTGAGAACCAAGTCTCATTTTGAGAGAATTGAAGTTAAAATCGGTCAATTTTTACCTTTTTACAGCCTTTGGGCTGCCTTTGTAGCCTTAATTTTTCCGCTTTTGTTCTAAAACAGTAGGCTATAATTTTGGCAACAATTGTTTAATGAAAAATAAAACAGTCTGATAGCGATTATAGCGTGTGTAGACAATTTTTCTTTCGACAGGATTGAACCGAACAAGAGTCATCTTCTTCATTTTTGTATAGCTGTTTTTTTAATAAACTTAAACAAAATTATAGTTAATAGCAAAATTGATTTCATTTGTTTAATGTTAGAACAAAAAAAACCCGCTTGTGAAGAGCGGGTTAAAACAAACAAAACTAGATTTAAAACGAAAATTAGTAAGCGTATATTGTGATTATATTTTTTTTATATAAATCTTCTTTTTCGTAATTTTTATTCAAAGTAAATTCATTTTTAATAATTTATTTGTAAGTATTTAGTCATTAATTCTATTTTTTTTGAATTATCAATAATTTATCATTCTTTTTTAAAAAATCTGAAAAAAAGGCGCCAAAAACACAACTAAATTAAATTTCACGACACTCTACTAACTATTTGATATTAGATACATTAGGCGTAGCGGCTATTGTAACGTATCTTTGGCATAAAGAAAATCATGCTATGAGAAAATGCTGTCTTTTCCTATTTTTTGTTCTATCTCTCGGTTGCTGGAGTCAGGAAAAAGACCAAGAAGTGGCTGATACACTTAAAATTAAAAGTGATAAAACCGAATATGAAATTACCATAATAGAAAATGGTTTTTACCGATGGATGGCTAGTAATGCAAGACCTAGAGGTTTTTATTCACAAACCTATTTGGAAGCCTACAACCGAAGATATGTGGTACATTGGAATAACCTAGCTACTCAAGGCGTCTATAATGACTTATTTCCCTTTCCTATTCCCTATGAATTTCAAATTGACTATGGCTATGAAGTCAACTATATGCTGTTTAACTATTTTCAATTCATCCAATTTAAAAACCCTGATCTTTTTCCAGGCCTAAGAAGAAACTAAGGAGGTTGTTCTTACTCCCTAATTGGTTTCGTTTTTTTCTCCTTTTGCTATAATATTAAAAATGGTTTTGCGCTGTTGCTGATGCTCGGCTTCGGGCAGTTGATAGCACTCACAAGCCTCTAAAGAAGAGCTGATCCCTTGTTGCACAAAGGCTGCTTTTGCTTTTTGCGCTTCAACCATATAATCAAAATCTTGGAGAACAACGGCATGTAAGCCCTTTGATAGGGTTCTAATTTCACTTTCAATTCCTCGGTCTTCAAGTGCTTTTTGTTGACGAACAGCATTGGAATAGACGCTAAATTGTCCGGCCAATAGGCTGTAGTTTTTCGTGTCGTTATTCGGTATATTGGATTCACCAATACCTTTTCCCTGCAAACGTTCTGGATTTGAAATTCGGGTTTTCACATAGGTTAAAATAGTATTGGTCCGCTCTTGCGATAATTTTAAATTATAGGCCTCACTTCCTAAACAATCGGTTGATGAAATAATCTCAATTTCCATTTGAGGATATTGATTCATAACACGCACCACCGCATCCACCCGACTGCGATAATCTTCTTTTAAATTGTTGCGATCTAAATCGTAAAAAATAGGACGAAAGGTTTCTAAAATTTCTTCGGTTAAGGGTTCTTCTTTGGGTTTTAGATACACCCATGCTTCTTTAGAAACAGAATAGGGAGATTGCACCAGATAAGAAAAGGAATCAACAACCGCCCTTGAGGAAGTTGATTTGTAGAGAAAAGAACCATTTGCATTCAACTTCACTTTTCCGTTTTGAGGGCTTTCTTTAAGGAGGGCTTTCTTATCTACCAACAAAACCAAAGGGTCTTGTGCCACCATGAGGTCCAAATCATTTTGCAATACGCCTTCAAATGGAATCACTAAGGTGTCTTTAGGCTTAAAGGCATAGGTGTCTTCTAAAGCACTCATGGGCGGTTTAAACCGAAAAATATAAAGATCATCATTCCCTTTTCCCTCGGCTCGGTTTGAGGACAGGGTGCCCAATCCCTCTTTTAAGAGCAGTGAAAAAGAAAAATCATCTTTGTTAGAATTATAGGGAGGTGGAAGTAAATAGGTTTTCCATCTGTTTTCGGGCCCTTTCAAGGCCATGTTGATTTCAAAATCGCCCTCATTAGATTGTGCCTCATTCGTATAAAAAAGGGTGCCATCTGCTAACACAAATGGAAAGGTTTCGTTGTTATCGGTATTGATGTCGGGGCCTAGATTGATCACCTCAGGATTTTGGTCTATTTGGTCTAAGGGAATATAATAAAGGTCCATTCCTCCTTGTCCACCGGGTCGGTCGCTGGCAAAGAGGAGTCGGTTGTTTCCATAATCCACAGCGGGGTGCAAGGTGCTAAAGGCCTCCCTATTGATTTTTAACGGCACTGGAATTGGGTTGGGTTTGGCATAATCATAACGATAGAGGTCAACTTGCACTTTGTTGTTGAGGTCAACTTTACCGCTACTGCGTGAAATAAAAATAATTTTTTGAATAGTGTCAATAGCAATAGGGCCTTCTTGAAAAATGGAGTTGATGTTGGTAGGCAATTGCACTTCGTTTTCGAGCTCAAGTGCGGTATTTAACTTGGCACGATGCAAATTATAGACCTCCGTGCTACTAATCATCCTCCGTTGCATTCTTTTGGTCCAGTCTTCTGCTTGAGGGCTTAAAAAATAAAAAGCCAGACCCTTATTTTGAGGAACAAAATAGCCCCCAAATTCAGACATTGGGGTATTACGATCTAAATTAATTAGAAAATTTTCTAAGGGTGTGGTGCCCTCCTCTACCACCCTTTTATCTAAGGGCAAACGAGCTGCTTTAAGCCTATATTCTGCTGCCAATTTAGGTTTATCAGGAAGAAGCGAAGCATAAAAATAATAGTCTTCAACAGCCACATGACGCGAATCTATGAGGCTACTCAAATAGTGTTCTGCTTGCTCTTTTTTGCCGCATTTAGCATAGGCTTTAGCTAATAAGATTTGCGTTTTGGGCGGCAAGGGTTTTGGGATTTTTTCCCATTGTGCAATAGCTTGACTAAAAGCACCGTTGGTATAGTAGTATGCTCCCCAAACAAGGTCATGAGCAACTTTTTTGGAGTGCTCTTCTTGCCCGAATCCGGCAAATCCAATAACCATTAAAAAGAATACAACTGTTTTTTTCATATGCTAGAATAGCCGTGGAGAACGTAAGATACCTAAAACTTTTGGTGATAAATCATATCGCAAGAAAATCTCGTGAGAACTCACGTTTTCTGCGTTTGAAAAGCCAATAGCATTGCCATAGGCATAGCCTAAACTCAAATGTTGACCCATGTGAAGTCCGGCCAACAAACTCAGTCCTACTCCAGAGGTGGAAAAAGGACTGCTTAAATTATTCGCATTTTTTAATTGAGGACCTACCCATATACGTTCGTTCATATAGAACAAAACGCTCATATCATACCCCAAAGGAACACCCTTAGTGTTTTTTAACAAAACACTCGGTTTTAATTCTAATGATGGGCTCAACCGCAATAAGCCCCCTACGATTAAATAGGCATGTCGTTGCATAAAAATCTCAGGGTCTTCAATCATGCGGGGGATAGAAAAGCCGGTATAAAAACGAGGGGTCTGAAAGTAGAGGCCAAATCCAATGTTGGGCTCCAATCGGTTGGCACCAGATAAAGAATATAAGACCGGATCGGCTTGGTTTAGCGGTGAAAGCATGGCTTCATCCAAAGAGAAAAAAACAGTTGATAGTTTTAGACCAATTCCCAAATAATGTTCTTTTTCACTGAGTTTGAGTTGATAAGAAAAGTCCAATCCAGCTTGTGTGTGGCTTAATGGTCCAATGCGATCATACAAACCACTCACGGCAAATCCAATGTTTTTAGGGCTCCGAGTGCTGTTAAATGAAAAACTTTGCGAGTTAGGTCCCCCTTCAAAACCAAACCATTGCGCACGATTAATGACCGTAAAACTACTGTAATTCTTTGCGCCTGCATAGCCCGCATTAACGGTTTGATGCAAAAACATATATTGGTTGAAACTAGCTTCTTGCTGCGCCCAAACAAAATGTCCTCCCCAACACAGAAGGAGAAAACAAAAACGGAAAGGTGTGCTTAAAAATGTCATCTTTTTAAATAAATAAATCCTTTGTAGCGTGTCCCACCGGGGCTCTCTTCAAATAAATAAAAATAAACTCCATTGGGCAACTCATTGGCATTTAAACTATTGCCTATGTTGGATGTTCCGTTCCAATTGTTTTGATAGTTGCTTTCTTCAAAAACCTTTTGTTCCCATCGATTGTAAATAAACAACTTATTGTTTGGGAAAGCTGCAACACCTGTAATTTCCCAAGTATCGTTTATGCCATCTCCATTGGGAGAAAACGCATTGGGAAAGTTCAATCCTTCTGAAACCAGTGTAATTGGAGCGCCAAAAGCAAAGGTTGCACAAGCGGCGTAGGGATCGCCCACCTGTATTCTATACTGCCAGCCCACCATATTATTTTCAGGCTGATTGATTGTTAAACGAGAGCTGTTGACTCCTGTATATAGATTGCTTTCTTGCAAGGGCGCCCAAACTCCATCTCCTTGATGACCCTCCCACTGAAAAGTAAGGTTTGAAAAAAGAGGGTAGGGATAACGTAACAACAGTGAAAGATTGTCTTTAATGACAAGCTCTGATTCTGTGGGCTGAGGCACTTCTAAGGAATTGAGCACCTCTAGAAAGTCTGAGAGCGCATTGGCATTGGCATCAAGGGGAGTGGTATAGCCTCCTTGATTGAGCACAAGCCCTTTGCTGTCAACCTTTAGGGGGGCGCTTCCTAACAAACCGTCCTGATCGGGATCGGTAAATCCGGCTTCTAGCACATCCAAACAGCCATCGTTATCGCTGTCCAAATCCAAATGATTAGGAATGCCGTCCAAATCAAAATCGGTGGTGGTTTCGAGGGTGTCTAAAATACCGTCATTGTCGTCATCCAAATCCAACGAATTGGCAACTCCATCGGCATCACAGTCTTTGGGACTGGTCACCGGTAGGGTGATGCTTTCAACTAAAAAACTACAGTTGTTTCTAGGATTTGTATTGTCTGATTCTTCTTTGGTGTTGAGAACCCCATCGCCATCAATATCGGCATCGCATACGTCACCAATACCATCTTGGTCCATATCTTCCTGCTCTGGATTGCTAACCTTTTCACAATTGTCTTTGGCGTCTTCAATCCCATCATTGTCACTGTCCTTTTCATTGTCTAGAGTGCGTAGTTGCACACGCACTTCTTCCATTGCGGCATAATTTCCATCAAGGGTTGCAGCAGTGGGCTTTATGCTTAGATATGAAGTAATATCACCATCAAAATAGGGGTCATCAACACCCGTGAGGGTTATGGATTTAGGTGCTGACCAATCCGTGTTGTCAAAGCGCATTTGAAAAACATCTAAAGAAACCTCTGAAGGGTCTGTGAGTTCAAAAGCCAGTTCCACTTGATTGTTAGGCACATGAGATAAGGCTATGGTGATAGTGGTTGCATTTTTATCTTCACTCAAGGTATCAGGGGCCGTAATAAGCAAGGAGGCTATGTCATCATCTGTGTTTTTTAAGTTTAAATCGGCCACTTGATCTGCTCCAAGACTATTGTAAAACTTGTCTCCTGATTGTGGGGCATCGGTTATAAAGGAAACGATTTGAGTTCCATCTAATAGGTTATCATCTAGACCCCTCACATATACCACGTTTTTTTCAAAATCATCCCAATTATCGGGCACTATGGTAATTTCGTTTTGCCCTAATTGCATTTCATCGGAGGCGAGTCCTAAACGCAACGGAACAATTACATTTGTGGAGGGTTTGGAAACCAATTTAAACCCAATACGAATAGAATCTCCGGCTTCAGAGGTCTCATAATCTTCTTCAAAGACTTTTAAAATGACGGCAGGAGAATCATTGTCTTGATTGATCATGGCGGCGGTGGGGAGCGTATTCAAATCAAGGGCTTTATAGTTCACATCTAGGGTTTCTATCTCCTTGATTTTAATCGTATAATTCCGGGCTCCATCGGCTTCTGGTGGACTATCATCTATCCCAACAACCTCAACCAACTGGGCTTCATTCCAATTGGTGGAGTCAAAAAGCACTGCTGAGGACATAACAGTTCCCTCCAACACATTAGAAGATTCAAAATAGAGCGCTACAGGTGCTGAAGGGGCAGCTGTGAGTTGCACCTCAAAATAGCCCAATTCACCATCTTCACTGGTTAAAGGGTCTGTGGTATTTAACAAAATGCCTGCTTGATCATTATCTTCTGTTACAACCGCTAAGGTCTTCGGCAAAAGCCCTGCATAAAGGGCGTCAGAAGAAGGAGTTACACGAACTGTAAGGCTGCTGATTTGATCACGATCAATTAGGGCGTCGTCAACACTGTTTACATAAACCTTTTGAGGGGTGTTCCAATTAAGTTTTGTAAACATTATGGTTTCATATCCTGGAGCTACAATTGCTTCTGTTGGATCGTTAGACGAAATAGCAAATTGCACGTTGCTGGCCGGGGCTGCTTCTAAAACCACCGTAAAAAAGGCACTATTGCCCTGTTCTTCTAAATTATTAGAGACGGGTGTTAGCGAATATCCCGCATTGTCATTGTCTAGGTTTTGAAAAGCTACGTCGGCCACATCATCAGCCTCCAAACCGTCATAGGGCAAATCTGCTGATTGAGGGTCACCAGTCACCAGCAACATGGCAATATTTCCATCTTTAACAGCATCATCGAGACCTGTAATGACAACTCTATTTAACGCCGGTTGATCCCAATTGGCATTGCTTATAACTACTAAATCTGTGCTTAAAGAGGCTTCCCCTTCAGGGCCACTTAAACGCAAGGGAAGGGTAACATCTGCTCCACCTAAGGGTTGAGACAATAAAGAAAATTCAACAATCATTGTATCTCCTGTTTCATCGGTGCTAACGTCTCCTCCCAACACTTTGATAACAATACCGGGAGCATTGTTGTCTTGATTGGTAAACGAAATATCGGGAATGGTGCTGCCGTCTAACGCATTGTAGTTCGCGTCTGTTGAACTGACATTGCCGGTCACCACTAAATAATCGATGGCTCCATCGTGAATCGGAATTGGATCGGGCAAACCGGTAACGGTAATCTCCTGCGGAATATTCCAGTTTAGGGGAGTGAAAACCACTTCGTTTTGTACGCTGCCCTCGGTAGCATCATTGGAACTTAGGGCTAAAGCTACTGAGGCAGTGGGCACAGAAGTCAATTGAATGGAAAAGGATCCGGTATCTCCGTCTTCATCGGTGAGGTTATCCAAGGGAACAATTTCAAATCCTACGGTGTCTTCATCTAAAATGGTTATGGCAAGGGTGGTATCCTCCAAAGTGGCATAGCAATTAGTAGTTGCTAGCCCATCAACGGAAAGAGTAGCGTTAAATGTAACATCACCATCGAGGATAAAATCTTGTTGGGGACTAATGGTTATGTCTTGAGGAATATTATAATTAAGGGGGGTAAACGTAAAACTATTGGGACTTAACACGGCTTCGGTAGGATCCGGATTCGTTAAGTTAAAGACCACATTAGATGTGGGAGTGGTCACCAAACTCAATTGAATTGTTTGTGCTTCACTAGATTCTCCCTCGGTGAGATTTAGACCACTCAACAAAATGGCAGGAATGTCGGTTGTTAATTGTGCTGGATTAGATAGGGTTTCGCACACATAATCAACACTCCACACTTTAGCCCTATATTGTGTTTCGTTTAAACTCATGTCAGCGGGAGTTACTGCTAATACTTGAGAGGCTACTCCCGAATAGCTTCCTCCATCTACTAAATCATTCCATATTGCGCCATCAAAATATTGCCATTGATAAACAAAGGAAGATGTGGTGGGCGTTGTAGCAACAGCAAAAAGGGCTGTTTCACCCACACAGATATATTGATTTTGAGGATTTGCAGTAATAGCAAGGGCTGCTCCTGCTTGAATAAAATCTGCTGTTCCGTCTGCATTGCCATCGGCAGCTGCCATGTAGCCACCTTGGCCAGTAACCTTTCCGCGTGAGTCCACTACCACAGGATTAATACCTAAAATCCCGTTGCTGTCAGCATCGGTAAAACCGGCTTCAGTAGTGTCAAAGCAACCGTCATCATCGCTGTCAAGATCATAGCTATCAAAATTTCCATCTCCATCCGTATCCAATCCATAATTAGCTACTGAAACTGAATAATTGAAAGTAGAGTTTTGCGAACTGTTTTCATTAAAATGTTTGACTTCAATCGCTTCTGTTTGTTCTAATTGGAATCTTCCTGGTGTGGTTCCGTTTGGCGATGGATTATAGCGAAACAAAATTTGATTGGCGCTGAATTCCGTAACTCCCGACTCATAAACACCATCAAAGTTGGTGTCAACAAGGAGTTGGTCATCCGGATCTAATAAGGTAAATGAATCTTCTTTATTTAGACTCCTAAAAGAAAAATATTCGTTGTTTATAATCGTTTTGGAGGCTGAAGTTGAGGGGGTAAAAACCACATTGACTTCATGGTGAAAATCTATCGTAAAAGTTGAGCTTACTTCTCCCGCTACTACGGTTGAACTTATGGAACCGGTCACATCTCCAATTAGCGCTGAAGAACCTGAAAGGGTAGTCTCAATTGTAGGCGAATTACTGGTTGTTAAATCTTCAAACAGCATGAACGGATTTGCAAAATCTAAAAGATTCAAAACAACTTGGCCGTTTGATTCAAAGGCATTAAAAAGCCCATCGTTGTCAATATCGATATCGATATTATCATTAACGCCATCTCCATCAAAATCTGTGGGGCAATTGGAAACAGAAACTTCATTGGATTGAAAATATTCTATGGGATTGACCCCACACTGAAGCTGTCCTATAAGTTTATAACGGCCGGGGTTAAGAGGTGTAAAAGGGTTTGCATCATCATTTAAATTAACGTATCCACTACCAGACAAATCATCATACCACCAAGAAAAAGAATCTAAACTCAAGACTCCTTCTGCCTGAATAATAACATTGGGCAAACATAAGTCAGCAACTAGATTCGGTCTTTCTAATTCTACTTTAGGACCACTGTTAAAACCAGCATAGAACCCCCCTGAAGAAGCAGCATTATTGGTATTCCAGTAAGAAACATACAATTCACCATCAGACTCAAAAGAAACATTCCCCTTTAAATTGCTAAAAACATAGGCAACATAATCTGCTCCAGTAACTGCCCTTTCTGAAACAACTACGCCCCCAGCAAAGGGACCCCCTGTGGGAATGCTGTTGTTGATGAGATCTGTAGTTAACACAGAAGACCCCTTGTTTGTTAGAACAAAAGCATTCCCGTTGGGGAAGGTCGTATTTCCAACCTTTCTAATCTGAGGGATGTTATCCAGCTTTCCTGAAACCGAACAGGACAGGGAAGGGACAAAGAACATTGCCTGGTTGGCGGAACTATTAGCCCCTCCTATTCCTTGGTAAGCATATACATTTTTTGAGGTTCTAACATAGAGCGTTGCATTGGCATCATATTCTGTTCCTTCAATAAGAAAATATTCCCCTGCATTTATTGTTGCTGATGAAATAAGATTATCTCTTAGGAATATTTCTGTGTTATCTTCGTCTGCAACAAGAACAATATTCTCTATTTCATCCATCCCATTTCCCTTAACAAAAATATATTCGCTTCCAATTTTGTTGCTAGGAACTATTTGATCCAATCCAAAATCTCTTCCAGTAGCTGAATTATGATTAGACCCACACATTGAGCCCACATTTACAGCAATATCTTTGTCCGATTGTATCAATGTGCCAATCAGTGCATCTCCGAATGCCAAATTGTTGGGAGAAATATTTGCTGAGATAATATAAGTTTCTCCCCTATTTAAATTAATAGACTTAGAAAATCCATTTGGAATTGGACCCGGACTTCCTTCGCTTCCGTCGCTTTTCATATTATTAAACCGAATACCACTTTCCATATTAGAAAATGTGATAGTGGTGTTGTCTAAGGTTGCCATGATTGAAATAAAATTCAAACTATTTGCTTCGGCAGAAGTGTTTACAAACATTCCTGCTCTAAAAGATTTTCCTAGTCCCGCCTCGCCCTTGCTCACAAGAGCTCCAGCTTGGGCACGAGAAGTTGCCCCTCTAATTCTAACAGAAACATATGTAGGCTCACTCGTTTCAATGATATAGCCCTTGTCTCTTAAAATTTTATTTGAATTTGAATTAGCTGTGGCAAATTGTGTTCCTCTTCCAGTGCCTATATTATAAATGACAGGGTTTTCATTGTTGAGTGTTCCAACACGTATTGATCCAGGGTTACCAATTGGGGTTAGGGTATAATTTATAGCTGAGGTTGAAGCTGTTGAAATAAATAAATATTGCTCCATGGGCACCTCACCAGTGCCTCCTCTGTCCGTTATTGGAGGAATGTAGTGAATGGTACTCAATTGCCCCCAAGCACAATGAACCACTAACACTAGAAGAAAATATGTTAGTTTTTTTTTAAGCAAAATAAAATATTTACTATAAATATAAGAATATTAAATATTAATCCCTTGCTAAAGAGCCTTTTGCATCACGTTTTCCTTATCTTCCAAGACTAAGGCAAGTGGCCTTCGATTTGTTCTTAAATAGAAGGCTCTCTTAATAAATTTTTCATTTTTTTGTAAAAAATGAATCCATGAACAAACGCTTTATCCCTTTTTTATCGGCTCTTCTTCTGTTAATTTTCACAAACTGTGCTCCAAAAAAGGAGCCCCAAAGCCTCCCTGATTTTCACGCTCAAGCCAAAGCCATTACCGATCAAATCCCGCTCCCTCAATTTCCCAATCAAGTCTTTAATGTAGTTGATTTTGGAGCCAAGGGCAATGGGAAAGAAGATGACTCTAATGCCATAGCTTCAGCCATAGCAGCTTGCCATGCCGCCGGAGGAGGCCAAGTTTTGATTCCCAAAGGTCGTTATCTAACAGGGCCCATACATTTAAAAAGCAATATCAATCTTCATCTCGCTGAAGATGCTACCGTTTTGTTCAAAACCAATCCCGAGGCCTATTTACCTCTTGTTCGAACCTCCTATGAGGGCATTGAATGCATGAACTATTCGCCTTTACTTTATGCCTATCAACAAAAAAACATTGCCCTAACGGGTAGCGGAACCTTTGATGGCCAAGCCAACAATGATCATTGGTGGCCCTGGGCGGGAAAAGATACTTATGGCTACAAAGAGGGAATGCCTCAACAGAGAGACGTTCAAAATATTCCTCGCTTACATCAATTTAATGAAGAACAAACCCCCGTTGAAGAACGCACTTTTGGAGCCGGCCACCACCTCAGACCTTCTTTTTTTGAACCCTTTGAGTGCGAAAATATTTTGGTATCAGGACTTACCTTCACCAATGCTCCTTTTTGGTTATTGCATCCTTTTCGCTCTAAAAACATTATAGTAGACCAAGTGAAACTTATCAGTCACGGGCCAAATAATGACGGGTGTGATCCCGAATATGCTCAAAATGTATGGATCAAAAATGCCCTTTTCGATACGGGTGATGACTGTATTGCCATCAAATCAGGGCGCAATGAAGATGGCCGAAGAGTAAAAATTCCAAGTGAAAATATTGTAGTCCAAAACTGCGTGATGAAAGATGGCCACGGTGGCGTGGTAATGGGAAGTGAGATTTCGGCGGGAGTGCGCAACGTTTATGTGCTCGACAATCAAATGGATAGTCCAAACCTCGACCGGGCCATTCGGATCAAAACCAACACCCTTAGAGGAGGATTTGTTGACGGGGTATTTGTTAAAAATTTAACCGTAGGACAAGTCAAAGAAGCAGTACTCAAAATCAACACCTTTTATGGCATCTACGGAGTACAAGAAGGGACATTTCTACCTGAAATTAAAAACATTTATTTTGAAAATGTTACAGCCAAAAATGGAGGCAAATATGGAATAGATATTAAGGGAAGAGCCTCTCGTCCGGTTGAAAACATCCATTTTAAAAATGTTGTTATTCAAGAAATTGAATCCCAGCCCATATTGGAAAATGTATTGCCCATACAGCAAACAAACACCCAAATAAAGGGTTGGAAAAATTGATGTTTTAAGAGGCCTTCACGCCGTGTAATCGAATCACATGTGCTTGTCCTTGATGATAAATTCCCTCGGATAATTGTATTTCTTCAGCTACTAAATTTTGCACTGCGATGGTTTTAAAATCTTCTGCAATATTTAAGTCATACAATTGATCGAGTTGTTTGGGGCCTCCCACCGCTGGATTTTTTTGGGAAAACGCCAAATGACTTTTGCTAAAGGCTTCTAAAATAAGATGTCCACCTGGTTTAAGCGCACTGAAAAGCCTTTGATGATTTGTTTTTCGAATGCTTTCAGGAAAATGAACATAAATCAGGCCAATGGCATCAAATGTTTCGGTGTCCAACTGCATTTCGTGCAAAGAAGCAAGACGATAGTCAATTTTAACTTGGTGTTGAGCAGCTAATTGATGTGCTTTTTGAGCAGCATTTTCACTCCAATCATAGGCTACCACCTCCCAACCTTGAGCAGCAGCATAGACCGCATTGCGTCCTTCGCCCTCGGCTGCCATTAAAATTTTTCCGGGAGTAAGCGTGTCCAATACTGCTTTAAAATAGGCATTTGGCTGAGTGCCATAAGCATATTCTTGCTCTCCATAACGGGCTTCCCAAAATTCTTTCATTACTCTTGTGATTTTTTACAAAAAAAGAAAAAATATTTGGAAAGGGATTACAATTGAAAAACAAACCGAAACATGCCAACCCAGGCGTTTGAACTTTTAGATACCGCACTGGGATTGAGTACATATTGCAAATTAGGCTGCACAGAAAAATGAGAACCTAATGAACGACTGTAGGTGAGTTCTACAACAGCTTCGTTTGTATTCTCTAGAACCAATCTATTCTGATATCCCTCCGTTAAACGAGCAGAAGCATAAGCAAGACCAAGAGCATCTTCTATGTTAGAGCCCCAAATATGCTGCCCCACTATCCCAAACCCCCAATAGGATTTTATGGCCGCGGCGGCTTTTTGAACAGCCCCCAATTGAAAAAAGGTGCCCCATTTAGTTGATTGTTGTTCTTGAGGAAAAGGAAAGGGGTAATCTCCAATCAAATAAACCCCTCTGGGTTGTTGGCCGTTTAGGTTCAAATCTGCTGCTGTGTGTTTCCAAAAACCGAGTTTATAAGTTCCTAAAGCTGACCCTTCATTTTGGGGTTTATAATGTAATTCTGAAACTAAAAATGTACCCTCATCTTGTTGAAATTTAAATAGAAGTGAATTAGGGTTTTCTTCTTCTGTTCCCGGCTGACCTTTAAACACACCTCCCAAGAGTGACCAATTAGGGCTTATTTCCCATTGTCCCCAAAAAGCTAGGGTGGCTACTGGAAAAATTGAAACTGGTACATTGACAGAAACATCAGGCTGAATACCAAAAGAACTATGCAAAAACAACAACCCAAAATCACTCACAAAAAAATCCGCGTTCAAATCATATTGTCCTAAAGTAAACGTTAGCTTTTCAAACTCGTGTCGATACCAAAATTCATAGAACCGGGTGAACGATAGTGCTTCAATATTATTAACCACTTGTAAGTCCCCAACTAAAGCTGAAAGTGATTGGCCATGATTATTTAAGCCATAAAAATGAAAAGTGCCCCCTTTCCACCAATTAGCCTGCTGTGTGTTCAAGGTGAGTTGTACATCTAAATTGGCCAAATAGACATTTCCTTGTGTTATTCCACCGCTAAAATTACGGGCTAAATCAGCCTTATAAGCTATCTCAAATTGCACAGCAGAGCTTTGTGCTAAACTAAAAAAGCTCAAAATTAAAAATGGGATGGTTACTGCTTTAATTAGAAAGAGGATAATATTTAATACGCCGTAAAAGTATAAATAGTTAAGCAGACAGCGATACTAAAATCAAGGACATCTCCTAAAAAAATAAGTACCTTGTAAGAGCAACTTAGAAAAAATGAAAAAACTTCAATTGGGCATTTCGGGCCTTGGCCGTATTGGAAAAATACACCTTCAAAACATACAACAAAATGAGGCTGCTAGCATCAAAGGAGTCTATCACAGCAATCCCACCACAAAAGCATGGGCGCAACAACAGGGCGTAAATCATTTTTATAAACACTTCAGCGACATGGCGCAAGATCCGGAGCTAGACGCCATAATCATTGCCTCTCCGACCGCTTTTCATGCCGAACAAATCACTGTGGCAGCTCAAGCTGGAAAAGCCATTTTTGCCGAAAAACCCATTGACTTAGACCGATACAAAGTCAATCAAGTTATCCAAGTGCTGCAACAAACACAAGTTCCTTTTTTTTTAGGTTTTAATCGTCGTTTTGACCCCAGCGTCATGCAACTCAAAAAGAAAATTGAAGAAGGTGAAATAGGCACCCCCGAAATTATAAAAATCACCAGTAGAGACCCTGCTCCACCTCCCTTAGACTATATACCTTCCTCCGGAGGTTTGTTTTTAGACATGGCCATTCACGATTTTGATATGGCTTGCCATTTGATGGATCAACCCGTGGTTGAAATCTATAGCACTGCCACCGTCTTTGGAGATCCAGCCATAGGGCAATTGGGAGATATCGATACGGCCATGACTACACTAACTTTTGCCAATGGCGCTATTGCCGTGATTGACAACAGCCGACACGCTTCTTATGGCTATGACCAACGTATTGAAATTTTTGGGAGTAAAGGACTTATTGGAATGAACAATCAACGCATTGATCAGGTTTATACTGCCAATGGTAAAGGAACACATCAATCCATTCCACCTCATTTTTTTATCGAGCGTTATGCCGCCTCCTACAAAAATGAAATGGCTCTTTTTATTAAAAGCTTACACCAAAACAACCCCCCGCTTGTGGGAGCAGCAGATGGTTTACGGGCAATGGACTTGGCAATTGCCGCTCAACAATCCATAACCAAAAAACAGCTTATTTCAATTTCCTAGAACTTTTTCTACTTTTAAAACATGTTTACAGCACTTTCTTTTATAGCCTACACCGCTTTTGTGGCGTTTTATTCTTGGTATAAACTTCGCCAAGACAACCTCAATTCGCAAGATGGCTACTTTCTGGGTGGTCGCAGCCTAACCGGTGTGGTCATTGCCGGTTCTATGTTGCTCACCAACATTTCTACAGAGCACCTTATTGGCATGAATGGCTCTTCCTATAAAAATGGTTTTATTATCATTGCTTGGGAAGTAACCTCAGCCCTAGCCCTAGTTGTGGCAGCAGTCTATTTTATTCCCAAATATTTAAGAATGGGGCTCACCACCATTCCGCAATATTTAGAAAGCCGCTTTGATGCTAGCACAAGAACTTTAGTGGCTCTTTTTTTAATGGTTTCTTTTGTGGTTACCCTGCTGCCCATTGTGCTTTATACAGGAGCCCTTAATTTAGAAAGCATTTTTAATGTTTCAGAAGTGTTGGGCGTTCCCAAGTCAACTGGTATGTTGCTTACGGTGGTTTGCATAGGCTGCATAGGCTCTATCTATGCTATATTTGGAGGACTTAAGGCCGTGGCCGTTTCCGACACCCTCAATGGCTATGGTCTGCTAATAGGCGGGCTTTCAGTGCCTGTCATTGCTTTAATGGCCATTGGAGACGGAAATCTTTTTGATGGACTTTCAAAAGTCTATCAGCATGCCCCTGAAAAATTCAATGTGATTGGAGCTCAAGATTCGGTTTTGCCTTTTGAAGTATTGTTCACAGGGCTTATCATTAACCAGCTCTATTTTTGGAGCATGAATCAAACCATCATTCAACGCGCCCTTGGTGCCAAAAATTTAGCAGAAGCCCAAAAGGGATTGTTATTCACGGGGGTTCTTAAAATTTTAATCCCCTTGGTAATAATCCTGCCTGGCGTAATTGGCTTTTATTATTTTGGGGATAGCCTCTATGAAAAGCAGGATATGATTTATCCAGAATTGCTTAAAAAAATATTTCCAGTAGGACTCTTAGGTGTTTTTGCTGCCATAGTGATGGGGGCCATTTTAAGCACCTTTAATAGTGTACTCAACAGTGCCTCCACCATCTTTAGTTTAGACCTATACAAACAGCACTTCAATCCACAAATAAACGATCAAAAGCTTGTGCTCGTGGGGCGTATTTCTGCTGGTGTATTGGCTATTTTTTCAATTTTGGTGGCCCCGCTTGTAGCCCAAGCGCCAGATGGACTCTATCAATTGTTGCAACAACTCAACGGTATTTTTTTCATTCCAATTGCTTCCCTATTATTAGCCGGCTTTTTCTTGCCACAAGTTTCAGCTAAAGGTGCCAAAGCCGCCCTTTTTGTGGGACTTGCCTTCTATGTACTCACCACTTTTGTGTTCGATACAGGTTTGCATTTTGTGCATTTATGGGGCATTGAATTTGTTTTAAATGTTTTGGTAATGTTAGCCATTTCCTATGGTTCTCCAGCACCCAAAAAAACAACAGAGCAATGGGATTCTTCGTTAGAGTTGACCCCTTGGAAATATACCAAAACCCTATCTATCGGTCTTTGTTTAATTACAGTTTTAATTTATGTTTTATTGGGCTCCCAATAGCCTTCTCTAGTTGGTATTAGAGCATTGTATTTAATAAAAGAACACCTAAAATACCGGTCACCCCAATAGCAGTTTCCATTAGCGTCCAAGTGGCCAACGTATCTTTAATAGACAAATTAAAATATTCTTTAAAGAGCCAAAAACCGGCATCGTTAACATGGGAAAGCATCAAACTACCTGAGCCAATAGCCAACACCATCAATTCTGAAGACACGCCGCCACTTTGCACCAAAGGCAAAACTAGGCTGGCAGCAGTGAGTCCGGCCACTGTAGCAGAACCTACGGCCACTCGTATCAAACCGGCGGTTAGCCATCCTATAAGCAAAGGTGAAATGCTACTGTCTTGCATCAGGGTTCCTAAAGAATCACTTACGCCACTATCTATCAAAATTTGTTTGAGTCCTCCTGCTCCTGCAATGATCAACAATACAGCCGTTATGCCCGAAAGCGATTCATTAAAAGACTGCATCATGGATTTCATTCCCTGGCCGCGCATCACCCCCAAACTAAAAATACTCACCATGACGGCAATGATAAGAGCCACAACCGGATTACCTAAAATGAGAAGGGCTTTATAAACCAAATGATCTTCTGCAAGAAATGCCTTGCCTATAGTGGCTCCCCCAATGAGAAGAACAGGAAGCAGCGCAGTCAAAAGGCTGTTCCAAAGTCCTGGAAGCGCGTCCTTTTCATAATGTTTAGCCGCTAAAAATTCCTTTAAGGGTTGTGCTTCAACTTTTTTGAGAAATCGGCCCAATAAGGGCCCCGAAATGATGATGGCAGGCACAGCAACCACGATGCCATACAGCAACGTTTGGCCTATATCGGCTCCAAATAAAACGGCAATGGCCGATGGAGCCGGATGGGGTGGTAAAAACCCATGGGTAACAGAAAGGGCTGCTAACATGGGCAACGCAATGGCAATTAAAGAGAGGCCTGTGCTCCTGGCAATGGTAAAAACCAAGGGCACTAAAATCACAAAACCTACCGAATAAAAAAGTGTAATTCCAACAATAAATCCGGTGAGCATGACCGCCCATTGAGTGTGTTTAACTCCAAAAATGGCAAATAAACTTTCAGATATTTTTTGGGCTGCTCCACTATTGGCCACTTGTTTTCCTAGCATGGCGCCTAAAGCTAAAATCAACACCAAAAACCCAAGGGTGTTTCCAATCCCTTTTTCTAAAGAAGAAACAATGGTGTTCATGGGCATTCCCTGGGCCCAACCCACACCAATAGACACTAAGAGAAAAGACAAAAAAGCGTGTAAGCGAAAGACAATAACAAGAAGAAATAAGGCTACTATTCCGAGAGAAATGGTGATGAATGGCATAGATCCGTTTAAAAATAAAATATCTGTTTGGGGAAAAGATACAAAACTTCATTTAACAGACTTTACAGAATCAAGGGCAACTTTCTTAATTTTTCCCCAATTCAATTGGTTTTTATAGAGGCTATTTTAGATTTATGTGTATATTCGTTAACGTTAACGAAAAAGCTACTTAGTCATCTATGATCGCAATAAATAAGGCCCTTGCTCCAGAAGATTTAGAAAAAGACTTAACCCGTTTTTGGGAACTTTCAGGTCAAAAGATAGCAACCCTCAATAAAGAATATGACGCTTCTCAAGGGACGCCTGTTTTTACGGCTGCCGGAAAATATACCACCCGAGGTTGGACAGAGTGGACACAAGGATTTCAATTGGGGTCGGCACTTTTTCAATTTGATGCTACCGCTGACGAAGCCTTGCTGACCAAAACACGTGAAGAAATTGTGGCTAAAATGGCTCCTCATATTAGTCATATTGGAGTGCATGATCATGGATTTAATAACTTAAGTACCTATGGAAATTTGTTGCGACTTATGCACGAAAACAAAATTCCACACAACAGTTGGGAGCAACATTTTTATGAATTAGCCCTAAAGCTTTCTGGCGCTATTCAAGCCTCAAGATGGACAACTCTTCCCAATAACAAAGGCTTTATCCATTCTTTTAACGGGCCTCATTCTTTGTTTGTAGACACCGTGCGCAGTTGTCGGATTTTATTGGTAAGCCATCTGTTGGGGCATGTGTTTCAAGGCGAAGGTGACAAAAAAATCTCTTTGCTTGAACGCACCCTGCAACACCTTGAAGCTACTGCTAATTATTCGGTCTATTATGGCGAAGGTCGCGACCGATATGACGTCTGGGGCCGCACAGCCCACGAATCTATTTTTAATGTAAAAGACGGTCAATTTAGATGTCCCAATTCACAACAGGGTTACACAGGCTTTAGCACTTGGACTCGTGGTTTGGCTTGGGCCATGGCTGGTTTTGCTGAACAATTGGAAGCCCTAAACAAAATAGAAGCCGCTGCTTTAGCTCCCCACGGAGGCATAGAAAAAATTGAAAAAATGATGCTTAAGGCCGCTCAAGCAACTTGTGATTTCTATATCGAACACACCCCCATTTGTGGAATTCCTTATTGGGATACCGGCGCACCTCAATTGCATCAATTAGGAGATTATCTCAATCGGGCTGCCGACCCCTACAATGCCTATGAACCTGTTGATAGTTCTGCTGCTGCAATTGGCGCACAAGGGCTACTGCGTTTAGGACACTACCTAAAAGAAAAAGGGGCAACAACTGAAGGAACCAAATATTGGCAAGCAGGACTAACGGTGGTGCAAACCCTCCTACAAACACCCTATTTGAGTGAAGATCCTACTCATCACGGCATTTTGCTTCACAGCATTTATCACCAACCCAATGGCTGGGATTATGTTGCCAAAGGCCAAAAAATTGCAAACGGAGAATCGTCCATGTGGGGTGACTACCACATGCGTGAAGTAGCCATCTATCTCACTAAGATAAT
Organism: uncultured Flavobacteriaceae bacterium; assembly: GCA_964386915.1. Classification (GTDB taxonomy): domain Bacteria; phylum Bacteroidota; class Bacteroidia; order Flavobacteriales; family Flavobacteriaceae; genus JADHMP01. The sequence continues at coordinate 32,840 of CAYLUQ010000014.1, read as the reverse complement.
TCGTAAAGAACCGTATTATCAATTCACTAATTGTTTGTCTTTATAATAGTTAAAACGTATTTTCTTGAGTAGTAATTTAAACGATTTTTCGCGCTTAAGTGTGCATACACAAACCACCAAACCTTGGTCTATTGACCAGTGTATTGAACACTATGCTGCTGCAGAAATCCCCTATATTTCAGTTTGGAGACACGTTTTAGAAGGAAAATCACTTAACCAAGTAAAACAAAAAATTAAAGATGCTGGACTAAAGGTGAGTGCTCTTGTCCGCGGAGGCTTTTTCCCCTCAATTGAGCCTGAACAACGCAAAGCGGCTTTGGAAGATAACCTTAACGCCATTGCCCAAGCCGAAGCCATTGGCGCGCCTATGGTTGTTTTGGTTTGTGGTGCAGACGGCAGACAAAGTCTCACGCAATCTCGAGCCCAAATTGAAGAAGGAATTCAAGCTTTAATTCCCCGTGCCAAAGAGGCTGGTGTTCAATTGGCCATTGAACCTCTGCACCCCATGTATGCTGGAGATAAATCGGCAATAGTTTCGCTAGGCCAAGCCAATGATTTGGCCGAAGCCATTCAATCTGATTGGGTGGGAGTGGCCGTAGATGTCTATCACCTCTGGTGGGATAAACATTTAGAAAGTGAAATTAAACGTTGTGGCCAACACAACAACCTCTTAGCTTTTCATGTTTGCGATTGGAAAGTGCCCACCACCGATTTTTTAACCGATAGAGGTTTAATGGGAGAAGGTTGCATTCCAGTGCCTCAAATTCGGTCATGGGTAGAAGATGCGGGCTTTAAGGGGCCCATTGAAGTCGAAATCTTTTCCGACCACTATTGGCAACTTGATCAAAAGGACTATTTAGAGAAAATTAAAACCGCATATCAAAAACATACTTAATTTAGAACAATGAAAACACACACAGTAGGAATTATTATGAATGGTGTTACCGGACGCATGGGCACCAATCAACATTTAATGCGCTCTATAGTGGCCATCATCCAACAAGGGGGTGTTATGCTCAACAGTGCCGAACGCATCCTACCCGAGGTGGTTTTAGTGGGACGCAATGAAAATAAACTTAAAGCGCTAGCCGAAAGAGCTGGTATTTCTGAATGGACTACAGATCTTGATGCCGTATTAGCTGATTCAAAATACAGCGTTTATTTTGACGCTCAAACCACCGGCAGAAGAGCAGCAGCCATAAAAAAAGCAGTTGCCGCAGGAAAACACGTTTATTGTGAAAAACCCGTAGCCACCTCTACACAAGAAGCTTTAGACCTCTTTCATCTTTGTGAAAAAGCGGGAGTAAAAAATGGAGTGGTGCAAGACAAGCTCTGGTTACCAGGAATGCTAAAACTTAAACGCCTTATGGAAAATGACTTTTTTGGAGATATATTATCTGTTAAAGGTGATTTTGGCTATTGGGTGTTTGAAGGACATAGTATTCCCGCTCAGCGGCCTAGCTGGAATTATAGAAAAGAAGACGATGGCGGTATTATTGTAGATATGCTTTGCCATTGGCGATATGTTTTAGAAGGACTCTTTGGAAAAGTTAACGGTGTGTTTTGCCTTGGAGCTACCCATATTGGTGAGCGCATAGACGAAAACGGAAAGCCCTACAAATGCACCGCCGATGATGCTGCCTATGCCACCTTTGAACTTGAGGGAAATATTGTAGCGCAATTCAACTCCTCTTGGACCACCCGAGTGCGTCGAGATGATTTGCTCACCCTGCAAGTGGATGGCACTAAAGGTTCTGCCGTTGCCGGACTGAGAGATTGCTGGATTCAATCCTATAATGCAACACCCAAACCGGTTTGGAATCCCGACATACCTAATCCAATTAATTTTTATGAAGGTTGGAGTAAACTTCCTGAACAAGAAGTTTTTGACAATGCTTTTAAAGCACAATGGGAACTTTTTCTAAAACACATCGTAACAGACAGCCCTTTTCCTTGGAATTTAAAAGAAGGAGCTAAAGGGGTGCAATTGGCTGAAAAGGGACTAGAAAGTTGGGCGAAAAAAACCTGGGTAACACTGCCTTCAATTGATTAAGACATGCAAAAAAATGTTTTCATAACAGGAGGGTCAAGGGGCATTGGAAGAGGTATTGCCGAATGCTTCTTAAAAGCCGGCTATGCGGTAGTGATTAATGGCACACGCCCTGAAAACGAGGTGCAAAATACAATCCAAGAATTAGAGCAACTCGGAGGGCCGGTCGTCTATTGCCAAGGCAATATTGGGCGAGCAGAAGACCGCCAGGCTATTGCAGAAAAAGTAACCGCTGTTTTTGGCTATCTTAATGTGTTGGTAAACAACGCCGGCATTGCCCCTCCAGAACGAAACGATATTTTGGAAGCCACCGAAAGCAGTTATGATCAAGTGCTTGAAGTCAATTTAAAGGGGCCCTACTTCTTAACTCAAATTTTTGCTAACCTAATGGTGAAACAAAAACAAAACGACCCCAGTTTTCTTTCTACCATAATCAACGTTTCTTCCGTATCGGCAACAGTGCCTTCTGTAAACCGAGGAGAATATTGCATTTCAAAGGCGGGTATTGCCATGACTACCAAATTGTGGGCCGTTCGTTTGGCAGAATTTGATATTCCGGTCTACGAAATTCAACCGGGCATTATCAAAACCGATATGACTGCCGGAGTGGTAGAAAAATATGATCGTCTGATCGAAGCTGGACTCACCCTCCAAAAAAGATGGGGAAAACCCGAAGATATTGGAGTTGTAGCACTCGCTATGGCCGAAGGAAGTTTACCCTATGCCACCGGACAAGTGGTGCAAGTGGATGGGGGACTCACACAACAAAAACTTTAAAGGATGAACAAACAAAAACAACAGCAACAATATACCCTTTGGTGGCGTCTCATTGTGTTGGGGGTTGTTGTTTTAGGAATTGCCTCCGTTTCACCTTGGCTAATTCAACCCAATAAAGTTGAACCCTATTGGCTGGGTATGCCCTTTGCCTTGTGGACATCTATCTTACTAACCCTCTTAATCATTGGGCTTACAGCCCTTGGCGGACTGGTTTTTACCAAAAAACAAGAACTCAAACGCACTAATTCTTCTGACATACTATGACAAGTTGGTTATTGCTTATTGGTATTGCTTATGCAGGTGTATTGATTTATTTGTCCCTTCGCTCCAAAAAATCTATCGCCACAGGAGATGACTTTATGATGGGGGGCTCAAAGATTGGTTTAGTGCTCGGTTTTATGACCTTTGCTGCTACCCTCTTTAGCACCTTTACCCTTATGGGCATGCCCGATTTTTCGAGAACGCATGGTGTTGGAGCTTGGATTTTCTTAGCCTTTTCTGATGCCATTATGGTTTTTATTGTTTTGGGCTTCGGGTTTTATTTACGGCAGCGAATTGGTCAACGAAACTACAACGGTATGTCTGCTTTGCTTCAAGAGGCCTATGGCAATAAAATGGCCGGCTATCTTTATTTCACAACCATTTTTCTGTTTTTAATTCCCTATGTTGCCATACAAATTAGAGGGGTTGCCATTTTTTTAGTAGCGGCTTTTCCTTCGTTGCTACCAGTCTGGGGTTGGGCGCTACTCATTGTTTTATTTATGCTTATCTATTCCGAACTAGGAGGACTAAAAGCCATAATTTATGCTGATTTTATGCAAGGCACTCTTCTTCTTTTAGTGGTTTGGTTCATTGCCTTTTCTTGTTTAGACCATGTGGGGGGCTGGGAAGCCTTATTTGAAAAAACGGCTAGTACCCAAAAAAATTTACTTTCTACCCCGGGCCCTAAAGGACTACTTACCCCTCAATTTTTAATTGCCTCTTGCATTGCCATTGCCATGATTCCCATCACCCAACCGCAACTTTCAACTCGATTGGTCATTATGAAAGATTTTGCTGCCCTTCGAAGAATGGCTGTGGCTGTGGGCACCTTTGCGGTTTTGGTTATTTTGCCTACCATTATTATTGGACTCTATGGAGCTATTTATTTTCAAACCGCCGATACGGCCACCTTTCTCAATAAAGTATTGCTTGAAGAACAGCCTAACCCTATTGCTGCTTTAACCATTATTGGCCTTTTTGCCGCGGCTATGTCCACTTCAGATTCTCAACTTTTTGCCCTTGGAAATGAAATTAGGGGTATCCTCAACCTCAAAGATCGAAACAATCTTAAACCGGTGCGTTTCACAATCATTTTCTTTGCCCTTGCAGCCCTATTCTTCTCCATTTTCAGCTCCGATCAACTCGTGCTTTTGGCTCGATTGAGTTTTTCGGGAACCGCCCTAATGGGGCCCCTCATCATCTTAGGGTTGTTTAGCAAAAAAGCTGTTGGCAATTTTATGATCTATTGCTCAGCGTTTGGGCTTTTGGTGTTTATTCTCTCCCAACTCAATCTTATACCCCAGCAATATTTTGGTTTTCGTTTAGATTTAGCCCTTTTTATTGGATTGGGGTTAGGTGCCTTTGCCAATTTTTTGGTTGTTAAAAAAAGAGCCTAAACCAACACTTCCTATCTTCCTGTTGAGATTGGATAATTTTCATAAAAAGTCGCGCATTTTTTAGCAAGTCATAATTTTAATCGCTCATTTTAAGAATTTGACAAGTCTCAAAAATGAAAGACCCAGCCATTTGTCGGTGCTAAACCTTTGTTCTATTTTGGCGCCCGATCGGGAAAAAAATCTGCTGATTTTAACTTTCCCAATTATCAACTATAATTAACAAAACAAACAAAAAATGGATGCAAACACATTAGCACAAACCGCTGCGCCAGAACTTACGGAAGCTATAAACACCGTTTGGGTTGCTCTTTGTGCTGCCATTATTTTTTTAATGGAAGGGGGCTTTGCCCTTTTAGAAGCTGGCTTTGTAAGAGCCAAAAACGCAATGAGTATCATTGCCAAGGTAATTATTGATGTTGTCTTTGGAGGCATTGCCTTTTATGCCATTGGTTTTGGAATTGCCTATGGGGCCTCCAACGGATGGTTTGCGCTAGACTTCGGCATTATGGAACACGATTTAGGATTGGGGTTAAGCATTTCCAATCATCTCTTTTGGTTCATTCAATTAGGATTTGCCATTGCCGCCATCTCCATCGTTTCGGGAGCCGTGGCAGAACGTATGAAAGTTTGGGCCTATGCGCTTTTTGTAATTTGTTTTTGTGCCGTGCTCTATCCCGTTGTAGCCAATTGGGTGTGGAACCCTAACGGTTGGTTAGCAGCCAGAGGGTTTAACGATTTTGCCGGTTCGGCTGCTGTTCACGGCATGGGAGGCTTTGCCGCTTTAGCCGCTGCCATTGTTTTAGGCCCTCGCATAGGAAAATATAATGAAGACGGAGAGGCCAATCCCATTCCAGGGCACAACCTTCCTTTAGCTGCCGTTGGAGGGTTTATTCTTTGGTTTGGATGGTTTGGTTTTAATCCTGGCTCCACCCTTGGAGCAGTGGGCAACTGGGAACTCATTGGAACAGTAGTCACCAACACCTTTTTAGCTTCAGCAGCAGGAGCTATTGCCACTATGGTATATACCTATTTTCGCTATGGCCAAATTGATATAACCATGACCATCAACGGCGTATTAGCTGGACTAGTTGCTATCACAGCCGGTTGCAACGTGGTCGATTCTCAATCGGCCATCATCATAGGGCTGGTTGCCGGTGTCTTGGTTGATGTGGCCGTAATTTTTGTTGATCGCCTAAAAATTGATGACCCCGTAGGAGCTATTGCCGTGCATGGGGTGAATGGCTTTTTTGGGACTTTGGCTGTTGGCCTATTTGCCACAGAAGGAGGACTCTTTAAAGGGGGCGATGCTTCGCTTTTGATCACCCAACTCATTGGCATTGTAACCATTGTTACTTTTTCTTTTAGTATCACCTATTTATTGATGACACTCCTTAAGAAAACAATAGGCGTTCGTGTTTCTCGTGCAGAAGAAACCGCCGGCATTGATGCTGTTAGCTTTGGTGTAGAATCCTATACCACCTTTGAATAAATATTTCCATTTATAACCTAACTTTTTTTAGTCATGAAACGAGTAGAAGCAATTATAAGACCCTCCAAATTAAAAGCTGTACAAAAAGGACTTAAACAGGCTGAAATCCCCTGTTTAACAGCAATCCCTGTTAAGGGTACTGGCCTTCAAAAAAGCTATTCCGAACGCTATAGAGGAACAGAACAATCGCTTATTTTACAAAACCGCATTATGATCATTTGTGTGATTAGTGATGAAAATTTGGAAAAATGTGTTGATGTTATTTTGGATAATGCCTCTGAAGGAAATGTTGGAGATGGCAAAATCTTCATCTATCCGGTAGAAGATGCTATTCGAATTAGCACCAAGGTCAGAGGTGGAAAAGCCATTGTTTGATTTTAGTTCAGCAATACTCAAAACAAAAAATCCTCCTTTCTGGGGGATTTTTTGTGTCTTAAACTTGCACGGTGTAAACTTTAAATGTTTACCTTCGATAGCATATCAAAAATTTTGTCGGATTGAATCATCATCTGCCATTACATTCCTTATCCCAATCTAACGTCCAATTTTCGTTAACGTTAACGATATTGCCCGTTTGGAGGTGCTTTTTAGCTTGGGGGAAGCTTTTTTTTCTTCTACTAGGGGCTAGCTTTTGGTTAAGTGCCCAGGAAGAAAAACCCACACTTTTGGTGCAACATATTGAGGAGCCCATCACCATTGACGGAAAAGAACTAGAGGTGGCTTGGGCCACTGCCCAAGAAGCTACAATTGGTTGGCAACATTTTCCTATCAATTCCACCAATATTGAACATCCCACCACTCTAAAAATGCTTTTTGATGAGCAAAATTTATATCTGCTATGCAAGGCCTACAGCAGCTCCGACCAATACATTACCCCCTCATTACGCAGAGATTTTAGTGGAGCAGCCTCCGATAAAATTAACTTTACTATAGACACCTATAGTGATGGTAACACCGCCTATATGTTTGGTTCCAATCCATTTGGCGTGAAAAGTGATCTCCTTATTTCGAACGGAGGGGTTGGGGATGCGCGCAGCGACATTAATCGCGATTGGGATGTTAAATTTGATGTAGAAGGGGAAACATATGAGGGCTATTTCATCATTGAAATGCGCATTCCGTTAGCATCTCTTAATTTTCCGGAAAACAGCACCTCCTGGCGCTTTAACTTTTTCCGTTTTGACACCCAATTAGGTGTTCGCACCTCTTGGGCCTATATTCCGCAAGTATATAAAGACTTTAATTTAGCCTTTATGGGCACCCTTCAGTTTGATAGACCCCTGGGTAAGTCTAACACCCCTTTGTCAATTATACCCTATGTGAACACCCGATCTGAAAAACAATTTCCCGCAGAACTCCAAACAGAAAGAATTACCACTGGAGGAGATGTTAAAGTGCCTATTGGAAATGGACTCAATCTCGATTTAACCCTCAATCCAGATTTTTCTCAGGTAGAAGTTGACGATGAAATTATTAACCTCACTCAATTTGAAATTGTAGTGCCTGAAAAAAGGCAGTTTTTTCTTCAAAACAGCGACTTGTTTTCCAATTTTGGAGCAGCTAGAATGGTGACTCCTTTTTTAACCCGACGGATAGGGGTAGCCCGAGACAAAGATGGCAATACTATCGAAAATAGAATTATTGCCGGCGCCCGCTTGAGTGGAAAACTCAATAACAATTGGCGCATTGGCTTTCTCAACATGCTCACAGACGAAGATTTAGTTAATGAAATTGCTTCTCAAAACAACACGGTTTTGTCTCTTCAAAAAAATGTGTTTAGTCGGTCTAGGCTCAAACTCTTGTTCATTAATAGAGAGGCTACCAAAAGCTATTCCTTTTTAGAAGAAAAAGATCGTTTTAACCGATTAGCTGGACTCGAATATGATTTGAACACCATGGACAACCTCTGGAAGGGACGCTATTTTTTTTATTATTCCCAAAGCCCACAACAAGGAAATGACAACCTCAGCAGTGGTTTTGCCCTTGAACGTGAAACGAGAAGAAACCGAATTGGCTTTGAGGTAGATTATTTAGGAGACGACTTTAGAATAGATCTTGGCTTACTCAGGCGAAAGGGTGTTATTAAAACAGTGCCGGAATATGCCCATTTCTTTTACCCCAAAAAGGGTCGTGTTAATTTTTATGAACTACGCCAAAATATTTGGTTGTGGACCAAGCCCGATCTCAACAACAAACTCTTAGAACGCACCTTGCGCACCACTTTCGAAATAAATTTTAATAATCAAACCGTTTTAGGACTCTCCTATTTTGACCGAAACGAGTTTTTAAATGCCGATTTTGACCCTACTGGCATAAATCCTGAAAGCCCATTGCAAGGAGAAGCTTATTATTATTCCAACAACGTGGAACTTTCCTTTCAATCGGACCGAAAACGAAAGCTCACTTTTCTAAGCACCCAAAGCTATGGTCAATTTTATGGTGGTCTAAAATATTCTGTGACCAACAATGTGAGTTTGCGACTTCAACCGCGCTTAGTCACCACTTTAAAATTAAATTATGATCACATCACCCAACTCCCCAATCAACCCACCACTAAACTGTGGTTAGTGGGTCCAAAATTTGATTTTACTTTTAGTAAAAATCTTTTTTGGTCAACCCTCATTCAATTTAGTTCGCAATCTGAAAACTTAGGGTTTAATTCCCGTTTGCAATGGCGTTTTGCCCCTTTGTCTGATCTTTATATTGTCTACAACAACAACTACTATACCCTGCCAGAATTGCAACCGCGCTATAGAAGCATTAACCTTAAAATGACCTACTGGCTGAACCTATAAAAAAGCAATTGTCTAATCAATTTTTTTGTACTTTTAGAAGTGAACTTAAAGAAGCCCGCCATGAAAACATTTTTCTATTTCATACTTCTAATTGTGCCTTTTCAACTTGCAGCACAAAGAGGACAAACTGGAGACAAAACCTTTGCTCATAGGTTTCCGCCAGATGTGGTCAATGAAAATTCCAATGCCTCCCTTTTAGTAATTAACACCGTTGACCACGATATCATTGTGTGCATTCGAGATCAATACAAAAAATATATTTCACATATCTACATTCGTAACAACGAAAAATATTTATTTGAAAACCTTCCCATTGAACGTATTTATGTGCAATATAAATCCAAAGAGTTTTTCTATGAAGACAAACAAAAAACGGTGGTCAATTTTGGTGAAAAACACACCTTCACGTTTTTTTATGACGCCTCTATGGAAGGAAACTTTACGGTGATTTCCGAAGAGGAATTTTTTAGTCCTTAAGCTTAATTTCAAGCTTGCCTCCATTAATTAAATTTTGATTAGCTTTAACTACATTATTTAATAAATCGGTATGCTATCATTTAAATCTTGGATGTTTTATTTAAGCACAATGATGCTTTTTTGGAGTTGTTCTCCGCCAACACCTGCCACCCTGGCTCCCCTTTTTTCAGACCATATGGTTTTGCAACAAGAGGCCACAGTGCCCATTTGGGGCAAAGGGCAACCGGGAGCCCTAATCAAGATAAAAGCGACATGGGGAGCCACCTCATCGGCAGAGGTTGATGCCAACGGAGAGTGGCTTGCACGACTAGAAACCCCTTCCTTTGGAGGACCCTATACTATAGAAATTGAAACTGGTGCTCAAAGCTTAATCTTGCAAGATGTGCTGATTGGTGAAGTTTGGCTTGCCTCAGGGCAGTCTAACATGCAATGGACTTTGGGCCAAAGAATAAACAATCAAGAGGAAGAAATTGCCAATGCAGACTTCAACTCCATAAGGATGTTTTCTGTGCCACGTGATTTAACCGGCACAAAATTGAAAGATGCAAAATGGCAAGTGGCGCACCCAACTACCATCAAAAGTTTTAGTGCAGTAGGCTATTTCTTTGCCCGAGAATTATATGAAAAATTGGGTGTTCCGGTAGGCATTTTAAACACGAGTTGGGGAGGCACTCGTGTAGAGGCTTGGATGCGCTTAGAGGAACTCGCCAAACACAGCATGACGAAAGAGGCCGTAAAAGAATTGTTAGCCGTTGGTGGGTATGAAAATCTGAAAGCCACACAACTTAAATACAATGACTCTATTCGCCAACTCAACGAGGGCTTTCTAGAACATAAAGCTCAAAAAGCACCACAACCCAATGACAGCTTAGCTTTACAAAACTTATCCTTTAACGATAAAGGCTTCGAAAACATTACCCTTAATACTGATGATTGGACAGGCATCCAATTAAAAAACACGGAGGACATTCCTTCAAATAAAATGATTTTACCTTTTGAGTCTTTGTTTAACAACAACAAATGGGGAGATGATGGCGTTGTTTGGTATCGTAAAAAATTTGATTTATCTCTAGCTGAAAGCGGTTCTTATGAGCTCGTGTTTGAAGGCGGAATAGACGATTGGAGCCAGACGTATCTCAACGGTGTTCTATTAGGTCAATCGTGGTCTTGTTGTAGCGAAATTCGATATGTGATTCCAAGAGCCCTTTTACGAGAGGGTGAAAACACCCTTGCAGTGCGCGTAATCGATCTAAGAGGTGGGGGTGGTTTTAGTGGCAATATTTTTATAGCACATGAGGGCAAAACACACTCTATTGAAGAAGGCGTTTGGCATTTTAAACAACAGGCTTTTTATATAAATGGCTATTTCTATCAACACAATTACAGCAATGCAGAACTTCTTCAAAACGAAGGCTATTTAGATAAAATGTTGAGTTATGGCATTACGCTCAACAACCCCAATGCCTTTGGCATTTTGAATGAAAAAATGCTGCAACCTCTTGTTCCCTATGCAATTAAAGGAGCTTTATGGTATCAAGGAGAAAGCAATGTGAATAATTTTCAGGACTATGAAGAATTATTTTCGAGCATGATTGTGGATTGGCGCCGCCAGTGGGACTCAAAATTCCCTTTTTATTTTGTTCAAATTGCACCCTATAAATACAGCCCCCAACAGCAATCTCAAGCCCTTCGAGATGCGCAAAGAAAAAGCCTAGCAGTTCCTCAAACGGGTATGGTCGTAACGCTAGACATTGGTGAAGAAGGCGATATTCATCCGGCCAACAAACAAGATGTAGGAGCGCGGCTAGCCCGTTTTGCCTTTGCGAACGAATATGGACAACAAAGCATAATCCCCAGCGGACCGCTCTATAAAAATCACAAAATCAACAAAAACACTATAGAAGTCTATTTTGACTATGCCCAAGAGGGTCTTCTGCAAAAAGGATCTCTAAACGGATTTGAAATTGCAGGAACGGAGGGCACTTTCTATCCGGCCAATGCCAAAATTGTAGATAACCATGTGGTGGTGTCGCACCCCAGAGTCAAACAACCCAAAGATGTTCGTTATGGCTGGAAAAATTATTTTGACGCTACCCTTTTTAATCATGAGGGGCTTCCTGCTTCCTCCTTTAATACCACTTCCCTATGAAAAATTATGCGCTTTCTCTTCTCTTAATTCTTGCTGCTTGCCAAGAAAAACCCAACACCAAATCAAATGATTGGATTGTTCTTTTTGACGGTACTTCAACAGCTGGGTGGCGCGCCTACAATGGTGACTCGCTCCCTCCCGGTTGGGGCATTGAAGACAATACCCTCACCTTTGTTTCAGAAAAGATCACAGAAGACCAATACGATTACAAAGGCAGTAGAGACCTCATTTATGCTGCCGAAGAATTTGACAATTTTGAATTGTATTTAGAATGGAAAATTCCTCCCGGGGGCAACAGCGGCATTTTCTATCATGTTAAAGAAGGCTATGATGGCATTCCTGTTGTGGCACCAGAATATCAAATTATAGACGATGAAAATTACACAAAATATGATGATATTACGGCCTATAACCTGAGTTTGGGCTATACTGAAAATCCTCATGAATTAAAACCCTTGCAGCAAACAGCCGCAGACTATGCCATGCACGAGGCTGATCCCGCTCAAAAAATACTCTATCCCACCGGAAACTGGAACAGTTCTAAAATTGTTTTTACTCCTCAAAAAGTGGAACATTGGTTGAATGGAAAAAAAGTATTGGAATTTGAACCCTGGTCTGAAGAATGGCAGGCTAAAAAAAATTCTGGTAAATGGAAGTTGAATACTGATTATGGAAAATTTAAAACGGGCTATATAGGCTTGCAAGATCACGGCAGCTCTTTGGCCTTTAGAAACATTAAAATAAAGAAACTATGATAAAATCTATATCATTTTATGTGTTGGGGGTAGCATTGATGCTCCTCTCTTGTGAAAACAATAAAAAAGCTACCTTCTTACTCTTACCCAGTCCACAAGAAAGTAACATACAGGAACGCTATTCGTCTTTAGCTCCTGAAGATCTAAAATATGCCTTTAGCCCAACAGAAGATGCTTTGCCCATTCTTATGGACTACACGCAAAACCTAAAAACGAGTTCATCAGAAGCCCAAGCCCAAATTTCCTATCAAATCAATGAGGACTTAGATTTGCCTGCCCAAGGCTATTTCTTGGATATTACGGATCAAAAAATTTCGATTGAAGCCAAAGATGCCGCAGGGCTTTTTTATGGCTTTATGACCCTAGATCAACTAATAGAAGATGCCACTTTACAAGGGGTGTCCTTGCCCTTGGCTGAAATTAAAGATTTTCCGCAACTAGCCTATAGAAGCGTTCACTGGGACGTTAAACACCACCTCGATCAAGAAGCCTATTATTATGCTTTAATTGACGAAATGGCCCGTCAAAAAATCAATGGCGTGATTTTAGAAATTGAAGACAAATTACAATATAAAACCCATCCTGAAGTAGGTTCAGCCGATGCCTTTTCGGCCGATCAATGGTTGGCCATTAGTAATTATGCTCATGATCGTCATATTAGCATTAGCCCCTTGGTGCAAGGTTTGGGTCACGCTTCTTTCATTTTAAAACACCCTAAAAACTTTGACTTAAGGGATGATCCAGAAAGCGATTGGGCTTTTAATCCCTTAGATCCTAAAACCTATGAGCTACAGTTTGATCTCTATGACGAAGCCCTTGCCATTACTCCCCATGGCGAATATCTTCATGTGGGTGGTGATGAAGTGGAAACAACGGGAAGAAACAGTGGTCAATCTGCCTTAGAACTCCAACTCTATTGGCTCAATAAAGTATCAGATTATGCCCAAGAACACGGACGCACCCCTATTTTTTGGGATGACATGCCCCTAAAACAAGCCAATCTTATGAGTCCCATCTACAACACCACTATCTCTGAAGCTGCTGTAGATTCTATTTGGGCAGCTAATGAGCCCAAACTCAATGCCTTTTTAGAAAAGTTTCCTAAAAATTGTATTTATATGCGGTGGAACTATCACACCCCCGAAACCTATGGCAATCAAAAAGCGATGGAATGGTTCATTAAAAATGGGCTTCAAGTGATGGGAGCTACAGCAGGGCAAACCCGTTGGACACTCATGCCCCTTAGAGAAAGTAATATTGATAACATTAAAACCTTTGCCGAAAAATCTATTGATGGAAAATTAAAGGGCTTATTGTTAACCCTTTGGGATGATGATTCTCCACATTTTGAACTCTACAAAAGAGGAATAGGTGCTTTTGCCGAATACACTTGGACAGGTGAAAAAAGAAATAAAGAAGACTATAAAAAAGCCTTTAGACACCGCACTTTTGGTTCCGAATGGGCTGCTGAAAGTCATGCCTTCATTGATTCTCTAGAAGGACCTGTTGGGGCTTGGGTCAATGCACTTGTGGTAGACAAAGCACATCGCAATTCCCTCAAAAAAAGTGAGCAACCCAAAGATGAACTTCTCATTGCCTTGCCCGAAGCCAATCAAAAAGGCGAATGGTCCACTCGTTATGCCAAAAGATTAGCCTCCGCTAAAAAATATGTTGCACTAAACGAGGGACACAACCAAAAAATGGAACGTTTGCTCAAGGGAGGGGCAAAAAACCAATATATGATAGAGGTTTATCAACAAGTGTCTAAGCTCACTCATTTTTCTTTTGAAACCCTCTTGTTGTTGGAACAATATGACAATGCCTCTTCCGAAACAGAAGTGCAAGTTGCCCTAGACAAAATTTTAAAGCAAGAGGCAAAATTTGAAAACCTTCGTGAAGAACTAGAAGCAGTATATAGTCAAACCCGCATTTTAAATAAACCCGACGACTATATCTTAGATCAGGATCATCACCGACATCCGGCCAATCAAACCCTTAACTTTGACTGGCAGTTTTACGCCGAGTTACTCTTTTTAGAAAAAATAAAAGACCATTTTGAAAGCCAAGAGCCCTTTGACGAAGGACAAAAAAAGGCAACTATGGAATTATAATTTAAATCAATAGAAATGTTTTACACCCAAAAAAAGGGATTTGATACGTTTGCTCAAAAGCTCTTCGTCATGCTATGCCTTTGCGGAATAACTTCTCTAGGAGCCCAGACTGATTCTCTCACTCAGAAAAAAGACACCCTAAAAGAAAAAAAGCTACCCCTGGTTGCCGAACGAAAAATTGATATTAAAACCAATCGCGGCACATGGATGTCTTTAGATGTAAGCCCAGATGGGCAAACCATTGCCTTTGATTTATTGGGTGATCTTTATGAAATGCCCATAGGGGGAGGAAAAGCCACTCGAATTACCGCGGGTTTAGCGTTCGATTCTCAACCCAAATATGCACCAGATGGTAAATCGATTTTGTTTCTCTCAGACCGGAGCGGTGGCAATAATGTGTGGTATATTGACCGAGAAAACAAAGACACTGTTCAAGTCACCAAAGGAGATACTTTCAAAATACAATCGGCCCAATGGTCTCCCGATGGCAACTATATTGTGGTAAGCAAGGGTACCCGTAATTTAAAACTGCACCTCTATCACAAAGAAGGGGGTGGAGGAAAACAACTACTTAAAGAGCCAGAAAGTCTCAAAGCAGTTGAACCCGAATTTAGCCCAGATGGACGCTACATTTGGTATGCTAAACGAACAAGTGCTTGGCAATATAACGCTCAGTTTCCGCAATATCAGTTGGCTGTTTACGACCGAGAAGATGGCACCTCCAGCCCTATGACTTCTCGCTATGGATCAGCTTTCACCCCCACCCTTTCGCCAGATGGAAAATGGTTAGTTTATGGCACTCGTTATAATGACAAAACAGGCTTAATTGCCCGCAATTTAGCCACTCAAGATGAAAAGTGGTTAGCCTACCCCGTGCAGCGAGACGAACAAGAATCGATTGCCCCTTTAGGAGTTTTGCCTGCCATGTCGTTCACTCCAGATAGTCAAACCATTTTGACTACCTATGGTGGAAAAATATATCGTATTCCCATTAACGGTGGCCCCGCTCAAAATATTCCTTTTGAAGTCGAAGAAACCTTGGTGTTAGGGCCACAACTCAAATTTGACTATCCCATTGAAGACAGTGCCACCTTTGACGTAACTCAGATTAGAGACCCCAAAATTTCTCCCGATGGCACTGCTATGGCGTTTACGGCCTTAGACCGCCTTTATGTGATGGATTTAAAAACTAAAACGCATCAAAGACTCACCTCTTTCAATCATGTAGAAGCACAGCCTACCTGGAGTCCTAACAGTAAAGAAATTGCTTTTGTTACTTGGGATAAAAATGCTGCCGGACACCTCTATAAGGTGCGGGCAGACGGCAAAGGAAAACCCATCAAACTCACAACAAAAGCGGCTGTCTATTCCAATCCGGCTTGGCATGATTCTAATAGAATTGCCGTTTTTGAAGGAGCCCGCCAGCAATTTCAAAATGCCAGTGGCCCACGTGCTTTTATGAGCAAAACAGACTTGGTGTGGATAGATGGTCTAAAAGGAGGAGCCTCTCATTTTATTTCTAAAGCACATCATCTTTCACAACCCCATTTTGTACACAATGAAAATAGAATTTATTTAAATCATGCCGAGAAAGGCCTTGTTTCCATTCGTTGGGATGGCACAGACCTCAAACAATATGTTAAGGTAGAAGGGATAACAGTGTATGGATCTGCCTACAATGACCAACATCTTCTTTCTGATGCTCCTTCTGCTCCCGAAAAAAAACCTTCTCAAGCAAGCATCATTTTAAAAGCGCCAAAAGGAACCTATGCTTTAGCTCAAATCAATAATGATATTTATGTGGTTACGGTGCCCTATATTGGGGCTGAACCTACCTTAATCAATGTGAGCGACCCCGAGGCTGCTGCTTTTCCAGCTCTAAAACTAACTGAAATTGGAGGACAGTTTCCCAGTTGGAGCCAAGACGGCAATACGGTCTATTGGTCAATTGGCAATGCCTTTTTTGCCTACAACATTGCTACCGCTCTAGCCGAGAAAAAGGCTGCCGAAAGGAAAGAAGAAAATGGGGAAGAAGAAGAGGAAGAAAAAGAAGAGGATGGGCCTGCCTATAGTCCCAATGAATTTCGTGTTCGAGTGGCCGCCAAGAGGGATATTCCCAAGGCCACTTATTTGTTAACCAACGCAACCCTCATCACCATGGAAGGAGATGAAATTATTGAAAAGGGAGCCGTTTTAATCGAAAACAATCGGATTAAAGCAGTAGGGCCCTTAGCTTCCATGGAGGTGTCGCCCAATGTGCATCGCATTGACGTGAGTGGAAAATATATCCTACCCGGATTTGTAGACACGCATGCTCATATGTGGCCTTCTTGGGATTTACACAAAAACGAAAATTGGATGTATGCTGCCAATTTAGCTTATGGAGTTACCACCACGCGCGATCCGCAAACCGGAACAACCGATGTGCTCACCTATGCCGATAGAGTCAAAGCAGGTAATTTGATTGGTCCTAGAGTCTATTCTACTGGACCGGGAGTGGGTTATTGGGGCTATAACATAAAAAGTCTTGAACACGCCCGAAATGTCTTAAAACAATATTCGGAATATTATAACACCAAGACCATCAAAATGTATTTGACCGGAAACAGAAAACACCGGCAATGGATCATTCAGGCAGCCAAAGAGCAAAAATTGATGCCTACCACAGAAGGAGGGTTGGATTTTAAATTAAACCTCACCCAAATCATAGACGGATACCCAGGTCATGAACACAGTTTTCCAGTCTATCCGCTTTATGATGACTTTATTTCATTTGTGGCTCAATCACAAACAGCCTATACGCCCACACTATTAGTTTCTTATGGGGGCCCTTGGGCAGAAAACTATTATTATGCAACTGAAAATGTTCAATATGACCCCAAGCTCAATCGATTTACACCAAAATCGGAATTAGACGCTAAATCGAGAAGAAGAAACGCGGGATGGTTTATGAAAGAAGAACATGTTTTTGACGATCATGCCGTATTTGTTAAAGACCTTGTGGAAGCTGGTGGAATTGCCGGAGTAGGGTCACACGGCCAACTACAAGGCCTTGGCTATCATTGGGAATTATGGAGCATGCAATCAGGGGGTATTTCGAATCACAATGCCCTTAAAGTGGCCACCCTTTTGGGTGCAGATGCCATTGGATTGGCTAAAGATTTAGGAAGTATTACTCCCGGAAAATTAGCAGATCTTCTCGTGCTGGATAAAAATCCACTAGATCAAATTCGCAACACTAATAGCCTGCGCTATGTCATCAAAAATGGCCGTGTTTATGAAGCCGATAGCTTAGATGAGCTATATCCTAACCCTAAAAAATTTGGTGTTAAATCTTGGCAAGAAAGTGTTCCGGAAAATGTACCTGGCCTATCGGCCAATTAATCTATGGGGTTGGAAGCAGACACACCCATTGTTAAGGGAACACAACTGCTGCTTGTGGTGCCTTGCTATAACGAAGCCAAGCGCTTTCAAGCTGAAAAGTGGGAAGCCTTTATAAAAACACATCCCGAATGCGGATTTGTTTTGGTAGACGATGGTTCTTCTGACAATACTTTGGAACTTCTAACCCAATTGGCTCAAAAAAACAGGACTAATATTAGCGTATTGGAGCATGCCCACAATAGCGGAAAGGCTGCCGCCGTTAGAACCGGAATGTTGGAAGCCCTTCAAGCAAAACCTGAAAAAATAGGTTTTCTCGATGCCGACCTATCTGTCACCCCACAAGAATGTCTTCGCTTAAGTCAATATATAACCTCAGATATTACTTTTGTTTTTGGTTCCCGAATAAAAAAAATTGACAATGTGATTCAACGCAAGTGGTATCGCTTTTTAATTGGACGTTTCATTGCTACGCTCATTTCTAAAATGCTCACACTTCCGGTATATGACACCCAATGCGGAGCCAAGGTTTTTGCAACTTCACTCGTCCCTATTCTTTTTGAGAAACCTTTTATTTCTCAATGGCTCTTTGATGTGGAGCTCTTTTTTAGAGCCCTAAAACATTATGGTAAGCCGCTCTTTATTAAACGTTCTCGAGAAATTCCTATTGCCCAATGGATTGATACCGCCGATTCTAAAGTTCCCTTGGGCTATGGATTTTCACTCTGGTTTGATCTGCTAAAAATTTACAAAGCCTATACATGAAATTGAAGCCAATTCTATAGTTGAAACAATGACAAAGCATCTCTTAAAATCTATCTTATATGTAGGAATGCCCTTGAGCTTGCTCATTAGCTGCACAACAAAGGAAAGTAGCAAAACAGACTGGCCCATTTATGGTGGATCACATGACAAAACACATTTTGTAGCGCAAACAGAACTTGCTCCAAGCAATCTACACCGACTCAAAAAAGTGTGGGAATATCGCACAGGTGACAGCAAGAAAGGAACCCAAATCCAAACCAATCCGCTAGTGCTAGATTCTGTGCTTTATGGTCTTTCGCCTCAATTAAAACTCTTTGCCCTTCAAGTAGAAACAGGAGATTCTCTATGGAC
This sequence comes from uncultured Flavobacteriaceae bacterium, assembly GCA_964386915.1. Classification (GTDB taxonomy): domain Bacteria; phylum Bacteroidota; class Bacteroidia; order Flavobacteriales; family Flavobacteriaceae; genus JADHMP01. The sequence continues at coordinate 14,082 of CAYLUQ010000014.1, read as the reverse complement.
ATTTGATCCATTTGCCATTGCTTTTGAAGGCGGGCAACAAGACTTTTCCTTTTCCATGAATGTGAGTAGGGGAATTACACATTATGTAGATCCTTCGGGTGAATCTATTTTATTTTATGGTGTAGGCTCTAATTTATTAGCTGTCAATGCCACTACGGGAAGGCTACATAAGCCTTTTGCCAAGCAAGGCATCCTCGATCTGCACATAGGGTTAGGCGAACGAGCCAAAGAGCTCTATGTCGCTGCCACCAGTCCGGCGGTACTTTATGAAAACCTTCTCATTGTGGGCACACGAGTTAATGAAGCGCTCCCTGCTGCTCCAGGCAACATACGTGCCTTTGATGCTGAAACAGGGGCTCTAGTTTGGAATTTTAATACCATTCCCCAACCGGGCGAAACAGGATATGAAAGTTGGGAAAATCCTGATGCATGGAAATGGGCAGGAGGCGCCAATGTTTGGTCAGGTTTTAGTTTAGATGAAAAAAGAGGCATTTTGTATGCACCTACAGGTTCTGCTAGTTATGATTTTTATGGGGCCAACCGCTGGGGCGATAATCTCTTTGCCAATTCAATTGTGGCCCTCAATGCTCAATCGGGAAAATTATTGTGGCACTATCAAACCGTGCATCACGATGTTTGGGACAGAGACCTTCCTGCACCACCTGTTCTTTTTGACTATGACATGGAGGGAGAAAAAATTCCCGCTTTGGCCCAAATAACGAAATCGGGATTCCTTTTTTTGCTCAATAGAATTACGGGAGAACCCCTCTATGAAATTCGCGAAGAAGCAGTGCCTCCATCATCTCCTCTATCGGGAGAACGCTTATCACCCACCCAGCCCATTCCCTCTTTCTTTAGCCCCTTTTCTCGACAGCAATTCACCGAAAAAGATCTCAATCCATATGTTAGCGACGCAGAAAAAGAGGTTTTATTATCTAAATTTAGAAGCTATCGAAAGGAGCATATTTTTGCACCACCCTCCCAAGAAGGCACCCTCATTTTTCCGGGTTATGATGGTGGAGCTGAATGGGGTGGGCCAGCGCTTGATCCGCATAAGCAATGGCTCTATATTAATACAAATGAAATGCCTTGGGTGTTGACTATGGTGCCCATGATCAATACAAAAACAGCTCAAAATCCTGAGCAACTTTATGCCATCAATTGCATGAATTGTCATGGCAAAAACTTTAGGGGAAGTGAAACGGTTCCCTCACTACTTCAACTTAAAAAGAGACTTAGTTCCCAAGAAATAGCTGCTGTGATAAAAGGTGGAAGACGAATGATGCCTGGTTTTTCCCATTTGGATGAGCAAGTCATTTTGCGTTTAACCAACTATCTTTTAGCCTTAAATTCCGATAGCAAAATAGCTACAGATTTGAATCTAGAATCTCAAGGCTATCAATCTACAGGCTACCACAAATTTTTAACCCAAGAGGGCTATCCGGCCATAAGTCCTCCCTGGGGTACCCTAACCGCCCTCAATTTAAAAACTGGAAAAATAGCTTGGAAAGTTCCTTTAGGCAATACGCCATTAGGGGAGGCCCATAATGTGGTGACCGGAACTGAAAATTATGGCGGTCCACTGGTGACCCAATCGGGACTTGTGTTTATTGCGGCCACTGCAGATCAAAAAATGAGAGCTTTTGACAAGAACAATGGAGCGCTGCTATGGGAAGCCGATTTACCCTTTTCTGGTTTTGCAACCCCAAGTCTGATTCAACACAAGGGGCGTTCCTATTTAATCATTGCTTGTGGAGGCGGAAAACTCAATACCTCTTCGGGAGATGCCTATGTTGCTTTTGCATTAGAATGAAAAAAGCCTCCAGGAATTACTCCCGGAGGCAATAACCATAAACCAATTCATCATAGAAGAATTGTTTGACAAAATTAAGATATTATTAATCAAAATCCATAGGTTTTAAGCACTATTTTGATTTGAAAAGTGGTTAAAAATTAAAATAATTTCATTTTTTGCTAATCTTGTGGTAACACCCTCATGCAGAAGAAACACTTTATTTGGGGCATGAAAAGGAATTCAATTTATGGGCGTTCACTGCAATATGCATGTGGGTTCCTTCTTTGGTATATAGGCTACTATAAAAGATCCTAAGCTACTGAGTAGCTTCATATTCAAGCTCCCATTTGGGATCATCCAATTTGTTAATCACATATTTAACCGTGATCTCTTCTCCCGCTTGAATTTCTTTTTGGGTAACAATGCGAATGTGTTTCAACTCGCCCACCTCTTCATCAACTTCTTTAAACACCGCTTTGCAACTTGGCATTTCGTGATGGTTTATAAATCCTCCCAAGGGGGTACGGATATAGTGATCTGGAAATCCGGGATGAAAAATATGCGAAATGCCCAAATCAAAATTAGGGGGGATGGATTGGGTAGCAAAAACCCCCAAACCTTCAATCTTGCTTTTTGCAATGGTTAAACAGTTGGGCAATGGGTGCCAGTTTTCTTTTTTCATTTCGGTTCTTTCTTTTCATAAAACCCCCTATGGAGCAACTTGCCAACTAATTTGTGGGTGCTTTTTGGGTCCTATAACGGCATTTAAAATTTCAAACGGAAGATCTACACGCTTGCGTTTTTCTACTGTTTTTATTGCAATTTCTTTTGATGAATAGGCCGGCAAATGAACCCAGTCACTATTAAAATGGAGGCTGTAGGCACCTTTATACTGCAATTCCATTGGAAGTGCACTTGTGTTGGTTAAAGTCACCATTAAAATTTCTTTGTCTTTTTTATAATAGGCTTTTTCAACTTGAACATTGGCTTTTATAACAGCTTCTATATGAGCCCGTTTCCCAATCAAGAGATTTTCAAACCAAATAACTGTTTTACCCTCAAAAAGAGCTTGCTTTATGGCATTGGGCTGGGTACTTTCAGAAAGCACAAAGGTCATGGGGCGGTGCCCACCTTGGGGAATATTGTGGTTCCAAGTGGTTAGACCGTGGATATCTGACGTGCCGATTAGGGTTAAGTCGTGATCTAAAGCAATCTGAAAAGCTTCTTCAGAAAACGTTGTTTCATTTACCACTTCTATGCCGTGAAGTAGTTTGTTTTTAATCAAATACTCATGAAAGGGTTCTAGCCGTGCTATTCCATTGCTTCGGTGGGCGTCCCAATTGGGGTGATTCCAAAACACAAATGCCTTTTGGGCATTAGCGGCTTGTATACCCGCTAGGGAATCATTCGGAAAAAGAAGAGCATTGGCATCTGTAATGAACACCGCATTGATGTGTCCGGGAGGCATAGAACGTGTAATTTCTGAGCCGTGGATCACTTGCAGCTTTTCTCCCTCTCGCAAACTGTTGAGGGCAATTTCATAGGATCGGTTTCGGTTGGGATGTGGAATGTCTTCTTCATGGGGTTGATATTCTAAATGTTCTGTGAGCGATATTAAATCAAGTCCTTCCCGTCTGGCTTCTTCAACCCTAATGTTTGGCCAAACTGAGCCATCAGAAAAAACCGTATGAATGTGAAGGTCGGCACTGACAAGTTTTAGGTTATCAGGGGCTCTAAAAAAAGGGGCAGAAGTTGAGGTTTGCCCATAGGAGATCACACCATACAAAAGTGCAATGAAAACGTAACGTATCATACCTTAAATTTTAGGTTAAGATAGCGAATCTTCTCAATAAAATGATCTAGCTCTTTGCATTTTAGTGAGTTAGAAGGTGTATCTCAGGGTAGAATTTAAAAAACGATTCATCAAATAGCGGTTATTGCCTCTAGAAATGGTGTTTTTTTGAATTCCAGTGGACAAGTTTGCTTTTTGACCTAGCTTAATATTAAATCCTAAAAACGTCCAATTTTGATTGAACCTATAAGGGATACCTTGGGGGTTGAGGATTAAAAAGATTTCATCGTAAACCACCAGTTTTACATCCCCTTTCCACTGCTCCACAAAAAGAGGATAGGCATAGGTGAAACGATAACGAATTCGACTAGAGAAAGCATATTTTTTGGGTCCTGAACTTTGTTCAATAAACCGGTGTTCAAGTCGAAATTGATTGGTGAAAGTCTCCCCTTTTTTTCCTTTAAGGGAAAATTTCAACTGTTCCCAAATATTTTGTTCTTTCAAAAACCTAGGAGTTGCGTTACGATCCCAATTGTAGTTCTGCAAATAAGAATAGCCCGCTGTCCATTGGAAACCAGACGGACTTTTAAAATTCAAAGAGGGTCTAAAAATGTGTTGGTCAAGAGTAACGAGGCCATTGATTGTTCTATGGTGAAGCTCTGTGGTAAGGTGCCATTGATCGGCCAGTTTGTTATTCAAAAAAAGAGCATTCCAGGCCCCAACTACCTTTTCATATTCTTGTGCATAACTAAAAAAGGTGCCTAATACTAGCGCACCTATTATGATGAAGCGATTCATAAACCTAATTTTGTTTTCTCATTAAGCCTTCTTGCGTAGCAGAAGCCATTAATATTCCATTTTTATCAAAAAAGTTTCCTCTCGAAAAGCCACGGGCATTGGAGGCGCTAGGGCTTTCCATTTCATACAAAAACCAATCGTCCACTTTAAGATGACGATGAAACCAAAGGGCATGGTCCAAGCTAGCATAAAAGGTTTTAGCTTTAAATAGTTCTTTGCGATGAGGGAGAGTGGCTGTTAGCAAAAGACTGTAGTCTGAAACAAAAGCCAATAATTGTTGATTAAGAGGAGTAGATTTAGGCACTGTGCCTTTAATGCGCATCCAAACATGAGACTTGGGCGGTTTGTTTTGAGTTTGCAAATAGGTGGCTTGCTCAACAGGCCGAAATTCAACCATTGCAGGGTGAGCTGCAACTAAACGTGCATAGCGTTCTGGGTCTATTTTTTCTAATACTTTGGCTTGCTGCAAATCGGTTAGCAATAAATCTGGGGTGAGCACATTGGGCATGGTAATTTGATGATCAACCCCATCTTCTTCTTTTTGGAAAGAAGCCGCCATATTAAAAATGGCATTCCCGTTTTGATAGGCCACTACCCGTCTTGTGGTGAAACTCTTTCCGTCCCGAATGGTGTCCACCTGATAGTCTATGGGAATGTCAATGTTGCCCCCCAAAATAAAATAGCCGTGCATGGAATGGGCCACTCGATCCTCGGGCACGGTTTGATAGGCAGCATGCAGAGACTGACCCAATACTTGCCCACCAAAAACACGGCCCCAAGGAGAAGCATAATTTTGACCCACAAAATGGTGTTCTGATACCTTTTCAAGGGTTAGCAAAGCAATAAGGTCTTCGAGCGTTTTCATTCTATTGGCTTGTTTTGTTTCATATTCTTTGCCCTAGGCTGCAAAGAAACAATATTTTGAAACGTTCAACAAGTTTGCCTCAAGGCATAGCGCTATTGTCTTGGGCGAGCAGTCCAAATTTCGTGAAAAGGGTTGCCTTTGCTACTCAGCCCCTTGTGGTACCAATCATTTTCTTTTTGGGCATAGGAAAAAGGCAATTTAGCTCCCACACGAGAATTGTCTCTTGAGAAATAATCAAGGTGTTCTTCATAGGTTCCATTAGCGGCCGTGTAGGTGCCTCCACCTGCCCCAAAAAAGGCTAAACTTTCAGTGTTGAAAGCCGTCCATTGAAAATAACCTTGATATAAAATTTTCATAGTTTTTCGAGCACTAGAGAGGTCTCGACGTTGTTCGCCAGTGTCTGTCACTCGGCCACCCATGAGCCATTTGCCCTGCAAGGGACGCTCCTCTTTTGAAATATTTTTCCAACGGGCATCAGGGGAATAGTTTTGTTGCTTTAATCCATCTTGTTCAAAATTGGAATTAAATTCAAACGTCACGCTAATGTGGTTTTCCTCTGTGGTATAAAATCCCCCACGTGTGAGGACAAACTCAGGGGGGTTACTCCCAAAGATGGTTTCAATGAAATAATTATCATCTTTAAAAATGCGGTGTTGATAGTGTTTGCCCTTTTCTTCAGAAGAAAATTCATAAACCTGAGCATGAATATCAAGACAAAAAGAGAATAAAAAGAGAGCACAAAAAAAATAGACATAAGAAGTAGTGTTCATCGGTTTTTATTTTTTTATTTTACTCAAATGTACTAATTTGGTTGAGGTTTTAGGGTATACTGTATGCCCAATTTCCTTTATTCAAATTGTTTTTAATTCTCAATTAAAATTTAAACTCAAATCCTACACTATGAAAAAAATAAATTGGTTTTTATTATTGGTATGTTTCATCCAAGGGCTTTATGCTCAGGAGATAGAATTTGAAGAGTATGATCTCCCGAACGGCCTTCATGTTATTTTGCATCAAGACAACAGCACTCCCATTGTGGTCACCTCAGTATTATACAAAGTAGGACCTAAAGATGAGGCAAAAAATCGAACCGGCTTTGCTCATTTTTTTGAGCACTTGTTGTTTGAAGAAACCCAAAATATTCCCAGAGGAAAATGGTCTACTATTGTAACCTCCAGAGGAGGACAAAACAACGCTTATACCTCTGGAAATTATACCTATTATTATGAAGCACTCCCAGCAAATGAACTCGATTTGGCTCTTTGGATGGAGTCTGAGCGCATGTTGCATCCCATTATTGGTGAAAAAGGTGTGGCTACTCAAAACGAAGTAGTGAAAGAAGAAAAACGGCTGCGTTATGACAATCGCCCTTATGGAAAATGGTTTATTAGCGTATATGAAAACTTATTTACACAGCACCCCTACCAACATTCTCCCATTGGCAAAATGGCCGATTTAGACGCTGCCACTCTCGAAGAATTTTTGGCTTTTAATAACAAATTTTATGTGCCCAACAATGCTGTGCTCACCATTGCAGGGGCCATTGATATTGCCAGTACTAAGCAAAAAATTGAGGCCTATTTTGGAAGTATCCCCCGTGGAAAGGAAATCAAACGAAACTACCCTAAAGAACCCGAAATTAAAAAAACCATCACCGCTCAAACCTTTGATGCCAATATTCAGCTGCCTGCACTTTTAATGGCCTATAAAACTCCTGGAGAAAGCAACAGAGAAAATCAGATTCTAGAAATGATTGCCAGCTATCTTTCTGATGGCAAAAGTTCAAGGTTGTATAAAAGAATGGTAGACAAAGAAAAATTGGCTTTAAGTGTTAATGCCTACAACTTTTCAGATGCGCTCTACAGCCCCTTTATGTTTTTTAGTATTCCACTTGGGGAAACTTCTCTCAGCACCCTCCAAAAAACTATTGATGAAGAAATTAAATCCCTACAAGACCAATTGATTGACGAAAAGGATTATGAAAAATTGCTCAACAAATTTGAGTCCCAATTTGTGAGCACCAACGCCTCCATTTCGGGCATTGCCAATTCACTGGCCCATAATTATGTGATTCACGGCGACACCAATTTAATCAATACACAAATTGACCGCTATCGTTCCATCACTAGAGAAGAAATTCAGGCGGTGGCACAAAAATATTTAAACCCAAACCAGCGCTTAGAGCTAGAATATTTACCAGAGCCACAAGCCGAAAATCCCAATAAATCATGAAAAATAGTTTCTTTTCCTTCTTTTTTCTGTGTGCTCTTTCAATGGGCATAGCACAAATAGACCGTAGTCAACAACCCCCTTCAGGCCCTGCTCCTAGCATTGCCATCGGAGATCCTCAGAAAATGGTTTTAGACAATGGACTCACCCTATTGGTGGTAGAAAATCACAAACTGCCTCAAGTCTCTGTTAGTTTGCGTATGGATCGCCCGTTGCAACCCGAAGGAGATAAGGTAGGGGCTGAATCGCTATTGTCTAGCATGATGGGCAAAGGCTCTCAACAAACTCCTAAAGATGATTTTGAAGCTGAAATTGACTTTATGGGAGCTCGTTTATCTTTTAGTGAAAACGGTGCCTATGCCAATAGCCTCAAACGCTATTTCCCTAGAGTGTTAGAACTTTTGTCTCAAGCCACTCTTGACCCCCTCTTCTTAGAAGAAGAGTTTAAAAAAGAAAAAGAAAAAGCCCTAGAAGGTCTGCGCGCTGATGAAAAAAACGTAGCCGCTGCAGCCCGACGTGTAGAAAATTTAATCAGCTATGGTGCTTTACATCCTTATGGCGAATTTCTCACGGAAGAAAAAGTGAGCAGACTCAATTTGAACGATATCAAAAAGAAATATGAGAACCTCTATCATGCTGGCGATAGCTATTTGATTGTGGTTGGCGATATTACTTTTGAAGAAGTTGCCGGCTTGGTGAAGAAAAATTTTGGCCGTTGGAAAGCAAAAAATATTATGGTTCCCCCTGTGGCTGTTCCAGAAAACACCCCCTCTACTTCACTGCACTATGTGGACATGCCCAATGCTGTTCAAACCGAAATTGCCGTTGTCAATTTAGCATCGCTCACCCGAAAAGATTCAGATTATTTTCCGGTACTCATTGCCAATCAGGTTTTGGGAGGTGGTGCTGAAGCGCGTCTTTTTCAGAACCTTAGAGAAGACAAAGGCTATACCTATGGGTCATATTCATCTTTTAACACCAATCACAAAACCAAATCAAAATTTAGAGCGAGCAGCAGCGTGCGCAATGCTGTAGCCGATAGTGCTGTGGTAGAAATGTTGAGGGAAATCAAAAAACTAGCGCAAGAACCCATCACTCAAGAAGAACTTGATTTGGTGAAAGCCAAATATGCCGGGGCCTTTATCCTCTCGTTGGAAGACCCGGAGTTGATTGCCGATTTTGCCTATAATGTCATTACACAAGACCTCGACAAAGATTTTTATCGCAATTTCTTAAAAAACATAAATGCCGTAACCTCCAAAGATGTGCAGCGAGTTGCCAAAGATTATTTTTTAGCCAACCAAGCCAGCATTTTTGTAACCGGAAAAGGCCGAGATATTCTCGATGCCCTTGAACATATTTCGCTTAACGGCAAAAAATTACCGCTGCACTACTACGACAAATTTGGCACTTCCATTGAACGTCCTAACTACGAAATGGCAGGCGATCTTTCAGCAGCTTCCATAATAGAGCAGCATATAAAAGCTCTTGGGGGTATGGAACAATTACAAGCGATTCACTCCTTAAAAACAATTTATAAGGGTGAAATTCAAGGCACTCCTCTTAGCATAGAAACCACCGTGACCGACAACAAACAATTACTCCTTGAAATGAAAATGATGGGCAACACTATGCAAAAACAAGTGGTGAATCAAACCCAAGGCTATATGATGATGCAGGGACAAAAAATTGATTTTGAAGGTGAATTGCTAACCAAAAGTATAGAACAAGCTCAAATTTTTCCAGAGTTGACCTTAGATATGAACCAACTTGAACTTATTGGCGAAACAGATGTAGACGGAATGAAGGCCTATGAAGTTCAAATTGCAGAAGGCAAAACTTTCTTCTATGCAGCCGATAGTTTTTATAAAATTCAAACGGCTGAAACCATTTCAATGGGGGGTCAAACCCAAACAACCATAACCAAATATGGCGATTTTAAAAAAATAGAGGGCATTGCAATGCCCCACACCACAACCATAAGTATGGGACCACAAGAAATTGAGTTTAGTCTAGAAGAAGCGACCTTTAATGTGCCAATTGATGCTACAATTTTTGACTAAAAGTCGAGGTTTCTCCTATCTTTGTAGAAAAATTTAACAATGCGTTTTTTATATTTAAGTCTGTTGCTCCTTGGCGTTGTGGCTTGTCAAAACCCAAACCCTGCAAAAATCATTAGCGTTGGCACCACCGAAGAGCAATCGGCTACCCTAGCCGTAGCTGAGGAAGCGCTTAAAATGAATATTGAAGGCATGATGTGTGCCATTGGCTGTGCCGCTACTATAGAAAAAAACTTGTCCAAAACTCCAGGCGTTGTTTCGGCAAATGTTGATTTTGAAGCCCAAACTGCCTGGGTAGTGTTTGACGCTTCAACAACTTTAAATGCTGCAAAACTTATTGCAGTGGTTGAAAAAAGTGGTGATGGAAAAACCTATACAGTGCCTACACACAACCCTATTGCACCCTCAGAAATTCCGACTCAAAACTAATTCCATCGGAGACTTTCCAAAAAATGGGCAATGTCTTTTTGAAGATATTGTATAGCTGGATAGAGCGAATCGTAGTTAGGTTGCGCATAAAAATAAAGCGACCCGATTACAAAATGTTGCAGGCTGTCTGTGGCAAAAAACTGAAACTGAGAAGCTGCATTTCCCTCTACCATAAAAAGCGTTCCATACACATGGTCTTTTCTATTAATAAATAATTTTTCGGGAATGGCCGTGGCTTTCACCACGTGCTTATAGGGCAATTGATAGGCATCATTAAGAAGTTCAGGCAGGTTTTTTTCTACCGGCTTGTAGTTCAAATAGACCGTGGCTTTCATAGAAGGATAGATCAATTTGAGACCTCTTTCATCTTCTATGACTTCAGCAAAACGATTGTGTTCAAACTCAAAGGCTTGTTGGCTAGCATAAGCCTTGTAGCTCGCCTCAGGATATTGAAGTTTTAAATAAGCCTTTGGGAGGGGTTGACGTTCTTCTTCACAGGAGAAAATGCAAAACAACACCAGTAAAAGCAATGCATGTTTCATTTCTTAGGTTTTAGGCACCACAACTTTTATTTGCACAATGCGTTTGCGATCCACCTCTTCTATAGTAAATTGAAAGCCTTTATACCTTATTTTTTGACCCTTTCGTGGAAGCTTTTTGGCTAATTCTAGCAACATGCCAGCCAAGGTTTCTGCTTCACCTTTTATGGCATCAAAAAAATCTTCATCTTCCCATTCAATAACCTTCACAAAATCTTTGAGGTTAATTTTACCTTCAAAAACAAAGGTGAAATTATCAATTCGAGAATAGCGCAAGGCATCTTCATCAAACTCATCGCTAATTTCGCCCACAATTTCTTCTAAAATGTCTTCTAAAGTAATGAGACCGGAGGTGCCTCCATATTCATCTACAACAATAGCCATATGCATTTTTTTTCGCTGAAAATCGTGTAGCAAATCATCTAGTTTTTTGTTTTCGGGCACATAGTAGGGGCTTTTCAACAATTTTTGCCAAGCAAATTTCTTTTTTTCCAAGTGGGGCAAAAGATCTTTCACATATAATATGCCCGTAATTTCGTCTAAATTATCTTTAAAAACAGGAATTCTAGAATAGCCATTTTCTGTGATATGAGCCAACACCTCTTCAAAAGAAGTTGTTTCGGCCAGAGCAAACATATCTATACGGGGACACATCACTTGTTTGGTGTCTGTGCTACCAAAATTGACAATACCTTCTAGAATTTTTTGTTCTTCTTGGGTGGTCTCGTGGTTGGAGGTCAACTCCAATGCTTGTGAAAGATTGTCCACGGAAATGCTTTGTTTTTTTTGCCCCAAGCGAACCTCTAAAAAACGAGTGGTCTGGCTCATGGGAATAGTTAACCAAAATAAAAAATAGCGATCTAAGATACTAACAGGAAAGGCCATCAATTGTGCAAATTTTAGGGCATTTCGATTGGCATAAATCTTAGGTAATATTTCACCAAAAATGAGAATGATAGCCGTTATAAGCCCAATGTCAATGACCAATTGAAGAGTTTCATTTTCTATGCCGGTCAAATAGAACTGTCGCAAGGAAGCAAAAAGCAACACAATAGCAATATTGATAAAGTTATTGGCAATTAAAATAGTAGCCAATAGTCTTTTAGGACGATTCAAAAGCGCCTCAATGCGGGCTCCCACACCTGATTTTCGATAGGATTCTTTCCAGAGTTTAGGGTTAAGGGAAAAAAAGGCTACTTCGGCACCAGAAATTAAAGCCGAAAGCAGTAATAAAAAGACGACCAACAGCAACTGAATTAGCACCGAAATGCTTTCTGTTGAAATTGCATTAGCCAATATGGGTAAGGGTTCCGGATCCAATCAGCAAAAATTAAAACGGAAGATCCTCCTCCGGAGGTGCTTCTTGAACTGCTGGAGGGGTCGTTTGGCTAGCTGCGGGAGCTGCCCCCGGGGCTTCTCCTCCTTTGTTGGTCAGGAAGGTAAACTCATCCACATTGATTTCTGTGGTATAACGATCAGCACCGTCTTCGCCGGTCCATTTACGCGTTTTGATTCTTCCTTCAATATAGATCTTATCTCCTTTGCTGAGATACTTTTCACAAACCTCTGCCGCTTTATTGCGAACCACAATGTTGTGCCATTCTGTGTTGCTTACTCGTTCACCTGTTGTCTTATTGGTATAGGTTTCATTAGTTGCCAACGGAAAACGCCCTATGGCTCCTCCATTGTCAAAATAGTGCATTTTTACCTCATCACCTAGGTGACCAATTAACATAACTTTGTTTAGTGTACCGCTCATGATTGTTAAATTTTGGGATTAAACTATAGCGTAAATGTAAAAAATCATCAGGAATTTTGGAAAAATTCGGTGATAAAGTTTTGCAAAACAACGGGCACCGGGTAGGCCTCCATTGCGTTAGAAGAAACGCCATGAGGATGTAGGTGAGAAATAGTGGCCACCCAAAAAGTGAGGTGCAATTCTTGGTGGCTGAGTTTGTGTAATAGGGGCTTGTCATTCCAACGTTTCCACGAACTAAGGCCGCACCATTCATTGTTTGGTATTGCCTCTGGTGGAAGTTGTTTTAAATTTCGTTTTGATTCCCATAAGGGAAATTCATACAATTGCTGCCAAATATCTTTTGTCGCTCTCCTCTGAAGCACAAACTGTTTGTTAGAATCAAGTAAAACCAAATAATTAAAAAAGCGCTTTTGAGTCTTTATTTTAGGGCCTTTAAGGGGTAAATCATTTACTTTATTGTTTTGAAAAGCATGACAAGTAGCCTTAAAAATACAATCGCCACAAGCGGGATTTTTGGGAACACATTGCAGTGCCCCAAACTCCATGAGTGCTTGATTGAATTCTCCCGGCTGCAAAGTATCCAGCAACTGCTGTGCTTTTTTTTTAAAAAGTTTAAACGCAGCCGGCGTGTTGATGGGTTCATAAAGCCCAAAATGCCGGGCCAATACCCTGTAGACATTCCCATCTACCACTGCTTGTGGAATATCAAAGCAAATAGAGGCAATGGCACTAGCCGTATAGTCTCCCACACCCTTAAGACGAAGTAGGCTTTCAAAATTGGCCGGAAACTTACCCTCGTATTCTTCAACTATGATTTTGGCAGTAGCCCATAAGTTCCGAGCTCGACTGTAGTAGCCCAAGCCTTGCCACAATTTTAAGACCTCGGTTTCGGAGGCTTCGGCCAGTTGATAGACCGTTGGAAAAGCGGTTGTGAATTTTTGGTAATAGGGCAAGCCCTGCTGGGTTCGCGTTTGTTGCAAAATTATCTCAGAAAGCCATACTTTATAGGGGTCACGGGTTTCTCGCCAGGGAAAATTCCGCCGGTGGGTTGCATACCAATCTAGTAAAAGCATTGTCCAAGACAAACCAAAAGTACTTTGTGTTAAAGCGGCAAGTATAATATAAAAACTTTAAACAGAGTCATTTATATTTTTTATTTATATATTTGCGAGCCTCTTAAAAAGGAATCGAATTATCAAAATTTACAAAAATGACCAAAGCAGATATTGTTTCTAATATTTCGGAAGATTTGGGTATTGACAAAGCCGATGCTCAAGCTGCCGTGGAAAAATTTATGAAAGAAGTTAAAAGTGCCCTCGAAAGAGGTGAGAATGTCTATTTGAGAGGGTTTGGAAGTTTTATCATTAAAACACGTGCCGCTAAAACCGGAAGAAACATTTCCAAAAACGTAGCCGTTCAAATTCCCGCACACAACATTCCTTCCTTCAAACCCGCAAAAACGTTTATGCAAGGCGTGAAAACAAAAGTGCCTGTTTCATAAAACATTATTCTAACATTAAAATTTACTATCGCTATGCCAAGTGGTAAAAAAAGAAAAAGACATAAGGTTGCAACTCACAAACGTAAAAAACGTCGTAGAGCAAACCGCCACAAGAAAAAATAGTGTTTGGCAAGACACTCAAAATATTTACCAAAATTAAAGTTCATTGAAATGGCTTCATTGGTTTGGAGCCTCAGGAAAAAATCCTGAAAAATTATGTTTAATCTGTTAAAAGCTTTTGGCTTTTGACACAAAATTTATCAGAGTGAATAAAGAATTAATTATACGTTCGAATTCCTCTGTTGTTGATTTTGC
>CAYLUQ010000013.1:0-64365 GCA_964386915.1 uncultured Flavobacteriaceae bacterium | reverse complement strand
ACTTGCATGTGTTAGGCCTGCCGCTAGCGTTCATCCTGAGCCAGGATCAAACTCTTCGTTGTTGTTTCTTTACTATTGTAAGTCTAAAACAATAACCGTTGACGTTGTCTCAAAATGGTTCACTTCACTTGTATCTCTCGATACGCGCTGTCATTCTTTTCTATTCTTTCAAGGAACTTGTCCAACAAAAAAAACCATTACTTGGCCCCTTTTGCGGGTGCAAATATAACACCCTTTTTTATTCGAACAATTTATTTTTTACAATTAATTATAATAAAAAATAAAAATTGTGTTAATAGCTTATCCATTAGCTATTTATCAAACTCAATTCGCTTTTTTCGAGCTTTCCAAATGGGATAAAGACTGTCTAAATCATATTCTAGTGCTGTGGCGTCCAGTTCAATAAGACCATCGGCTGCAGCGCGTTGCAATATGTCTTCAATTAAGAAATCTTCATAAATGGTTTCGGGTTCATATTCTGCTTTGAGGGTTAGGTCAAAAAAACTAGCGGTAGTTTGGTAGAGAAATGCACGCCAGCCATTGCGAAGATCTTTTACTAATTGATGGGTGGTGAGTCCGGTTTGGCGGTGCACCAGTTTGATGAGTATGCGACCTTGGGAACGCGACAGTTTTTTTAGCTCTTCTTCAAATTCATCGTAAATATATTTTTCGATTCGCTTGAGGTATTGATTGCGTTTGGATTTGTTTTGGATTCGTTCTAATCTGAGGGTGAGCGAATCGAGTCGATCTCCGGCTAGCTTGGCATAGGGATAGACTTTGAGGGTTCTGTTGCGCAGAATTAAATAGGACTTTAAATCGTTCATGCTTGAAAATCGGAGGGGCTGAAACAAAATCACTTCTTCTAGCGCAATACCATATCCGTCCAAACTATCGTTTTCAAAACGTTCTAAAATTTCTTTGTAATGGGTAAGGCTGTCTATTTGTGCAAAGCAAACAGCAGAAGACAGTAGGAGCAAAAAAAGGGCCTTGTTCATGGCGCAAATTTAAAAAATAATACAACCTTTCATTTTAAAATAGCATTATTGTTATTTTTACTGACTTAAATTTAAATTGAATTTACACGCTATGAAGATTATTGATAAGAAAGCACTCGCCTTTTTAGAAAGCTATTTGAACAATGCCTCCCCAACGGGCTATGAGAGTAATGGGCAAAAGCTGTGGATGGATTATATTAAGCCTTATGTAGACACCTTTATTACGGACACCTATGGAAGTGTGGTGGGAGTCATCAATCCGGAGGCAGCATATCGAGTGGTGATTGAAGGGCATTCGGATGAAATTTCATGGTATGTAAACTATATTACCGATAACGGCTTGATCTATGTGGTGCGCAATGGCGGCAGTGATCATCAAATTGCGCCCTCTAAATGGGTGAACATTCACACCAAAAAAGGGATTGTGAAAGGCGTTTTTGGTTGGCCAGCCATCCATACTCGAAAATCGGAAAAAGAAGAAGTGCCAAAACTAGATAACATATTTATTGATATTGGAGCTCAAGACAAAAAAGAGGTTGAACAAATGGGAGTTCATGTTGGCTGCGTAATCACCTATCCTGACTCTTTTCAAATAATTAATGGGAACAAATTTATTTGTCGTGCCATAGACAATCGTGCGGGGGGCTTTATGATTGCTCAGGTTGCCCGCCTGCTAAAAGAACAGAAGGTTAAGTTACCTTTTGGTCTTTATATTACTAATGCCGTGCAAGAGGAAGTTGGTTTGCGTGGGGCAGAAATGATCACACAAACCATTAAACCAAATGTAGCTATAGTAACAGATGTTTGTCATGACACCACTACTCCTATGATCAACCAAAAACAACAAGGCCATACTGAAATTGGGAAAGGACCCGTAATTTCTTATGCTCCTGCTGTTCAAAACAACTTAAGAGAACGTATTATAGAAAC
Source organism: uncultured Flavobacteriaceae bacterium (assembly GCA_964386915.1). GTDB lineage: Bacteria > Bacteroidota > Bacteroidia > Flavobacteriales > Flavobacteriaceae > JADHMP01. The sequence continues at coordinate 62,440 of CAYLUQ010000013.1, read as the reverse complement.
AGCTGAAAAAAAGAAAATTCCTTTTCAACGCTTGGCTTCCTCTCGCTATACAGGCACCGATACGGACGCCTTTGCCTATAGCAATGGAGGCGTTGCATCTGCTTTGATTTCCCTTCCCCTTCGCTATATGCACACCACTGTCGAAATGGTGCAAAAGGAAGATGTGGAGAATGTCATACTTTTAATGTTTGAAACGCTTAAGAATATTAAGCCAGGAGAAACCTTTAGCTATTTTGATTAGCTGCTTTAGGTGGTCTTTTGATTCTTCCTTTGGGTGGCATGGTGCCGAAAATATAATCCCATAGAGGGGAACTGACTCCAAAAGCCTTTTCTTCATAGACATGATGATGCAAATGATGGTGTCGCCACAAGTAGCCCAGAATGTTTTTGGGGGGTTTTCGGCTATGTACTAAATAGTGTACGGTGAGATAGCTTCCGTATCCTAAAAAGAATCCGGGCCACAGAAAAAAAGCCCATTGTCCCACAATCATATAAAATAGCCCAAAGAATAGAGCTCCTAAAAGAAGTGCTAAAATAATGGGGAGGGCTAACAATCCAATGTCATTGGGAAACTGGTGATGCACTCCATGAACTTTGAATTGCCAATTTTTCTCATCTTTATAATCGGGACCTGAATGATAGACAAAACGATGGGTTAAATATTCAATGAGCGTAAAAAATATTAAGCCCACTACAAACAAAAAGGGTTGAAGAGATGAGGAGACTACAGTGGTTTGAGCTCCATAGAGAAAAACAAAAGCTGCCACAAGGACATATAGCGAAACAGCTATTTTGGCATTCGTTTTTCTTATTTTAGAAAGGGTTTCGATGATTTTCATTGTTATACTCGATTAAAATTGCTCCTTATTCACAAGGCGTTATACCCCACCTTTGGTGTCCTCTATTAGGCCAACATTTAAAATTTGTTTTTATGTTGTGGACATACCAATGCCTTTTTTCTTTTGAAGCAATGAGAATTATTTTTTTTGCTTTTTGTGAATCGTCAGTTAAATAATCATGTATTAGGGTTATGCTATATTTAGTATTGCCTAATGGTTCTGTAGTGATTGTAATTTTATGCGATTCTACTTCATCAGAAAGTTGATAATAGTGTTTGATTAAACCTTCTGGACTCTCAATGGAATTGTTTAAGGCTAATTGCGCATTGAAAAGCTTTGGATCTTGATGGTTAATTTTTCCTCGCAGGCATTTAAAAAAATTGTGCTGATGAGGAGCAACAGAAAGACCTTTCTGTTTGAAACATAAAAATTCAAGTAGTTCATGCTAATTTGGGATTTGTAAAACTACTCCTACTCTCGAAATAGAAAAGCAGGAGGCTGGTCTAACTATAATTTTTAAAATAGTTTAATATTGAACAACAGGGTTGCTGCTGCTACCAAGACTGTTATGAGTGAACTTGAAATGCCGTTTCTTAGAGAAAGGCCCAAAAAACCAAAGAACCGCCGTCCTGGTGAAGTATGTAATACTTCCACTATGAGGACCAAAGCCTCTTCCTTTCATTAAACGTTCTGCTAAAAAACCGGAAACGATGCCGATAATTACGAACCATAATGTTTTTTCCATGGTACTGTAGATTTAAGGGTTAATAAACCTAAAGATACTATTTTTTATTCAAACAAATTCTACCTTGCCTAGTCAGCAAAATCTCTAATGGGATCGTTTACGGTTTAAATCAATTTTTTGAGAATGCTACGAACGAGGGCTGGTCCTTCGTATACAAAACCTGTGTAGAGCTGAACCAGGCTGGCACCTGCTTCTAATTTCATGAGAGCGTCTTCTGCGCTATGAATACCCCCTACACCAATGATTGGAAAAGCGTTATTGCTTTTTTCAGCTAAAAAGCGGATGACTTCTGTGCTGCGTTGGGAAAGCGGTTTTCCGCTCAAACCACCAGTTTCGGCTTGGTTGTGAGAATGCAGACCCTCACGACTTAAGGTGGTATTGGTGGCAATAACACCGTCTATGCCAACCGTGGTAACAATCGCTATAACGTCAAGCAATTGTTCGTTGTTTAAATCAGGTGCAATTTTAAGTAAGAGCGGCTTAGGAGCAGTCTTTTGATGGTTTTTATCTTGAAGAGTTTGCAGTAATTTTTGAAGGGGTTCTTTTTCTTGCAGGGCTCTTAAATTGGGGGTGTTAGGCGAGCTTACGTTCACCACAAAATAGTCTACGTAGTCAAAGAGGGCTTCAAAGCTTTGGAGATAGTCGTTTTCAGCCTCTTCGTTGGGCGTTGCTTTATTTTTTCCAATATTTCCCCCAATGAGCACACCTTTGTTCTTTTTTAGACGGGCTACTGCTGCCGAAACCCCCTCATTATTAAACCCCATTCTATTGATTAGCCCTTGGTCTTCAGGCAAACGAAAAAGTCTTTTTTTAGGATTACCTGGCTGCGCCTTGGGGGTTAGGGTGCCAATTTCTATAAACCCAAAGCCGAAATTGGACAGTTCTTGATAGAGTTTAGCATCTTTATCAAATCCGGCCGCTAAACCCACCGGATTGGGAAAACGAAGCCCAAATAATTGGCGCTCGAGTTTAGGGTGTTGAATACGATAGCGAGCCCGGATGAGGGAAGGAATGCCGGGAATGAAATGTATTTTCTTGATGGTCCAAAACACAAAATGATGAACCCGCTCCGGATCAAATAAAAATAAAATGGGTTTTATGAGTTTTTGATAAAGCATATAAAAAAAACCCGCACTGGGCGGGTTTCTAAATTATTTTTTAGCAGGGGGTGGATTGAGTTTGGCGCTCATTTCTAACGAGAGTGCACTGCGCTCAATTTTTAATTTTCCTGCCAAGGTTTCAATCACACAGGTGTTGTCTTTATCATTAAGTTCCATGACTTTGGCATGAATACCGCTTTTGGTAATCACACGATCTCCTTTTTTGAGGTTGTTCATGAAATTTTTCTCCTTTTTTTGACGTCTTTGTTGAGGCAAAATGATGAAGAAGAAAAAGACCACTAACATCAAAAGCAAAAAGGGGAGCTGTCCCGAAAGTCCTTCCATATTGTGATTAGTTATTGTTTTGTCTTGCGCGCGCTTGATCTTCGCGTTGTTTCTGTTTGACGGGATCGGGTGATACCATAGCCTTAATACGAAGGGTTTCTCTACCACTTTGTGTATTGGCTGCAATGGTCACTGTTTTTTGCTGCATATTGGGTTTGTTACTCGAATCAAAACTCACCACAATTTCGCCACTTTCTCCTGGTGCAATAGGTGTATTTTTAGGGTAGTTAGGAACTGTACAACCACAGCTTCCACGTGCATCAACAATAATCAAATCGGATTTGCCAGTGTTTGTGAAACTAAACGTTGTTTCCACTTTATCGCCTTCATTGATGGTACCAAAATCATGCATCATTTTATCAAATTGCATTACTGGCGCCTCTGAGTTATCGGCATTATCATTAGCCGCAGCTACATTTTCTTTTTTCACCTTGCTTGAAGCTCCCTCTTGACATGAAATTGTCAAAAGTCCTATTAATGCAAGGCTCATAAGTGTCCATTTTTTCATTGAGTGTGTTTTTAGTTTGTTCAAAAGTAATTAAAAAAAATGCTTACAACAAGCCTCTACCCGATTTGTTCATCCTGTTTTGGTCGGTAAATTCTTTAACCAATTTATCTAACACCCCATTGATGAATGTATTGCTTTTGGGGGTGGAATATTCTTTGGCAATTTCCAAAAATTCATTGAGGGTAACTTTGGGGGGTATTGCTGGAAAATAGAGCAATTCGGCAATGGCGATTTTTAGGATGAGGGCGTCCACTAGGGCAATACGGTCGGCTTCCCAATTGGGTGTTTTGCCTTCTAATTCTTTAGTTAGGGTGGTCTCCTGGGTCAGAACTTTTTCCAAAAGCGCTTTGCCAAAAGAAAGCTCTTCTTTCCATTGGGAACGATCAGGAAAAGACAAACTCTGACGGTTTGTGAGGTCAATCTTTTTTAATGTCTTTAATACATGCGTATTCACCATGGGTAAATCATCCTGCCAGGTGAGGGCTCTGTCTTCATAATAAACATGTAAATATTCTGCAGGTGCTATCGTGTGTTCAAAAATAGAAACCAAAACCTCTAGTTGCTTAGCTTCTTTTGGATCACTTGCCTGACAATAGGATTGAAAAGCGGGATTTTGCTGAATATCCTCCCAAAGATTTCGGATCAATTTAAATTCTAGGTCCCAATCTTTCATTTTGTATTGCTTTACCTTCTCTGTTAATAGAGGATGTTCGGCAATGAATTTGAAATAAACATTGTTCAAAAGAGCATCATAGGGATTAAGCTGCTCCGATTGTTGTAGATATTTTTTTTGAACTGAAATCTTTTGTTCCTCCAATAACTGTTTTAGAGCCTGAAATAGACTCCATTGGAGCAGCAACAATTCTAGGCCATCAAATAGGCTTTTTTCAAAAAACAGTATTTGTTCTTCAACTTTTCCTTTCTCCGTATGCGAAAAGGCGTAGACAGATTGCATAACCTTTATACGAATGTGGCGTCTTGTTAGCATGAATCAGAACATTTTAAAAGGCAAAAGTAATACAAATATTTAGGGCAATATCGATTCTTAGAAGAAGAAATACAATGAAAATATAATTTTGCTGCATCCTGCAATTGTTTACCTTTATGCCCTCAAGAATGAAAGCACTTCGGCATCTCAATAAATATCTTTTTAAGTATCGGTATCAGCTTCTGTTAGGAGTGGTCATAACCGTCATTGGTCGTGTTTTTTCGTTAGTTGCACCGCGTCTAATTGGAAATTCACTCACGGCTGTTGAACAATTTTTGCGCCAAGGACAAACTGATTCTGCTGCTCTGCAAAAGGAATTGCTCATCAATATTTTAATTATAATTGGAACTGCCCTAGCGTCAGGAATTTTTACGTTTTGGATGCGCCAAACCATTATCAATGTGTCACGCTATATTGAATTTGATTTAAAAAATGAGATTTTTTGGCATTATCAGCAGCTATCCCAAAAATTCTTTAAAGTCAATCGCACGGGAGATTTGATGAGCCGAATTAGTGAAGATGTGAGTAAGGCACGCATGTATGTAGGACCTGCACTCATGTATAGCATTAACACTATTGCATTGTTTGTGATTGTTATTTCCTATATGCTTAGCATAGCCCCTAGCCTCACACTCTATACCATTCTTCCTTTACCGATTCTTTCTGTAACCATTTATAAACTCAGTAAAATCATCAATGTGCGGAGCACAGCCGTGCAAGAACTCTTGTCGAAAATGTCTACGGTAGCCCAAGAAAATTTTAGTGGCATTTCGGTTATTAAATCCTATGGTTTAGAACACTATGCCCAAAAGCAGTTTGAAACACAGGCCGAACAGAGTTATGAAAAAAATATGGCTTTGGTCAAGGTGCAAGCTTGGTTTTTTCCGCTCATGATTTTACTCATAGGCATCAGCAACTTGATTGTTATTTTTGTGGGGGGACTTCAATATATGAATGGCACCATAGCCTTTGGTGTTTTGGCCGAGTTTATTATCTACGTCAATATGCTCACATGGCCCGTGACTGTTGTGGGTTGGGTTACCTCCATTGTACAGCAGGCTGAAGCTTCTCAAAAACGTATCAACGCGTTTTTAAACGAAACACCTGATGTTCCTTCGGGTTCCTTTCAAACCACTAGCATCAAAGGAAAATTGCGTTTTGACAAGGTAACGTTTCGATATCCAGAAACGGGCATTAAAGCATTAGACACCATTAGTTTTGACTTAAACCCAGGACAAACCCTTGGTATTTTAGGAAAAATTGGCTCCGGAAAATCAAGTCTACTAGAACTTATTCCCCGTTTATATGACCCCACAGAAGGAAGCATACTCCTTGATGGGGTAGACATAAAAGAGTATAGTCTCTCTTGCTTGCGCAATGCAATTGCCTATGTGCCTCAAAATCCTTTTTTGTTTTCAGAATCTATTGAAAAGAACATTCGATTTGGTAAACAACAAGCAAGCCTAGACGAAATTAAACAAGCGGCGTTCTATGCCGATGTGGCTCAAAATATAGAAAACTTTAGCAAAGGATATGACACCCTGCTTGGAGAAAGAGGGGTGACCCTTTCCGGTGGACAAATTCAACGGGTTTCTATTGCCCGTGCCCTTATTAAAGATGCGCAAATCTTGTTGCTTGACGATTGCCTCTCGGCTGTTGACACCGAAACAGAAGAAACCATTCTAAAAAACCTCAAAAAATTAGCCTCCCAAATGACCACCCTCATTGTTAGCCACCGCATTTCTTCGGTCAAAAATGCAGATGTAATTCTTGTTTTGGAAAATGGAAAAATAATTCAACAAGGGAATCACACTGATTTAATGGGCAAACAAGGCTATTACAAGGATTTGTTTGAAAAACAGCAAACGGAAAAGACAATTTAATTTGTATTGTTTATATTTTTTTGTAAAATTAGCCCAATACTATATAAAAAGTTAAACAAAGATAATGGAGAATCATGACGATAAAGTAGAGGATATTCATTCAAAAGTGCTTCGGGCTGGAAGACGCACCTATTTTTTTGACATTAGAGAAACCAAAGCCAGCGATTATTATTTAACCATTACAGAAAGTAAAAAATTTACCAATGACGATGGTTCCTTTTATTACAAAAAGCATAAAATTTATTTATATAAAGAAGATTTTTCTGGATTTAAGGATTTGCTTTCCGAAATGATTGATTTCATCTTTAAAAATAGAGGCCAAGAAGTCATCAGCGAACGTCATCAAAAGGATTATAATCCCAATAAAAATTCTGTAATTTCAGAAAATACCCAAGGGTTTTCAGACCTCAATTTTGAGGATATTTAGCCCCTGTTAAAGAATACAATTTTCATCTTAAACGATCGGCAAGACTTTTGCCGATTTTTTTTATGTTCATTAAAGGAATCTCGTGAGTGTCTTTCTCTTTGAGGCAAAAACGCTATTTTAGCAAAAAAAATAGGTATGGCACAGACAGAATCCAATATGCTTTCACTGCAAACAAAAGCACCTCATTTTAGCTTGCCAAATGTGGTGAGTGGTGAACTCAATTCGTTAGATCAAGTTAGGGGAAAAGAAGGCACTTTAATTGTTTTTATGTGTAACCATTGTCCCTATGTGGTGCATCTTATTGATGCCCTAGTGGCCTTTGCCAAAAGCATTGAGCCCAAAGGAATTAAGACGGTTGCCATTTCAAGCAATAGTGTAGAAACCCATCCACAAGATGGCCCAGAAGACATGAAAGTTTTTGCCAAAGAGCGTGGATTCACATTTCCTTATCTATATGACGCCACTCAAGAAGTTGCCAAACAATATGAGGCAGCCTGCACCCCCGATCTTTATCTTTTTGATGCTCATGGTGCGCTTTTCTACAGAGGACGCTTTGATGGCTCAAGACCCGGAAATGATATACCTTTAACTGGAGAAGACCTTAAAGCAGCTGCAAATGCACTACTAGCAGGCAACCAAGCACCTGAAAAACAATATCCAAGTTTGGGCTGCAATATTAAATGGCATCCTGAACACTAGGCTGTGGACTATTGAATGCCCACCAACTCAATCTCAAATATAAGTGTGGCATGAGGGGGAATGACACCCCCTGCTCCACTTGCTCCATAGGCTAGTGAACTGGGGATAACAAGTTTTGCTTTGGCGCCTTGAGATAGCAAAGAAATCCCTTCTTCCCAACCTGGGATAACTTGATTTTGACCCAACGTAAACGATATGGGATCATTGCGTCTGTAGGAAGAATCAAAAACAGTGCCATCTAGCAGTTTGCCTGTGTAATGCACACGCACATTTTGACCACTTGTTGCTTTTGGACCATTGCCTTGTTTTTCTATTTTGTAATAAAGACCACTTGCCGTTTGATCTAAACCCTCAATATGACTTTTTAAGGCTTCTTCTTGTGCTTTTGCTGCAGCAGCTTCACGCTCTTTTTTTCCATTTTGAAAAGTGTCAAAGGCCGCTAGGGCATCAAAGGCTTCGGCAGCATCTCCAATACGTTCAATTTCTAGCGATTCAATTTTGTCATTTTGTGCAATTTGATCTACCACATCTTGACCCTCTACCACAAAGCCAAAAACAGTATGCTTGCCATCCAACCAAGGTGTGGCACCATGTGTGACAAAAAATTGACTCCCATTTGTGCCCGGACCGGCATTGGCCATAGACAATACACCTGGGCGATCGTGCTTGAGTTCAGGGTGAAATTCATCATCAAATTGATAGCCGGGGCCACCAACGCCTGTTCCTTTAGGGCAACCCCCTTGAATCATAAAATCGCTAATAACACGATGAAATTTTAAGCCATCGTAATAGGGTGTGCCTAAGGGTTTTTCTTGATTTTCAATTTTCCCTTCAGCTAATCCCACAAAATTGGCAACAGTGCCAGGGGTTTTATCAAAGGTGAGTTGCAACACTATGGTGCCTTTAGTGGTGTTTATTTTTGCAAAAAGTCCGTTTTCCATGTTTAAAATTTGCCCAAAGATAAAAAACTAAGCTACTTTTCTATAAGAAATTGAAAAGCATCTTGTTGAATAGGCTAGTTAGCTATTTCGCTCATGAATTTGAGGCGATACAAGCGCATTTCCTCCTCTTCATAATCACCATCAAAGGCCTCAAGGGCTTCTTTCAAATCATCGGTTTCAGCTTCAATAAAATAATCGTAAAGCTCTTCTAATTGATCTTCGTCAAAAATCTCATCTAACCAATAATCAATATTTAACTTAGTTCCGGCAAAAACAATGGTTTCCATTTCATGAATGAGTTCATCCATGTTCATTCCTTTTGAAGAAGCAATATCCTCTAAGGATAGTTTTCGATCTACGCTTTGGATTAAATATAATTTTAAAGCCGACTTAACGCCTGTACTCTTCACAATGAGGTCGTCTGCTCTAATAATTTCATTTTCTTCCACATAGCTGCTAATTAAATGGATAAAAGGCTTGCCATAGCGCTTGGCTTTGCCCTCTCCCACTCCATTGATGTTGACAAGTTCAGCTTCAGAAATGGGATATTTTAAGCACATTTCCTCTAGAGAATACTCTTGAAAAACAGCAAAGGGAGGCACTTCGTGTTTTTCGGCCACCTCTTTTCGCAGAGCAACCAAGAGTTGCATTAGTTTTTTATCTGTTCCTCCTTGGGCATTGGCTGCCGAAACAGAGCTTGTATCCGTTTCCTTATATTGGTGATCTTCGGCCATAGAAAAAGAGCCTCCATGGGTTAAAAACTCTTGTCCTCTTGAGGTTAGGCGCAATACGCCATAGGTTTCAATTTCTTTACTTAAAAAACCAGCTACGAGGGCCTGTCTAATGAGAGCCATCCAAAAAGAGGTGGTCTTTTCATTGCCACTACCAAAAACATCTAAATCTATTGTTTTGTGTGACTGTAGGAGGGCATTTTTTTCACCCAAGAGGGTTTTGACCACTTCTTGTGCTTTGTATTTTTGTTTTGTAATCTCAATGGTTTGCAACAAGAGGGTGAGCCATTCGCCTGCCTCAAATTGTTTTTTAGGAAAGCGAACGTTGTCATCCATATCGCCTCCCTCGCCAGTTTCATTATCAAAAGCTTCTCCAAAATAATGTAAAATGAATTTTCTCCTAGAAATAGAGGTTTCTGCATAGGCCACCATGTCGGCTAAAAGGGCGAGTCCAATTTCCTGTTCAGCTAATGGCTTGCCCGACATGAATTTTTCTAATTTTTCTATATCCTTATAAGAATAAAAAGCCAAACAGTGGCCTTCTCCCCCATCACGGCCAGCTCTACCCGTTTCTTGATAATAGCTTTCTATACTTTTGGGAATATCGTGATGAATCACAAAGCGCACATCGGGTTTATCAATGCCCATTCCAAAGGCAATGGTAGCCACTATGACCTCACAATCATCCTTTATAAAGCGGTCTTGATGATCTACTCTAGATTTAGAATCTAACCCGGCATGATAGGGCAATGCATTAATGCCGTTCACTTGAAGGGTTTTGGCTAACTCTTCTACTCGTTTTCTAGAAAGGCAATAAATGATTCCAGATTTCTTTTCATTTTGTTTAATAAAACGAATTATATCCGAATCTACCTGGGCGGTTTTGGGACGCACCTCATAATATAAATTAGGACGATTAAAAGAAGCCTTAAAAACTTTGGCCTCGGTTATGCCCAAGTTTTTTTGAATGTCTTCTTGAACCTTTGGTGTGGCCGTGGCAGTGAGTGCAATGATGGGCACATGTTGCTCTAATTGCTCTAAAATAATTCTAAGGTTTCTATATTCTGGGCGAAAATCATGCCCCCATTCAGAAATACAATGTGCCTCATCAATGGCCAAAAAGGATATGGTAACGGTTTTAAAAAATGCTATAGTCTCACTTTTCGATAAAGATTCTGGTGCGACGTAGAGCAATTTGGTGGTTCCTGAAATAATATCGTTTTTAACTTTCTGAATTTCGGTTTTATTTAAAGACGAATTCAAAACATGGGCAATGCCGTCCTCAGAGGAAATTCCTCGAATGGCATCTACCTGGTTTTTCATAAGGGCAATTAGAGGGGAAACTACTATGGCGGTGCCTTCTAATAAAAGGGCCGGCAATTGGTAGCAGAGCGATTTGCCTCCTCCGGTCGGCATGATTACAAAAGTGTCTTGCTGAGCTAATAAACTCTTAATGACATCTTCCTGTAAGCCCTTAAAAGCAGAAAAGCCAAAATGTTTTTTTAGGGCTAATTGAAGGTTTTTTTCTTCCATTTATGTTTAAGAAATGCAAATGAAAATTAGCTACATTTGCATCCATGAATATACCACTTTTCTAATTGAATCCAAAACCAAAAGTATTAATAGTTTGAACGACTTCCCCATACTCCAAATAGCAAAGGAAAGTTTACAGATTGAATATGAAGCCATTAGTGAACTTTTTAAGTGCTTAAACAACACTTTTGAAGAAGTTTTAGAATTGCTGCATGCTAATGAAGGGAGACTTGTTGTTACGGGTGTTGGTAAAAGTGGCTTGATTGCCCAAAAAATGGCTGCAACTTTCAATTCTACTGGAACTCCGGCTTTATTTTTACATGCGGGTGATGCGGCTCATGGCGATTTAGGTAGCATTCAAAAGGGCGATATTGCTTTATGCCTTTCTAAAAGTGGTTTTTCCAGTGAGTTTGATTTTCTTATTCCCTATTTAAAACAGCTAGAAATACCCCTCATTGCCCTAACCACAAATAGACAATCACCTTTAGCGGAACAAGCTGATTTTTTAATTCAGATTCCATTAACTAAAGAAGCAGATTTAGATAATTTAGCACCCACCACCAGCACCACCCTACAACTAATTATGGGGGATCTAATGGCCGTTTGCTTGATGCGTTTAAATCGTTTTAAAGCATCCGATTTTGCCCAACTGCATCCGGGTGGACTCTTGGGTAAAAAACTCAACTTAACCCTTGGACAAATGCTTGATGGACATGAAAAAGCTGCCGTTCAAAAAACAGCAACTACACAAGAAGTGCTCCAAGAAATTACAAGCAAAAGACTAGGTGCTACTGTGGTATTAGAAGAGAATCGAGTAGTTGGCTTTATTACAGACGGTGACTTGAGAAGAATGCTAGAAAAATATCCGCAATGGCAGGCACTTACAGCAGCTGACATCATGACTGTAAATCCGCTTCAACTCCAGGCTGACACAAAAGCGCTAGAAGCTCTAAAAGTGCTAAACGAAAAAAAGTTTAATCACCTAGTGGTTTGCCATCAAGATGGTGGCTATTTAGGGATTGTTCATATATTAGATTTCACAAAACAAGGATTAAAAGATGAGTGAAAAAGATGAAATGTCCTTTTTGGGCCATTTAGAAGAATTGCGGTGGCATCTTTTGCGAGCTACGCTAGCCATTGTTATTTTAGCTGCAGTAGCTTTTTTTTTCAAAGGGTTTATTTTTGATGTTTTGCTGTTTGGCCCCAAAAGCAAAGACTTCATTACTTATCAATGGTTTTGTTCTATTGCCGAATCGTTAGGGCAAACTAGTAGTTTTTGCGATGATGAACTGCCTTTTCGCATTCAAAGTCGGAATGTTTCGGGACAATTTTCTGCTCACCTTTGGACCTCCGTGTTAGCTGGCTTTATTGTTGCATTTCCTTATGTGGTCTATGAATTTTGGCGATTTGTTAGCCCTGGACTCTATGAGAATGAACGTAAAAATGCAAGAGGATTTATTTTTATTGCCTCCCTACTTTTCTTTTGTGGGATTTTATTTGGCTACTATATTGTAACTCCCCTTTCCATCAACTTTTTGGCGAACTATTCCGTGAGCGCTCAAATTTTTAACGATTTTGACTTAAGCAGTTATATTGGCTTATTGCGAGCTTCTGTTCTCGCATCCGGTCTCATTTTTGAATTGCCCATCATTATTTATTTCTTAACCAAAGTGGGCGTCATTACCCCTGAATTTTTAAAGAAAAACAGAAAAATAGCCCTAGTCTTGGTCTTGAGTCTCTCGGCCATTATCACACCACCAGATATTGCCAGTCAAGTTATTGTGAGTATTCCCATTTTGATTCTCTATGAAATAAGTATTATCATTGCAAAAGTGGTGGTGCGCAGACAAGAAAAAGCCATGAAATCCCAAAAAATATGAAGCTTTTTGCAGAAAACATAGTAAAATCATATAAAGGCAGAAAAGTTGTTAAGGGAATTTCATTAGAAGTTTCTCAAGGGCAAATTGTGGGGCTGTTAGGCCCAAATGGAGCTGGAAAAACCACCTCATTCTATATGATAGTGGGGCTAGTCAAACCCAATGAGGGTAAAATTTTTCTCGATCAACAAGAGATTACCAAAGACCCCATGTATAGAAGAGCGCAAAAGGGTATTGGCTACCTTGCGCAAGAGGCTTCCGTGTTCCGAAAACTGAGTGTGGAGAACAACATTCTTAGCGTGTTGGAAATGACCAATCTCAGCAAAAAAGAACGGGATATGAAAGCGGATGCGTTGATTGAAGAATTTGGATTGGGTCATATTCGCAAAAACAGAGGTGATTTGCTTTCTGGTGGAGAACGCCGCCGAACCGAAATTGCACGTGCCCTAGCCACAGACCCTAAATTTGTTCTTTTAGACGAACCTTTTGCTGGTGTTGACCCCGTTGCGGTAGAAGACATTCAGCGTATAGTGGCACATTTAAAAAATAAAAACATCGGCATCTTAATTACCGATCACAACGTGCAAGAAACCTTGGCCATAACAGACAAAACCTACCTCATGTTTGAAGGTAGCATTCTTAAAGCTGGAACCCCAGAGGTGTTAGCAGAAGATGAAATGGTGCGCAAAGTCTACCTAGGTCAAAACTTTGAACTCCGAAAAAAGAAATTAGAATTTTAGGCTTCGGTCTCTTACCTAAAAACTATTTCGAATTACATTTAAAAAAAGATATAAAATTATCAATATAGGCACGGCCACCCACTGGAGAAAATAAAACAGGGGAAGGCTGCAAAGCAGCAAAGAAATTTGATAGCCGTAGTCTGACAATTGATAGGTGGTTATTTTAAAGGCAAACAGCCGAATTCGAGAATTCATTAAAAAAGAAGAAATAACCACCACCACTAGCAAGCCCGTAAAACTGTAAACAAAGGGTTTGAAAAAGACAAAATATTTGTGCTCTAACAACAAGGGCAAAGAAGCAATAAACAAAGCATTAGCCGGAGTGGGCAACCCTCTAAATTCACTTTTTTGTTGCGTATCTAAATTGAACCGAACGAGTCTAATAGCGGCACTAAGCGGAATTATAAAACCCATTAAGCCTAGAGGAGCAAAGCTAAAAACGAATTCATTTTCAAAAACAGAAAACAAAAAATTTTGCTCCCGAATTCCGATTTTTAAGAATAATTCATACATCACCACACCAGGCACAAAGCCACTCGTAATTAAATCGGCCATAGAATCAAATTGCATCCCAAACTGACTTTCTACTTTTAGCAAACGAGCAAAAAATCCATCAAAAAGATCAAAAAAGGTACCTAGCAAGACCATAAAAAAAGCGGCTTCGAATAAATTCTTAAAGGCTAAATAGAGTCCTAAACACCCGCAGATGAAATTTATAGATGTGAAGAGATTGGGAATGTTTTTTCGAATCATAAATTCTAATAAAGTGGAAATTTTTACCAATATACTAATTGCATTAACTTCAAAAAAATTAGCTTTGAACAAATGCAATTATTTCAAAAACCACTTTTTCTTTCTTTGCTTTCTGGAGCACTCCTATCCCTATGCTGGCCTACATATGGAATAACTATAGTATGCTTCATTGCCTTGGTGCCTCTGCTGCAATTGGAAAATCTTTTGGCGCAGCAAAACAGAAGTTGGAATTTGTTTTTCTATAGCTATTTAACCTTTTTAATTTGGAATTTGTGCACCACCTGGTGGTTGGTCAACGCCTCTTTTGTAGGCATGTTATTTGCTAATTTTTGTAACGCTCTTTTTTATGCCCTGCTATTTTATCTTTTTCATTGGGCAAAGAAAAGGCTGCCCTTGCGCTCTGCCTATATCTTTTTAGTTTGTTTGTGGCTGACCTTTGAAAAATTTCATTTAAACTGGGATTTATCCTGGCCGTGGTTAACCTTAGGGCATGTTTTTAGCGCTAAACTCTATTGGATTCAATGGTATGAATATTCTGGAGTGGCTGGTGGCAGTTTGTGGGTCTTGCTGCTTAACATAGGTCTTTTTAGCATCATACAATCAAACTCCGCCTCCACCCCAAAAATAATCTGGCTACGCAAAACCCTCCCTTGGATGGTAGCCATTGCTTTGCCCATAGCCTTTTCGCTCTATCTATACGAGCGTGTTTCTACCTCTGGCGAAGAATTTAAAGTAGCCATTGTACAGCCCAATATTGATCCCTATGTTGAAAAATATGAGCAATCAAATACCCAATTTTTTAAGGCTTTTCAAAATCAAATTCAGAATCAAATAGCAGGAGACACAGATTATATTCTGTTGCCTGAAACCTATTTCGCCGACGGAAATGGGCTAGAATTAAAAAACTACTCTGAAAGTGATCTTCACTTTGCCTTCCAACGCTTTTTAGGTGATTTTCCTAATACAGAACTCATATCGGGCGTTCAATTTTATGATGTTTACCGAGGACAAGAAGCTCCCACTGCAACCGCCAATAAAATTAGAACTGGAATTTGGGCCGATTTTTACAATTCGGCCATATGGGAACACTATCAGTCGCCCCATGAGGTCTATCATAAATCAAAGTTGGTTGTGGGAGTTGAAAACATGCCTTTTAAGGAGATGTTAAACCCGCTAATTGGTTCTTTTTTGCTGGATATGGGGGGCACGGTGGCCAGTAGAGCAACCCAAACAACCCGATCTGTTTTTAAAAACCATTCCAAACCCATTGTTGCAGCTCCCATCATTTGTTACGAGTCTGTTTATGGCGCTTTTGTTAGCGATTATGTTAAAGCAGGTGCAACCTTTTTGGCTGTTATTTCCAACGATGCTTGGTGGGACAATACCGAAGGACATAGACAATTGCTACAATACACCCAACTGCGGGCTATTGAAAATAGACGTGCCATTGCTAGATCGGCAAATACGGGAATTTCAGCCCTCATCAATGCTAAAGGGGAACTAATCAAAAGCCTTCCTTACGGTCAAAAAGGGGTGCTTACCGGAACGCTTTCTTCGCGAAAAGAGATTACGTTTTACAGCCAATATGACGATATCCTCAACCGTTGGGCTCTTTTTGTTTTTGGGTTATTCTTGCTTCTTGCTATTAGTGGCCGTTTAAAAAAGAGTTAAATACTCATTTTGTTTAACCTTTGGTAAGTTTTTGCTCTATACTGCTTTATTCGTATGCAGAATTAATACTTTTGTAAGAAAGCCCTAATAAATTGAAGTTGGATGATTGAAGATATTAAAGTTTATACCCGAACAGGTGATGATGGAACCACTTCGCTAATAACAGGCAAAAGAGTCCCCAAACACAACCTCAGAATTAAAGCCAATGGAGCCCTAGATGAGCTCATTGCTTGGCTAGGAGTGATTCGCGATCACCTCACTATTAAAGACATAGAACAATATTTATTTCAAATTCAAAAGGAGTTGATGAATTTGGCTGCTCAGCTCGCTGTTCCAGAAGAAAAAGCTTTGCCTAAGGGCGTGGAGCCCATTTCTATCAAACACATTAGAAGAATCGAAGAGGAAATTGATAACATTACACAAGATCTTCCTCCTTTGAAAAATTTTATTATTCCAGGCGGTCATATTTTGGTTTCTTATTCCCATTTAGCCCGGAGTGTTTGCCGACGTGCAGAACGAAACATTACAGAATTGAACGAAACGGAAGTAATTCAAAACGAGTGTATTATCTACATGAATAGACTGTCCGATTATCTTTTTACCCTTTCCAGAAAATTCAGTTTAGACCACGAAATTGAAGAGACCAAATGGAAGGTTAGCTAATTTATTCTTTTTTTGTTGCACAGATTTTATAAAAATCTATTTTTGCAAAAATTATATTAGCTATGTATTGGACTCTAGAATTAGCATCATACCTCAGCGATGCTCCCTGGCCAGCTACCAAAGATGAATTGATCGATTTTTCAATTCGCACGGGTGCCCCATTAGAAGTAGTTGAAAATTTACAATCTATGGAGGATGAAGGTGATATTTACGAATCTATTGAAGAAATTTGGCCAGACTTTCCAACCGAAGAAGATTATCTTTGGAATGAGGATGAATATTAATAAAAATTGTTGAACAACCTTTACAAAGTCTCCTCGGAGACTTTTTTTATAACTACATTTGACTAAAATATAGACTAAGCCCGTTTCTTCATGAGTATAGTAAACAGCATTCTTAAAACCTTTGTAGGCGACAAAACCAAACAAGACCTTAAAAAAATAACACCCCTTGTACAAAAAATTAACGCTGCGCAAGAGCAATTAAAACCCCTATCTGCAGATGAATTGCGAGCTAAAACAGCCTCCTTTAAAACACAAATAAAAGACATTCGCATTCCCTTTGAGGAAGCCATTTCTAAATTGCAAAGTGAAGTTGAACAAACCACAGCCATTGAACTTAAAGAAGAACTTTACGAAAAAATTGACGCCCAAGAAGAAGCTGCCTATCACGCTGTTCAAGAACTTTTAAACGAACTGCTACCCGAGGCCTTTGCCGTTGTGAAAGAAACGGCCAGAAGACTCGTTGAAGAAAAAGGAATTACTGTAACAGCCAATGAAAACGATCGCCTTCTTTCCCAACACAAAAGCTATGTGACCCTTAAGGGCGAACAAGCACATTGGAGCAATCAATGGGATGCCGCAGGCAAAGAAGTGGCTTGGGATATGATTCACTATGATGTGCAACTCATTGGAGGAATTGCCCTTCATCAAGGAAAAATTGCAGAGATGCAAACAGGAGAAGGAAAAACCCTTGTAGCAACCCTTCCTGTATATCTCAACGCCCTCACCGGAAAAGGAGTTCATTTGGTAACTGTTAATGACTATTTAGCCAAAAGAGACAGCGCTTGGATGGCGCCTCTTTTTGAATTTCACGGGCTTTCTGTAGATTGTATTGACTACCACAAACCCAATAGCCCGGAGCGACGCAAGGCCTATCTAGCCGACATCACCTATGGCACCAACAACGAGTTTGGATTTGATTATCTACGCGACAATATGGCGCATACACAAGAAGACCTCGTGCAACGCAAACACCACTATGCCATAGTAGATGAGGTTGATTCTGTATTGATTGATGATGCCCGAACACCCTTAATTATTTCGGGACCCACACCCGAAGGAGATCGGCATGAATTTGATCAGTTAAAGCCACAAATTGCCAGTTTGGTTCAACAACAAAGAACCCTCCTAACCAGTGTGCTGGCCGAAGCCAAAGCCAAAATAAAAGCCGGAGATGATAAAGAAGGAGGACTTTTACTCCTCAGAGTGCATAGAGGATTACCCAAAAATAAGGCCTTGATTAAATTTTTAAGTGAAGAAGGAGTAAAACAATTGCTCCAGAAAACTGAAAATTTCTATATGCAAGACAACAATAGGGAAATGCCCAAAGTGGATGCCGAATTGTTTTTTACCATTGACGAAAAAAACAATCAAATTGAACTCACCGAAAAAGGAATTGAAAACCTTTCGGGTGACACCAATGATAAAAACTTTTTTGTTTTGCCCGACATTGGAAGTGAAATTGCAAAAATTGAAGCCCAAGGATTAGAACCTAAAAAAGAAGCGGCAGAAAAAGAGGTCCTCTTTAAAGATTTTGACGTAAAAAGCGAACGTATTCATTCCTTAAACCAGCTTTTAAAAGCCTATACCCTCTTTGAAAAAGATGTGGAATATGTGGTGATGGACAATAAGGTTAAAATTGTAGATGAGCAAACCGGCCGTATCATGGAAGGGCGTCGCTATTCAGATGGTTTACACCAAGCCATTGAAGCCAAAGAAAGTGTTAAAATTGAAGCTGCCACACAAACCTATGCCACCATCACGCTTCAGAACTACTTTAGAATGTATCAAAAGCTCTCCGGAATGACGGGTACAGCTATTACAGAAGCAGGTGAATTTTGGGAAATTTATAAACTCGATGTTGTTGAAATTCCAACCAACCGCCCCATTGCCCGAAAAGATGAAAATGATTTAATTTATAAAACCAAACGGGAAAAATACAACGCCGTTATTGAGCAAGTAACCCAACTTTCTCAAGCCAAACGCCCAGTATTGATAGGTACAACATCGGTTGAAATTTCTGAATTACTGAGCAAAATGCTTAAAATCAGAAAAGTGCCTCACAATGTGCTCAACGCCAAATTGCATAAAAAAGAAGCTGATATTGTAGCCGAAGCCGGAAACCCAGGTGTGGTTACTATAGCCACCAATATGGCCGGTAGAGGAACAGACATTAAACTTTCTGAAGAGGTAAAACAAGCTGGCGGATTGGCCATTATTGGCACCGAAAGACACGACTCTAGACGGGTTGACCGCCAATTAAGAGGTCGCTCTGGACGTCAAGGAGATCCGGGTAGCTCTCAATTCTATGTATCCCTAGAAGACAATTTGATGCGC
Source organism: uncultured Flavobacteriaceae bacterium (assembly GCA_964386915.1). Taxonomy (GTDB): domain Bacteria; phylum Bacteroidota; class Bacteroidia; order Flavobacteriales; family Flavobacteriaceae; genus JADHMP01. The sequence continues at coordinate 43,379 of CAYLUQ010000013.1, read as the reverse complement.
CTTTTTGGATCGGATCGTGTAGCAAAAGTGATGGATAGAATGGGACTTGAAGAGGGAGAGGTTATTCAACATTCCATGATGACCAAATCTATTGAACGAGCCCAAAAGAAAGTAGAAGAGAACAACTTTGGCATTCGTAAAAGGCTGTTAGAATATGACGATGTAATGAGGGCCCAACGCGAGGTAATCTATAAGAGAAGAAAGCACGCCCTGCAAGGCTCTCGTTTGAAATTAGACATACTCAATATGCTCTATGATACTTGCGAAGACATAGTGTTGAATAACAAAGCTCAAAAAGATTATAAAAATTTTGAATTTGAAATCATCAGCAATTTCTCAATCACCTCCCCTATTGATGAATTACAGTTTGAAAAAGAATCTGAAACTACACTGGTATCAAACCTTTACAGTGCCTTGCTTGCGCACTACGAAGCCAAAACGGCCTCTAGTGCAGAAATCGCCTTTCCGGTTATAAAAAATGTGTTTGAAAAGCCTAGCAATAAATTTGAACGTATAGTAGTGCCTTTTACCGATGGGGTAAAAACTTTGAATGTTGTTACCAACTTAGAAAAAGCCTATGAAAGCAAAGGGCGAAAGCTCATTGAAGATTTTGAACGCAACATAACACTAGCCCTTTTAGATGAAGCTTGGAAAGTTCACTTGCGCAAAATGGACGAACTCAAGCAGTCGGTTCAATTGGCTGTACATGAACAAAAAGATCCCTTATTGATTTATAAGTTTGAAGCCTTTGAACTGTTTAAATCTATGCTCAATCAGCTAAATCGTGAAGTTCTATCGTTTTTGATTAAAGGGACCTTGCCCAATCAAAACCAAAATGCTATTCAAGAAGCTAAGCTAACTCGACAACAGCACTATAATACAACCAAGGATGAGGTGCTCAACTCCGATCAGTTAGCAGAACGCAACAGACAAGTTGGAGCGGGTGCCAGTCAAGCGCAACGTGCCCCAGTAGAAACGGTGGTACGTGAACAGCCCAAAATTGGACGCAACGAAAGAGTGACCATCAAAAACGTGACTACCGGAGAAGCTAAAACCTTAAAGTTTAAACAAGCAGAACCCTTGATCAAATCTGGGAATTGGGTAATCGCTCAATAATTTTTTACTTTTAAGCAAACGAAAATGAGATGGAGACTTATGCCGCCATATTGCTTTGGGCTATTCCTGCTTTTTTATTGCTAGTGCTTCTCGAAATTGTCTATGGCCACTTCTCGGGCAAGCAAACCTATAGCTTTATGGATACCTTGGCTAGTTTAAGCTCTGGCATGACCAATATTTTAAAAGATATTATGGGCTTAACAGTAGTTCTGATCTCCTATCCCTATTTGTTACAACGCATTCAATTGCAAATTTTAGAGGCAGGACCGTGGACCTATTGCATCGCTTTTATTTGTATTGATTTTGCCAGCTATTGGGGCCATCGCCTCAATCATCATATCAATTTGTTTTGGAATCAACACATCATTCACCACAGCAGTGAAGAATTTAACTTGGCTTGTGCACTCAGACAAAGTTTTTCAAATTTGATTAGTCTTTCTGCTCTTTTTTTAATTCCCGCTGCACTTTTAGGGGTTCCCGCTGAAGTCATTACCCTTTTAGCGCCGCTTCATCTCTTTGGACAATTTTGGTATCACACCCAGCATATTGGTAAATTAGGTTGGTTGGAATATATCTTAGTAACCCCATCACAACACCGCGTACATCATGCTATTAACCCAGAATATATCGATAAAAATTTGGCCGCTATTTTCTGTATTTGGGATCGTTTGTTTGGCACCTTTCAAGAAGAGTTAGAAGAAGTGCCGCCAGTTTATGGCACCTTAAAACCAGTGCGCAGCTGGAATCCCTTTTGGATTAATTTTCAACACCTTTGGGCTCTAGTTCAAGACGCTTGGCGCACAACTTCATGGTCTAGTAAATTTAAAATTTGGTTTATGCCCACCGGTTGGCGCCCAGAAGATGTAGCCCTAGCCTACCCCAGAGAATACCTTTCAAATCCCTTTGAACAAAAGAAATACAAACCCTATTACCCTCCCTTTTTTAAGGTTTATGCTTCCTTTCAATTTGTGGGTATCACTTTTATGTTGCTTTATTTTTTAAGTCATTTTGGTTCGTTTAGCACCAGCTTTCAACTCACTTATGTAGGCCTACTTTTTCTCTGTCTATTTGCCTTTACAGCTGTGATGGACTGCTTTCACTGGGCTTCCTTATTGGATGAAACCAGAGCCCTTTTAGGCTTAGGGCTATTGGCCCTTCCCACACATTCCTTTTTATGGGAATCGCATCTCCTTTTGGCAATTTGGTTGGCCCTCTATTTTGGAGTTACTTTTTTGATGTCATGGCGAACGGCACAGCTATTACACACTCGTAAAATGGCTCTTTCCTAAAATGGCAACCGCAACCAAAGTGCTTCTCTTAGGGCCTGCTCCTCCTTTTAGAGGAGGCATTGCTGATACCCAGCTTCAATTGGCTTTAGCCCTACAAGAACAAAATAGAAACGTATCCTTAGCCACTTTTACACACCTATATCCCAAGCTATTTTTTCCAGGTAAAACACAATATCGCCAAGATGCTGCAAGTCGGGAAGTTGAAACCAAGCGCATTGTCCACGCCTATAACCCTTTTCAATGGGCTCAAGCAGCAGAAGAGATAAAAAAAATAGCCCCGGATATACTGTTGTTTCGATATTATACCCCCTTTTTGGCACCGGCCTATATTCAAATCGCTCGAAAATTAAAAAACATAAAGAAAATGGCTTTAGTGGATAACTGGTGGCCTCATGAGCGCAAACCTTGGGATGCCGTTTTAAACCGTCAATTTGGTAAACAAATGGAGGGTCTTGCCACACTATCTGAATTAGTAGGAGATCAAATTTTAGCTTCGGGCATTTCAAAACCCCTGTGGAAGGGCTTTCACCCCATAGCCAATGATTTGCCACCTTTACTGTCTCAAAAAGAAGCTAGAAATGCTTTAAATTGGCCACAAGAAAGTCCTATCGTATTGTTTTATGGTTTAATTAGACCCTACAAGGGGCTAGATCTTTTGCTAAAAGCTTTTGCAGAACCAGCTCTAAAGAACACTACTATTAAATTAGCCGTAGTTGGAGAGAGTTATGAAAATTTCTCAAAATACAAACTACTGATCCATAAACTGGGACTAGAAGACAGTGTGCTTTTGGATTTAAATTTTGCCGATTCAAACAAAACACAACAGGTTTTTTCTGCTTGCAACCTAGTGGCACAAACCTACCATACCGCAACCCAAAGCGGTGTGACCCCTCTTGCCTATCATTTTGAAAAACCAATCTTAGCCAGTGATATTCCCGGATTGCGTGAACCAATACTAAAAGACCAAACTGGAATCTTAATTCAAAAAACACCTGCAGCTATAGCGGAAGGCGTATTGAAACTTCTTTATAATCAAGAGTTTAAAGTAGCTCAGTTAAACCTTAAGTTGCAACAAGAAAATTATCGTTGGACGGCCTTCGCAAAAAATCTTTTGGATTTTATGGAGTCCTCCAAAATGAGCTAACGAACCTAAAATGGAATGGCCTATTCTACAAATAAAGGTCTACCTTTCATAAGGCTGTGTACTTCTTGCGCCACTTGGGCAAGTACCGATTCATCCTCATGATTTTGAATCACACGGTCAATCAAAGCCACTATGGTTTCCATATCGGCTTCTTTTAAGCCTCTGGTTGTAATAGCTGCTGTGCCCACGCGTATGCCCGAAGTCACAAAGGGAGATTTATCATCAAAAGGCACCATGTTTTTATTGGCAGTGATTTCAGCTTTTACTAAAGCTTGTTCAGCGGCCTTACCAGTAACGTCTTTATTCCGCAAATCGATAAGCATTAAATGATTGTCTGTACCACCGGAAATGAGTTGATAGTCGCGCGCTACAAAGGCATTCGCCATAGCTTGTGCATTGCGTTGCACTTGACTCATATAGTCTTTAAAAGAAGGTTTAAGGGCTTCTCCAAACGCAACGGCTTTAGCGGCCACCACATGCTCCAAAGGTCCGCCTTGGTTTCCTGGAAAAACAGCCATATCCAATAAATGAGACATTTTTCGAAGGCTACCGTTTTTAAGGGTTAGTCCAAAAGGGTTGTCAAAATCTTCTCCCATAAGAATCAATCCTCCTCTTGGGCCACGCAAGGTTTTATGTGTGGTGGTGGTCACCACATGGCAATGGGGAATTGGATCTGAAAGCAATCCTGTTGCAATTAAACCAGAAGGATGAGATATATCGGCCAGCAAGAAAGCACCTACTGCATCGGCAATTTGGCGGAATCGTTTAAAATCGATGTCTCTTGAATAGGCAGAAGCTCCGGCAATGATCATTTGCGGCTTCACCTCTTTAGCAATGGCCGCTATGTTGTCGTAATCCAGTCGCCCCGTTTCTTGTGTTACCCCATAAAAATGAGCTTCATATAATCTACCCGAAAAATTGACAGGTGAACCATGAGTTAAATGTCCACCATGAGCCAAATCAAACCCTAAAATTTTATCGCCTGGCTTTAGAAAGGCGTGATATACAGCTGTGTTGGCTTGAGAACCCGAGTGGGGTTGAACATTGGCATAAGCAGCACCAAAAAGGGCTTTAGCCCGATCAATGGCCAATTGCTCAATTTGATCAACTACTTCACAACCCCCGTAATATCGTTTTCCCGGATAGCCCTCAGCATATTTATTGGTTAAAACAGAACCTGTGGCTTCCATTACCGCAGGACTTGTAAAATTTTCAGAAGCAATTAATTCAATCCCATTCAACTGCCTTTTTTCCTCCGCTTGAATTAAATCAAAAATCTCTTGATCACGCATATTCATCATTTAAATAAAGGTGTAAAAATAGCCGTTTCTCATGGATTAAAGCTTTGAAAAAACCATTTTTAAAAACATATTTTGAACACTTCATTAACAAGACATGCTTTATCTTAGCTCTTGATGAAAATTCTAACCGCCCAACAGATTCGAGCTGCCGATCAATTCACCATTGAGAACGAACCCATTGCTCCTCTTGACTTGATGGAACGTGCAGCCCAGCAGTGCGCAGATTGGCTACTTAAAAAATATGCAGATCGTCATGTTGTTTATGTTTTTTGCGGCCCAGGAAACAATGGCGGAGATGGTTTGGCTATTGCCCGCCTACTTGCTGAAAATGGATATGAAGTGCAATGCTTTACCTTAGCCCTTGGAAACAATAGTCCTCTTTTTATTGAAAATCAAAAGCGCTTACCTAAACCGGCTCAAACCATCCAAAAAACAGAAGATTTTCCTTTACTTGAAAATGAAAATGCTGTCCTTATTGATGCGCTTTTTGGCTCAGGATTAAATAGACCACTTGATGGACTTTCGCTGAATTTAGTGCTTTATCTCAATTCTCTTACTATCGAAAAAGTTGCAATCGATATTCCTTCGGGTATATTTTCTGAATTTAATAGCACCAATGTTTGTGTTGAAGCACAAAATACCTTGACTTTTCAACAGCCTAAATTGGCTTTTCTATTACCTGAAAAAGGGAATGCTGTGGGGCAATTTCATGTGTTGCCCATTGGATTACATCCTTCTTTTTTGAACACTGTCCAAACAGGCTATCATTTTACCACTGAAGAGGAGATCAAGACGCTGCTAAAACCTTTAAAAACCTTTTCACACAAGGGAACGCAGGGGCATCTTCTGTTGATAGGAGGTCAAAAAAATGGCATGGGAGCCCTCATACTCTCTGGAAAAGCTGCCTTTTATACCGGACTTGGAAAATTGACCATTTTAACTGCCCAATGTGGACATGCTATAATCCAAACTGGATTGCCAGAGGCCCTTTTATTAGAAAGCACTGGTTTAGACCATTTGACGGGAACTGTTGAAACTAAAATTTCTCATTGGGCTGTGGGGCCAAGTTTAGGCAACGCTTCCCAAACCAAAACCTTCTTGGAAACACTCCTGCAAAAAGCAAAACAACCCTTGGTGCTCGATGCAGATGCCCTTAATTTATTGGCTCAAAATGCTGCCCTTCAAGCGCATTTGCCCCCTCTCTCTATTCTCACCCCACACCCTAAAGAATTTGAACGATTGGTGGGCCCTTGGAAAGACGATAAAGAAAAATTAATAAAACTTAAAAATTTTGCTACCTCCAAAAATGTAGTGGTTGTTCTCAAAGGGGCTTTTTCAATAGTTGCTTTGCCTGATGGCAGTTTTTGGTTTAACAGCAGTGGCAATCCCGGTATGGCCACAGCCGGGAGTGGTGATGTTTTAACGGGTATTATTGGCAGTTTATTGGCCCAAGGATATCAGCCTCCAGAGGCAGCACAAATTGGCGTTTTTGTGCATGGTAAAGCGGGTGATCTTGCTGCTCAACAACTAGGACAAAGAGCTTTAACTGCCTCTGGAATTGTAGATGCCCTTCCCAAAGCTTTTCAACTCTTAGAGTGAAAAACCTACACTCACCCCCAGGCTATTACTAAAAAACAAATGGTGCTGCTTTTTTTGAGGTATCAGATACCAAGAGTGGTTGTCAAAGTCTGTAGTGAGTCGAAGCAGAAAAGAATTTTTATACTTAAACTGCGCTCCAAGTGTAATCACATAACCCAATTGATTGATAAAATCAAAGTTATTATTTTGGGTTGTAAGATTTACTTTTGGACCAAAACCAATAAAACCATATTTTAAGAAATGAACATTTAATTTTAAAGGGAAACTATAAAATTCGAGCTCTCTATTTTCTTGGTTTACAGCTCCTGTCTGTTTTTTAGTAACTGGGTTATTATTCCCTGATGGAGGGGTTGGTGCTGTGGAAATGTGAGCAACATAATTTGCCTTCATCAGCGAAACACCAATCTCATAACTCCAATTCTTTTTCTTATCAATAATATATCGCACCCCTGCGTGCAAAACATTTTGAAAATCAAAATTAGATTGAGTTTGAAGATCGCTATTATAAGAATAAAGGACATTCGTTAATGCGTATTTTCCAAGTAAAAAATTTTGCTTGTCTAGTGCAAAAAGTGTGTAAGAAATTAAGCATACCAATGGAACTAGGCTTTGTTTTAGTAAGATCATATTAGGACAATTATTGTATAAAGAAAATTATAAAAATAATTCCCTAGGACCTGATCCCTCTAAAGTTGTAAACAATCTGTTGTAAATAAAATACTTAAGTAAACGCTACTTTTTAATATTGATGTATTGTGCTGCCCTTTTGACATTAATAATTGAATTTTAATGACAAACTGTCTTTAAAATACAATTGGAATAAGCTTTGTTTAGTAAGCTTAAAAAAATTGCTATGAATTTGAATAATCTTACCGTAAAAACCCAAGAAGTGCTTCAACAAGCACAGCTTATTGCCCAACAAAAGCAACACCAACAACTAGAGCCTGAACATTTATTTAAGGCGCTTTTAGACGTTGATCAAAATGCAATCCCCTATTTGTTGAAACAACTTGAACTCAATCCAAGCTTGCTCAAACAAATCGTAGAAAAAAGCATAGATGCTTTGCCTAAAGTGCAAGGAGGGCAACAAATGCTTTCTCCAAAAGGCTCACAATGTCTTATGGAAGCCCAATCTAACGCTCAACAAAAGGGCGATGAATTTGTGGCTACTCAACACTTGCTTCTGGGGCTTTTTGAGGTGAACAGCAGTGTGAGTCAAATGCTCAAAGATCAAGGACTCACAAAAAAAAATCTTCAAAAAGCCATAGACGACCTTCAAAAAGGCGAAAAGGTAGCATCGGCCGGAGCAGAAGGCAATTATAATGCCCTAGAAAAATATGCTAAAAACCTAAACAAATTAGCACAGGAGGGCAAGTTAGATCCTGTCATTGGACGTGATGAAGAAATACGACGTTTACTCCAAATCCTTTCCCGCAGAACGAAAAACAATCCCATTTTGGTGGGTGAACCGGGAACCGGAAAAACAGCCATTGCAGAAGGTTTAGCTCATCGAATTGTGGATGGAGACGTGCCAGAAAACCTAAAAGACAAAAAGATTTATGCCCTCGATATGGGTGCTCTGGTGGCAGGCGCCAAATACAAAGGAGAATTTGAAGAACGGCTTAAAAGTGTTATTAAAGAAGTGACCCAATCTGAGGGCGATTTAGTTCTCTTTATTGATGAAATCCACACCCTAGTTGGGGCTGGTGGAGGCGAAGGGGCTATGGATGCCGCCAATATTTTAAAACCCGCCTTGGCCAGAGGAGAATTAAGAGCTATTGGAGCCACTACCCTTGATGAATTTCAAAAATATTTTGAAAAAGACAAAGCCCTTGAACGTCGATTTCAAAAAGTTTTGGTGGCAGAACCCGATCCCGACAGTGCTATTTCTATTTTGAGAGGGATTAAAGAAAAATATGAAAACCATCACCGCGTGCGCATTAAAGATGAGGCTATTATCGGTGCCGTCACCCTGTCCAATCGCTATATTACCAACCGTTTCTTACCAGATAAGGCCATTGATTTGATGGATGAAGCCGCTTCTAAGTTGCGAATGGAAATTAATTCCAAACCAGAAGAATTAGACAGTTTAGATCGAAAAATAAGACAAATAGAAATTGAATTGGTGGCCATTAAACGGGAGAAAGACACCCCCAAAATTGAACGACTCACCAAAGACCTAGCCGATTTAAAGCAAGCCCGACAAGCACTGTTTGCCAAATGGAGCAGTGAAAAAGAGGTAGTGGATACCCTCCAACAAACCAAACAAAACATAGAAAACTTAAAACTCAAAGCAGACCGTGCTGAGCGAGAAGGCAACTATGCTGAAGTGGCCGAGATTCGGTATGGAAAATTGCAAGAAGCAGAGCAGAAAATTGCGAAACTTCAAGATGAATTGAATGCACAGTCTACCGAAAATGCTCTAATTAAGGAGGAAGTTACCTATGATGATATTGCAGAAGTAGTCGCTAAATGGACTGGTATTCCAGTAGCTAAAATGTTGCAATCTGACCGAGAAAAATTGATTCATTTAGAAGCTCTACTTCATCAGCGCTTAGTGGGACAAGAGCAAGCTGTGGTAGCTGTCAGCGATGCCATTAGAAGAAGTAGAGCGGGCTTGCAAGATGCCCAACGTCCCGTGGGAAGCTTCTTGTTTTTAGGAACCACCGGTGTGGGTAAAACAGAGTTGGCCAAAGCCCTAGCCCATGCTTTGTTTGATGATGAAAATAACTTAACCCGTATCGACATGAGCGAATATCAAGAACGGCATGCTGTGAGTCGATTAATAGGAGCACCTCCCGGATATGTGGGGTATGAAGAAGGCGGACAATTGACCGAAGCCGTGAGAAGAAAACCCTATTCTGTAGTTTTGTTAGATGAAATTGAAAAAGCGCATCCCGATTCTTTTAATGTTCTTTTACAAGTCTTGGATGAAGGGCGACTCACAGATAGCAAGGGACGCTTAGTGGATTTTAAAAATGCGCTTATCATAATGACCAGCAATCTAGGAAGTCATGAGATACAAAAAGCCTTTGAAGAAAACACTGCTTTTGAAGAAGCAGAAGCTGTGGCCAAAGAACGCGTTTTGACCTTGTTGAGACAAGCCATTCGGCCGGAATTTTTAAATAGAATTGACGATATTGTTCTTTTTTCGCCCCTAACTCAAAATGAAATAAAACAAATTGTTAGTCTACAATTCAACCAAATTAAAAAACGCTTAACCGCACAAAATATCAACCTAAAACTCACCGATGAAGCTTTGGCTGCATTAGCTCAAATGGGATTTGATCCTCAATATGGAGGCCGTCCGGTTCGGCGTGTGTTACAAGAAAAGGTGCTTAATCCACTCAGCAAAATGCTTTTAGAAAAGCAGCTTGAAAAGGAAGAAAAACTGATAGTTGATTATTTTGAAGGAGCCATCGTCTTTAGAAATGCTTCTTGAGGGGACTAAAAAGTGTACCTTTGCAACATGCAAAAGCAGGTAAACATTCAGAACAAAAAAGCACGGTTTGAATACGAGTTAATCGATCAATATACCGCTGGAATTGTTTTGACCGGAACCGAAATCAAATCCATTCGCAATAGCAAAGCCTCCATAGCCGAAAGTTTTTGTGAATTCAACGATAGAGGGGAGCTTTTTGCGGTAAATATGTATGTGGAAGAATATGCCTTTGGCACTCGATATAACCACAAACCGCGCAACGCCCGAAAGCTATTGCTACAAAAAAGAGAGTTAAAAAAATTAGAAAAAGAAGTCCAAAACACTGGGCTTACTATAGTGCCACTTCGCCTATTTATAAATGATAAGGGATTTGCCAAAATGCTTATCGCTTTAGCCCGAGGTAAAAAATTATACGATAAAAGAGAAACGATGAAAGATCGAGACAACAAAAGAAATCTAGATCGAATTAAAAAGAAATTTAATTCTTAATTCATTTTTGGACTATTTATTATCAACTTTAAGGCTATCTTAACTTTTTAGTACATTTAGGAAAGTATTATTGATAAGCCATATGCCATTAAACTCTTTTCATGCAATCAAACTCTTGTTGCTGTTTGTGCTATTATATGGATGCCAGACTCCAAAAACAGAAAGTCAGCTTCCTAACATAGTGGTTGTCTTAGCCGATGATTTGGGCTATGGAGACCTTTCGGTTTATGCTGAAAACAACAAAATCAAAACACCCCACTTGGATCAAATGGCCAAGGAGGGACTTCGGTTTACGGATGCACACACTCCGGCCGCGGTCTGCACCCCCACTAGATACGGTTTTCTCACCGGACGATATAATTGGAGAAGCACACTAAAAAAAGGAGTATTAACAGGGAATTCTAATGCCTTAATACCACAAGACAGGACTACTATAGCCACCCTATTAAATAAAAAAAACTATCACACTGCCTTTATTGGAAAATGGCATTTGGGTTGGAATTGGGCCACTAAAACTGGCATGGTTAAACGTGGAGATGGTTGGAATCCTCAAGATTTTGAGCATATAGATTTTGCTAAACCTATTGAACAGGGACCTAATAGCTTAGGATTTGATTATAGCTATGGTCATTCAGGGTCCTTAGATATGGCCCCCTATGTTTATGTTGAAAATAATTTACCAACGGCCATACCAACATCAAGCACCCTAAACAAGGGGCGCTACTCTTGGTGGCGAGAAGGCCCAACCGCTCCTGACTTTATTCATGAGGAAGTAACACCTAATTTTTTTGAAAGAAGTATAAAATACATTCAAGCTAGGTCAAAAGAAGAAAATCCTTTCTTTCTCTATTTGGCTCTACCCTCCCCTCATACACCAATTTTACCAACCCAACCTTGGCAGGGTAAAAGTGGCTTAAATCCCTATGGTGATTTTACAATGATGGTGGATACCTACATGGGGAAATTGCTGCAAAGCCTTAAAGATTTGGGTATAGAAGACAATACCTTAGTCCTTTTCACAAGTGATAACGGCTGCTCACCGGCTGCCAAAATTGACGAAATGCAAGCCAAAGGTCATTTTCCAAGTGGCCTGTTTAGAGGGCATAAAGCCGATTTGTATGAAGGGGGGCATCGAGTGCCCTTTATTGTAAAATGGCCAGCTGTAATTCCAAAAGAAACCGTGTCGCATCAAACCATTTGCCTAACAGATTTGTTGGCTACTTTTGCCGACATAACGAACTACAAGTTAAAAGAAAACGAAGGAGAAGACAGCTACAGCCTCCTTCAACTGTTGATGCAACCTACTATAACCAAACCCCTTCGCGAAGCAACGGTTCACCACTCTATTGAAGGAAATTTTGCCATTCGAAAGGGAGATTGGAAATTGCTTCTGAATGCCGGTTCCGGAGGGTGGAGCAGTCCTACGCCTAAGGAAGTAAAAAACAATCCTGCACTCCCCCAAGTGCAACTCTACAACCTTAAAGAAGATCCGCAAGAAGCCCATAATGTAGAAGCTGATCATCCTGAAAAAGTAGCAGCCCTACAAAAACTTTTAAGCCGTTATATTTTGGAGGGCAGAAGCACACCTGGAGCGGCCCAAAAAAATGATTCAATTGACTTTGAGTGGAAACAAATTGAATTTGTCCAAACAAGTTTTACTAATTCTTTTTAAGCCTAAAAAAAGCTAGTTCTTGTTTGCTAAAAGAGGAACAAATCTAAATTCCCCAAAATTCTCTTTATCAAACTGGTGCGATGAAGTGCGAGTATAACAATACATATACTGCTTTTCTTTTCCTACGGGAATGACAAGGCGACCTCCAATTGCAAGCTGTTCCAAAAGCGCTTGGGGCACTTCAGGAGCAGCAGCAGTTACGATAATGCCATGATAGGGAGCTTCTTCTGCCCAACCTTTGTAACCGTCTCCAAAAATCATTTTTTTAGGTTTTAAAAAAAGCTTGGCAAACAAACGCTGCGTTTTTTTAAACAATTCGTTTTGACGTTCTACCGTATAAACCTGTGCCCCTAAATGAAGCAAAATGGCTGTTTGATAGCCCGAACCGGTTCCTATTTCTAAAATTTTGTCACCCGATTTAAATTGTAGCAATCCGGTTTGAAAAGCAACCGTATAGGGTTGGGAAATGGTTTGGTCTGCAGCTATGGGATAGGCCTTGTCTTCATACGCCCAAATTTCCAAGCCCTTGTCCATAAAAAAATGGCGGGGCACAGTGGCAATGGCTTCCAAAATGGCCTTATTCTCGATTCCTTTTTGAGCGAGTAATTTTGCCAGCTGTCGCCTTTGTCCCTGATGTTTAGGAAGATCTTGCATATGTTGCAAAAATAATTGAGTTTCTCCCATAATCCATATTTTGATTGTATTTTTGACCGGCTACAGTCAATTGCATGTTAAAAATAGGCGTTTTAGGAACCGGACATTTAGGCAAAATTCATTTGCAGCAACTCAAAGCTTCTGAGGCATACGAATTAGTGGGCTGTTATGATCCCGATCAAAAAGCTCTTTCTCTTGCCCAACAAGAATTTGAAATCACTGCTTTTAGTTCAGCAAAAGCTCTAATGGAGGCTGTTGAGGTTGTTTCTATTGTCACCCCTACTCTTTCTCATTACGAAATGGCAGCTCAAGCCATTAAACTAGGAAAGCATGTTTTTATAGAAAAACCTTTGGCTCAAACAGACCAGGAGGCACAACAACTTATTGCCCTAGCAAAAGAACATCAGGTCTATGCGCAAGTAGGGCATGTAGAACGCTATAACCCCGCTTTTGAAGCCGTTCAGGAGAGCATCACCAATCCCATGTTTATCGAAACGCATCGATTGGCAGAATTCAATCCAAGAGGCACAGACGTATCGGTGGTGTTAGACCTTATGATTCACGATATTGATATTATTTTGAGTGTGGTTAAGGCACCTATTCAAAATATAAGTGCTTCTGGTGTTGCCGTAATTAGTGATACCCCTGATATTGCCAACGCCCGTATCGCTTTTGAAAATGGGTGTGTGGCCAATCTAACGGCCAGTAGAATTTCCTTAAAGAAAATGCGTAAATCCAGATTTTTTCAAAAAGATGCTTATATCGCCGTTGACTTTTTAGGCAAAAAGGTAGAAGTGGTTAAGATGAAAGAAGCTCCCCTTGAAAAAGACGATTTTGCCATCATATTAGAAAATGCCGAAGGACAAAAAAAGCAGATTTATTTTGAAAATCCGGATATAGCCCCTACCAACGCCATTCGAAAAGAATTGGAAGATTTTGCGGCATCCATCACGTATCAAAAACCTACTCGGGTTGGTTTGGAAGCTGGAGCCAATGCATTAGCCATTGCACATAGGGTGATAGAGGCAATGACGCATTCAAAATCCGTTTAATTGCTATGAGCATTGCCGCTAATTTAAACGCTATAAAATCTAAACTTCCTGCTGCTGTTGAGTTAATAGCCGTATCTAAAACCAAGCCCAACAACCTCATTGAAGAGGCCTATGCAGCTGGCCAGCGCCATTTTGGCGAAAATAAAATTCAAGAGATGACCACCAAATGGGAGGCTCTCCCCAAAGACATTGAGTGGCATATGATTGGGCATGTGCAAACCAATAAAGTAAAATATATGGCCCCCTTTGTTTCTTTAATTCATGGGGTGGATCGTGAAAAACTACTTTTGGAAATTAACAAACAAGGCCAAAAACACAACCGCGTCATCAAGTGTTTACTCCAAGTCTATATTGCTGATGAAACAACCAAATTTGGTCTTTTGCCCGAGGAAGTTCTCCCCTTACTCGAAAAAAGTTTAGCGCTTAAAAATATTCGGGTTGTGGGCTTAATGGGTATGGCCAGCTTTACTGATAACGAAGAGCAAATTACAGCTGAATTTAAAATACTTAAAGAATTATTTCACTCCGCTAAAGCGCAATTTGATCAAATCAAAATCCTTTCTATGGGTATGAGCAACGACTATGAATTAGCCCTAGCACAAGAAAGCAACATGATTCGTGTTGGAAGCAAAATTTTTGGTAGCCGCAATTAAGATGTACGCCGTATTAGATATTGAAACTACCGGAGGAAAATATAATGAAGAAGGGATTACCGAAATTGCAATCTATCGTTTTAACGGTCACGAAATAACCGATCAATTTAGTTCATTGGTTAACCCTGAACGTGATATACAGCCCTTTGTGGAGCGCTTGACGGGTATTAACGCTAAAATGTTGGTGTCCGCACCAAAATTTTTTGAAGTAGCAAAACGCATTATTGAAATAACCGAAGATTGTGTGCTGGTAGCCCATAATGCAGAATTTGATTGTCGCATTTTACAAACCGAATTTAGGCGTTTAGGCTATACCTATGAACGCAAATCACTTTGCACCGTGACGCTTTCTCAGGAACTGTTGCCCAATCAAGAATCCTATAGCCTAGGGAAGTTAGTGCGTAGTTTGGGGATTCCCATTTCGGATCAGCATCGGGCGTTTGGAGATGCAATGGCAACCTTAAAACTCTTTAGTTTGTTGTTAGAAAAAGACAGCGATAAAACCATTATAAAAAGAGAATTAAAAGACAGCCCCTACAGTCGTATTTCTCCTAAACATCTCAAACTCCTAGACGATTTGCCTACCGGAACAGGAATCTATTACCTCTACAACCGCAAGCAAAAAGTGGTTTATATTGGGAGAAGCAGCAACATCAAAAAGCAGGTTCAAAATCACTTGACCCAAACCAGTAAAAAGAATGTGGCGCTTCAACAGCAGTTGCATCAAATTAGCTATACCCTTTTAGGCGATGAATTGATTGCCTTGCTTAAAGAACAACACGAAATTAAAATCCACCAACCGCGTTTTAACAGCAACGGTAGGCATTTTTTATATCCTATAGGAATTCGCATTGCTACTCAAAATGAGCTTCATTATTTGCAAGTAGAGCCCATTCAAAAAAAGAAGGTCTATATCGCTCGATTTAAAAATAAAATCAGTGCCAACAAACAACTTAAAAAGTGGCTAAATGAGTTTGAGCTCTGTGCTTTAGATTCGGAAACAACTCCCCAAGGGGGCTGCAAAAATCATGAACAAAAGCAATGCAAAGGGGCCTGTGTTGGGCAAGAGACTGTTGCAACACACAATCTCCGAATAGCAGAATTGACAAAACAATGGCGCTATCCACATCCTCATTTTTTGATGCTTAACAAAGGTAGATCGGTTGGGGAATATAGCTTTCTCTATTTTGCTGAAGGGGAATTTAGAGGCTATGGATACTATGAGTTAAACCATCAGATCAAAACCCCAACCCTAATTAGCAAGCGGCTGATTCCCATCCAAGAGAATACAGATATTAAGTTTATTATTTGTAATTTTATTGGAAGGAAAAAATACTTAAAAATTATTCCGCTCGAACAATCTTGAAATCCGGTTCTCCAATAGCACCCAAAAAAGAGAGCTCCTCCTGGAGGACCAAGCTCTATGAGATAATTTATGAAGCCGACACCCCTATGGGCAAACTCTTTGATTTGGTTTTGCTCATCTTTATTCTTTTAAGTGTGTTGCTCGTAGCCCTTGAAAGTGTGCATTGGATTGATGCTCAATTTCACGATATGCTCAATATTGCCGAATGGATTATTACCGTTTTATTTAGTGTCGAATATATTTTACGCATTGTTTGTGTTAAACAACCCAAACACTACATCTTTAGTTTTTATGGAATAATTGATCTTTTATCCACTTTGCCCAAATATATTTCGCTCTTTTTTGTGGGAACACAATCGCTCATTGCCCTACGAGCCCTACGCCTTTTAAGAATTTTTCGCATACTCAAATTAACGCGCTATATAGGCGAATCCAATGTCTTGTTGCGCGCCCTTAGAAGGAGTCG
Source organism: uncultured Flavobacteriaceae bacterium (assembly GCA_964386915.1). Lineage (GTDB taxonomy): Bacteria > Bacteroidota > Bacteroidia > Flavobacteriales > Flavobacteriaceae > JADHMP01. The sequence continues at coordinate 27,136 of CAYLUQ010000013.1, read as the reverse complement.
ACCCAAAATACTAGTGTTTATGTTTGGTGTGCTCGTTCTCTGCATCATTTTTGGCACCATTATGTATTTAATCGAAAGTGATGAAAGTGGTTTTACGAGTATTCCAAGAAGCATTTATTGGTGCATTGTGACCTTGACCACTGTTGGCTATGGCGATATTGCTCCCGCTACACCACTAGGACAATTTTTAGCAGCCATCATCATGATTATGGGCTATGGCATTATTGCTGTTCCTACAGGCATTGTGAGTGCCGAAATTTCAATGAACAAGAAAAAAATACACACAAATACCAAAAGTTGTCCGCATTGTCTTGAAGACACGCATGCAGATAACGCACATTTTTGTAATCAATGCGGAAATTCTTTACACCATGAATGAAAAAAACCTAATTTATGTTGCTGGTCCCACTGCTGTTGGAAAAACAAAACTCAGCATTGCCCTAGCCAAAGCCTTTAAGACAGAAATCATTTCTTGTGATTCCAGACAATTTTATAAAGAAATGGCCATTGGCACAGCGGTGCCAACAGCAGCCGAACAAGACGGAGTGACCAATCATTTTTTGCAACACAAATCGGTTAAAGATCTCTATACCGTTGGAGATTATGAAAAAGAGGCATTAGCTTTGGTCAACACCTTGTTTAAAAAACACGATACACTCATTTTGGTCGGAGGCTCTGGCATGTATGCTGATGCCCTTTTATTTGGTTTAGATGACTTTCCTCCTATCCCGGCAGAAGTAAGAGAGCAACTCAATTTGTTTCGCAAAACCCACGGTATTGAATCGCTTCAAGCTTTACTCAGAGAAAAAGATCCAGACTACTACAGAAAAGTAGACAGAAACAATCCACAACGCTTAATAAGAGCTTTGGAGGTTTGTATCGCTTCAGACAAACCTTATTCCTCCTTTTTAGACCGTGAAAAAAAACCGAGACACTTTATTTCTAAAATGTTAATTCTTCATTGTCCGAGAAAAATTCTATATGAAAACATCAATCAGCGAGTAGATGAAATGATGGCTGCAGGACTGGAAGAAGAAGTTAAAAAGAATATGGATTTGCGGGAATATTCTCCTATGAAAACCATTGGATACAAAGAATTGATGGACTATTTCGATGGGAATATTAGCCAAGAAAGAGCGGTTGAATTGATCAAACGAAATACCAGACGTTACGCCAAAAGACAAATAACTTGGTTTAAAAAATATGACAATGCCTATTGCTTCCCAGCAAATACGCCTGTTCAAGAGGTGTATGAACTACTTAAGCAATAGTTTGCAATTACCATTCATTACATTATAAAGGCAAACTCGAAAATTTTCTTGCTGACGACCTAACTTTGTGCTTGTAACCCAAATTGCAAGCACCATGAATTTAAAATCATTTTTTACTATAAGCTTGATTTTTGTCTTTGCTTTTTTGAGTTGTACCAAAGACAAAGATCCAGATGAAATGCCTCCTCCTGATGGGGTAGATTCGCCAGTGGTGATTCCCGAACCCGAGCCTGAACCAGAGCCCGAAACAAACTTGGTCAATATAATGGACTACTATAAGTTCACCGGACGAATATTAAAACTTATTGCAGATACCAATACCCCTACTCCCCTCGATTTTGAATTTCATAACGTGGATGCCCTAAAGGTGGTCTATAATACAATAGATCATAACCAAAAAGAAACCGTGGCCTCCGGCATCTTATTAATTCCCGAAAAAGAGGGTAAACTGCCTTTACTTTCATTTCAGCATGGCACCCTGTTAGAACCCGAAATGGCACCCTCCGTGAGCAAATTTGGCAACAATGAACTTACCCTAGCGGCTGTTATGGCAAGCTCTGGCATTATTACCATAGTCCCCGATTATTTGGGCTATGGCAATTCACCTCTGCCACGCCACCCCTATGAACACAAAAGCACCTTAGCACAAGCAAGCTATGATATGATTAAGGCCGCTAAAAGTCATCTCGAAAATGAAAAAATAGCCACCAATGACAGTCTGTTTATTGCCGGCTATTCGGAAGGTGGTTTTGCCACCATTGCCTTGCAACAACTCCTAGAGGCTAAAGATGAATTGAATTTAATTCAGAGTTATGCAGGCGCAGGAGCCTACAACAAAACAGCCTTTACAAAAATGATTTTAGAGTCCAAAAGCGAACAAGCCCATATGGGCTACTATTTATGGGTTTTATATACGTATAATACCCTTTATGCAAGTTTGCAGCGACCTTGGAAAGAATATGTCAATGACCCCTATGCCAGTTCTTTAGAAGCTGTCAATGATTTTAATGCGCCCCTACACGATTCCTTATATACCAAAGTGCCCGAAGAGCTTTTTACATCCAAATTTATCCAAGGAATAAACAATGATACTGATACCGCCTTTTTATCGGTGCTAGAAGACAATAATGTATATGATTGGAAACCAAAAAATCCAATCGCCCTCTTTCACTCAAAAAACGATAGTTTGGTAGATATTATTAACTCCGAAACAATGCTTAAAGCCATTGAAAATCAAGGGGGTAAAATATCGTTAACATTGATAGACGCTGAAAACCACAGGGCAGCCGCTATTCCGTTTTATTTGGCGGTGTTGCATCATATCATGGAGCAGCACAACCAAAAGTAGGGTATTGCTACTGTAAATATTCCAATAGGGCAGCTTCAATGCGCTGTTCTATGGCTTGGGTTTCGGCAGGCACAAAGGGTTTTCCAATTATTTTTTCATACAATTCTGTATAGCGCTGGGTAACACTCGTAACAAAAGCGTCATCCATGGTTGGCAATTGTTGTCCCTCAAGCCCTTGAAAGCCATTTTCAATGAGCCATTGCCGAACAAATTCTTTAGATAATTGCTTTTGGGGAAGTCCTTGCGCTTGAAGGGCATCATACGTATCTTGATAAAAATAGCGCGAAGAATCTGGGGTATGTATTTCATCAATCAACAAAATCTCACCGTCTTTATTTTTTCCAAATTCATATTTAGTATCTACCAAAATGAGTCCTTGTTTTGCAGCTAAGGCAGTGCCACGCTCAAAGAGTTGACGCGTATAGTGTTCTAATTGACTATAGTCTTCTTCTGAAACCAGCCCTTGACGAATAATATCTTCTCTTGAAATATCTTCATCGTGGCCTTCTTCTGCTTTAGTGGCGGGTGTAATGATGGGCGCGGGAAAAGGATCGTTTTCCTTCATACCCTCTGGCATGGAAACACCACACAAGCTTCTTTTGCCGGCTTTATATTCACGTGCAGCGTGGCCTGTTAAATAGCCTCTGATGACCATTTCAATTTTAAACGGAGTGCATTCAACGCCAATAGAGACGTTTGGATCAGGACTGGCTTGAAGCCAATTGGGCACCAAATCGGCCGTTGCGGCTAACATATGAGTAGCAATTTGGTTTAAAATTTGCCCTTTATGTGGGATGCCTCTGGGTAATACAACATCAAAGGCAGAAATTCTATCGGTGGCAATCATGACCAAAATATGGTCCTTAAGTTGATAGACTTCACGTACTTTTCCAGTATATTTTGATTCTTGTCCGGGAAGGGATAAGTCTATTTTTAAAAGTGTATTCATTTTAGCTTTCGTGTTCAATACCTTTGTAGGCCTCAATAATATGTTTAACAAGTGGGTGGCGAATAACGTCCTTGTCATCAAGATAAATAATTCCAATTCCGGGTGTATCTTTCAACACCAATATAGCCTCCTTAAGTCCTGAAATTATGCGGCGCGGCAAATCAATTTGGCCAGGGTCACCCGTCAGCATGAATTTGGCGTTTTTCCCCATACGGGTTAAAAACATTTTCATTTGGGCATGGGTTGTGTTTTGGGCTTCATCGAGTATCACAAAAGCATTATCCAAGGTTCGTCCTCTCATAAAAGCCAAAGGAGCTATTTGTATGGTTCCTTTTTCTAAATGCTGTAGGAGTTTTTCACGAGGAATCATATCCTGAAGAGCGTCATAGAGCGGCTGCATATAAGGATCCAATTTTTCTTTCAGATCACCAGGAAGAAAACCCAAATTCTCTCCTGCTTCTACCGCTGGCCGTGTCAAAATGATGCGGCTTACTCTTTTTTCTTTTAAGGCTTTCACAGCTAAAGCTACTCCTGTATACGTTTTTCCAGTTCCCGCAGGCCCAATGGCAAATACCATATCGTTTTTTTGAATGGATTCTACCAATCGTTTTTGGTTAAACGTTCTGGCTTTGATCACTTTGCCCCCCACTCCGTGCATAATCATGGCTTCGGCACCGTCTTCTGGAGAGAAAGGAGCGTCTGGGTTGAATTGCACTATGCGCTCAATCACTTCTTCATTAAGGGTGTTGTATTTGGCAAAATGAAGCAAAAGCATGTTGCATTTAGCTTCAAAATCAGCAATCAAATCTGGGGCTCCATAAGCTTTTAAGGTGCTCCCTCGGGCAACTATTTTTAACTTGGGATAAAAGGAACGCAATTTTTCTAAATAACGATTTTGACTGCCAAAAAATTCTTGTGGATTGACCTCCGTTAACTCTATTTTAATTTCGTTCAAGTGTAAGTCCGTTAAAAAAAATTATTTTTGTTTCGTGTCTTTGATCAGGATAAATGTATATAAATTTTTAATGTGTAAGCAAACTGTTTCGCTCCCTTTATGAACATCGTAACACTCACCACCGATTTTGGACTAAGAGACTTTTCTGTTGGAGTGACAAAGGCAGCGCTTATGCAACTCATTGAAGGGGTACAAATTGTTGATATTTCGCATCAAATTAGCCCTTTTAATTTGGCCGAAGCTGCCTATATTCTCAAACACAGCTATGCTGCTTTTCCAAAGGGAAGCATTCACATAGTGGGCATTGAATCCGAACGCACTCCAGAAAATCAGCACTTGGCCATTGCCTTTGACGACCACTTTTTTGTAGGGGCCAATAATGGCATTTTCTCTTTGCTTATGGAAGAACAACAAGCTGATAAGATTGTTGAAATCAATATTCACGATAACCTTATGAGCACTTTTCCAGTATTAGATACCTTTGTTCAAATTGCGGCTCATTTGGCCAAAAAAGGTAGCCTAGATGTGATTGGAAAACCCCTAAAAAAAATTAAAGAACTTAAAAATATTAAGCCCGTTGTCGATCACGATAAAAAGCAAATCTTAGGCAGTGTGATCTATATTGATAATTATGGGAATATTATCACTAACATAACCCAAAAACTATTCGAATCAGTCGGTAAAACAAGACCCTTTACAATTTTTGCTCGTACCGTAAAATTCAAACAATTATTCACGTCTTACGGAGCGGCAATTGATTGGTCGCTCCCCAAAGAAAAAAGACAAGAAGACGGTAAAAAAATGGCCCTTTTCAACAGTGTAGGCCACTTAGAATTAGCCCTCTACAAAAGTAACCCGGAAACGGTAGGCGGGGCAAACACCCTTTTTGGTTTAACCTATAGAGATGTTATAACGGTTCAATTTGAATAGCATGAAAACCCTTTATTTAAAAGAATTACGATATTTTTTTACTAGCCTCATTGGCTATCTCATTGTGGGGGCCTATTTGATTCTAAACGTACTTTCACTCTGGTTTTTAGACACCAACAGCAACCTCTTTAATACACAAATAGGCGTTTTAGACGCTTTTTTTATAGGATCAGCTTGGCTGTTTATGTTGATGATTCCAGCCCTAAGTATGGGGCGCTTTTCTGAGGAAATAAAAAACGGCACACTTGAAATTCTTTGCACCAAACCCCTCTCCATTGAATCTCTTGTTGTAGCAAAGTGGTTGGCAGTGGTAACACTCCTTTTATTAGCCCTCCTTCCTACCCTTTTAAATGCCTTTGTGGTGTCAAACTTATTGCCTGAGGGTGATCAACTCGATTATGGTAGACTGCTAAGCGGCTATTTAGGACTTTTTCTATTGGCCGTTCTATACAGTGGCATAACCCTCTTCTATTCTACGGTCTTTACCAATCAAGCAACTGTTTTTCTGACGGCTGCCTTAACTTGTTTTGCACATTATTATTTATGGGGGCAATTGGCCGTGGCTATAGGCATCCCAGCGCTTTACCAACCTCTAACTTATTTGGGACTAGAAAGCCATCTCTTTCAAATGAGTAGTGGTTTGATGCACTATCATGATCTACTCTATTTTGCTTTACAAGGCGGATTACTGCTCTTTTTGCTACAACAAAACCTCAAACGTCGTTTAGAACTATGAATAGGGCCTATAAAATGTTGGGGGCGTTTTTACTAACACTATTGTTGTTAACTCAAATAGGCGCTCTACCTGGAGCGATTGATTTCACCAAAGATCAAAGGCATCAATTGTCGAGTAATACCATTGACAAATTAAAATCTTTGTCGGCTCCCGTTCGAATTGATATTTTTTTAGCTGGCCAATTACCCGCACAATATCAACACTTTAGAGCTTCTGTAGAACGCCTGCTAACCCATTTTAATCGCTATACAGATCAGCTACAGATCAACTTTATTGATCCCTTTGAACAAGGGAGCCCTGAAACTATTGTAGAAGAAATGCAATCTTTTGGTTTGCCGCCAACTTATGTGAGTGAAAATAGCACCAGCACAAATAAAGAAACTGTGCTCTTTCCTTGGGCAATACTCAATCAAGCTTCCCGATCTGTTCGAGTTTCCTTATTGAAAAAGAATTTGGGAGACACGCCAGAGAAAATTTTGTTGCAATCCCTACAGCAATTGGAGTTCCAATTTATGGATGGCTTGGAACAATTAACCCTTAAGGAAAAGCATAACATAGCCTTTTTAACCTCTCATCAATGTTCAAAAGCTGTTCGTTTAGCAGACTGGATCCAAAGCCTTCAGGCCTACTATAACGTAGCTTCTTTTGACTTAAAAAAAGAAGGATTAAGTCCCCAACAAACGCTTCAAAATTTAAATCGCTTTAGACTGTTAGTAGTATCCAACCCCAAAGAACCTTTTTCTGTAGAAGAGAAATTGATTTTAGATCAATTTCAACTACAAGGAGGGGCTGTCTTGTGGTTGTTAGATGGGATAAGCCTAGATGAAAACATGCTTATGTCTAATGAAAAAGGAGCATTAATTACGCCTCTTGCAATTGGTTTAGAAGACTATTTTTTTAATAGTGGCTTGCGGTTGCAACAAACCCTTTTAAAAGACCTCTATTGTGCACCCCTGATTTTAGCACAGGGCACGGCCAACAACACCCAATATTTACCCTACCCCTGGCCCTACTATCCTTTGGCAAAAACCAACACCAACAATGCCATAAGCAAAGATTTAGGAAGCGTATGGATGCGCTATTCCAGTCCCATAGACACCTTGGCTAATGCGCTAAAAAAAACTGTTTTGCTACAATCTTCTCCATTAACACAAATCAAAGGTTTTCCAACTACTATTCAACTTGCTGAGGCCGGAAACGATATAAATCCGGCAGATTATAGGGGACAAGAAATGCTTTTAGGCGTGCTGTTGGAGGGATCCTTTAGCTCTCTATTTAAAAATAGAATTAAACCCTTTGAACTTTCTAGTCCTTTGACCAACGGATCTTCCAAAATGATGCTAATTGGAGATGGTGCCTTTGGCGAAAATCAATTAGACAATGGAACACCGCTCCCTTTAGGCTTTGACAAATGGTCTACTAATTTTTATGACAACAAAGCCTTTCTGCTCAACAGTGTTCATTATTTGGCAGGCTTGAATTCACTCGTTGAAATGCGTAATAAAAATTTTGAAATAAGCTTTCTAGATCCTATTAAAACAGCTGAAAAGAAGACCTTTTGGCAACTCTTCCTTGTGGGAGCTCCACTCGCTTTTCTCTTCCTTCTTGGAGGGCTCAATTTCTTACTCAGAAATAAACACTAGGGCCTAGAACTGTTGATAAGTTTCTTTCCTAATTCAATGCAATTAAAATATCTTTGAAACAAAGAGATGTCATGAAATTTATAGTTTCCAGCGCCGCCTTATTGAAAGAATTACAAATGTTAGGAGGTATATTGAACAACACCAATACCCTTCCCATTTTAGATAATTTTCTTTTCGAGATCAACCAAGATGTTTTGACACTCACCGCCTCCGATCTTGAAACCACTTTTTCTACGCAATTAACCATTGAATCTGAAGATTCTGGCACGCTTGCACTACCGGCAAAAATTTTATTGGATACCCTTAAAACTTTTCCGGAGCAACCCCTCACCTTGATTAAAACCGAGCGAAATACGGTAGAAATCATTGCCAACAACGGTAAATATGCAGTGGCTTATGTGGATGGCAGTGAATTTCCAAAAGCGGCTCATGTTCCCGATCCACAACGCACAACCATGGATGGAGGTCTTTTGGCTGAAGCCATAAATGCCACTCTTTTTGCGAGCGGCAATGACGACCTTAGACCCGTGATGAGTGGTGTGTTTTTTCAATTCACAACAGAATCTTTAACCTTTGTAGCAACAGACGCTCATAAGCTTGTAAAATATACACGAAAAGACTTAGCCTCTGAGCAAACGGCAGAATTCATCATGCCTAAAAAGCCTTTGCAGTTGCTAAAAAATATTTTAGTTGGAGATTCAGAGGAAGTAACCATAGAATACAACGAATCAAACGCACAATTCCGTTTTATCAATTCTGTTTTAACTTGCCGTTTAATCGATGGTAAATATCCTAATTATGAGGCTGTTATTCCCAAAGAAAATCCCAACCAGATGGTCATTGACCGGGTTGCCTTTTTAAATTCGGTTAAACGGGTGAGTATTTTTTCAAACAAAACCACTCATCAAATTCGATTGAAAATTGCAGGTGCAGCTCTCCAAGTGTCGGCCGAAGATTTCGACTACAGCAACAGTGCAGAAGAGCAACTGCATTGCGATTATCAAGGAGACGATATTCAAATTGGGTTTAATTCACGCTTTTTAATTGAAATGTTGGGCAATTTGGTTTCTGATCAAATCAAATTATCACTTTCACTTCCTAATAGAGCGGGACTCATCACGCCTATGGATGGCATAGAAGAAGGAGAAGACATCACACTTCTCGTAATGCCGGTAATGCTCAATAACCAATAAAAACTAAAGCAATTTAGCTTACAGAAATGGTTTCAGATATTCGCTGATAGGTTCCATTTTCAAGCTTTTCGCGTATCTCTGAAAAAGCCTTTAAGGTGATTTCTACGTCTTCAAGAGAATGAGAAGCCGTTGGAATTAAGCGCAATAAAATCAATCCTTTAGGAATGACCGGATATACCACAATGGAGCAAAAAATACCATGGTTTTCTCGTAAGTCTTTGACCAAGGCCATAGCCTCGGGAATGCTTCCTTTGAGATAAACGGGTGTTACACAGCTTTGTGTAGTGCCAAGATCAAAGCCCCGCTCACGCAATCCGTTTTGCAGTGCATTTACATTCTCCCAAAGTTTGGCTTTAAATTCAGGGCGAGTGCGAATTAATTCAAGACGCTTAAGGGCACCCTTAACCAATTGCATTTGCAACGATTTGGCAAACATTTGAGACCGCATGTTGTATTTTAAGAAATCAATAATTTCTCGATCTGCTGCAATAAAAGCTCCGGTAGAAGCAAGTGATTTGGCAAAAGTGGCAAAATAAACATCTATATCATCTTGAATGCCTTGTTCAAATCCAGCTCCTTTACCTTGCTCGCCTAGTGTGCCAAAACCGTGGGCATCGTCCACTAAAAATCTAAACTTGTATTTGCTTTTAAGGGCAGCAATTTCTTTTAGTCGACCTTGTTCACCCCGCATGCCAAATACCCCTTCAGAGATAACTAAAATACCTCCACCGGTTTGTTCGGCTACCTTAGTGGCGCGTTGCAAATTTTTCTCTAAGCTTTCAATATCGTTATGCTTATAGGTGAAGCGTTTGCCCAAGTGTAGACGAACCCCATCAATAATACATGCATGAGCATCTACATCATAAACAATAACATCGTTTTTGGTTACTAGGGTGTCTATGGTAGAAAGAATGCCTTGATAGCCAAAATTGAGGACATAAGCTGCTTCTTTGTTAACAAAAGCGGCTAATTCATCCTGCAATTGTTCATGAAGATCGGTATGTCCAGACATCATGCGGGCACCCATGGGATAGGCTGCGCCATATTCTGCAGCTGCCTCAGCATCTACTTTTCGCACTTCAGGGTGATTGGCTAAGCCTAAATAATCATTAACACTCCACGTGATAACTTCTTTCCCTTTAAAAATCATTCTATTGCTAATAGGCCCTTCCAATTTTGGAAATACAAAATAGCCCTCAGCCTGATCAGCCCATTTTCCTAATGGTCCTTTATTTTGAATTATTTTATCAAATAAATCTTTCATTCTTTTGAATCGCCTGTTTTGATGTATTCAATTTTTTGAGTAACACTGTGACTGGCATCAAAGAATCCTTGGTCTGCCATCCATTGGTCACTGTAAATTTTACTCATATAGCGTGAACCGTGATCAGGAAAAACAACCACCACTTGATCGTCTTTCTTAAAATAGTTTTCTTCGGCTAGTTGATGAATAGCTTGCATGGCAGCACCTGAAGTATAGCCCACAAACATACCTTCATTTTTGGTTGTGTTTCGAGCCGCATGGGCACTCTCTTCATCTGTTACTTTAACAAAAAAGTCTATCATTTCAAAGAGTGTTGCTGTTGGAATTAAATTTTTTCCTAGGCCTTCAATGCGATAAGGATATATTTCGTTGGGGTCTAATTCTTGTGTTTCGTGATATTTTTTCAATACAGAACCATAGGCATCTACACCAATAATTTGGATGTCTGGATTTTGTTCTTTTAGATATTTTGCACAACCTGAAATGGTTCCTCCTGTGCCACTGCAGGCTACTAGGTGTGTTATTTTTCCATTGGTTTGCTTCCAAATTTCAGGACCTGTTGAACGATAGTGGGCTTCTATATTGAGATCATTAAAATATTGGTTAATATATACTGATCCGTTTATTTCTTCTTGTAATCTTTTGGCTACTTGATAATAGGATCTGGGGTCATCTGCTGCTACATTAGCCGGACAAACGTGCACTAAGGCTCCCATGGAGCGCAGCATATTGATTTTGTCTACAGAAGATTTTGAACTAACGGCCAAAATACAATTGTAGCCTTTTACCAAAGACACCATTGCTAGACTAAAACCAGTATTTCCAGATGTCGTTTCAATTATGGTAGAATTGGGTTTTAACAACCCTTTTTCTTCTGCAGCTTCTATTATGTGGAGGGCAATCCTGTCTTTGTTCGAGTGACCTGGATTAAAAGCTTCAAACTTTGCGAAAAAGTTACCTTGGTAGTCTTTAACGCTTTTGCCAAGCTTTATTAAGGGTGTGTCTCCTATCAGTTCTAATATACTTTGATAGGCATTCACATCATCTCTCATACTTTGCTTTTTGATGTACTTGATGGCACAAATTTAATCAAATTATTTTAGTCTACTCTTCCCTCAAAATTCAAAAGAAAAACATAGGTTTTTGCCGTTTCTTTGAGGGCATCAAATCGACCTGAATTTCCGCTGTGTCCCGCCACCATATTGGTGTCTAAAAACAAAACGTGATCGTCTGTTTTAAGTGTTCGCAAAGCGGCCACCCATTTTGCGGGTTCCCAATATTGCACTTGTGAATCGTGATAGCCAGCCGTAACATAAATGTTGGGATAGGCTTGAGCCTTGAGGTTATCATAGGGAGAATAGGACTTCATATAGGCATAATAGGCAGCATCATTTGGGTTTCCCCATTCGTCATATTCAAAGGTGGTGAGTGGAATGCTAGCGTCTAGCATGGTTGTAACCACATCAACAAAAGGCACGGCCGCCACCACGCTTTTATATAGTTCGGGAGCCTCATTAACAACTACCCCCATTAATAGTCCTCCAGCCGAACCACCATAGGCATGCAGATGATCGGCACTGGTATAGTGTTCCTCAATTAAAAATTTAGAAACGTCAATAAAATCGTTGAAGGTGTTTTTCTTTTTCAGCAGCTTTCCTTCTTCATACCATTGGCGTCCTAAATATTCTCCTCCCCTAATATGGGCTATAGCATAAATAAATCCACGATTCAATAAACTCAATCGGGTACTAGAAAAGCTGGGGTCAATGGTAGCCCCATAAGACCCATAGGCATATTGCAATAAGGGGGTTTCAGCACTGGGTTTGGTGTCTTTATGATAGACTATTGAAACTGGAATTTTAGTGCCATCTCGTCCTGTTGCCCAAAGCCGCTTTTCAATATAATTACCACTATCAAATGTTTTATCCATAACGGGCTGTTGCTTAAGCAATTCTTGTGTTTTAGAAAACACATCAAACTCATATACACTGCTGGGTAGTATGAGTGAACTATATCTATAGCGTATTTTGGTGGTGTCAAAGTTTCGATTATAGGCACTGTAGAGCGAATAGGTTTCCCCTTCAACAGGAATAAAAAAATCTTCTGATTCATCCCACCGGATTATCCGCAATTGAGACAGTCCATTGGTGCGCTCAGTAACCACATAAAAACTATTAAATATTTCAACGTCTTCTATAAGCACCTCCTCTCGGTGTGGAATTATGGTTTCCCAATGTTCTTGTCCGGGATTTTGTATAGGCGTTCGAACTAGTTCATAATTAGTGGATTTATTTTGATTGGTGAGAATATAGAAGTAGTCTTCAAATTGCTGCACATCATATTCCAATCCTCTTTTCCTCTCTTGAATCATTTGAAAAGAGGAAAGAGGTTCTGATGCTTTTATGAACTGATATTCTGTGGTTAAAGTGCTTTGAGAACCGATAAAAATATAATCTTCTGATTTAGAGGCTACAACATAGGTAGAAAAAGTATCGTCTTCTTCAAAATATACCAATTGATTCTCTTGCTTAGGGGCTAAAATATGGTGCCTGTATATCGCTTCAGAGCGAAGCGTTTTGGGGTTTTTATGCATATAAAAAAGATGCTCACTGTCGGCTGCCCATGTGCTTCCTCCCGTAGTATTTTCAATTTGAGTTGCCAGCATTTTTTGGGTACTGAGATCTTTTACATAGAGTGTGTATTTTCTTCTAGACTCAATATCAACACCATAGGCTACCTTTTTATTATCGGGACTTATGTTAAGCCCCACCAATCTAAAATAGTCGTGTCCTTTGGCTAATTCATTGCAGTCAATAAGAATTTCTTCGGCAGCGGTTAAGGAATCTTTTTTTCGTGTATATATGGGATATTGTTTGCCTTTTTCATAACGTGTGATATACCAATAATCTCGATAGAAATAGGGCACTGAACTGTCATCTTCTTTGATGCGTGCTTTCATTTCTTCAAACAAATCTTCTTTGAATTGAGCTTGTCCGGCCGTCATTTTCTGATAGTAATCATTTTCTCTTTCGAGGTAGTCAATCACTTCGGGATTATCACGTTCCTTAAGCCAATAATAGGGGTCTAATCGAATATCATCATGAATTTTATGTTGATACAAAATTTGATCTGCTTTTGGGGGAACTATAGTGTTATCATAGGCCATAGGCGTGTGTTTTTTACAAGCATAAAAAATGGTAAAAGGGAGAAGTATGGCTAAGAATGGAGCTGTTTTAAAAAACTTCATTAGGAATAAAATTGTTTCAATATCTCTAAAAAGTAGTGATGTTGTTCATCGGTATAATCTCGGTGTGTAACCAAGCGTATTTTTCCTTCTCCAAGGGACAACAACCTAATTTTTCGAGCGGCCATGTCTTGAACAAACTGTTGTGCATTCAGTTCCTCAGCCAGAGAAAAAATTAAGATATTGGTGTGCACTGGCACAACTTCTGACACAAAAGAGCATTTTTTTAAAGCGCTTTCTAGAGCTTTTGCTTTTATATGATCCTTTTTTAAATCTGAAAAATGATGTTCTAGGGCAAAAAGCGCTGCCGCGGCTAAATAGCCCGATTGACGCATGCCGCCTCCAAATACTTTTCTAATCCGCAACGCTTTGTTCATCAACTCCTTAGAGCCCACTAGAGCCGATCCAACGGGACAACCCAACCCTTTGCTAAAACAAACCGAAATCGTATCAAACTGTTTACCATAGTCGAGTGGTGATTCTTGGGTTTCTACCAATGCGTTCCACAAACGAGCGCCATCTAAATGCAGTCCCAGTTCATGTTGATCGCAGAGTGCTCTTATTTTTTTAATTTCCTCAAAATCATAAAAAGCTCCACCCCCTTTGTTGGTAGTGTTTTCTAAACAAACCAAACGGGTGGGCGGACTGTGATAAAATTCAGGAGAATGAATGGCCGGTTCAATTTGACGAGCTGTTATCCTGCCTTGATCTCCCTCTAATAATTTACAAGAAACTCCCGAGTTAAAACTTACACCTCCCCCTTCATAATTAAACACGTGTGAATAGTGATCACAAATGAGTTGTTCTCCGGGTTGCGTATGAATTTTGATGGCTGTTTGGTTGGCCATGGTCCCTGAAGGAAAAAACAAAGCAGCCTCCATGCCAAAATAATCCGCCAAGGTCTCTTCCAACTGATTAACCGTTGGGTCGTCTTTAAAGACATCGTCTCCTACTCTTGCCTGCTGCATGGCTTCAAGCATAGCGGTGCTGGGCTTGGTAATGGTGTCACTAATAAGATTTACTTCCACTCGAGGTCTATTTTAAATAAAGGCTAAATGTAAAAATTGCCTCTCTAAGGAACAAAATTATTTTTAATGTAAAAAAGAAAGGAGCAGTTCATTGAGAATTGTATTTTTATAAAAAAAAGAAGCATGGTTACAACCGAACAGTTTAAGAACCTTATGGAGCGCCTGGGTGCGTTAAGGAGGTATCTTTGACATTGAAGCCAAAAAAATAGAAATTCAAAATAAAGAAGAGCAAATTGCCGCCCCTGACTTTTGGGACAATCCAAGTGAGGCAGAAACCTTCATGAAACATTTTCGGGCTGAAAAGAAATGGATTGAAGATTATGAAGACCTCGTGCAACGTCTTGATGATCTTGAGGTGCTTCTAGAATTTGAAAAAGCGGGTGAAATTGAAGCTGCCGAAGTAACCGCACACCACAACAGCCTTTTGGAGGACTTGGAACGTTTGGAGTTTAAAAATATGCTCTCCGACGAAGGCGATAATTTAAGTGCAGTATTGCAAATTACGGCTGGTGCCGGTGGAACCGAAAGCTGTGATTGGGCTTCTATGCTCATGCGCATGTATTTGATGTGGACCGACAAACAAGGCTATAAAGTGCGTGAATTAAATCATCAAGCAGGAGATGTAGCCGGCATAAAAACAGTGACTCTAGAAATTGAGGGAAGTTATGCCTTTGGTTGGCTTAAGGGCGAAAATGGCGTGCATCGATTGGTGCGAATATCACCCTTTGACAGCAATGCTAAACGACACACTTCTTTTGCATCTGTCTATGTTTATCCGCTCGTGGATGACAGCATAGAAATTGTTTTAAACCCAGCTGAATATAGTTTTGAAACCATGCGAGCCAGTGGTGCCGGTGGACAAAATGTGAACAAGGTAGAAACGGCTGTTCGTTTGCGACATCACCCCACAGGTATCATGATTGAAAATTCAGAAACCCGCTCTCAACTCGAAAATAAAAACAAAGCCTTGCAGCTCTTAAAATCGCAACTCTATGAAATTGAATTGCAAAAAAAATTGGCTGCTCGAGACGAAATTGAAGCTGCAAAAAAGAAAATTGAATGGGGCTCCCAAATCAGAAATTATGTTATGCATCCATACAAACTCGTTAAGGATGTGAGAAGCCAAAAAGAAACTGCCGATGTTGACGGAGTAATGAACGGCAATATCGATTTGTTTTTAAAAGCCTACTTGATGTTTATGGGACAACAAAAAGAAACAGAATGACAACAATTAAGAACATTATTTTTGACCTCGGTGGCGTGCTCATTGATTGGAATCCAGAATATGTCTACCTAGATGTGTTTGAAGGAGATCGAAAAAAAATGAAATGGTTTTTTGATGAAGTATGCACTTTTGATTGGAATGAAAATCAAGATGCCGGCTATCCCTTGGCACAAGCCACAGAAGACCGAGTGGCACTCTTTCCTGAATATGAAGAATGGATTAGGATGTATTATGGGCGATGGGAAGAAATGCTTGGAGGGCCCATTGAAGAAACTGTGCACCTGCTCAAACAACTCGTTAAAGATGAACGCTACAATGTTTTTGCGCTTACCAACTGGAGTGGAGAAACCTTTCCTATTGCTTTAGAACGCTTTGATTTTTTGCATTGGTTTGAAGGGATAATTGTTTCGGGTGATGAAAAAACAAGAAAACCGTTTGAAGAAATCTATACACTAACCTTAGATCGCTTTGAATTGAAAGCAACAGAATCTTTATTTATAGATGATAATTTACGAAATATAGAAGCAGCAGGTGCTATAGGTATTCAAACCCATCATTTTAAAAACCCTGGGCTACTTTCAAATGATTTAAAAGCACGAGGCATTTTATAAAGAAAGTAACTCCATTAAAAGGGAACATCGCCATCATCCGGGTCTTGATCACTGCCAAAAGCATCATTTGGATTAGGCAAACTAGAATCGGGGATGCTATTTTGGTTAGGATTCATTTTGGATTGAAATTCCAGCGGAGCATCAAATTGATCTAAATCTTCAAATTTCCCAAGATGACCAATAAATTTCAGCCTAACATTTTCTAAACTTCCATTTCGGTGCTTGGCAATAATAAATTCGGCTTGTCCGTCTGAAGGGCTTCTAGATTCGTCATCCCATTCATCAATGCCATAATATTCAGGTCGGTAGATAAACGATACAATATCAGCATCTTGTTCAATGGCGCCTGATTCTCTCAAATCTGAAAGTACGGGTCGCTTGGTGCCTCCCCTTGTTTCCACCGCACGAGAAAGCTGGGACAATGCAATGACTGGAATATCTAATTCTTTCGCTAAAGCTTTCAAGTTTCTAGAAATAGAGGAAATTTCTTGTTCTCTGTTTCCCGATTTATTGTTCACCCCGGTGGTCATCAGTTGTAAATAATCTACAATAATGAGTTTGATGTTGTGCTGCGAAGACAATCGGCGTGCTTTGGCACGTAGATCAAAAATAGACAAGGAGGGTGTGTCGTCAATAAACAGCGGGGCCTTTTCTAAGTCAGAAACCTTTACATTGAGTTGTTGCCATTCGTGGCTAGCCAATTTTCCGGTTCGCAATTTTTCGGAAGACAAGCCTGTTTCTGAAGAAATCAATCGGGTGATGAGTTGCACAGAGGACATCTCTAAAGAGAAAAACGCAACGGGAACCTGTTTGGCCACAGCCATATTTCTTGCCATGGAAAGCGTTAGAGCCGTTTTACCCATTCCGGGTCTAGCTGCAATAATGATCAAATCGCTGGGCTGCCATCCAGAAGTAACTTTATCTAGTTTTTCAAATCCAGAACTAACACCACTCAACCCTTCACGTTTGGAAATTTCCTCTATCCGCTTTTTGGCTGCAATCACCAAATTTTGAGCTGACTCTGAGGATTTTTTAATATTCCCTTGGGTAACATCATATATTTTAGATTCAGCTTCGTCTAATAAATCAAATACATCAGTTGATTCTTTATAGGCATTCTCAATAATTTCATTAGAAATTTTAATTAAACTGCGCTGAATGTATTTTTGTAAAATGATTCGGGCATGAAACTCAATATGAGCTGAAGAAGCTACCTTTTGGGAAAGTTGCACCAAATAAAACTGTCCGCCAGCAGCTTCTAATTTATTGTTTTTTCGAAGAGCACTAGAAACCGTGAGCAAATCTATGGGCTCAGAGCTTTCAAAAAGATGATAAATACATTCAAAAATATATTGATGTGAGGTTTTATAAAAGGCTTCGGGCTGTAGAATGTCAATCACAGCATCGACTCCTTTTTTATCAATGAGCATGGCTCCCAAAACCGCCTCTTCTAAATCAACAGCCTGTGGAGGGATTTTTCCTTGCTGCAGACTAATCACAGGATTAGTGCTGCTCCTTTCAATATTAGGTGATGGTTTTTCCATTCCTCAAATGTAAACAGTTTAAAGAAAGGGGAACCTGAAAAAGGGAAATGTTATTTTCAATTTAATTAAACAGGGCTGTTTATAAATTAAAATTATTGTTAATAATGAAAATTAACCCTCATAGGATCCCATTGAGATAAACTTTTCTCGACGAGAATGGATGAGCTCTTTGGCGGGAATTTCTTTCAATTCGTTAAAAGATTGTATGAGTTCTGATTTAACAAATTCAAAGGTTTGGGCACGATCAAAATGAGCTCCACCAAGGGGCTCTTTAATAATTTTATCGATCAACTTTAGCTTCAACATGTCTTTTGGTGTGAGCTTTAGTGCTTGGGCTGCCGTTTCTTTATGCTCCCAACTGCGCCACAAAATAGAGGAACAAGACTCTGGCGAAATGACAGAATACCAGGTGTTTTCAAGCATAAAAACCCTATCGCCTACCCCTATTCCTAGGGCGCCACCAGAAGCTCCCTCTCCAATAACAAAAGATATGATGGGCACTTTGATAGACATCATTTCATAAATGTTTCGTGCTATTGCCTCACCCTGCCCTCTTTCTTCAGCCTCTAGCCCAGGAAAAGCGCCTGGCGTATCAATAAAGGTAATTATGGGAATATTGAATTTTTCAGCAGATTTCATCAGGCGAAGTGCCTTTCGATAGCCCTCGGGATTGGCCATCCCAAAGTTTCTATATTGACGTGTTTTGGTATTGTAGCCCTTTTGGGTGCCAATGAGCATAAAAGATTGACCTTCAATTTTACCCAGACCCCCTACCATGGCCTTGTCATCTCGCACGTTTCGATCTCCGTGTAATTCTAAAAAAGAATCTCCGGCTAAAGCACAAAAATAATCTAAGGTATAGGGTCTAGAGGGGTGTCTTGAAAGTTGAACGCGCTGCCATGCAGAAAGGTTTTTATAAATTTCTTTCTTTGTCTTTTGTAATTTCTCGTCAATAAGGCGACAGGTTTCACTCACATCTACCTCACTGTCATCTCCAATAGCTTTACATTTATCCAGTTGGTCATGTAACTCTTTAATCGGAAGTTCAAAATCAAGATATTCCATACATTCTAAAATCGTAAGAACAAATGTATAAATTCTTTAAAAATAGAGCGGGCTATTAAAGTGTTTGTTTTCTCATTTTAAAAATTCCATTGGCAATAATGGCAATCATGACCACTATAAATCCCACATAGAAATAGCCACTTAAAAGGGCTTTTTTACCAAAAATGGTGAGGTCTAGTAAAATGCCATAAACGGGTTCCAAATTGATGATCATCATAATGGTGAAGGGCGATAAATTGCGCATCACCACAAACGTTGCGTTCATGGCATAGGAGGTGCAAATCACGCCAAGCAACAACAACCAAAAAAGGTCTGTAGAAGTGGGCATTGCATTTGCTAACGCATTGGGATAAACCAAGACTAAATATCCTAAAAGGGCTAAAAACCCGATTGCTAATTCATAAAAAGTGAGGGTTATGGTAGGCACCTGATGCACCATTTTGCTATTCATAACGCTAAAGAAAGCACTTAAAACGGCTGCTGTCAAAGCCATCAAAATGCCATTGGCAGAGCCAATTTCAGCCCAAAAGATGATCAAAATGCCTCCTGCAGCCAGTGTGCCAAAAAACAATTCATAGAACAACCATTTTTGTTTAAAAAACAGCGGTTCAATGACGGCTACAAAAAAGGCACCCGTGGCCAACATAGACAGGGTGAGCGAAACCCCAGCAATTTTTATGGCGTGAAAAAAGGCAATCCAATGCACTCCTATTACAATTCCAGAAAGAATGACTTTTGCGGTGAGATGTTTGGGCAAATTAAAATAGTGTCTTTTAAACAAAAGACAGTATAGACCCAAAGCAAGTGCCGCAATTCCCATTCGCCAAACCACCAAGGGCAGCGCTTCCAATTGGATGAGTACGCCCAAAATGGAGGTAAACCCAAAAAGGAAAACTAAAAAATGAAAATAAAGTAAGCTTTTGGTTCTATCGTTTGGCATAGCGAAGAAGGAAAAAGGCAAGAATACCAAATATAAATAAGGGTAGCCAGGCAGCTAGAGCAGGGGGAAATGTAGATTTATTTACCATAACACCAAAAATTTTATCGAAAAAGATGTAGGTAAAGCCCAGCATGATTCCAAAGGCCAAATTAACACCCATTCCTCCCCTTCTTTTGAACGAAGCCACGGCCACGGCAATTAGGGTGAGTACAAAAGCAGAAACCGGTAAACTCCAGCGTTTGTGGCGAACCAATAAATGATTGTTAATCAAGTTTGATCCCCGCTCTTGTTCTTGGGCTATGAACGCATTGAGCTCTCCAAAATTTAGCGTTTCGGCTATGTATTTAACAGGCGCTAAATCTTCTATATTAAAATCAAAAAGAGTGTCTTTGAGCGGTCGGCTTTCTAACCTTTCTTGATCGCCAATAAAGGTACGTCTCTCGTAGCCCGAAAGTCTAAATACACTATCGCGCTCCATCCAGCGAATGCTTCGAGCCGAAATTTTGAAATTTAATTGATTGTCGGTGAAGTGCTCTAGGGTAAAATTATTTGCTCTTTTGCGAACCGGGTCATAATTGCTAACAAAAATAAATTCGTTGTCATTGATTTGCTGAAACACCTCTGAGGTATTTCGTTCTTCTTTTTTAACCAAATATTTGTAACGAAATTCATTAAACCCCAAATTGGATTTAGGCACAATATACATGCCACCAAAAAAGGCGATAAGGGCAATAAAGGTGGCTGCCACAATAAAGGGGCGCAAATAGCGCTGAAAGGAAATGCCCGAACTTAAGATGGCAATAACTTCTGTGTTATTGGCTAGTTTTGAGGTAAACCAAATGACAGCCAAAAACAAAAAAATGGGAAAAAGCAGGTAGGCAAAATACCAAGTGAAGTCGAGGTAGTAGCTGAGTATTTCCTCAAAAGGAACTTCTTTCTCTTTAAACTTATCTATTTTTTCGGCAATATCAACCATTATTCCAATGGGAATAAACAGGGCAATCATCACTAAAAAAGTGTTTAAATAGCGAAAGATGATATAGCGATCAATAATCCTTAAAGCCTTCATAAACGATTTTGCATTTGGGTGACCATTTGCTGTTTCCATACGGCAAAGCTGTTGGCTAAGATATGTTTTCTAGCTTCTCTAACCAACCACAAATAGAACCCAAGATTGTGCAAGGTGGCAATTTGTTTTCCGAGCATTTCATTAACCGTAAACAAGTGACGTAAATAGGCCTTCGAATAATCGGTGTCAACAAAAGAATTGGGAAAAGTATCTAGAGGCGAAAAATCGTTTTCCCATTTTTTATTCTTGATATTAACAATACCTTGTGAGGTGAAAAGCATACCATTTCGGGCGTTTCTGGTGGGCATCACACAGTCAAACATATCTACTCCCAATGCTATGTTTTCTAAAATATTAATAGGTGTGCCAACACCCATCAAATAACGTGGCTTATCGGTGGGCAAAATTTCACAAACTTCATCGGTCATGGCATACATTTCTTCGGCAGGTTCGCCTACTGACAAACCGCCAATGGCATTTCCAGGAGCCTCATGTGCTGCAATAGTGTGGGCACTTTCCCGACGTAAATCGGTATAGGTGCTACCCTGCACTATGGGAAATAACGTCTGAGGGGTGTCATAGCAAAAGGGCATTTCCCGGTGTGCTTGAAAGCAACGATCTAACCAACGATGCGTTCGTTCCATGGAGGATTTGGCATAGTTAAAATCACAAGGATAGGGTGTGCACTCGTCAAAGGCCATGATAATATCAGCACCAATTTTGCGTTGAATTTCAATTGCCCTTTCGGGCGTAAAGAAGTGGTAAGAACCGTCTATATGCGATTTGAATTTTACGCCTTCTTCTTGAATCTTTCGGTTAGCCGACAGAGAATAGACCTGATATCCCCCTGAATCGGTCAAAATGGGGCGATTCCAATTCATAAAAGCATGAAGCCCCCCTGCTTGTTCCAAAATTTCTGTGCCCGGGCGTAAGTATAAGTGATAGGTGTTGCCTAAAATTATATCGGGGTTAATGTCTTCTTTTAATTCGCGTTGGTGCACCCCTTTAACCGTTGCAGCAGTTCCAACAGGCATAAAAATAGGTGTTTCAATAGTACCATGAGGCGTTTCTAGCACGCCGGCTCGTGCTTTTGAAGCAATATCAGTGGCTAAAAGATTAAATTTCATTGGGGGCAAAGATACGGCTCTAGCTTAAAAAGATAGAAGTAAACAAGGCTTGTTTATAAGTTCCTCCACTTTTTGCTTAGGAAAAGCAAAGACTTCCTTTGATAAGGACTTACGATGACTTACTTTTGGCAGCAAATTTAAGAATATGGCAGATCTTTCCGTCTTACACAACATGGTTCCGCAAGTGCGAAGAGATATTTTACGCATGGTGCATAAGGTTAATTCCGGACATCCAGGAGGTTCATTAGGATGTACAGAATTTTTTGTAGCACTTTATGGCACTATCTTAGACTATAAACTTCCTTTTCAAATGGAAGGAAAAAATGAAGATTTATTTTTCCTTTCCAATGGTCATATCTCTCCAGTTTTCTACAGCGTTTTAGCCCGAAACGGATTTTTTCCAGTGCAAGAACTCAACACTTTTAGACTGATTGATTCACGTTTACAGGGACATCCTACCACCCACGAAGGACTCCCCGGGGTTCGAGTAGCCTCTGGTTCTTTAGGGCAAGGATTGTCAGTTGCCTTAGGCGCATCACAAGCTAAAAAACTCAACGGCGATAGCAAATTGATTTATGTCTTGAGTGGAGACGGTGAATTGCAAGAAGGACAAAATTGGGAAGCAATTCTTTATGCAGCTGCTAAAAAAGTAGACAACCTCATTCTCACCGTAGATCTCAATGGCAAACAAATTGATGGAGCCACAGACGACGTTTTACCAATGGGAGATTTGTCGGCAAAATTTAAAGCCTTCGGATGGGAAGTCATGAGTCTAAAAGAAGGAAATAAGCTAGAACAAATTGTGGCTACTTTAGAAAATGCCAAAACAAAATGCAAGCAAGGAAAACCCATAGTGATTTTGATGGAAACTGAAATGGGTAACGGGGTTGACTATATGATGCACACCCATGCTTGGCATGGCAAAGCGCCTAACGATGAACAACTCCAATTAGCCTTAGCACAAAATGAAGAAACCTTAGGGGACTACTAAACTACCAAGCATGACAAACTATATAGATCAAGGAAAAAATGATACGCGTTCTGGCTTTGGAGCCGGATTGACTGAATTAGGCCGAACCAATCCCAATGTGGTAGCGCTTTGTGCCGATTTAGTAGGATCACTCAAAATGCAAGATTTTATTGATGAAAATCCCGAGCGCTTTTTTCAAGTGGGTATAGCTGAAGCCAACATGATGGGTATGGCTGCTGGTTTAGCCATTGGCGGAAAAATTCCCTACACGGGTACCTTTGCTAATTTTTCCACCGGACGGGTTTATGATCAAATTAGACAATCTATTGCCTATTCTCATAAAAATGTAAAGATCTGTGCTTCTCATGCAGGAATCACCTTGGGAGAAGACGGGGCAACGCATCAAATTTTAGAAGATATCGGCATGATGAAAATGCTCCCTGGCATGACGGTTATTAATCCTTGTGATTACAATCAAACAAAAGCTGCCACGCTTTCCATTGCCGATCACCACGGGCCGGTCTATTTACGATTTGGTCGTCCAAAAGTAGCCAATTTCACCCCCGAAAAGGGAGGCTTTGAAATCGGAAAAGGAATTTTAATGCGTCCTGGAACTGATGTTACGCTAATCGCTACGGGACATTTGGTTTGGGAAGCCCTTCAGGCAGCAGAGGCATTAGCTCAGGATGGCATTTCAGCAGAAGTTGTGAATATCCATACCATCAAACCCCTAGATGAAGCATTAATTGTAAACTCGCTTCAAAAAACAAAATGTGTTGTGACCGCCGAAGAGCACAACTATTTAGGAGGACTGGGAGAAAGTGTGGCAGGACTCTTAGCCCGTCAATTGCCTAGCCCTCAAGAATATGTAGCGGTGATGGATTCCTTTGGTGAATCGGGCACACCCGAACAGTTGATGGAAAAATATGGTCTGAATGCCAAGGCTATTTTCGAAAAAGCTAAAAAAGCGATTCAGAGAAAATAAATCCAAAGCTTCATTCGTTATAAATTAGGATGCGTCGTTATTGTGTTTTATTCTTTTTAGTTCTTACTCAATCGCTTTTTTCACAAGTAGAATGGGGTGCCAAACTGGGGGCTGCTTTTCCTTCAGACACCAAATTGTTAAAACTTTTTGAAGAAGACAACCGCCTAGAGGCTATAGAAAACAAGATTTCGAACATGCAAATAGGACTCTACAGCCAAATTGAATTGGCTTCCGTTTTTGTTCGTCCTGAGTTGCATTTTGCTTCAGCACGCTTGAAGTTTAAAGATTTTGACTACACCCAAGGAAATTTAGAAATGCCTATTTCCGTTGGCTTTAAAATAGTTCCCCTACTAAGTGTGTTTGCAGGACCCTCTATAAAATTTTCCCTCACAGAAAAGATAAAAAACAGTGCCTTTTTTGAAGAAGCAAAAAAAGAAAGCACTATTGGATTGCACTTGGGCACGCGCTTTCACTTAGGTGCTTTAGGCGTTGGCTTGCGCTATGAACGTGCTTTTAAACAAAATGAAATTAAACTCATCAAAAACAATGTGCCCCTACCCTTTGGATCTTTTGATAACCGCCCTAAACAACTAATACTTGATTTAGCTTTCCGCTTTTAATCTTGATCTAAATAATCGGGAATGCCGTCTTCGTCTGTATCGTCTGGAGTGCCATCATTGTTGTTGTCAAATTCATTTTTAGTCAATATCCCATCTTGATCGTGATCAGACTCTTTGGTGATAAATAAAGAGATTTTAAACACCAGAGGCGAATAGGCCGGAATTTTAGCTTGAGTAGAAGAAAAATAACCCATACCTGAGGGAATAAAAAGGACTCCCTGCCCATAATTTTTAAAATTAACGGTATTGTCCTCATTTACGGTATAGGTGCCCGATTTAAAAGCCGTTACACCTTCTCTAAATCCTTTTATGGATTGCAACAAATCAAACCAAATGGGGCTTTGTCTTTGGTCAAAAACGGTTCCATTAAGCAAAGAACCTTCATAGGCTACATAAGTAGAATCTACGACAGCGGGTTGAGCCCCAACACCTTGGCGCGCAACTAGATAATAGAGCGTATGAGGAATGACATTTCCATCATTGGTGTAGACATTTATTTGACGCTCTTGTACCCAATCGATCAAGGGTGTTTTATCACTGTTGGCGTCTGTGAGGGTATCAATTTCAATCGCAATGGTAGCAGTGGGGTTGTCCACTTCAAAATCCTCATAATTGTAGGTGTGCGATTGTAAAAATTCCAGCAAGGCATCTTTGTCGGCAGCGGCCTGTTCGGTCACGTCTCGAATGGGCTCCTGGGTTTCCTCATCCTTTTTACAAGAAGCCAAAACAACAAGCAAAATAAAAGATATGGGTATAAGAAGTTTCATGATGCTTTTTTATTTTGGAGCGCAAGATACAATTTTACTTTATTTTTGTTATTCATATTCAACTGAATTAATCCATGCGAATTGATCAATTTTTATGGTGCATTAGGCTTTATAAGTCACGTAATATTGCGAGTCATTCGTGTAAAAAAGGCTGGATTAAAATCAATGGTCAGGTGGTCAAACCTTCCCGCGAACCCTTTGTGGGAGACCAAGTGAGTGTGCGGCATAATCAAGTTTGGCGCGAGTTTCAAATTTTGGAATTTCCCAAAAGCAGAGTGAGTGCTAAGTGGGTGTCTCTATATGTGCACGAAACCACTACCGCCGATGCCTTTGAAGTGCAAGAAATGCAACACCTAGCGGCCGATGGCCAACGAGAAAGAGGCACTGGAAGACCCACCAAACGAGATCGTCGTAAAATTGACGACCTTCAAGATTCTAAAGAAAAGACTGACTAAATAATTTCTATTTTTGAAAAAACAGAGCACCTATGAGTACAACGTCAAATAAAATTATGGATGCTGCTAAAATGGAAGCCGTTGTTAAAAGACTTGCCTTTCAAATCTACGAAAGCAATGTTTCTAATAAAAAGGTGGTCATAGCGGGAATTGCCAAAAACGGTTTGTTGTTAGCCGAAGAACTTTGTACCCACCTTGGTGCCATCAGCAATTTAGAAGTGAGTTGTGTGGCAATTATAATGGACAAAAAAAATCCCATGCATAGCCTAACAACCGACACGCCCTTGGAGCAACTCAAAAATGAATCGGTAGTGATCGTG
Organism: uncultured Flavobacteriaceae bacterium; assembly: GCA_964386915.1. Lineage (GTDB taxonomy): Bacteria > Bacteroidota > Bacteroidia > Flavobacteriales > Flavobacteriaceae > JADHMP01. Next base: position 877 of record CAYLUQ010000013.1, on the reverse strand, counting down.
GATGATGTCTTGAATACCGGAAAGACATTAATTCATGCTGTTCATCACTTTCTGAGCGTGCCCCTAACCCAATTGCAAACGGCTGTTATGGTGAATAGAAATCACAAAAAATATCCAATTAAAGCTGATTTTAAGGGGCTTTCACTTTCCACCTCTCTCAAAGAACACGTTGAAGTAGAAATGAAGGGTGCCAAAAAAGGGGTCTATTTAACCTAATAGGCTTTCTAATTCGGCTACTATTGTCGAAACACTTTTAGCAGACGTATCAACCCGATAGAGGGCCTGTTCATAAAAAGGGTTGCGCTCAAAAAGATGCTTTCCAATAAATTCTACCAAAGCTTCTTGAGATTCAATGTGGGCAATCATGGGACGATGACGTCGTTCTGACCACAAACGTTCTGCAAGAGTAGCAAGTTGCGTTTTTAAAAAAACCGTTCGTATTTGAGGTTGAGATTTTAGAAATCCCATCACATTAGAGTAGCAAGGTGTTCCGCCTCCTAGAGCCAACACTTGATTTTCTTTTTGAGCAACAAGTTGTTGCAAGTAGTTCCATTCCAATTTTCGAAATCCCAATTCACCCACTGCATTAAAAATAGCTGGAATAGATCGGTTTTCTTCCGCTTCAATATAGGCGTCAAGATCTAAAAAAGGAATTTTCATCTGTTCGGCTAAGGCTTTGCCTACACGTGATTTCCCGCTTCCCATATAGCCTAAAAGAACAATCAACAGCTTTTTATTTAGAGTGTTTAAGAACTGACAAATTTATGAGAAATGAGAGGGAAAAAAGAAATATTGATAATATATTTGCACCCTTAAAAAGATTTGGTAGCTCAGTTGGTAGAGCATCTCCCTTTTAAGGAGAGGGTCCTGGGTTCGA
>CAYLUQ010000012.1:0-70947 GCA_964386915.1 uncultured Flavobacteriaceae bacterium | reverse complement strand
GTGGAGAAGAGCGGACTCGAACCGCCGACCTCTTGACTGCCAGTCAAGCGCTCTAGCCAACTGAGCTACATCCCCAAAACAGTTTGCTAAACTAATCATTTTTTGGCAATCTAAACTCATTTTCTTTTAGGGGGCTGTTTTCCAAAAAAGGATTTTAGCAAACTGTTTCAAACCTATCAAAACAAATAAAAAATTGTTTTTATAAGACACTTTTAATTTCAAAAGGTTTAATGGCCTCCAAAAAACGAAGCTGCTTATTTTATTCTATTTTTAAGGATTAAATTGCAAGTGTTTCTGAATGGTTTCTCGCTATTTCCTTTTGTGTCTAATTAGCAGCTTGTTTTTCACGGGAGTGTTTTCACTAAAGGCACAAGACGGCAGTTTGCTCATTCAACAATACCGCAATGGACCAGCGCTAACCAGTGCCTACTCAACTTGGGAATTGACTTTTGTCGGTTTGAGTTCCTATTGGATTCCCCAAAACAAAATGCTTAGCCCAAAACTAAATTATCTGGCTCATCTCAGACTTCTCTTCAAGCCCTCTCCTTCTATGGCCTTTACCTCTGGCTTTGAATATGTTCCTATTCAATATGACTATACGCAAGAAGAAACGCTCTATTTAGATCGTTTGGTCTACTATTCTATTCCCCTAGGGATTCGCCTTTTTCCCTATAAAAGACTTCATCTAGGGGCAACAATTCACTATTCGCTCTATCAAAAAGGCAATAGCTTTTGGCCGGCCAAAGAAAAAACCAATAACCTTCCTGTAGCGCCTGGGGTATTGCAAAATAGCATTGGGTTTTGTGCTAGTGTGGACTATGCAGTATGGCGAAATTGGCGCGTGGAAGCACAATTCAGGCTTACCAAAAGAAGTAATAATTTGTATGCCCTTCAAACCAACAGCTATATAGGCTACTTTATCGGGCTAAGTCATCCCCTTTTTAAATCAAAACCTAATTATTAACTCTTTTTTTTAAGCCAATTTCAATCACGCCATCGCGAGCCTCTTCCCCATATTTTGCAACAGCCATGCTGTCCTTTAAAACTGATACGTATTCAATTTCAGAAGGGTTAAGCGCGTCTAGTGAAAAGGATTTTGGCATCCTTTTTCCTTCCAAAATAAGCAAGGGGGGTTGACGTTCCATTTTTACGACCACACTATCTGTTGCCTTGTCTTTAGCCTCCGGAGCGGCATGCCAAACTCCTCGTGGACGCTTATCATTTGTAAAATAGAAGACCTCCGCTTTATGACTCCCAAAGTCAACCTCTTCTCCCGATCGGATTAACTTTTCGGCATGTAGAAGCTGTTCGTTCGGTTTTATGGCCGAAGGATTTTCATAAACTTTAACCGTTATACAACTCGTGAGTAATACAGCCGCAAGGCCAAAAGAAAGAATCAATTTCATGAAATAAGATTTTTACTAAAATAGCTTAATTAGGCTAATATTTAAATATTGATGACGAGAAAATCGTTGAGTGGCTATGTCTTTAGAGGCATTGTTATAAAGCACCAAGGCACGCCAATCTTTTTTTTGAAACAGAAATCCCACCTCCCATTCTTGTTTGAAAGGAACAGCCTCCACTGCCAATGCCCCATTTTCTTGAAACATACTCCCCGCAACGGCATAATCATGCGCTCTATATTCCCCTTGCACACCCACATAAAAAGCGGTACCGCTAGTTAGGTTTTCCAACCGTTGACCAAAAAAAGGAAGCCCCTCAAAAGTGCTCCATTGCAATCCAAAACGAGACAAAAGCGTGGTTTGAAAAGTTCCCAATTCTCCTCGCCCATAAAACACCCAGTTCAACTGCTTTTTCCATGCAATAGACTCATAAAAAGTTGCCAACACATTGACGTGTAGCGCCTGAACTTGGGTAGCTACCCAAGAAAGTGAGGGCAATCCCAGCACGAGTTGATGATAGGTGTTTTGAACCGGTTTGGCTAAACTGACTTCTGCGCCCGTCATCCCCATTTCGATGCCAAAACCATACCCCTTTTTGGGCGTCTGAAACACCTCTTGCAAATAGCCCAAAAACAACCATCCGTTATAAGGATAATCGATTTTTTTTAAATCTCGTGTCAATCTCAAGTGAGGAGTCGTAATCTCCTGCCCAAAGGTCCAATGTGTTGTTCTAATGGCGCCCTTTAGACTGTCTTTCTTTCTCTCCGGAAGTCGCTTTCCATAGCCAACAAAAATGCCGCTGGAATAATAACGATCCGTTCCAAAATAGAGGTCGTTGTCTACACTTAGCCCAAGATAGGATTGGCTAAATGATATATTAGTTAAAATTATAGTTAATAAAAAAGCAAGCCTCTTCAGCATTCCTCCCCACACGCTTTAGGCCTTGTTTTTTAGCACTAAGAGGGGAATGGTGCAATAAAAATCTTTTTTGTAAACCACATTAGATTCCAACAGCTTTTCAAAAAAGCCACGTTCTCGCTTAAAAACCACCAGCAGGTCTGGGTTAACCGATTGAAAATGTTCCAAAACACCTTGATAAACGGTGGCGTTTGCCGTGTAGGTCAATTTTTTGGAGCGGGATAAAATCGTATCATCCAACGCATGATTTTGTTTGGTAAAACCGGGAACTTTAACCAATAAAAGATTTAAAACAGTCTTAAACCTGTCTTGAAATTTGAGAAGGGGTTTTAAAATATTAGGATTTTTAATTTCGCCCGTTTTAAAAGCTAATAACATTTTTTTGGGGGGTGTAAACGGTTTTCCGATAGGTGCTACCCAAACGGGTACATCTGTTCTTTTTATGATACTTCCGGCTATAGATCCCAAAAAGATGCTGTCATCAATGTCATTACTATAGGGGGGCACTAAAATCAAATCAAGATTTAGGGTCCGATCCAATTGTTTGATGGTTTCCAATAAGTCGGCATTGCTTTTCACCAACTGAACCTCCTTTGCCTCGGGCATTAAACGCTGAATCATCCCCTGAATACGGGTTTGATTTTCCTCTTCCATTCGCGCTTTAAAATTGGAAATGCGGTTAGGGTTTACCTGCAGGGGGTATGCGTCTACCACAAAAATCTTACTACTAAAACTTTTGGCTAGGGCCAGCGCATATTCCAGCGTTTCCATTCCATGATCACCAACTCCAATGGGTACTAAAATGTTTTGCATAAAGAATATTTTTGCAAAAATACTAAGTCCTGAACGTTCTTTGAGAAATAAAATTAAATTCTTCTAGGGCTAGAAACAATAAAAGTTTTTCATGCCCCGGAGTTTGCTTACTTTTATAGGCATGAAAACAGCAATTAGCGTTTCTATAGCAGCGGGTGTGGGCACCTTGCAAATCAACAATGAGCCGGTTGGCAATGCACTCACCCGCGCCATGATGACCAACTTGGCTCAAAACCTTTTGGCGCTGGAACAAAATAAGGCGGTGAGAGTCGTGGTGCTCCAAAGTGAGGGCCAAGGAGCCTTTTGTGCAGGCGCCTCCTTAAAAGAACTTTTAGCCGTTTCCAATCAACAACAAGCCACTCATTTTTTTGAAGGCTTTGCCGAAATTTTAGCTCAAATGCAGCAAATGACAAAATTCATTCTTGCACGTGTTCACGGCAAAGTTGTGGGAGGTGGTTTAGGCCTTGTTGCCGGATGCGATTATGTTATTGCTCATCAAAATGCAGCTATTAAACTTTCTGAATTGGCCATTGGTATTGGGCCCTATGTCATTGCTCCTGCTCTCATTCGGAAAATTGGTGCAACTGCTTTTGAAGAACTTTCCCTAGCCGCCCTACAATGGCGCCAGGCTGCTTGGGCGCAACAAAAAGGTCTTTATGCAGAAATTACCGAAGATCTCAAAACCTTAGAGCTTACCGTCCAAGAACGTGCGGCCCAATTTGCACAATATCCTCCGGAGGCCGTCAAAACCCTTAGGGCTTGGCATTGGAAAAACACCTCCCATTGGGCACAAGAACTTTTTGAAAATGCAACCATCACCGGACGACTAGCCCTTGAAGAAGCAACTCAAAATAAATTAAAGCAATTCTTTAAAAAATGAATGCTAAAATACGTATAACCAAACAATTCAAATTTGAAACTGGTCATGCTCTTTACGGCTATGATGGCCTGTGTAAAAACGTTCATGGCCATAGTTATAGCCTAGAAGTTACCCTCATTGGAAGTCCCATAACCGAGACTTCAAATGCTAAATATGGCATGTTGATTGATTTTGGTGATCTGAAAGAATTGGTCAACAAACACATTGTTCATCCACTAGACCACGCCACGGTTTTAAATTGTAATTCCCCCCACAAAGACTTGGCCGATACTATGGAAGCCCAAGGGCATAAAATCTACCGCGTTAACTATCAACCCACTTGTGAAATGATGATAGTAGATTTTGCCGCAATCTTAAAGACGCATCTTCCCGCTCATCTGAGCTTACACCATCTTAAACTTCGTGAAACTGCAACTGCTTATGCTGAGTGGTATGCTGCTGACCAATAAACAAGAGAGTGGATCCTAAAATCCGAAGGCGTCAAGATCTTCTTCTTGTGCGGCTCCTTGTTCGGCTTGTTGGGTTTGTGCCAAGTCGCAATCCAATAAAATGGAAACCTCTTCGGGTTTAGCAAACTCTTCTTGAGAAACACCCAAATCAGGATTGGCATAAAGACCTTTCATATAGTTTGCCCAAATGGGTAACGCCATGGTGGCCCCCTGCCCATAGCCAATAGATTCAAAATGAACCGAACGATCTTCACCGCCCACCCAAACACCGGTTGCTAAATTAGGCACCATACCCATAAACCAGCCATCACTTTGGTTTTGAGTAGTGCCCGTCTTGCCGGCAATAGGATTTTCAAAAGCATAAGGATAGCCCGTCACCACACTTTTATAAATGGGGTTGGTTTCTTCAAGACCACTGTGTCGCAAACGTACTCCTGAGCCGTGCTGCGTGACTCCCTCCAATAAATTGAGGGTAACATAGGCTGCCTCTTCACTCAAAACATCGGTTGTTTCGGGCACATTTTCAAATAAGACCAATCCGTTCTTATCTTCAATTCGTGTAATGATTACTGGTTTAACATAAATCCCTTTGTTGACAAAAGTGCTGTAGGCCCCTACCATTTCAAACAGACTAATATCAGGTGTCCCAAGGGCAATGGAGGGGACAGCCGGAATGTTGGAGGTGATCCCCATTTTTCGGGTTAAGGCAATCACCGGACGAGGCCCCACTTGATCCATCAATCGAGCGCTAACGGTATTGATGGAGTTGGCTAGGGCATTTTTTAGGGTTCTAATTTGACCGTAACGATCTCCCGAATTTTTAGGACACCAAGCGTTCATATTGCCGTGTTTCATTGGGGCTATGCAATAAAGTGCATCGGGCAATTGATCACAGGGTGATAGCTTCAATTGATCTATGGCGGTAGCATATAAAAAGGGTTTAAAAGTTGACCCTATTTGTCTCCGCCCTTGCTTGACTTGATCATATTGAAAATGTTTATAGTTAAAACCACCTACCCAGGCTTTCACATGACCCGTTTGTGGCTCCAATGACATTAAGGAGCCCCGCAAAAAGTGCTTATAATATCGAATGGAATCCATAGGCGACATGAGGGTGTCTATTTCTCCTTTCCAACTAAACACCTCCATGGGCACTTTTTCGTAAAAACTTTTTAAGATTTCCGCATCATCTACTCCCCTATTTTTCATTTTTCGCCAACGCTCAGAACGAAAAGCGGATCGTTTTAAAAGGGTGTCTATTTCACCCTCCCGCAAATCTAAAAAGGGTGCTGTTGGGTTCATTCTTTTCGTGTTTTGCCTAAAAAATTCACGTTGTAAATTTTTCATATGAGCGCTCATGGCTTCTTCGGCCAAGGCTTGAAAACGAGAATCTACGGTGGTGTATATTTTTAAACCATCTCTATAGAGGTCATAGTTGCCACCATCAGGGGTGGGGTTTTCTTGCAACCATTGGTTCATGAATTCTTGTAAATAGGCTCTAAAATAAGTGGCCAAGCCCTCTCTGTGCGATTGTGGTGTAAAATCTATTTCTAAGGGCAGTTGCTTGAGCGAATCCAAGGTTTGTGCGTCCATCAAATTATTGCGGTGCATTTGTTGGAAAACAATGTTCCGTCTGTTTTTGGTTAATTCTGCTCGCCGAATAGGATTGTAGAGCGATGAGTTTTTCAACATCCCCACCAAGGTGGCACATTCTTGAATGTTTAACTCATGAGGCTTTTTGTTAAAATAAATTCGGGCGGCAGACTCAACACCATCTGCTTGATAATTAAAATCGTAAATGTTGAGATACATGGTGAGAATCTCCTTTTTAGTATAGCGGCTTTCCAATTGCACGGCCAGGACCCATTCTTTCACTTTTTGCATCAATCGATAAAAAGTGTTGCTGGCATGTGCCCCCACAAAAAGTTGTCGGGCTAACTGCTGTGTTATGGTGCTGGCACCCCCTCGAGATCCTAAATAAACAAAGGCTCTAAGGGTTCCCTTAAAATCAATTCCCGAATGGTCAAAAAAACGTTCGTCTTCTGTGGCAATGAGGGCTTCAACAAGGTTTTTAGGCAAGGCTTCATAGGCAATGGGGGTACGATTTTCGTTGTAGAAAAATTTACCTAACACCACGCCGTCAGAAGCCACAATTTGGGTAGCCAAATTTGTTTTGGGGTTTTCCAATTGTTGCAAATCTGGCATAGGGCCAAAAACACCGCTTGCCGTTGCACCAAAAATGAGCGCCAACAAGAGTAGTCCACCTGTAAAAAAGCTCCAAAAAAGAACCACCCACTTGTTAAAAGGATGCCTTTTAGATTTTGTTTTATGTGCTTGCTTTTTTGCCATTTTTTAATTGTTTTTTTGAGGAACTACACCCAAGCCCACGGCAACAATACCCTCTAGGGCCGTAACTCCCTCCGCCTTGCCAAAAGCACGCATAGCATGTTCTACCTCCACCGTTAGTGGCCCTTGAGTCTTAAGGGCAAGGTTTTCTTTCCACCACAGTACACTTTCTTTCACTTCTCCAAATCCTTTTCCTATCCATGCTCCCTCAGAGGTAGCCATGGCATATTCTAAAGTGTCGGTCACCAAAACTGATGTGCTGTCTTTTAAACGTGCAATTAAAAAAATATTGCTAAAAGCATAAGCATCGGTATTGCGAACATGAAAATAGAGGTGGTGAGGAGTTTCTAGCAATCCTTCTTCTAAGGCAAAAGAAAGGGTTTGACTGCTAGCCCAATTTCCGTCAAGTGTTTTGTATTCAATTGGATAGGGACTAGACACGCAGCCTACAAACAACAAGGTTAGCCACAAAAAACTTCTAGGCATTATCTCTTTTTTTTCTGCGGTTATTTTTTCGTCTTTGTGGACGTCTTTTGTTTCTTTTATGAGTGTGATCAAATCGGGTGAGGCTGTCTTGACCCACGGCATTTTCAAATAAGGCTTGAGGATTTTCATCTACGGTTTCATTGGCAAAATCTTCCAAACTGGCAACTGGAATTTTGGCTTTGTTGTGTTCTATAATTTGCAACACATCTTGCAGCGCCAATTTGTGCCAGGTGATCCAATCATCTTTATAGCTATACCAAAGTAATTCCTTAAAAATATCCATTTTTTGAAATATGGCCACCCCTTTTTGAGTGTGTAATTTCAGTTCGGGTTTTGGAAACTTTTTCAGTGCATTTCGATAAGCATCCAGCTCATAATTCAAACAGCACTTCAGTTTTCCACATTGCCCGGCTAACTTAATGGGGTTGAGGGACAGCTGTTGATAGCGAGCCGCTCCGGTTGAAACCGATCTGAAATCGGTCAGCCAAGTAGAGCAACACAACTCTCTGCCACAAGAACCAATGCCACCTAAGCGGGAGGCTTCTTCACGCAACCCAATTTGGCGCATTTCAATACGAATGGAAAAAGCGTGAGCCAAATCTTTGATCAATTGTCTAAAATCTACTCGTTTTTCGGCGGTGTAATAGAAGGTTGCTTTTTTGCCGTCACCTTGAAATTCTACATCAGATAGTTTCATTTCTAAGGAAAGGCGCAAAGCTATTTCTCTAGCTTGCTTTTGAACAGCCCCTTCTCGGGCTCGTGCTTCTTTCCAAATAGCTAGCTCATCATCATTGGCCAAGCGAGAAATTGTGCCAATCGCTTCTGGACTGGCTAACTTTTTTTTCCGCTTCATTTGCAGGGTCACCAACGGCCCTGTCAAGGTAATCATGCCAACATCATAGCCTTGGGCTTCTTCGGTAATGACCATGCTTCCTACAGCAGGATTTAAATTTTTGGGAAGCCGATAGAAGGCTTTGCGACTGTTTTTAAATCGTACCTCAACAAAGGGTTGTGGTTTTTGCCCGGCAGGCAATTGCATGTTAGAGAGCCAATCAAAAACGGTGAGTTTGTTACAGGAATCGCTCCCACAAGTGCCGTTGCTTTTGCAACCTCTTGGTGTACCGCCCTTTGATGTGCATTGACTACAACTCATGTGAAACTATTGTTGGCATAAAGATACGTGGATTTAAAACAACCCTTGCCTTGCCTAATCTTAAATTAGTGTTTAAATTTTAGAACAGTAGAGCGCCCTTTTTTAAATATTTTGTTACTGTTGTGTTTGCCTTTACGCAAAGCTTTTTGTTTTTCTAAGGGTAAATGAATAGTGTCTTGGCAAGTTGTCGAACAGCATTGTTCCATTTTTTCTGCACAATTTTCACATTGAATAAATAATAAATGGCATGCTTCATTGGCGCAATTCACGTGGGTGTCACAAGGGGCGCCACATTGATGACAATGGGCAATGATATCCTCCGATATCTGCTCTGCTCGACGCTCATCAAACACAAAGTTTTTACCTAAAAATTTGTTTTCAAGTCCTTTTTCGCGCACCTGTCGTGCATATTCTATAATGCCTCCTTCTAATTGAAATACCTTCTGAAATCCTTTGTGTTTAAAATAGGCACTGGCCTTTTCACATCGGATGCCCCCGGTGCAATACATCAACAAGTTTTTGTCTTCTTTGTGAGCTGAGAGTTCTTTTTCTATAATCGGCAAAGACGCTCTAAAGGTGTCCACATCTGGTGTTACAGCTCCTTTAAAATGACCTATTTCGCTTTCATAATGGTTGCGCATGTCCACACAAACCGTGTTGGGGTCCTCTAGCATAGCATTAAATTTTTTGGCGTTGAGGTGTTGACCTTTTTGAGTCACATCAAAACTATTGTCGTTCAAACCATCGGCCACTATTTTGTGCCGCACTTTTATTTTGAGTTTTAAAAACGACTTATTGTCTTGTTCAATGGCAATGTTGAGCCGAACATTTTGCAAAAAGGATATCGAATCCAAATGGGTTTTAAAGGCCTCAAATTGAGGGGCAGGAACAGAAAGCTGAGCGTTGATTCCTTCATGAGCAACATAAATTCTGCCCAAAACTTGTAGGGAATCCCAGTGGAGAAACAAATAGTCTCTAAAGAGTTGGGGGTTCCCTAAATTGGTGTATTGATAAAAAGAGAGCGTGAGCCGTTCTTCTCCGGCTGTTTCTATGAGGTGTGCGCGCTCTTTCGCACTTAATTTGTTATACAGTTGCATGCTATATAGGTCTTAAGTTGAAAGATGCTACAAAAATAAGCTATTTGAAAGGAATCCAATAGCCATAATGCGTAACATCTACTAGGAGGCGTCTTCAATATCCGTTTTAAGCCCGTCTAAACTTCGGCTGTTTTTCTTTTTTTGATAGGCCTCTATTTCACTTTGTCCCAGTTTATTTGCCCAATCAGTCAGTTCGGTTCGCTCGGCTTTGAAATCCATTAGAGGCACGCCAAAACCACAAGAGCTTTGCACCAAATCCACTTCCACTTCTACTATTTGTCGGGCTCCCACATGCTCTTCAAAAAGAGCATAGTGATTTTCAAATTGTGGCGTTGCAGGGCCAAAGCATTTTGCTCGACCATAAACTCTTAGGATTTGTGGTGGACCTTCAAAAGCACAAAACATGAGTGTGATTCGCGGGTTTTGCAGCAGATGAGCCGCTGTCTCATTGCCACTTCCGGTCAAATTTAGCCATACTACTTTTTGGCCGTCTATGACCCTTAACGAATCCAAGCCCTTGGGAGATAGATTAATGCTGCCGGTTTGAGCAGCGGTGGCCACAAAAAAGAGTTTTTGGCGCTTCACAAAGGCTATTTGCCGATCGCTTAATTGGCTTGTTTTTTTTCCCATTTTCTAGTCTATTAGGGTTAAAAATAAGCATAAACTTCTTTTCTAAGACAAGATGGCTTGCGCTTGATAAAACTTGTTAATAAACCCCTTGATTAAGCCATGAAAAATGGGGAGAAATTGGTATTTTAGTACACATCAAAAAAAAGATTATGGCAGACGAAAAAGCAGGAAAATTAAAAGCGTTACAACTCACATTAGACAAGCTAGACAAGACCTATGGCAAAGGAGCTGTGATGAAGCTGGGCGATGAAGCAGTAGAAGAAATTGAAGCCATTCCCTCCGGATCATTGGGCTTAGATATAGCCCTTGGGGTGGGCGGCTATCCAAGGGGGAGAATTATTGAAATTTATGGCCCAGAGTCTTCCGGAAAAACAACCCTCACGCTTCATGCCATAGCACAATGCCAAAAACAAGGAGGCATTGCCGCCTTTATTGATGCTGAACATGCTTTTGATCGTTTTTATGCCGAAAAACTGGGCATTGATCTAGCCGAGCTTATCATTTCTCAACCCGATAATGGGGAACAAGCCTTAGAAATTGCCGATAATCTTATTCGTTCAGGCGCCATTGATTTGGTGGTCATTGACTCTGTTGCCGCCCTCACACCCAAAAGCGAAATTGAGGGAGAAATGGGCGATTCTAAAATGGGTCTCCATGCCCGACTCATGTCGCAAGCCCTCCGAAAATTAACCGGTTCTATTAGTAAAACACAATGCACTGTGTTTTTTATCAACCAGTTGAGAGAAAAAATTGGGGTTATGTTTGGCAATCCCGAAACCACCACTGGGGGAAATGCCTTAAAATTTTATGCCTCCGTTCGGTTAGACATCAGACGCTCCACCCAAATTAAAGGAACAGATGCCGAAGTATTGGGGAACAAAACCCGCGTAAAAGTGGTTAAAAACAAAGTGGCTCCACCTTTTAAAACCACCGAGTTTGACATTCTCTTTGGGGAAGGTATTTCAAAGGTGGGCGAAATTATTGACCTTGGCGTGAATTATGAAATCATCAAAAAAAGTGGTTCTTGGTTTAGCTATAACGACTCCAAATTGGGTCAAGGTCGCGATGCGGTGAAGCAACTTTTGGGAGACAATCCTGAATTGATGGAAGAATTAGAAACTAAAATTAGAGAAACGCTGAATTCTCTTTCGGCCTAATCTTTAGCTTCCTTGCGCGCCTTTAGCCGCCAATTTTCAAGCTGGTTATCTCAAAAGATTCCCTTTGTTTTTTTGGTAGACTATGAACAGCAAAAACCTTTGCTTTATCGTTTTGATGAAGCCGCCCAAAAAGGCCTACTTTTCAATGTAAAAGGCAGCACAAATGCCCCTGAAAAAGAGCGGCCTACCTTGGCCAAGCTCAAAAAAACGCCCCTCTCCTTTCAGGTTTATAAAAAAGCATTTGAAAAAGTTACCCACGGCCTCTACAGAGGCGATTCTTTTTTAACCAACCTCACCTTTGCTTCTCCAATATCTTTACAAAACAGCCTAGAAGAATTGTTCTATGGCGTTAACGCACCCTATAAACTCTATCTTAAAGACCAATTGGTGCTGTTTTCTCCTGAATGTTTTATCACCATTGAAGGCAATGAAATTGCCTCCTACCCTATGAAAGGAACCATTGATGCCTCCCTGCCCAATGCAAAGGAAAAACTTACCCAAAACCACAAAGAATTATTGGAACACAACACCATTGTCGATTTAATTCGCAACGACCTATCCCAAATTGCCAAACAAGTAGAGGTCAAACAATTTAGATATTTAGAAACCATTGCCACCACCCAGGGCAAATTGTTGCAAAGTAGTTCAGAAATTAAGGGAATTCTCCCCCCCAATTGGGAAACTAAGGCAGGTGAATTGTTTTTAAAACTATTGCCAGCAGGCTCTATTACAGGGGCTCCCAAGTTAAAAACCTGCGCCCTTATTGAGCAAGCAGAAGATGGGCCTAGAGGATATTATTGTGGTGTTTTTGGCATTTTTGACGGGCAACGTCTTGAAAGTGCTGTGAACATTCGCTATATTGAAAAAAAAGGAAATCACTACTATTACAGAAGCGGAGGCGGCATTACCCACCTCAGCCAATTGGAAGAAGAATATGAAGAACTTCTCAAAAAAATCTACATTCCCACTGTTTGAATCAATATGCCTATTAGAAGGAGTGGTGCAACATCCTCATTGGCATGAAAAGCGTTATCGAGAATCTTATCAGATTTTTTACAACAAACCTCCCAAAACTTCGCTTTTTGAGCAACTCAAAATTCCTTTAAAATATCAAAACGGGCGAATTAAATTGCGGATTGCCTACAATGAAAATGAGCGGCATTGGGATTTTATTCCCTATGTTTTTCGTCCTGTTGCTCACTTGCAGTTGGTGGAAAACAACACCATAGACTACGGTCTTAAATTTGAAAACCGAACCCTCCTTGAGCAACTTTTTAAGCAAAAAGGCGCTTGTGACGATATATTAATTATTAAAAATGAGCTGCTCACGGACACCTCTTATGGCAACATTGCCTTTGAAAAAAAAGGACAGTGGTTTACCCCTGCAGCTCCCCTTTTAAACGGCACAGCTAGAGCAAGGCTCATAGCAGAGAAAAAAATTATTCCCATCCCCATTAGCCTATCCAACTACGGCTCCTTTGAACGCTTCAAAATGCTTAATGCCCTTCGTGATTTTGATGCTGATCCTTCCTATGGCGTGAACAATATCAAGGCTTTGCGTTGATTTTTTTCCATAAGTCTATTGCGCTTAGAGCCGCCCTTTTGGGGTCTTCAAGCAAGGCCTTTTTGATCTTTTTGTGGGAGGCTTCTAGCAGCTTTTCAAGATCGTCTTCTTTTTTTCCAGAGACTTTAATTTTTTTTAAGGCTTTTACACGTAGAGAGCCCGGGTAACCATAAGTAGTATACCAAGGAAACTTGCGTTTACAATCATAAAAGACCAACGGAATAATGGGCAGTTGATGGGTAATAGCCATTTTAAATGCTCCTTTATTAAAAGGGTTTAACAAAACAGCCTCGTCTTCATAATCTCGTTCGGGAAAAAGGCAAATGCTGTAGTTATTCTTGAGTACCCTTTCGGCAAAACCGTAAACAGCAAAACGGCTTTTTTTATCAGATCGATCTACCATGATGGCTGCCCGTTTGTAGAGATAACCAAAAACGGGTATCTTTACCAGTTCTTTTTTACCCACAAAAACAAAGGGTTTTTTAAAAAGACGAAGCATTACAAAAATGTCCATATAGCTACTGTGGTTGGCTATAATAATGTGGGTTTTATCGTTTTTAGATAGCGCATTGAGCCGTTGAATCCAAAAGCCACAGCCCATTAAAACAAAGGGAGCCCAAATATTTCGAGCAATCCAAAACAAGAATCCATAGCCTTTTGGGAAAAGGAGTGCCAGGGCAAGTAGGGGGAAAAAAACAAGTACTGGCAAAGCGCATAGTATATAAAACCAAATACGCCATAACATCAGAATTGCCTTTTTCATTTTCTAAATATATTTAATAAATGCTTGTTTTCATTTTTACCGTCAAACAAAGCGGAAAGAATTTGTAATTATGCTTGCCTACGCAATGCTTTACTAAAAAAATAGTTGTGCTCACACAAGAGGAATCTTACCTTTGAAAAAAATATGATAGAATGGCTAGAATTTTAACCGGTGTACAATCTACCGGAACCCCTCACCTAGGAAATTTGTTGGGGGCCGTTTTGCCTGCTATAGCGCTTTCTAAAGCGTCAGAGAATGATTCCTTTTTATTCATTGCAGATTTGCATTCTTTAACCCAAATTAAAAATGGCGAAACGCTTAGAGAAAATACTTTTGCTACGGCTGCCACTTGGTTGGCCTGTGGTTTAGATATTGAAAAAACCCATTTCTATCGCCAAAGCGATGTGAGTGAAGTGACCGAATTGGCGTGGTATTTAAATTGCTTCTTTCCCTATCAAAGACTCACTCTTGCGCATTCTTTTAAAGACAAAGCCGAAACCCTTTCTGATGTCAATGCTGGTCTATTTTCCTATCCTATGCTTATGGCTGCTGACATTTTGCTTTATGATGCTGAAATTGTTCCTGTGGGAAAAGATCAATTACAACATTTGGAAATCACTCGAGATGTAGCCGCCCGATTTAACCACCAAATGGGAGAAACCTTTGTGCTGCCCCAGGCCAAAATTCAAAAAAACGAGCAGTATATCCCAGGAACAGATGGGCAAAAAATGAGCAAATCAAAAAACAACACCATCAATGTTTTCTTGGAGGAGAAGCAATTGCGCAAGCAAATCATGCAAATAAAAACAGACAGCACCCCGCTAGAAGATCCTAAAGACCCCGACAGCTGCACGGTGTTTCAACTTTATCAACTCATGGCCACCCCAGAGGCTACAGAAGCTTTACGATCAAGATATGTTGCTGGAGGCATGGGCTATGGCCACGCCAAAACAGCCCTTTTTGAATTGCTCTTGGAGCGCTTTAAAAAAGAGCGAGAAAGCTTTGACTACTACTATCAAAATCCAGAAGAAGTTGAAATTGCCTTAGCCATAGGAGCTCAAAAAGCGAGAAAAGTGGCCCAAGAGGTGCTGCTTCGTGTGCGCAGCAAAATTGGCTATTAAGCCAATTCGAAATATTTGCCTGAAAGAGCCGCAACACACCTTTTCATTTCTAGCGTCAACAATACACTAGCCACTTGCCGCACTTCCCATTGAAGCTGAAGCGCAAGTGAGTCTAAATGTGCTTTTTCACCTGGCATCAATTGCTTTAATACTTTTTTTTCTTCCTCGCTTAGGGAAATGAAAAGTTCTCTTTGAATCGTTTTTTTGGGTTGTGTTTGAGCTTGCAATTGAAGTGCTTCTAGCAATTGTTCTGGCGATGCTAATAGCGCTGCTTTATGCTGTTTGATGAGCACATGACACCCTTGGCTTTTTTGATCTGAAATTCTACCCGGTAAAGCAAAAAGCTCTCGCCCATATTGGTGTGCCAAGTCTGCCGTATTCATGCTACCCCCTTTGATTCCAGACTCAATGACCAAGGTGGTATGCCCCAAACCAGCAATAATTCGATTTCTTCGAGGAAAACTCCCTCGATCAAACGACTCCCCAAAAAGGCTATCTGAGATAAAAGCACCCTGTTGTTCAACCTCAGTTCTATATTTGGCGTGCTCTTTGGGATAGAGTTTGTCAAACCCGTGAGCCAAACACGCTAGCGTGTCCAAACCATTGTCAAGAGCTGCTTTGTGCGCAATGATGTCTGTTCCATAGGCAAAACCCGAACAGATAATAGGGTTGTAGGGGGCTAATGCCCGAATAATTGCTTCACAACTCTTTTTCCCATAGCTGGTGTTTTCTCTTGTTCCCACCACACTGATAATTTTGCGTTTTTTGGCAAAATCTATAGCGCCCTTATAAAATAATAAAAGTGGGGCATCGGGACAAAAAGCCAAGGTTTCTGGATATTGTTCAGTTCCCCAAAAAAGGGTTTTGATTTGGTGCTCTTTAAGCCATAAGAGCTGCTTTTCTACCTCTGGTTGATAGTCTTTCCAGGTCTTTAGAATGCTACTATGTTTGGATCCGATTCCTTCCACCCCTTCTAGCTCTTTTGGAGAGGCTTCAAAAATGGCTTCAGGACTTGAAAAATGAGCCATTAGTTTTTGCTCTTTAATGGGTCCAATTCCAGGAAGGTGACGTAAATATAGGCAAGCTTCTAAGCGATTCATGGGGCAAAATTTTGTTGAAGATAAGAAAATCCAAGCGCATATTGAGGGGGTTCTTTGTATGCATAATTTTAGTATTTTAGCACTATGCTACTCTACCAATGCATACAAGAACTCCTCTACCAACACGAATGTGTGACCGTGCCCAATTTTGGTGCCTTTTTGACGCGTTCAAGACAAGCCTCTGTTTCGGCTAATGGTGCCTTTTTACCCCCTCGAAAGGAGATTCTTTTCAATAGGTTATTAGCTACTAATGACGGTATTTTAGCCCATTATTATGCCCAAAAAGAGGGTGTTAGCTATGAACATGCCCTCCGAGCTATTGAAAAAGAGGTGAGCCTTTGGAAAAAGAGATTGCAAACCCAAGTCTTGCGTTTTCCCGGTGTGGGTGAAATGCAGCTCAGTGGAGACAAAAAAATACATTTTTTACCCTTAGGTAAAATCAATTTTGATACTGCTGCATTTGGGTTAAAGGCTTTTGAACGAGCCCCAATATCTCCTCAAATAACTACAGAAACCCCTAAAATTATTTCACTAATGGAAAATTCAAACCACGATGACCTCATGTTTCAACCCGACAAGAACGATTCAAACGAAAACCGCTCTCCTTGGATGCGCTATGCTATGGTTGGGGTTGTTGCCGTTGCCCTAATTGGGTCTGCTTTTTACTTTGGCCAACACTATATGACCACCGAAACCCTGAAACAGCAAGAGCTTGCTCAAGAAAAAATTAAGAAAAATGTGCAAGAAGCTACCTTCGATTTAGGCGCCCTTAAAACAGTTGTGGTTGCTGCCACAGCCCAAGAAAACGAATCCGATAGTGGAGCTCCCATTATTGACTCTGACCAGAAATATTATAGCATTATTGCAGGCTCATTTCGCTCCTTAGAAAATGCCAACAAGAAAGTATCCCTATTAAAAGCAGAAGGGTATGACGCTGCCTTAGCCAAAACCAGCCCAAGTGGTCTATATCGTGTTGCTTTTGGTAGAATGACAAGCAAACGAAAAGCAATGGACTTGTTGAGCTTTGTCAAATATGCACAAGAAGAAGAAGCTTGGTATTTAGAAGAATAAGCCCTTACATTTGATAAACCCACTGCCGTGGATTTTGGGGTGCATTGTTTTTAAAAATACTAAATTTTAGAGTTGCCTTGCCTGTTTGTGGGTTGGTAAATACTTCTCCAATGGTGTCTTTAGCTGAAACTTTATCTCCTTTTTTCACAAACACTTTGCCTAAATCTTTATAGGCTGTGATATAATTTCCATGCCGAATTAAAACAAAGGGGTTACTTCCTTTAAAAGTCACTATAGACATTACCTCACCTTCAAAAACTGCTCTCACGGGAGCGTTAGGTTTAGTGGCAATGGTCACCCCATTGCTTTGAATGGTGGTGGTTTTAACAATGGGATGCGGTTGTCTTCCAAACCCTTGGGTAACCACTCCCTCTTCTAAAGGCCAAGGCAATCGCCCTTTATTCGATTCAAAATTAGCCGCTAGGAGCCGAGCCTCCGGCGTCAATTCAAAACTGCGTGTGTTGGCGCTTCCTTTTGATTTATTGGCGGCTGAAATGGCTTCGCGAATCAATCGGTCAATTTCTTTATCTATGGCTCTTGCTTCTGCTTGTTTTTTGTTGATCTGAGCAGCTAAACTGCGTTCTTTTTTTCTCAAAGATCGGATAAGAGCTTGTTGCTGTTGTTGCTCTTTTAACAAGGTGTTTTGTTCGGTTTTATTTTCTTCTACAATAGTTTCTAATTTGCTTTTTTGCGCCAATAAGTCTTTGTTTAGCACCTGTAAAAGAAGGGTTTTGTCTGCAATGGCTATGCCTTGCTTTTTTCTAAATGCCGCATATTGTTTCAAATATTGTATGCGTTTGTAGGCTTGTAGAAAACTCTCTGAAGAAAACAAAAACAACAAACGGCTTTGGAGCGATTTACTTTGATAGGATTCTAAAATCATACGCGCATAGTCTTCTTTTAAAGCCTCCAATTCTTTTCGCTGTTGGGCAATATCTCTTTCGTTTATTCGCACCCTCCTATTAAGCACGTTGGCCTGTTGATTGTTAACTCGAATGAGTTGTTCGCGAACCGATAATTTCACGGCAATATCTTCAGCCTCATTCAAAACCGATTTTTTTTGTTTGGTGTTGTTAAACAGCAATTGATTGATTTGCTTAATTTCTTTTTGCAAACGCAGCTTTTGGGCTTCTAATTTTTGCTGGCGGTCCGTTCTCGGGGTTTGCGCGGCCAGCGAGAACCCTAGCAAAAGAAAGATCCCCCATGTTGGCAACCCCATTTTCATAAACGCAATGCTTTGTAGCCTTTAGGAATCGCAAAGGGAAACGTGAGGGTTTGGGGTAGCGTGATTCTTGAATATTCTAATTCTAATCGTCGCAATTGATTGCCATCGAAAAGAGACAACGCTATCTTTTGAGGAAAATATTGTCCACTAACCCGAATGTGGTTTAGATAGTTAATGGTTAGGGTTTGGGCCGTTCCGGGAACTAAAATTCGTTGTTCTTTTAGGAGAAAGCTATTACTGTCAAAAAATAGGGTGATAGGCAAAGGACTCTTTTTGTTTTTGGGCACCAACACATAGTCATTGGGGTGAGAAATTAATTTCCAATTATTCTTTTGAATGGCTAGGAGGGGTTTACCCAAAAGTAATTCTTCCAATTGATAAAAATCCAATTGGGTGCCCAGGGGTGCGTTGAGTATATCAAAATTACCCTCAAAATAGGTTTTTTGAAATTTTTCATAAAAGGAAACCTGGTTGGGTTCCACTAAAAGTTTGGCAATGGGCACCAACATTGTGGCACTCATCCATATTTTTTTCTGAGAAGCAATTCGCATTTGCACAATGACTTGTTGTTTTCGCTTGCCATCGTCATAGTTTGCCTTGATGCGGGCTGTGAGGTTTGAAATCTTTGGTTGAACACGCTCTAACTGGTTGATCAGTGAAGCTAACTCAATATTTTTTTTGGGTCTATCAGAAGGAAATAGCTTGGTTGATTTACATCCTTCTAAAAAGAATAAGCTCATTAAAATTACACTATAAAAAACTGCTTTTGTAAACCTCATCAAACTATTATTTTGTTCCTGTGCTACCAAAACCACCCGCTCCTCGTTCCGAATCTGCTAGACTTTCAGTTGGCACCCAACTAATTTGAGCATATTGTGCCACCACCAATTGTGCAATTCGCATACCTGGTTCTACGGTAAAAGCAGTGTCAGAAAGATTGATGAGAATAACCCCAACATCGCCCCTGTAGTCTGCATCTATGGTTCCGGGTGCGTTGAGCACCGTAATTCCGTGCTTTGCGGCTAGTCCACTTCTAGGTCTCACTTGAGCTTCATAGCCTTGGGGCAAAGCAATGGATAGACCCGTTGGAATTATTTTACGCTCCATAGGAGCTAAAGAAACTGCCGTGGGGAGATCTGCTCGCAAATCTAAACCCGCTGCTTGCGGTGTGCCATAAGAAGGCAATTCATTTTTGCTGTTGTTTTTAATGGCTACCCGAATCATAGCGGTTGAATTTAGCCTTAAAAATACAAAATGAATTGTCGGCTAAAAAAAATTACAAAAGAGTTATCCTGCAATTATCAACCAAGGGGTTACTTCTCATTCAGCACAATCTCCCTCTTTGCAATCGCCTATTTTTTCCCACACTTCATTTTCACCAGGCACTTCGTTTGCATTGGCCCACCATTTGCTTTGCCAAATTTGACAGTTATGGACCACCTGAGTGCCCGCATCGGGATATTGATTGGCAGCATTATATACGCTCACATCACAAAGCGTTGCTGAGCCTCCAGTTCCCCCTTCACATCCTGCTGCTCCGCCAGTGTAGGGTTCTAGAGCAAAACTATTGGCTTGGGCAATTGCATTTGCTTGAGTGGTTCCGCCTAAAACTTTTGAAGCTACATTTAAGTAGCTATAGCCTGAGCTAGCTGCACCTTCCAAAAGCAATTGCCAGATCATGATACCGTCTTTTCTTTCCTTTCTTTCGGGGTGTTCCAAAATATGGTTGCTTAAATCGGCTACATGTTGGTGAGTATAGGTGTAGAAAGGCCCCCAAGGTTCTGGAGGGTAATGAACCCCTGCAGCCACAATAAACTCATATTGTGCTGCATAATATGCGTAGGCATCATACATGATTTTTCTATTGGTTCTGGCACCTGTGTTATAGCCCGGGAGTCCAGGCAACCCCTCTCGAAAATACGGTGTTTTGATTGGGAAGATTGGAAATGCCGAGAGCACCAATATTTTTAGCATTTAATAAATTAGTCACCGACAGTCCCATGCTGGTCTTCCCTTGCAAAAAATTAAAATCATAGCGAATGGCTACGTCCAATCTGTTGTAAGGATTTTGTCCTAAGGCATTCAAATAAAGTCCAGAGCCGTATATGTAACTAAATGAAAAAAACCAGGGGTGTCCATTTAAAATTGCCACACTCTTCCATTTATGGGTTTGATCGTGAGGAGCTCTTCTATAGTGGTTGTATGGCTCAAATTTTTCAAGCACTTTTCCAAACGAATAAGAGACTCAAAAATCATGTTTAGGGTGAGTTTTTGTACTTTAACATCAACTCCCACTGCCCTATTTTTACCATTTGTAAGTTCAAAGAAATAGTTTAAATCGTCAAAAGTTTAGCGAAATAGACCCGTTGTATTTTTTTATGAAAAGCTTCCGCAAAAAGCTGCCAGTTGTTTTTTTTATATAGCACTTTAATCAAAAGATGGTGACTTTTAGAAATAGAAAAGGACTCGTTATTGGAAACTAAATCCCAATAATAGTAATAGTTTCCTAAAGCATCTAAAGCAATAATTTCCATTAGGAATTGATGATAGAGCCCCCATGCCAAATTAAGATTCCAATTGGGGTGCCACTTGAAATGATCCCTTAGAAGGGGTTGATAGACCCATTGTTGCGAGTTGACTATATAATTGATGTTAAATCCGAAGCGTAGCTGGAAAACCCCTCAAATCAGAAAAACATTTTTGCCAATGGCAAAGAAAAAGTAAAGCCAAAAGGATACTACAAGGCTATGGAAGAACGAATGCTTTTATCCATTAAGAGCCTCTGCCCCGCCCACAATTTCAAGAATTTCGTTGGTAATGGCGGCTTGGCGGGCTTTGTTGTAGGTCAATTTCAATTGGTCTCTCAATTCTGTAGCATTGTCTGTGGCCTTGTGCATGGCGGTCATCCGTGCGCCGTGTTCTCCTGCCAAGGAGTCTCTAAGGGCTTTAAACAATTGCATTTTTAGTGATTTGGGTAATAATTCCGAAACGATTTCTTGCTGATTGGGTTCATAAATATAATCCCCCGCTTCGGTTTCGTTTGAATCTTGATAAACTATGGGTAAATAGTCTTCAATATTTACAATTTGAGTGGCTGCATTTTTAAATTGATTGTATAGCAATACCACTTTATCATAGTGCCCGGCTGTAAAATCATCCATGATTTCTTGGGCAAGGGCTGCCGTTTCAGCATAGGATGAGGAATCCAATAGCTCGTTGTGGGCTCCTTTAACGGTTAGGGTCTTCGATAAAATATCACCCCCCTTTTTACCAATAGTAATTACCTCAACAGATGCATCGGTATATTGGTTTTTGGCTTGGTCTAGGGCAGCCTTAATTACATTGGCATTAAAGGCCCCACACAACCCTCTATTGGAGGTGATGGCTACTAGGAGCACTTTTTTAATGGGCCGCACTTGGGTGTAGGGATTTTTTTGATCGCCCGTATCGGCGCTGCTCAAATTTTGAATCAGGGTGGTGAGTTTATTGGCATACGGACGCATGGCCGTTATGGCATCTTGCGCCTTTTTCAACTTGGCAGCAGATACCATTTTCATGGCAGAAGTAATTTGCATTGTTGAAGAAACAGATGCAATGCGATTTCGTATTTCCTTTAAATTCGCCATAGTTTATTAAAATTGAGCGGCTGTTTCTTTGGCTACTGCATTGAGCACGTCAAGAATATCATCGGTTAATTTTCCGGCTTTTAATCCCTGTAATACTTTTTTATGTTTTTTACGTAAAGTAGATAAGAACTGTTGTTCAAAGTTTTTAACTTCTTCCACAGGAACATTGCGCAAAAGGTTTTTAGACCCGGCATAGATAATGGCCACTTGGTCTTCTACCGTAAAGGGATCGTTTTGCGCTTGTTTTAGGATTTCTACGTTGCGTTTTCCTTTTTCAATCACATTGAGCGTAGCGGCATCGAGGTCAGAACCAAACTTGGCAAAAGCTTCTAGTTCTCTAAATTGAGCTTGATCTAATTTGAGTGTTCCTGCCACTTTTTTCATCGATTTAATTTGAGCCGATCCTCCTACACGAGAAACGGATATCCCCACATTAATAGCCGGACGAACTCCTGAGTTGAACAAATCAGCTTCTAAGAAAATTTGTCCATCGGTAATGGAAATTACGTTGGTAGGAATATAGGCTGAAACGTCACCTGCTTGGGTTTCAATAATCGGCAAGGCTGTGAGAGAACCGCCTCCTTTCACCTTGTCTTTCAAAGAGTCAGGAAGGTCATTCATGTTTTTGGCAATGGTGTCGTCTGCAATAACTTTAGCCGCACGTTCCAATAGGCGCGAGTGAAGATAAAATACGTCTCCGGGATATGCTTCACGTCCTGGAGGTCTTCTCAAAAGCAAAGAAACTTCTCTGTAGGCCACCGCTTGTTTAGACAAATCATCATAGATGATGAGGGCTGGACGCCCCGTATCTCTAAAATATTCTCCAATGGCTGCTCCAGCAAAGGGAGCATATACCTGCATAGGGGCAGGGTCAGAGGCATTGGCTGCAACTATAGTAGTATAAGCTAGTGCTCCTTTATCTTCTAATGTTTTGGCAATTCCCGCAACCGTGGAGGCTTTTTGTCCAATAGCTACATAAACACAATAAACGGGTTCTCCAGCATCAAAAAATTCTTTTTGATTTAAAATCGTATCGATACAAACCGTTGTTTTTCCTGTTTGACGGTCGCCGATTACTAATTCTCGTTGGCCTCTTCCAATAGGGATCATGGCGTCAACAGATTTAATTCCTGTTTGAAGCGGTTCGTTTACAGGCTGTCTGAAAACAACACCAGGGGCTTTACGCTCTAAGGGCATTTCAAAAAGATCACCTTCAATGGGACCTTTTCCGTCTATAGGAACGCCAAGGGTATTCACCACTCGTCCCACTATGCCTTCTCCCACATTGATGGATGCAATGCGTTGGGTTCGCTTAACTGTATCGCCTTCTTTAAGTGCTTTAGATGGGCCTAAAAGTACTACTCCAACATGATCCTCTTCCAAGTTGAGTACCATCCCTTCTAGTCCGCCGTCAAAGACTACTAATTCGCCATATTGTACATTCGTTAATCCATATACTCGAGCAATCCCGTCGCCCACTTCCAAAACGGTTCCCACTTCATCTAAAGCTGTAGCGCTTGAATAGCCCTCGAGTTGCTGTTTTAAAATTGCTGATACTTCAGCCGGATTTACATCTGCCATGATTGTCTTTTGTTTATCTCTATTGTTTTGTCATTAAGGCTGTTTTAATGCCTTTTAATTTTTGTGCCACACTGGCGTCATATTGCATATCGCCAAGGGTTAAAACAAACCCTCCTAAAATGGCCGGATCAACTTGGTTCACCAATTGCACTTGTTTGCTAGTAATGCTTTTTGCTTTTTGCAAAATTTGATCTTCTAAAGCTGGCGTTAGGGGCACAGCCGTAATCACCGTGGCGGTTAGTTGTCCTTGTTGAGCAGCATATAGTTTGCTATATTGCTGTGCTACGGCCGCCACTATAGAAAGTCTATTGTTGGTGGCCAAAACGTCAAGCAACTGGGCAAAACTTTTGGTATGCTTGGGGCACACCTTCAAAAGGGTTTCCGTTTTTAGTTTTGCCGGAAGAACAGGGTTTTCCAAAAAAGCCGAAAGGGCATCGTTTGCTTCCAAAAGGGCAAGGATATTCTCCAAGTCTTTTGCTAAAGGTGCCGGGTCTTTACCCGCAAACTTTAACGCAGCCTTAGCATATCGATAAGCAGCACGACTCATTTTCATAGGCCCTATTTGAGATCTGCATCTTTAAGAAGCGTATCTACTAGCTTTAATTGTTGGTCTTTATTATCCAATTCTTTTAGAACCACTTTTTCGGCAATATCCATTGCAATGACCGCCACTTGGTTTTTCAACTCATTGACAGCAGCACGCTTTTCATTCTCAATAGCTTCTTGTGCTTGGGTTAGAATTTTTTGCGCTTCAACCTGTGCGTCTTTTTTAGCTTGGTCAACCAATTCAGCGCCTGTTTTACGGGCTTCTTTCAAAAGAGATTCTCGCTCAGCACGTGCTTCTTTGAGTATCTTTTGGTTGTCTTCTTGCAGGGTCTCCATTTCTTTTTTTGCCGCAGCTGCCGATTGCAAAGCGTCTTTAATGGACGACTCGCGTTCGTTAACGGCATCTAAAATGGGTTTCCATGCATATTTTTTAAGCAAGAGAATTAAGCCTATAAAAATAAAGAGCTGCCAAAAAAATAGTCCGAATGAAAACTCGCTAATTAGTTTTTCCATAGTTTATGCGTTTATAAAGGTTCGCTTTTTCTTGTCTGCAAACAAGAATGGGATTTAGGATACTGCAAATAGGGCAGCAAATCCAATTCCCTCTACAAGTGCAGCAGCAATCAACATTGCTGTTTGAATTTTACCATAGGCATCGGGTTGACGACCAATGGCTTCCATGGCACCTCTACCGATATTTCCGATACCGATACCAACACCAATTACTACTAAACCTGCTCCTACAATTACTGGAATTTCCATATTTATATTTACTTAAAATTAAACATTCTTATTAATGATCTTCGTGTTCGTGTTCTTCTACAGCAAAGCCAAAATATAAGGCTGACAAGACTGTAAAAATATAGGCTTGCAATAAAGCCACCAAAATTTCTATAATAGAGATGGAAAAAGCCAACACAAACGAAAGGCTAGATCCCAACCAATTTTTAAATATGAAGATAAGGGCAATCAAACTCATCAAAACAATATGTCCGGCAGAAATGTTAGCATAGAGTCGAATCATTAACGAAAAGGGTTTGATGAAGACCCCTAACAGTTCTATTGGTGCGAGGGCAAATTTCATTACGGTAGGTACTCCAGGCATCCAAAAAATGTGCTTCCAATAGTCTTTTTTGGCGGTTAGGTTGGTAATCACAAAAGTGATCAGCGCCAAACAAAAGGTTACGGCAATGTTTCCGGTCACATTAATCCCAAGGGGGGTAAGTCCAAAAAGATTTAAAAACCAAATGAAGAAAAAGAGCGTTAACAAATAGCTCATATATTTTTTGTAGTGCTTTTCGCCAATATTTGGAATGGCTATTTCGTCTCGAACGTAGAGCACAATGGGTTCAAAAAAGCGTCCAATGCCTTGTGCCACCAAACCATTTTTTTGATAGGACTTGGCCAAATTCTTAAATAAGAAAAACATCAATAGGGCAGTGATCATAATGCTCAATACACTTTTAGTGATTGAAAAGTCTAGCGGAGCCTCGTTGGTAGCATGATGATTTTCATCATAGGTGATGGTGCCTTCAGCATCCGTTTTATATATTTTCCCGTGATCTAAAGCATAATATTGCCCGCCTGCTTGAGCAACTGTTTCACCGTGGTGAAAGGCCGATGAAGAGAATACTTTTAATCCATTATCCCAAAGGATTACAGGAAGTGGTAAACCAACGTGGATTTTTTCTCCCGTTTTTTCATCTGTATAACTCAAAATGTTGAAATCATGTGAGTCTTGCAAGTGATGCATGATGTAGGCTCTGATTTCGGCTTTGAAATCACCTTTGTTTTCTTCTTTGGGTGCAGCAGCAGCTACAGCCGTAAGGTTGAGGGAAAGAAAGACTAAAAATAGTATTTGTCTACGATACCTAATCGCCATATAAATGGTGTTCAAATCTTTTATAAGCGCTGCAAATGTAATGCTTTAGTATAAACTAGGAAATTGTTTTTATCCTTTTTTAAATTTTTATTTCTTCGACTTCTTATGCATTCTTCTTTTTTCTTTTTGGAGCATAAATTTTAAGCCTCTTCTTGCTGGGAATGGAATTGTGAAAAAGCTATAATTTCTGACAATAAAGCCACAAAAAAAGGAACCATGAGGCTACTCTTAGACACCTCTTCAAACCCAATAGAAAATCGCAATGGGCTTAAAAAAAGGAGGCCCAATACCAATGCCTTGAGTAGCACACTTAGAAAGTAGAGGCTCAGCACCCCTTGTTTGCGAATAAAGATGGCCCAATAGAGCCCTACAATTGGGACAGCTGCTAAGATTGTATTAAGGGTATAAAGAATAATTAATAGCGCGGTTTTTTGTTCGCTAAAGTAGGCGTGGGCCAAACAGCTCAAGAACATGAGGATCAAAAGCGTTTTTAAATTGGCAAACAACACCCCTCGCAACTTCATTCCAAGTTTTTGGTTTGTTTGCTAATTAGATACAAAATGCAAATCATGGCCAAACAGCCCGCTATTAAACTATAGGTGTTGTGCTCCGTTTCTTGTTGAGCATCCAACCATTGTCCAAATTCAATAAACACAAACATGACAAGGGCAATTTGAAAGGCGAGCCCCGAAAAAATCAACCAACGATTAGGCCGTTTTTTCACTGCTATAGAGGGCCTTAATCTTATCGGAGCTGTTTACCATAGAACATTTAGCATTGAAGGTGGCTCCAGAAGCCACCACCAATTTTCCAATGGTAACTTCTCCGGTCACTACGCTTTCAGACTTGAGGCTAAGGGTTTCTTGGGCATTGAGTTTGCCTTGGAAGGTGCCTTCAATATCGGCGTTGGCACAAAGCACATTTCCTTTTACGGTGGCGCCTACTCCTATAATGAGTTTTCCTTTCGTTTCAATATCTCCCTCCATGTTTCCGTCAATTCGAATATCTGAGCGCGTTTTGATACTCCCTTTAATTAGGGTTGACTTTTCTATTCGACTATAAAGTCCGTGGTGATCATTTCCTTTCATCTCTAGTTACTTTTTTTCCACGATTTGTTTTTTTGATAATCTCGATAAACGGACCCCAAAGCTACAAAATTATTCTGTTCTTTAAGGTCTTTCGTGTGCTTGGCTGTTTTCTGGAGCCAGATTTCAATGTCTTCTGGATCAAAAATGCCATGCACCACCACAAAAGTAGTTTCGGCATCATAAGGGTCAACACTCACTCGCCATTTTGACTCACTTTCTATAAGAGTGGCTCGGAGACTATTTTCAAATAATTCTCGTTGGTTTTTTTGGGTTCGATCAAACGGAAAAATCCATTTGTAATTTTTAAATACAGGGCCCTTTTCTTTCAGGTTTTGGGAGGCTTCAATTTGGCTTAAGAGGGTTTCAGCATATTTCCCTACCTCTAGACTGCTGTAGGCTTTAGCCACTTGTGCAAGTTCCTCTTTCCAAACCGCCACGCCTTGCAATCGGCCTAAAGTGTTGGCCTTGAGTAGGGCTACTTTAGGCGCTAAGGTGGAACCGCTAAGCAAAACCTCCATCGTTTCTAGTGCCTCTAAAACGGCTGTAAACTCTT
Source organism: uncultured Flavobacteriaceae bacterium (assembly GCA_964386915.1). Taxonomy (GTDB): domain Bacteria; phylum Bacteroidota; class Bacteroidia; order Flavobacteriales; family Flavobacteriaceae; genus JADHMP01. Next base: position 43,495 of record CAYLUQ010000012.1, on the reverse strand, counting down.
GCTTTTCAAAGAGACTGTAAGCCCTCATAAACAATCGCTCAGGGGTTTGCAATCCGCTGGCATCATAATTTTGAGGATCGGATAAAAATTTAGCAAAGGCCGATTCTGGATGTTCTTTTAAAAGTGCTTCGTTATATTTTTGGGCTTGTTTGGGGTCGTCATTTTCGTAGAGTTTAAAAAGGTGATAGAGTGCTTCGGAACGTTCTTCACTACTACCACTTCGTTCTAAATAGGTCTCTAGATGCCAAATGGCAAGGTCTTTTTCATCAAACTTTTCCTTATATATTAGGCCTAACCGTAAATAGGCATTTTGATTTAAGAGGTTAAGGCTGTCTCGTTCGGCTTTATTTTTTGGCAATTTTGCCGCTAATGCTTCTGGCGTAATAATTTCTATTTCTTGGGTTTCTTGGGCTATCGTGGTGGTATCGGCTTGTTCCAACACTTGCTTGAGATCGGCTGATGTTCGCCAATTGTCTACATTTGGGCGTGTGCCCCAACGAGCTAAAAAGTCTTGCTTGCCTTGCACCAAAAGGTTGGGGTTATAAAAATAAAAGGCTTGTTTTTCGCGTCTAAAGAAGGAGGTGCTGCTTTTTGATGTTTGATTTGCAACTCGCTTAAGCGCTTCTTCTTTTTGCCGTTCTAGCGCCGTTGTAAAAAAAGCAATTTGTGCTGCCGGACTGATTTTGAGCAAAGCTAAAACACTATCGGTTGCTTTCTTTTGCGTTTCAAACAATAAAACCTCTGCCAGATTTTCGCGTTTTCTATTCAAGCGCTTCGCCATGAGGGAGTTGGCTTCGTAGAGCGGAATAAGACTGTCTAAATAGGCGCCTGCTGCAACATAGGCTCCTTTTTCAAACATATAATCAGCTAAGTCGGTATAGTTCGCTTTTTGCGTATGGGGATCTACCCCCGGAGAACGCAACGACTTACTATAGGCCGCAATGGCCGCTGAATCATTCCCCTTTTGTCTATAAAATTGCCCCAATCCACTGTAGATATGGTGTAAATAGGGTTCGTTTTCATAATTCTGTAACATTTTCTCCAAATGCTCCACTACTTCAGCAGAATCGGCTACATGCAATTGACTTCTAATTTTAGCATTGACAAACAAATTGCGAGGGGACTTTCGTTTTAAGGCTAAAATAGCGTCATAAGCCCATTGGGCAGAGTCGCTATTGCCCTTTTGTTCAAAAAGCTGAGCTGCCACAAACAAATAGCGTCCTCTTTGCTTTTTTTTGCGATTGTGGGTTGCTGCTCTTTTAATATAATAGAGTGCCGAATCTGTTTCTTGTTGGTTGAGATAGGCCTCCCCCACAGTAGCATTGGCAAAAGCAAAAAACTTGTTTTTTGTAGAAAGCTCATCTGCTAAGCCCTTTAAGTTTTGTATGGCAAGGGCATTGTTGTTTAAACGCATGTTGGTTCGTTCACGCCAAATACGTCCTTCCACATAGGTTTTGTAGTCAGCCTCACTTTCTAATAAAAAATTGAAGGCTTCCAAAGCCGGAAAAAAACGTCGGTCAAAATAGCGCGCCTTCCCTAAAAGCAAATAGGCTTCGTCAATTTTTCTGTTGCGCTGCTCGCCCTCAATATTCATGGAGTGTTTCTGAATGGCTTTAACTGCTTTTTCTTCAGCTCGAGCAAAACCAGGAACCAGCGTTGGGGCATTGATATCCTCACCCAATAGGCTAATGGGCTCAAGGGGCAGTAGTTCATAAAAATTGTCCTCGTGAGCTTGTTTTAAAATGGCTGTCCCCACAGTAAAAGCTTCTTTTCCGTTAAAGAGCACATTATATTTCGTGGTGAGCGTGTGATATTCTCTCCTCAACAATCCGTCTTTTGACGTGGAACAGCCATAGAAGACCAATCCCGCCAAAAACAATCCAAAAAAATGTTCCTTTTGGAGCATGCAGCTACCTTTATCATTATAACTTCTAATCAGCCGTTTTAGTATATCCAAACGAATTTCTTTCTGCTATGCAATTTAAAATTCTTATTGTTTAATACCTTTGCCCAAAAAGCTATGTCAAACATGCAAGATTTAGTTGTCTCTCAAATTGAAAAGAATACAACTGACGCTGTTGTGTTAACATTTGACGTTCCAGCAGCCTTACAGTCATCCTTTCAATTTCAAGCTGGACAATATATTTCCCTTGAAACTACCCTAGCCGGACAACAGGTGCGCCGCTCCTATTCTATATGTGCTGCACCCTATGAAAATTGTTTGCAAGTAGGCATAAAAAAAGTGCCCAATGGCCTTTTTTCTACTTATGCAGCCAGCACCCTAAAAGTGGGCGATCAACTCAAGGTGAGTCTGCCTGAAGGGCGTTTTGTTTATGTGCCTGACAGCACTCCAAAAACCATTGCCGGTTTTGCTTCAGGTAGTGGTATCACCCCCATTATGGCTATTATAAAAGAACACCTTAAAGCTCATCCCAAAAATCAATTTCATTTGGTTTATGGCAATAAAAGTCCAGAGCAAACCATGTTCTATCAAGCCCTACAAGAATTAGCCACAACCTATGCTTCTCAACTTTCAATTGTTTGGGTCTTTAGTAGAACTCAAAGCAACGGGGCATTGTTTGGGCGTATTGACCAGTCGGTAGTGCACTATTATCAGAAGCAACGCAATTCTGAAGCAGCTGCCTATTATGTTTGTGGCCCCGAGGGAATGCTAGATGTTGTTCGTGAGACCCTTGAAAAACAAGGTGTTCCCTCCGCTATTATTCACCGAGAACTCTTTCACGTCACCTCCACCGAAACCCCTCAGGCGGTCTCTTCAGATGACGTATCGCTTACTGTTATTCACGATGAAATGCAACACACCCTCTCTAGCAAAGGGAATGTGACCCTCTTAGACGCCGCTCTTAATGCCAAACTAGATGTGCCCTATTCTTGTCAGGGTGGGGTTTGCAGCAGTTGTATTGCGCGTGTGAAAAAGGGGTCGGCTCAAATGCAAACCAATCAAATTTTGACTGATAGCGAAGTGGAAGAAGGTTTAGTGCTCACCTGCCAAGCAATCCCACAAAGTGCTGCCATCACAGTTGACTATGATGACGTTTAGGGGTTTTGCTCCAAAACGGCTAACACTTTTTCGATAACTGTTTTAGGGGCTAAACTCCGAAAAGCATTTTCATATCCTTTGGGAATCTTGTTTCCAAAAACAGAGGTTGGAATTTTTGGATAGACCGTCCGATCCAAAAACAGTTGCTGCTCTTCGGGTTGTTGAAATGGCTTAAATCCTAAAAAAGGGTGGGTCATGCCCCAAAGGGTCACCACGGGAACACCAAAATTTGCTGCTAAATGTCCATTGGCAGAATCCATGGCGAGCATAAGATCTAATTGCGCCATAACCTCTACTTGTTTGGCTAAAGAAAAACGGGCCACACTATGGGTGTTTTTATAGGCTGCTGCCCAACGGGCCAATTGGGCTTCTTCTTGTGACCCTCCCCCAAACAAAATCACTTGATGCGCTGTTTGGAGATAGGAGACTACTTGTTGCATATAGTCTAACGGATAGCATTTTCCCGCATGAGCTGCAAAGGGAGCAATGCCAATCCACTTTTGATTTTCTGCTGAGCAACCTATTAAATTTGCCGTTGATTTTTGAACAGATCGTTCCGGAAATTCGTGGGTGCTCAAATCTATGGGATAGCCTAATTTTCGAAATACATCGGCATAGGCATAATGAACCGGAGGTAAGGGACTAAAATTTTTTCCTGTAGCGCGCGTAAGGGCTTTTTTGGCCTTTCTGTTTTTGTGTAAGTGTTTCACCTTAAAACCAAAACCCTTAAAAAAGAGGCATAAAATGCGTGATCGCAACACATAGTGCAAATCGGCAATAGCCGTGAACCCTTCTGTTTTCAGCTCTTGAAAAAGGGTCCAAAGGCCTTGAATTCCTTTATGCATTTCTGAATTAAAGGCATATACCTTAAGCCCGTCAAATTCATTAAAAATTGGGATCATTTTGCTCCGACTCAGTAGGCTAATCTGAAGCTGAGGGTATGTATTCTTGAGTACACGGAGCACGGGCACTAGCATGGCAACATCTCCCATGGCGGAGAGGCGCACCACTAAAATATGCTCCTTTCGGTTCACGGTTTGGGTGGTTTTTGTTGTTGGTAAAGCACCGGATTTAAACTCTCGTCATTATACATCTTCATTTGCCTGTAGACTTTCATAAATTTTTTTCCGTTAGCCAAATCTAGAAGTAACTGATCTATGGCTGTTGCCAAATCGTGTTGCTGTGCCAAAAGAATTTCATATTTGGCCTGACAACGAACACGGTGTTGTTCATTTGCATTGAAACGCTCTACTTCTTGCTGCATGTGAAAGATTTTAAGCACCAAAATAGACAAACGGTCTATAGCCCAGGCAGGGCTTTCGGTGTTGTGGGTAGCCTTTTTGGTTTTGTTCACCCCTTCAAATTGTGCTAAAAAATAATCGTCTAACTGTTCGACAAGATCTGTTCTAAGTTGATTGGAGGCATCAATTTTACGTTTGAGTTGCATACCCTTAATCGGATCAATCTCAGGGTCTCTAATGAGGTCTTCATAATGCCATTGTATTGTGTCAATCCAATTTTTTTTATAGAGAAGCCCTTCCAAACTATTCGGTTCAAAAGGATTTTGTAGCGGTTGATCCACCGTGTCTAAAACATGATAGTCGGTCACAGCTTTTTGAAAAACAGAAAGGGCATTGGCACTAAACCCAGCAAATTGTTTTGAACTCATAGGATAAAAATTTGAAGCAGCAAGCCTCCCACAAAAATAAAACTTAAGAGCAGGTTCACCGTACGATTTGATTCAATATTATTTAAAATATGACTTAAGGTTAAAGCAACGGGGAAATAGGCCCACTCCCATCGGCCAAAGGGGGTCACTTTCATCAAAAATCCAACCAACAGGGTGGCTAGGAGCCAAAAGAAAAGCCCCAGGGTAATTTGAACAGCACTAATGGCTTTTCTTGAAAAAACCACTTTGCGAAACATAATCAACACCACAAAAACAAAAAAGAACCATATAAAATCGGCCGGAGTACACTTTTCAAAATGCAAGGGGTCATAAAAGTGGTGTAAAAGGGAAAATTCAAATTCATGCTTTCCGTAGAGGAGGGCCGAATGAACAAAAAAGGGCACTAAAATAAGCGGAAGCAAGACGGCTATAAAAACGCTCAATCGGTTCATTTTAGGCGCTATAAAAAGGAGAAAAAGAGGCCCCAAAAAATAGGTTTGTAGAGGATTGTATAATACCAAGAGCACCCCTACAAGGGTTGCATAAAACGCTTTTTGGGGGTGATGATCTTTTTTTTGAAGGCGCACCAAACGATCAAAGACCCAAAAGAAAACAGCGGCTTCCAAAATGAGTTTAAGGGTGATCGTTTCAAAAGGAAGCCATAACAAAACCAGCCCAAAAGCTAACAAGGGGAAGCTTTTAAAATATGGCGTTGTGCTTTTTGCTTCCAACCAAATCAATTCGAAAGCAAAACCAAGGAGGGCCAGCCCAATGAGTAAAGGTTCTATAAAAAAAGAAGGCGTTATGTTTTCAGTTGTTTTTAAAACAAAGACCGCCACCACCAAGCTAAGCATAAGGAGCCCCCCTAGCAAAAGGTTGGAGGGGATGATTTTTCTGAATTGTCTTGCAAACATTTTTAGTTTATACTACTTTTGAGGGCTAAAGAAACCGAATTATGAAAGCTTTTTTTGAAGGCATTGCATGGTTGTTTGAAGAAGTACTTTTTCTTCCCTTTGAACTCTTACGCCAATTAGAATTAAGCAGTTGGACCCTTGCGAACGGTGTCAACTGGCTGTTTTTAATTGTTGGGTTTTTGGCCATGCTTTATTGGATTAATCAATTGAATCTTTTTGACAAAAGTGGGGAAGAAGACAAAGACCCTTCTGCCCATTCTTTTTTATAGATCATTGCCAATATCTTTTCTGTAATACATTCCCTCAAAATCAATTTTGGCTAATTGCTCATAGGAGCGTTTAGCTGCTTCTCGGTGATTTGTTCCAAAAGAAGTGAGTGCTAAAACCCGACCACCATTTGTTTTGACTGTTTTTTCGTCTAAACGTGTTCCTGCGTGAAACAAAAGACTATCGCTCTCATTAGAAAGACCCGTAATTACTTTACCTTTTGAATAGGCTTGGGGATAGCCTCCTGAAACCGCCACCACCGTAACGGCAGCTCGGGCATCAATTTCAATTTTATGATCGGCTAGGGTTTGGTTAGCCACCGCCGAAAATAGCACACCTAAGTCATTTTTCAACAGAGGTAACACAACTTGCGTTTCAGGATCACCCATGCGGACATTATATTCTATCACTTTGGGTTCATCTCCCACTTTGATGAGCCCTATAAAAATAAATCCCTGATAGGGTATCCCGTCTTTTTGAAGGCCTTGTAGGGTTGGAATAATTATTTGGTCTTTGATTTTTTGTTCAAAATTAGGCGTCACAAAAGTAACCGGTGATACCGCTCCCATTCCTCCCGTATTGAGCCCTTGATCTCCTTCTCCAATTCGTTTGTAGTCTTTAGCCATGGGTAAAACCACATGCCCCTTTCCGTCGGTCAAAACAAAACACGACAATTCAATTCCGTCTAAGAATTCTTCAACCACCACTTGTTTGGAGGCCTCGCCAAAGGCTTCATCAATCAACATGCTTTTCAATTCTTTTTTGGCCTCTTCTAGTTCTGCTAAAATGAGGACCCCCTTTCCGGCTGCCAAACCATCAGCTTTGAGCACATAGGGTGGTGTTTGTTGTTCTAAAAAGGCATACCCTTCTTCAAGGGTTTCGGGAGTGAAAGTAGCATATTTTGCCGTGGGAATACCATGTCGCATCATAAAGGCTTTGGCAAAATCTTTGCTGCCTTCTAATTGAGCCGCTTCTTGCTGAGGGCCAATGATTGCCACATTTTGCAGGTCGGAATCGGCTAAGAAAAAATCGTGAATGCCTTGTACTAAAGGGTCTTCTGGTCCTACTACCACCATCTCAATTTGATGGGTCAGTACTTCTTTTTTTAACTGTTCAAAATCGTTAACTTCAACCGGCAAATTGGTGGCAAAAGCAGCCGTGCCAGCATTTCCGGGGGCAACAAAAAGGTGGTCACAAACTTCGCTTTGGGCTAGTTTCCAGCAAAAAGTATGTTCTCTGCCTCCGCTCCCGATAACTAATATATTCATTAAATATTTTTTTCAAATATAAAGACTAATTCTCTGCCTGTGGTAGGCAAACCCTATTCAAATTGGCGGGAAACTGCTTTTTTTAGGGCTTCGATAAAAGGCTTTTTTAAATTGGGTTTAATCCAAAAGTCTTCTGACAGTTCCGCCAATGATTTTGTTTGCACCCTTTTAAAAAAAGACTCCATTCCCAATAATCTGCTCTTTTGATTGATATGGGTCAAGCCATCCTCAATAAAGAGAACGGGAATTCCCATTGCCACAGCGGGCAAAGCAGTATGTATTCTAGAGGTTACCACATAGCGCGCTCGAGCAATGGCCTCTAGTTGATTGAGGGCTAAGGCTTCTTTTTCTTCTGACGAGCAATGTGGGTTTTCAATAATTTGGGTGCCTTTTGTCAGGGGTTCTTTTTGGTTGGCTAAAAAAGCATCTAGGCGGCTCCTTGCCTTTTTGTATTGCCAAGCTTTCAAAGGCCATTTGATTCGTTCTACTGTCCAAGCAAAAAAAGATTTTGACTGTTGCCAAGACGTGAGGCTAGGTTGTAGTCGTTCCAAGACACTCAGCACTAAAATACCTTCCGGCTTTTCCTCTTTTTTTAAAAAGTCATTCCGATTAAGGGTTAAGGTTAAGCATCCTGAAAAATAGGCTTCCACGCCCTTTTCTTCCAATAATTGTTGGGTGAATAAATCCCTACAGCCAATGGGTTGATGCTGCTTGAAATAGGCAATGGATTGGGGGCTTGTCATTTTTTTAGCCACAGTGGGATTGATGTGAAAAGACACAAACAAAGGTTTGATGTTAGTGGCAGGGGGCCAATTGTCGGCATTTTCCATAAACCAGCCGTTCATGATCAAGCAAACGGGTTCTCCGGTATAAGTATGAAGGGCCTCACGGTCTATGCCTTTGGCGGGTTCAGACACTAATTTTTTAGCAGCTATGGATTGAATATAGTCCCCTAAATTGTCAGACAGTGGATACTCTAAAACGGCTGGTTTCATTTAGCTAGATTGGGTTAATAACAACTTAAATGCTTCATATCGAGCTTGGACATGAAATTGTTTTAGGATTCTTTCCCTGGCCTTATTCCCTTCTTTAGGCTCATCATTAGCTACAAATTGGAGTAACTTTTCCCAGTCTTTATGGGGATTGAAAACAAATCCTGTTTCACCTACCGCTTTTGGCATGCCAAAAACATTACGCACTAGTGGAATGCATTCACACAACATGGCCTCACACAACACATTGGGTAAGCCTTCAACACGTGAGCCTTGAAAATAGTAGTGATGTTTAGCGTAGAGGGCGCGTAATTCGTTTGCGTTTTGTCGACCTAAAAGCGTAACGTTTTGGGGCACTTCAATCGTTTTGGGCAGGGCATAGGTCAATCCAGCTAGCGTAAATTTAAAATGGGGCAAGTCCTGAGCCAACCGAAAGAAAAGATCAATGCCTTTTCGTCTAAATGTGCGCTTGTCTGGAATGTTAGCCACGGTCAAAATGGTGTGTGGTTTTTGGTCTCCAGTGCTTTTCCAAAAATCAGGGTCATAGCCGGTAGGCACCACTTCTATGGGCGTGGAGATTGTAGGCAAAAAATGTTTTATTCCAGATTGAATTTGTTCCTGCGCTTGCGCATTTTCACAGCCGTTAGCCAAAGTTTCATCGACTACCCAAATGAGATGGGCCAGTTTATAATTCCATTTGGCTATCCACTGTCGACCATTATTTTTAGCAAAGACACCATACTGCAACGCGGGATCTGAAACCGCATCGTAGCCCCCCACTATGAGGACTCCTTTTTTAGCCAAAAGTCTTGCCCACAAAAGGGGAAAGAAAGCGTGATAATCATTAAACCAACAGAATACTACCTTGACCCTTGGTCCATAAAATAAGCCAAAAAACAGTTCGCGAAGTCGATTCCACCAAAACCGAATTGGATCTTTATGGGGATAGGAGGAGTGAAGATAAACCTGAGCGCTAAGGTTTTGCAAATGCTGGATGTCTTGCTGAACAAAAGTGTTAGTCAAATTGTAGACTAAAGCGGTCTTCGTTTTGTTGTTCATATAGCCGCTTCAAATTCTGTTAGAGCTATAGCAATTTTCCGATCGTTTGATACACGGGGCACTTTGTTTTGTCCGCCAAGTTTACCCACCGATTTCATATAGTTTCTAAAGCCTTCTTTTGCAATAGGGGTAATCACCAAGGGCCGCAGAACTTTACCCGTGATGAGATCTTTGTAGTAGATGTTTTTTTCTTGCATGGCGGCATCTATATGAGCTGCCAAAGTCGCTAAATCGGCTGGTTGTTTTTCAAATTCAATGAACCACTCGTGATAAGGCAAGCCTTCTTTAGGGCTAATTTGAGGGGCTACTGTAAATTCGCTCACAAGAGGTTTTTCCACACATTTTTTTAGGGCTTCTTCTAGAGATTGTTCTACTTCTGATCCGATTACATGCTCACCAAAAGCCGAAATGAAATGACTCAACCTACCGGTGACTCGAAGGCGATAAGGGGCCAATGACGTAAACATGACCGTATCGCCCAAATTGTATCCCCAGAGACCAGCAGAGGTAGAAATAAGCATTACATAGTTCACATTGGTTTTAACTTCTGCTAAGGTATAGCGTTTGGGTGCTTCATCCTCAAAGGCCTTTGCTTCAACAAATTCATAAAAAATATCATTGTTTAACAACAGCAAAAGGTCGGGTTTGCCTTGTTGATCTTGATAGGCAAAAAAACCTTCTGAAGCAGGAAAAAGTTCTACGCTATCTACTGTTTTTCCCATTAGTTTTTTAAAAACTGGGCGATAGGGTTCAAAATTGACACCGCCATAAACAAACAATGAAAATTTGGGAAATTGGGTCCCCACAGCATGTCCGGTTTGTTGCACCAATTGTTCAAAATACATTTGAACCCAAGAGGGGATTCCGGCAATAAGGGTCATTTTTTCGTTAAGGGTTTCGGCAATAATGGCTTGGACTTTTGTCTCCCAGTCTTCAATGCAGTTGGTTTCCCAAGAGGGCATTCTGTTTTGTTGCAAATAGCTGGGCACATAGTGGGCCACAATACCTGAAAGTCGGCCAATAGCAATTCCATTTTCTTTTTTTAAAATGGGGCTTCCTTGCAAAAAAATCTGTTTCCCATTTACAAAATCTGCTTTTTGTGTTTGATGAATATAATTTAACAGCGCATCTCGAGCTGCCCGAATGTGAGTGGGCATAGACTCTTTGGTTATGGGAATGTATTTTACACCAGAAGTTGTACCGCTGGTTTTGGCAAAATAGAGTGGTAAACCAGGCCAAAGCACGTCTTTTTTTCCGTCTTTAACTTGTTCTATATAGGGTCTAAGAGCTTCATAGTCTGCTATAGGAACCGATTGAGCAAAGTCTTTATAGCTTTCAATGCGATCAAAGTGGTGGTCTTTCCCAAACTGCGTGTTTTGGGCTTTTTGAAGAAGATAGCGAAAGGTTTTTTCTTGTGCAACAAGGGGGTTTTGAATCCATTTTTGATTCTTTTTGTGCACCCAAGCAGCAAAAAGTTTAGCGGCTAATGCTTTCATGTTTTTATCGATCAAAATCAAAAAACAATTCCGGATCTAGGGGATAGCCATCAATCCACAATTCAAAATGCAGGTGCCAGCCGGTAGAAAACTCTCCGGTGTTACCGGCCTGCGCAATCACTTCTCCGGCACTGACTAGATCGCCTTGTTCTTTGTTTAACACTGAATTGTGTTTATAAACAGAAACGATCCCTTGGCTGTGTTCTACCATAATAACATAGCCTGTTTGTGCTGTGTAGGCTGCAAAAATAACCGTTCCGTTGGCAATCGCTTTGATGGGGGTGCCTTCTTCTAAAACAACATCAACGGCAAAGTGTTTGCTTTCCCGATCAAAGGTTTGTGAGAGTGGTCCTTGGGCGGGTGCCATTAAAAACAATTCCTTAGACAACACGCTGTTGTTTGGGGCATTAAATTTGTCTTCTCGTGTTACCATTTCACGCAAAACAGAATCTGCAGAAGACACCGTGCGTTCAATGGCTTTATTTTCGGTTGGTGTTACTTCATTGGGAAAAGTGAGTCCTTCCTCATCTTTAAAATAATAGTCTTCATTGAGCACGCCGCGAACGATATTTAAATAGCGTTCGTTTTTTTTATAAATGGCCAAGAGTGAATCAGCCAAAAAAAGGTTTTCTAAGGCCTTTTTTCGCACATCAGAAGCATCGTAGCCAGGAATGTATTCTTTAAGAGGGGAATAGGAAATAGCCAAGAAGACACTCATGCTAATGATGGCCACAACGAGCACCAAAAAAACGATTAGGTTCAGTCTAGAAAGCCCAAACTGGAACTGTTCTTCAAAGGTATTCTCATTGACCACCACTAGCCGATAGGGATTCATCAGCTTGGACCAAAGTTTGTTTTTTTTGTTCTTCTTAGCAGCCATTGCAGCACAAAGATAAACAATCCGTAATCGTACTATTTTTAGGAAGTGCTTTTTTATGCTGTCTGATCTAAATATTTCAGTACATTTGTTTGAAATACTTATAACAATGTTGTTAGCAAATACTTTTTTAGGAATGATTGGGGGACCTCAAATTATTTTGATCATTGCCGTTGTCTTGTTGTTGTTTGGTGGAAGAAAAATCCCTGAACTAATGCGAGGACTAGGAAGTGGCATCAAAGAATTCAAAAACGCAACTAAGGAAGAAGAAGAAAAGGCGCAAGTAGAAGAATCTTCTTCTAAAAAAAGCTAGTTGATTTTTAGGGTGCTCAAAATAGAATTGAGCTCAAACATGTAATCTCGCTTACTTGTAGAAGGTGCAAAGGTAAATCCTTCAACCACCATCCATCTTTGTTTTGGGATGTCTTTCACCATATAATTTACAAAAGGCCCTGCCATAAAATCGTTTTGAACTTCCCAAGTGCCCTTGGTGAGTAGGGCCTCTTTTTCATTGAGTTTGGTTTTGTAGAAATAGGGCAAATAGGCTTTTTCTGTAATCATATAGCTATTGGGTAATCTACCCGGAACATAGCATTTGCCAATAGAATCACGAATTTTAAGGATCGATTCATTAAGCGGTTGCTGAAGGGCGTTTAAAGGCAGTGTATAGGCAATTACATTGAGGTGGCCTTTGGTGATGGGTTTTTGTATCCAAATAAAGTTAGTGGTGTCTTTAACGGTTTCATAAGCCGACGGATAGACCAACGATATCCCAAAACGGTTTTCTAAATTGGTTTCTGTAGTAGGGGCTTTGGCAATACGTCTCAGTTTTTCAATGCGTTCGTTTTCTGTTAGTGTTTGACGAATTAAGGCCGCATTTTCTTCCAAATAAAACGCTTGTTCATCGGCATCATTCCCTTTTACTAAAGCCACTATTTGGGGGCGTGCAAAAGCATCTTGCATCAATTGAAACTGACCCAAACTATCTTTAACAAACCAAAGAACGTTTCTACTTTGCCGTGCAAAACCGGAAAAAGCTTTCGGGTTTAAATACTGAAGAGAAAATTGAGGTTCATCAAAGGGCAACCCTTCATAGGGTGAGCCAAAAAGGGTGCGTACTTTTTCTCCCAAGGAGCCATTCCAACTTTTTTCGGGCATAACCACCGTAACAGCATTGATATTGCCGCTAGAGTCGGGAATAATTTTTGGGCTGCCTTTTTGGGAAGAAGAACATCCTAAGAGCAACATGAGAAAAGGAAGTAGGAATGTGTTTTTTGACATGCGTTTTTGGGTTTTTAGTATTCTTTTAAAAGTGCGGCTATCCCGGGTAGTGTTTTACCTTCAAGGCTTTCTAACATAGCTCCCCCTCCTGTACTAACATAACTCATTTTAGATTCAAAACCAAATTGCTTAACCGCAGCTACAGAATCGCCTCCCCCTACAAGAGAAAAAGCGCCTTTTTCGGTTTGGGCTGCAATAGCATCTCCTAAGGCTATGGTGCCCGTAGCAAAGTTGGAAAATTCAAATACCCCCAAGGGACCATTCCACAATATGGTTTGACATTGTTGGACCACTTCGGCAAATTGCGCTCTTGTTTCTGGACCTGCATCCATTCCTTCCCAGCCATCCGGAATGGCATTTACGGCTGCAATTTGTTGATTGGCGTCATTGCTAAAATCATCCCCACAAATTACATCTACGGGCAAATGAATGGTGACTCCTTTAGCCTTGGCCTGGTCTAATATTCCTAGGGCCACATCTTGAAAGTCATCTTCACAAATAGAGTTACCAATCTTACCTCCTTGCGCTTTTACAAAGGTATAAACCATACCTCCTCCAATAATCAAATGGTCAATTTTGTCCATCATACTTTCAATAATTGTGATTTTGGAAGAGACCTTAGCTCCCCCTAAAATGGCCAAAACAAGTTTTTCTCCTGTCTTCATTACCTTGTCAATGGCTTTTACTTCTTGTTCTAAAAGTTTACCAAAGCATTTTTTTTCTTTAAAAAATTGGGCCATTACGGTGGTAGACGCATGCGCTCTATGGGCCGTGCCAAAAGCATCGTTAACATAGTAGGTGCCTAGTTTAGACAGCCCTTCAGCAAAAGTGAGATCGCCAGCCGTTTCTTCGTCATGAAAGCGAAGGTTTTCCATTAGAAGCACCTCTCCCGCAGCTAGGTTTTGGGCTGCTGCCTCTGCCTCTGGACCTACGCATTCTGATGAGAAATGAACAGTTGTTTCTAATATTTCAGACACTTTGGCAACAATTTGCGCTAAGGACAAAGAAGCTGTTTTCCCTTTTGGTCTTCCCAAGTGAGAGAGCAGCACACAACTGCCCCCCTTAGATCGAATTAGATCTATGGTGGGTTTTGCGGCTATAATACGAGTAGCATCTGTCACATTTCCCTTTTCATCTAAAGGTACATTGAAATCAACCCTTATCACAACTCTTTCATTATCAAATCTTTGTGTGTCTAATGTTTTCATTTTTACCGTTTTGGCAAAAATACCATATTTATGGACTTTCTCCTTTATTTTGACTTATAAATGCAGTATAGAAAACGTATCTTTGAGCATGCTTGAACAAGAAATCGTAGGACAAGAACAACTTCTTGCCCAATTGAGAAGAACAGTTAAACAAGAGCAAGTGCCTCATGCACAGCTGTTTATAGATGTAGATGGTTATGGTGGATTGGCAGTTGCCCTCTATCAGGCGGTTTTATTGCTCTATACCCCCGAAGAACTTGAACAGGCTGCAATACATCAAAAAAAGACCGCCACACTGGCCTTGCATCCGGATCTCTATTTTATGTTTCCCACCATCAATGTTAGTGGTGGTCCTCCCAAGAGCTATACACAAGAACTTTTGCCCCAGTGGCAGCAGTTTATCAAAGAGGAGCCCTATGGTCTACATGCTGACTGGATGGAGACCCTGCAAGCCGGAAATAAACAAGGGCAAATTGGTGTCAAAGAGGTCTCCGCCATGCAAGAAAAAATGAACTTAAAGTCTTTTAAGGGAAGGGCCAAAGTGTGTTTGGTTTGGGGTGCCGAAAAAATGAATCCTGCTGCGGCCAATAAATTTTTAAAAATATTAGAAGAACCACCTCAACAGACCTATTTTCTTTTAGTGAGTGCGGAAGCTGATCTGTTGCCCACCATTTTATCCCGTTGTCAAAAACACAGTTTACCACCTGTTTCTCAAGAGGCTCTAGAAAAATTTCTAAGCACTAAAGAATGGGGCAATGACCTTAAACAAGAACTAAGTCACTTTAGAGGAAGCGTAGCTAAAATATATGAAAGAGGGCGTCAAACCGAGCCTAAACCCTACGAAGAACTACTGATTCTATTGTTGCGGACCTCGTTTGCCGCAAAAGGAAACAAAAAAGTAGTGTTGGATCTAATGGCTTGGGTGGAGCTCTTAACGCCTCTAGATAAGGAGAATCAAAAAGGGTTTTTGGATTATAGCCTTTCGGTTTTGCGGGATGCCTTTCTTCTAAATTATAAGCTAAAACAACTCACTAGTTTTCAATCACAGAAAGGATTTGATCTTAGTAAATTAGCGCCTTATATTCACCACCTCAACATAAAAGCCATAGTGGAATTGTTTGAAAAAGCCTATTATTATATTGGCCGAAACGCCAGTGCAAAGATGGTTTTTACAGATTTAGCCTTACAATTAACCCGCCTTTTGCACACCCCAAAAGAAACTCATTTAGTCCAAACAAAAAAGCTTGACGAATAGTTGTTCGTTTTCAAAGCGGCTAAATTAGAACGCAGACCCTGATAAAAAGCGCTGAAAAACTGATGCTTTCCTGTTTTGTTTCTTTCGGATAGTAGCGCAACATAAAAAGCGTCAAAAAAGAGTGGATATTGTGCTATAGGTTGAAATCCAATTTGCTGTAAAAGCGCCCCTAAACCGGGCGTAGAAAAATGCCATAAATGTCTCGGTAAATCATAGCCAGCCCAATAAGAGCTATAATGTTGAGCATCTAAGGCTTTAAAATTAGGCACTGCAACTACTAGCAGCCCCTGTTGATTTAACCGATTATAAAGATTTTCTAGCGTTTCGATAGGATTGGGAATATGCTCCAGCACATGCCAGAGCGTAATTAAGTCGAAAGATTCATTGGGCTTTAAATCGGTAAGATTTTTATGCGCCGTTTTGCCTGCATCCTTCAAAAAAGCAAGAGCCTTATCGTTATTTTCAATTATTACGGTCTCTAGGCCTTTTGATTGAGTATGAGCAGAAAAACCTCCCATGCCTCCGCCAAAATCAAGATGGTTTTTAAAATCCTGTTTGTGTGCAGTGATTTTACTCCATTTATATCGAAACATAAATTGTTGCACGAGACCATAGAGCGCGTCTAAAACAGATTTACGTTTCCCTTTATGAGAATCATAGGCCGCTGAATCATAATAGCGATCCATAGGCTGATTTAATTCAATGTCTGTCCAGGCTACTTCTCTGTTAGTGTCCCAATAGACTTTGAACCGCTCTTGGGTTACAAGATGATCTAGTCCTTCAAAAAGAAAATGATCTTTATTTCGTTCCATTGTTTCACGTGAAACATTATTTTCCAATAGCCACTAAAATAACGCTAATATCGCTTGGTTTTATGCCGCTAATTCGAGCTGCCTGTGCTAAGGTTTGAGGTCTCGCTGCATTTAATTTTTCTAGGGCTTCGTTTGAAAGTGATTTTAATTGTTTATAGTCAAATGTAGCCGGAATTTTGAGGTGTTCAAGTTTTTGCAGGCGATCTGCATTTTTGTTTTCTTTGGCTATATACCCTGCATATTTAATCTCTATTTCTGCTTGTTCATAGGCCGCTTCAGAAAAGCCCTCTTCTGTTAAAAAGGTCTGTATAGCGGCAATCTGAGTTAAATCTTTTCGCGTGATTTGTGGGCGGCTTAGGAGTTTGGCATACTTGTCGGTTTGTTTGATCAAAGCGCTTCCCTTTGCTTCTAAAAGGCTATTGGCCTCCTCTACGGGATAACTTTGAGTAGACAAGAAGGAAAGGATAGCTTGTGTTTCCTTTTCCTTTTTTTCAACGGCTAGAAGGCGAGCCTTGTTCGCTAATCCCATCTCAAATGAGAGGGGCGTTAAACGTTGATCGGCATTGTCTTGTCGGAGTAAAGTGCGGTATTCAGCTCTTGAAGTAAACATTCGATAGGGTTCCTCTGTTCCTTTTAAAATAAGGTCATCTATCAATACACCTATATAAGCCTGATTGCGTTGCAAAACCAAAGGTTCCTGTTCTTGCAAGGACAAATGGGCATTTATACCAGCCATAATGCCTTGGGCAGCGGCTTCCTCATAGCCGGTGGTTCCGTTGATTTGTCCAGCAAAATATAAGCCTTTGATCAACTTTGTTTCTAAACTATGTTGTAATTGAGTAGGGGGGAAGTAATCGTATTCTATGGCATAACCCGGTCTAAAAAATTTGACATTTTCAAAGCCTGAAACTTGCTTGAGAGCTTTATATTGAATGTCTTCTGGGAGAGAGGTTGAAAAACCATTCACATATACTTCTACGGTATTCCATCCTTCAGGTTCTACAAAGATTTGATGTCTTGGCTTATCTGCAAAACGATTAATTTTATCTTCAATAGACGGACAATAGCGGGGACCCGTACTTTGAATGCTTCCGTTAAACATAGGCGACCGATCGAAACCTGTTCGCAATAAATCGTGAACCGATTCACTGGTATAGGTGATGTGGCAACTCAATTGTTTGCTCAAGGGGGAGGTTTGTGCACTATACGAAAATTTTTGCGGTTGCGCATCCCCTGGCTGTTCTTCCATTTTAGAATAATCCAACGAACGGGCATCCACTCGGGGCGGGGTACCGGTTTTCATTCTACCTGAAGCAAAGCCAAGATCTGTTAGCGTTTGGGTTAGCCCTATTGCCGCTTTTTCTCCTGCTCTTCCGCCACCAAAGTTTTTTTCTCCAATGTGTATCAGGCCGTTTAAAAAAGTTCCGTTTGTGAGAATTACTTTTTGTGCCGCTATTTTAATACCCAAACTAGTGACAACACCTCTGACGGTATCTTTATCGGTTAGGAGGTCCACTACCATATCTTGATAAAAGTCTAAATTGGGGGTTTGCTCTAACAACTGACGCCAAGACTGTGAAAACAATTGGCGGTCGTTTTGGGTTCTAGGGCTCCACATGGCGGGGCCTTTGGATTGGTTGAGCATTTTATATTGTATGGCGCTTTGGTCAGAAACAATGCCGCTATATCCACCTAAAGCGTCAATTTCGCGCACAATTTGCCCTTTTGCAATGCCTCCCATGGCTGGGTTACAGGACATTTGGCCAACTGTTTGCAAGTTCATCGTGATCAGAAGCGTGCTAGAACCCAGGTTAGCTGCTGCCGCCGCGGCTTCGCAACCAGCATGTCCGGCACCCACTACAATTACATCATACGTTTGCTCAAACATAATCTTGTTGTTTCACGTGGAACCGTTCTATAAAATTGTCCTCTAATAATCGCATTTCCTTTTTTTCTTGATCACTTTTGTCTTTTTGACCTAAACAGTGAAACAGTCCGTGTCCTATCAGCCTAACGGCTTCATTTTCAAGTGTTTGAGAGAATCTTTGGGGCGCTTCTTCTAGGGCTTGAAGAGAAATATAAACTTCTGCTTCTAAGCACGTAGGGGTGCCATAGTCAAAAGTGAGGATATCTGTTTCATAGTTGTGCTCCAGATGACGTTGATTTAAATGCAACAATTCTTGAGCTGAAATAAAGTTATAAACCAGCCGAACAAGTTGTGCCTCATAGTCCTTAACATAGGCTGTTATGGTTTCCACCAGTGCCGCTTCTGTTAACCCTTTCGGTAAATGTAAAAACTCTATCAAGTGTGCGTTTTCGTGCAAAGATAGAGATATTGTTGATTCCTAGAGGTTGCTAAAAAATTGCCTTTATCTTTGCAAAAAAAACAGATGAAAACACGCGTTCGTTTTGCTCCCAGTCCTACTGGCCCACTGCATATTGGTGGCTTGCGCACGGCACTCTATAATTATCTATACGCCAAAAAAAACAACGGCACTTTTATTTTAAGAATTGAAGATACCGACCAAAAAAGATTGGTGGCGGGAAGCCAAAACTATATCCTTGAGGCTTTAAAATGGGCCGGTATTGAACCAGACGAAGGGGGGGACAGTGGAGGTGATTATGGACCTTATAACCAAAGTGAACGAAAGGAATTGTATGCCCAATACATTGAACAACTCATTGAAGACGGAAAAGCTTATTATGCCTTTGACAGTGATGAAGAATTGCAAAATCTGCGTACAACTGCCAATGCAAATGGCGGTGCTTTTCTCTATGGTGCCCATAATAGAATGCAACTTAAAAATAGTCTTTCTTTAGATGCTGAGAAAACAAAAGAAGCTTTGGCCTCGCAGTCTTACGTGGTGCGTCTCAAAGTGATGCCCGGTGAAACAGTTTCGGTTTTTGATGAAGTGAGAGGAACGGTTTCCGTTAATTCTGATACCCTAGACGACAAAGTATTACTAAAAAAAGACGGGCTGCCTACCTATCATTTTGCCAACGTGGTTGATGATCATTTGATGGCTATTAGCTGTGTCATCAGAGGGGAAGAATGGTTGCCTTCGTTGCCTTTTCACGCTTTGCTCTACAGGGCGTTTAATTGGGAACCGCCTCAGTTTGTTCATTTGCCCTTAATTCTAAAACCCAGTGGCAAAGGAAAGCTTTCTAAACGGGATGGAAGTCAACATGGTTTTCCGGTATTTCCAATGTCTTGGGAAGCCAGTGCCGGATTTAAAGAAGAGGGGTTTTTGCCAGAAGGATTGGTAAACTATTTAGCCCTTTTAGGGTGGAGCGCCACAACAGATCAAGAAGTGTTTTCGCTTGCTGATCTCGTCGCACAATTTAGTCTTGTGGGGTTGCAAAAAGGTGGGGCACGATTTGACTATGCTAAAGCAAAGTGGATCAACCAACAGCATCTTCGCCTGTATAGTGCAGAAGAAACCCTATCCCGTTTTAACCCTTTTTTATTGTCCCTCCAAAATCTTGCCCCGAAGAAACAGCTAGAGGTTGTGGCCCTTATCAAAGATCGTGTTGAATTGTTGACTGATTTTGATCAAGAAACGGAGCCTTTTGTGAAAACGCCCGAAATTGATCCCGCTGCAGCTCAAAAAATTGCACCAAAGAATCCTGTGGCTATTTTAGAAAAGGCGCAAGAGGTTATTCAAGAAAGCGGATTAAACGGACTTAAATCCATTTTAATGGACTGGGCCAAAGAACAAGAAATTGCTGTGGGAACGCTTATGCAAACCCTGCGAATTGCCTTGGTGGGTCGGTTAGCCGGACCCGATTTGTTTGCCATTATGGAAATAATAGAAAAAGATGTAACTTTAAACAGAATCCAATTGGCAATCGCTTATTTTAAAACCTAAAACTTTACATCATGAATTTTAGTCTACTCTTTTTTTCAGCTCTAGCTGTTGTACTAGTCCTTTCTGGGCTTTTTGTAGTGAAACAGCAAACCTCCGCCATCATTGAACGCTTTGGCCGCTTTTTAGCCATTCGACAATCGGGCCTTCATATCAAAATCCCGTTAATCGATAAAATTGCAGGTAGAATCAGCCTACGCATCATGCAATTAGATGTTATTGTAGAAACCAAAACCAAAGACGATGTTTTTGTTAAATTGAAGGTTTCCGTTCAATATAAAGTCGTGGCCGAAAAGGTTTATGATGCTTTTTACAAGCTCGATTATCCACAAGACCAAATCACCTCTTATGTCTTTGACGTAGTGCGCGCTGTGGTGCCTAAAATGAAACTGGATGATGTTTTTGAAAAAAAGGACGACATTGCTAATGCGGTTAAGGGAGAATTAAACGACGCCATGATTAATTATGGCTATGACATCATTAAAGCCCTAGTAACCGATATTGATCCCGATAGCGAAGTTAAAGCCGCCATGAATCGTATAAATGCTGCTGAACGTAAAAAAGTAGCGGCTCAGTATGAAGGAGATGCTGAACGAATTTTGATTGTGGAAAAAGCCAAAGCAGAGGCTGAAAGCAAACGCTTACAGGGGCAAGGTATTGCCGATCAACGCAGAGAAATTGCTCGTGGCCTGGAAGACTCTGTTGATGTGCTCAACAATGTGGGAATCAATTCGCAAGAAGCCTCCGCGCTTATTGTGGTTACCCAACACTATGACACCTTGCAATCCATTGGCGAAGAAACCAACAGCAACCTCATTTTGTTGCCTAATTCTCCTCAAGCTGGAAGTGACATGCTGAATAATATGGTGGCTTCTTTCACGGCAAGCAACCAAATTGGTGAAGCCATGAAAAAACAAAACAACAAGAAAAACACAAAAGACGACACCCAATAGGTGGACTAGGCTTGCTTAGCCCAAGTGTCTCTTAACCCAACGGTTTTATTAAAAACAAGAGCTCCTTCTCGGCTGTCTTGATCCACCACGAAATAGCCCATTCGCTGAAATTGATAACGGGTTTCGGGTTGTGCGTTGGCCAAACTAGGCTCCACAAAAGCTTGAATTTGGTTAAACGAATTGGGGTTTATATGTTCTAAAAAGGAAACTTCTTTGTCTTGATCCGGAGCCGGAACTTGGAACAAACGGTCATATAAATTAACCGTAGCCGGCAAGGCATGTGGTTCACTGAGCCAATGCAAAGTGCCTTTTACTTTGCGTTGACTCGCTTCTGTGCCACTGCCGCTTTTGCTGTCTGGGTCATAGGTGCAATAGATTGTGGTTATGGTTCCATCTGCATCTTTGTCTACCCGCTCTCCTTTGATAATATAGGCGTTTTTTAATCGCACTTCTTTCCCCAAGCTGAGTCTAAAGAATTTGCGGTTTGCTTCTTCTTTAAAGTCTTCTCTTTCAATATATAGGACTTTTGAAAAAGGAATTTGTCGGGTGCCCAATTCTGGTTTTTCAGGATTGATTTCTCCTTCTAACATTTCGGTTTGTCCTTCAGGATAGTTTGTCAACACAAGGCGAACAGGATTCAGAACAGCATTGACACGAGGTGCGTTTTCATTGAGATCTTCTCGCACACAAAATTCTAATAACGAAAGGTCAATAACATTTTCACGCTTCGAAACCCCTGCTGCCTCAACAAAATTTCGAAGTGCTTTGGGTGTATAGCCTCTTCTACGTAAACCCGAAATGGTGGGCATTCTAGGGTCGTCCCAACCGCTCACTAGCTTTTCTTCAATTAAAGTTGCCAACTTGCGTTTGCTCGTCACGGTATATGATAAATTAAGCCTTGCAAATTCGCGTTGCTTGGGTGCTACAGGCAATCCGTGTGGTTTAAGCGCTTCCAAAAACCAATCGTATAAATCGCGATGAGGTTTAAACTCGAGTGTACACAATGAGTGTGAAATTTGCTCAATATAGTCTGACTCCCCGTGGGTCCAATCATACATCGGGTAGATGCACCACTGATTTCCAGTTCTGTGGTGTTCTTTGTAGAGTATGCGATACATAACCGGGTCACGCAAGAGCATATTGGGCGCTGCCATATCAATTTTAGCGCGGAGCACGTGCTCACCTTCTTGGTGTTTGCCTTCCCGCATGGCGGTAAACAGCGCTTTGTTTTCGGCTATGCTTCTATTGCGAAAGGGGCTCGCACTACCTGCTGCTGTTGGGGTTCCTTTTTGACTGGCTATGGTTTCTGAATCTTGAGAATCTACATAGGCAAGCCCTTTGTCAATCAAATGGTGAGCCCATTCATAAAGTTGTTCAAAATAATCGGAGGCATAACATTCTTTGGACCACTGATAGCCCAACCATTGAATGTCTTTTTTGATGGCTTCCACATATTCTTGTTCTTCTTTTGCCGGATTGGTATCGTCAAAACGCAAATGAACTGGAGCCTTATATTTTTCTCCTAAATTGAAGTTAATACAGATCGCCTTCACGTGCCCTATATGCAAAAAACCATTGGGTTCGGGGGGAAATCGAAAACGAAGCTGTCCAGAGGGGAATCCTTTTTCTAAATCGTCTTCAATAAGATGTTCAATAAAGTGTAAAGACTTTTCCATAGGCTATTTTATGAGCACAAAGATATTGATTTCGTTCTTTTGAATTTCATGTCACAAGACTTTCTATCTTTACCCAAAAAAGTTTTGGGAAAGATTTTTTTAAATAACATTCGGCTCTATGCCTATCATGGGTGCATGGACGAAGAAAGCAGAATTGGGAGTGATTATATTGTTGATTTAGAGGTAGCCACTAATTTGAGTCGCTCCTCTAAAACCGATCAATTAAAAGATACTGTTGATTATGTTTCGCTGCACGCCATTGTAAAACAAGAAATGCTCAAACGCTCTAAGCTTCTAGAAAACGTGGCGCATCGCATTGCTAAAAATATTATGTCTCAACACCAGGCAGTGGATCAGGTTAAGGTTAAGGTGGTGAAAAAAAACCCTCCGATTGGAGGAAATGTGGATGAAGTTGCTGTTCAGTTAGAACTAAATCGATAAATAAGGACAAGTGCTATTAAATTTGTTATTTTTGTCCTCCCTGGCATCGTGGCCGAGTGGCTAGGCGGAGCTCTGCAAAAGCTTTTACAGCGGTTCGAATCCGCTCGATGCCTCTACTTCTAAAACCCGTTTTACGGGTTTTTTTTATGGAACCTCTACAATTTTGCCGCCCAGAGTTGTTTGGGTGATAAGTTTTGTGGGTTTTCCAAAAACCCGAACAATTCCTCCGCCCGTAACCTTGGCATCTAACAGTTTTTTTGCTCTAACATAGGCCACTCCTCCGGCCACTACTTGTGTGGTAACACTTTCTGCATAAAGTTTCTCCGCTTCACAACTGCCTCCTGAATTAATTTTCAAATCGAGATAGGTGGTTTTTCCACTTACATTTAACCTGCCGCCGGTGGAAATATTGGCTTTTACTTTTGTCGTTTCAAGATCCAAATTGAGTTGTGCTCCCTCTCTAATTTTAAAAGCTATTTGATCTTGTTCAAAAGCTTCTGCAGCCGAAATTTTACTTCGTTGATAGGCATTGATTTGAAAAAGGGGTTGGTTAAAATAAATTTCAATAAAAGAGAATTCTTTATTGATAACCGTGGCTATCGATTGTTTGATTTTTATAGTTTCTCCTTTCTGTTGCACAATGACCCCCTGTTGATAGTCTCCATATACAATCACTTTGTTTTCTTTTGAGGGAATCAATTTCACTTCTAGTCCAGAATAAATCATAACCGCAGAAAAAGGAGAAACGATTACAATTCGTTTTTCTTGAGCATAACTCAAGCTGCTTAAAAAAAGAAGAAAATAAACTATTTGTCGCTTGTTCATATTTGTTTGTTATTTGGGTCTCACAAAGATACACTTTAGGCCAACACAAAATCTAGATGACGCTTCATTACATCTACTTTTTTGACTTTAATCTCAATGGCATCCCCCAGTTGAAATCGTTTTTGGGTTCTTTGACCAATTAAAGAAAATTCATTTTCAATATAGCTATAATAATCGCCTTCTAAATCAACCATCCGTATCATGCCTTCGCATTTGTTTTCATTCAATTCTACAAAAAGACCACGGTCAGTTACACCTGAAATAACCCCTTTAAAAATTTCACCTAGGTGACGCTCCATATAAACCACCTGCATATATTTTATAGAATCGCGTTCTGCTTTGGTGGCTAATTGTTCTCTAGATGAGGCGTGCTCACAGGCTACTTCTAAAGTTGCTGCCGAAACGGGTTTGGGGTTGTCCAAATAAAGCATCAACAAGCGGTGTACCAAGACATCTGGATAGCGTCTAATGGGGGAGGTAAAATGTGTGTAATAGTCAAACGACAACCCATAATGTCCTATATTTTGCGTGGTATAAATAGCTTTACTCATGGCTCTTAAAGCAAGTGTATCAATTAGGTTCTGCTCCTTTTTTCCTTTTGTTTCTACCAAAAGGGAATTGATGCTTGACGCAATGTTTTTTTGTTCTAGGTTTAGTTGATAGCCAAACCGTTTTACAAACTGGTTGAGTTGGTCTAGTTTATCAAAATCTGGATCATCGTGTACCCGATAAACAAAAGGCAACTTCTCTTTTCTTTTTCCAATAAATTCGGCCACTTTTCTATTGGCTAACAACATCAATTCTTCCACTAACTGGTGCGCGTTTTGGGATACTTTAAACGAAACACCAACAGGATTTTTTTCTTCGTCTAGTGTAAAATTAACCTCTTGTCTATCAAAAAATAATGCTCCGCTTTGACGTCTTTTTTCTCTAAAATTTTGCGCTAAACCATTAAGTTTGTTGAGTGCATCAAATAACGCTGGTGGCACCGTGTAGGCCTTTTCTGTTAAAGATGTTTTTGCCGATACTTTTGCTTGTTGAGTTTCTAAAATTTCCTGAACTTCTTCATAGGAAAAACGGTGATCAGATAGAATAACTGTTTTGCCAAACCATTCTTGGGCAACCTGCCCATTGGGGGTTATTTCAAAAACGGCACTCACTGTATATTTTTCTTCTTGCGGGCGGAGTGAGCAAAGACCATTTGATAATTTTTCTGGCAGCATGGGCACCACTCGGTCAACCAAATATACAGAGGTAGCTCGGTTGTAGGCTTCTTCTTCTAAAAGGGTGTTGGGCTGCACATAATGAGATACGTCTGCAATATGAACGCCAACTTCAAGGTGTCCATTGTGCAAAACCTCAAATGATAGGGCATCATCGAAATCTTTGGCGGAGATGGGATCAATTGTAAAGGTTAGTTTTTTTCTAAAGTCTTTTCGCTTTTTAATTTCCTCCGGCCTTATTCGTGTATCAATTTTGGTGGCCTCTTCTTCCACTTCTTTAGGAAAATCGTAGGGCAAACCATAGTCATGCAAAATAGCATGGATTTCCGTTTCTTGTTCTCCCGGTTTTCCTAAAGATTTAATAATTTTTCCTGTGGGACTATCATCCCCAGGCATCCAACTCTCAAAAACCACAACTACTTTATCGCCGGCAGCAAAGTTTTGGCTTTGTTTTTTTGGAATAAAAAAATCGGTATACATCCGAATATTTCGGGTTAAAACAAATGCAAATTCTTTATGTATTTCTAAAACCCCAACATATTCACGCGTATTTCTTGTGGTGACGGAGAGCACTTTTCCTTCCCAAATTTCCTTCTTGCGGTTTCGTTGGTAGCTCACTTTGACTATATCGCCGTGTAGCGCTTGGCCAAAGTTTTTCTTAGAAATTAAAATCGTTGTTTCTTTATCAAGCGCAATAGAGGCTTTGCCATTGGGTAAGACCGTAAATTGTCCTTCTATAAGATTTTTAGGATCCTCGTGATAAACATATTGCCCTCTGTTTTCATTTTTTATGATTTTCTTTTGGGCTAATTTTCCTAAGCTTCTTATAATGTCATTTCTTCCCTGGGTGTCTTTGATTTGCAGGGCAGCAGCAATTTGCTTGAAGTTCATTCGTTGTTTGGGTCGATTTTGAAAAAGGGCTATAATTTTTTTCTCTATCCGTAATTGGGCTTTTTTCTTTTTAGACATTCTTAAATTTAAGTACGACAAAGTTACGTCTTCTTCTTCTCAAAATACGATATCAACAAATCTTAATATTATAATCTATTTTTCTTCTTTATTTTTTAATTAATGATGTTTATGATAGTGTGTTCATAAGGCTTAAAACTTCTTTTCATTTTGTTTGTTCAATAGAACAACAGTTCATTATTAAAAGATTATGAGTCATATTTGACAATCTAATAAACTGAATATGAAGCAAATTCTATTTTAATTAACAGTTGTTAAAATAAAACGTTGCTCATAAAAAGCAACTAAATTATCATCTTTTAAAAGTTTAAAAGCGCCTTTTTTTGGCTGATATTTTAAGGACAAATAGCAATAAAAAAGCACACGAAATAGAGGATTATTTACAATGAAAAAAGGAATAGAAAAAACCAAAAAGGGTTTTCTAAAGTTATCAACAAGGGGTTTGCAAGACAATGAACAAAAGAAGGTTTTAATAAATAGGGTTTCTTACATTTGTTTAAAAGCAAATTAATGAAAATAAGTGTAGGGAATGATCATGCGGGTTTTATACACAAAGACGCAGTCATTCAATTTTTAAAGCAAAAAGGACATATTGTTACCAACCGCGGAACGAATTCAGAAGACAGTGTGGACTACCCGGATTTTGTACACCCGGTTGCACAAGATGTGATAAAAGGAACGGCCGATAAGGGAATTTTACTTTGTGGTAGTGGAAATGGCGTTTCCATGACGGCCAATAAATATGCCGCCATTCGGGCAGCAATATGCTGGGAAGAAGAACTAGCAACCTTAGCCCGGGCTCATAATGATGCCAATGTCTTGTGTATTCCGGCGCGTTTTGTGTCAGAAAAAACGGCTCTAGACATGGTTGATTCTTTTCTAAACACCTCTTTTGAAGGGGGCAGACACCAAAAGCGAGTAGACAAAATGTGTTCATAAGCCTATGCAATGGCAATTGCTCTCTTTTGATGAACTGAACACACTAGACCTATATGGGCTTTTACGCCTCCGGTCAACTGTTTTTGTGGTGGAGCAAAATTGTGTTTATCAAGATCTAGACAACAAGGACCAAAAGGCCTTTCATCTTTTTGGAAAGAATGAAGAAAAGATTGTGGCTTATGCTCGAATTTTAGCACCCAAAAGCAAAACCTCCTCTTTTTCGTCTATTGGCCGGGTGGTGGTTGATCTGCAACACAGACACAACAAGGTTGGTGGGCTTCTCATGCAGAAAGCCATTGCCTTTTGCGACACCCAATTTCAAAAGGCACCCATAAAAATATCGGCCCAAAAGCACCTACAAAAATTTTATGAAAGTTTGGGGTTTCTATACAAAGGAGAAGACTATTTAGAAGACAACATTCCCCATTGTGCCATGTATTATTCGTTTGCTTCAAAAAGGGAATCCAACAATTGATTCACCCGCATTTGAAGCTCATCAAAAGACAAGCCTTCTGTACTTACATAAAGTAAAAAAAAGGCTATAGGGAGGGAAAGCAACTCAGGCTTTTGTTTGATATACAGCCGAATGGCTTCTCGTAACTGTCTTTTCATCCGATTTCTATCCACCGCCAACGGCACCCTTTTTTTGGGCACACTCACCCCATAATGTAAGGAGGAATAAACATGCTGTTGATGCAACACCACCAACTGCCCCTGAACAATTCGTTCTCCTTTAGAGAACAAATCACTGATGATAAACCGATCTTTTATTCGTCTGATTTTGATGAGATTTCGATTTCTTCTGGCACATACAAATTGTTCTCCCTATTGATGTCGGCTAGGAAAAAAGTAGGATCAATAATGATAGATTGAATGTTTTCTATGGGTTCATCAATCACAAAAGAATAGTTCGGGTTGGCCCAGGTCCAATCGCTTAATTGCGTCCATTCTAAAGCATAAGGGTTTTCCTTTTCTCCCCGCATTAAAGCCAGCGGAATGTAGTATAGTTTTTGTTGACCATCTTTTAGGTTGACCAATAAATCTATAGGCATAGGCATGGCCTCCAATCGTTCCAAACTCACTTGGGTTTGGTTCTCGTTTTGAGCCACAACGTCTTTAATGCCATAGTCAATAGTGTTTGTGGTTTGTGTCCAGTCGGTTAAATACCACTTTAGCTGAATGCCCGAAACCCGTTCTGCCACGCGTCTAAAATCATTGGGCTGAGGATGTTTAAATTTAAAATCGTTGTAATATTCCAGCAAGGTTTTAGCCACCTTATCTTGTCCAATGATATAGCCTAATTGAGCCAAAAAAACAGCCCCTTTGGAGTAGGCGGTTCTTTCGTAGGCATAATTATGAGCATAGCGATTGGCGTTGGTCATTTGAGGCTCTTCGTTTCCTGAACGAGCCAAAGAAAAATAACTCATGTAGGATCCTTCAACAGGAAAATCGTTGGGTTGTTCCAAAACAGCAGCTTCTGCATAGGCACTGATATAGGAGGTGAAGCCCTCATCCATCCACTCGTGTTTCATTTCATTGGTTGCTAACACGTGTTGAAACCAAGAATGAGCAAGCTCATGGGCCGTTACCCCAACGAGTCCTTCAAACGAACGGCCACCGGTGATTAGGGTGAGCATGGCATATTCCATGCCTCCATCGCCACCTTGGACAACACTATATTGGTCATAAGGATAGGGGCCTATAGAAGTGTTATAAAATTGCATTAAGGCGGCCGTAATAGGCTGTAGCTTTTTCCAATTCTCTATAATTTCTGGATTGTTTTTATAGAAAAAATGAAGTGTAACATCATTAGGTCCAGCATAGGTATCGTGAATATAATCGGGGTCTGCTGCCCACGTAAAATCATGCACTTGTGGGGCAATAAAATGCCAACTCAATTGGCCTTTTTTGGTTTTGGCTTTTTTAATGTCGGCGTAGCCATGGCCAATTTCATCTTTATTTTGCAAGTAGCCACTTGCCGCAACGGTATAGTTTTTATCGAGCGTTATGGTCACGTCATAATCGCCCCAAACCCCGTGAAACTCTCTGCCCAAATAGGGTTCGGCGTTCCAACCGTCATAATCATATTCAGCCATTTTGGGAAACCATTGTGCCATAGAAAACGCTACTCCTTCTCGCGAATTTTTCCCCGCCCGGCGAATCATGGCGGGCACTTGCCCCTCAAATTGGAGGGTGAGGGTGGTGGCTTGTTTGGGCAGAAGAGGCTTGGCCAAGGGCACTTCCAAAATGGTTCCAGACATTATAGGAGCCAACAATTGACCGTCTTGTTTTAATGCCGATACTTTTAAATAGCCTTGGTGTTGCAGCTGAAGGGTGTCAAAATCGGCACGAAATCGAGTATTGCGGTCTTTACCACTTTTGATGCGAATAGCCATTTCACTTTTGGGCTGAAAAGCATTGTAGAACAAATGATAATATACGCTTTTTAAAGTATCAGGAGACTGATTGGTATAGACCAATTGTTGTGTGCCTTGATATTGTGCGGTCTCCACGTCTAGGGCTACGTTCATCGTGTAGGCCACTTTTTGTTGCCAATAGGTTTGAGCCGAAAGAGAAAAAGAAAGTAAAAAAAGAAAAGAGTAAAGTGTTTTTTTCATTGTTATTTGGTTTTGGAGGCTAGTAATAGGGCATTATAGAGATTGGCTATTTTACCTGTTTTAGAAATATCGGTAGGTGCCACAGCGTTTTGATTTTCAGGATGCATAACGGTTTCGAACAAAGGCAGTCCGGAGTCTAGAATAATTTTTTTGACCGTTGCAGCACTTAGCTTAGGGAAAAACGAACGGAGCACTGCTGCAATTCCTGCCACGTTAGGAGCGGCCATAGACGTGCCGTTTAGAAAGTCATGCTTGTTTTTAGGGGTGGTAGAATAAATATTGGCGCCGGGTGCAAAAATATCTACCTCAGAAACCCCAAAGTTTGAAAAAGGGGCTACTTGATTTTCTGCAAAATAGGCCGCTGTTGCGCCAACGGTTAGAAAATTATTGACAATTTCTGTTCCCTCAATCTGATCTTTAGGATAGGAGGGAGCGGCACCGTGATCAATATTTTTATTATCATTCCCTGCTGCATTTACAATTAATACGTCTTTAGCGGCCGCATAGCGGAGTGCCTCATAGACCCATTCTGGGTGAGGAGAAAAATCTTTTCCAAAACTGGTGTTGATCACCTTGGCCCCATTGTCTACAGCATAGCGAATGGCCAGGGCCACGTCTTTGTCATATTCATCTCCGTCGGGAACAGCACGCACCACCATAAGAGCCATATTTTGTGCCACTCCTTTAGGATGGGAAGGATCTTCACATTGAGCAGCAATAATTCCAGCCACATGGGTTCCATGTTGCGCACCGTCCAAATCGGGTCCTGATACATTTGCATTGCCATAGGATAGATCATAAAGGTCATCAGGATTATCTCCAACTAGGGAACGCCCTTCAAAATTTAAGTTGAAATGATAATCAATACGATTTTGAAGGTAGTCTGAATACCCTTCTACATCACTCTGTTTGAAACCTGTAGTTTGCATATATTCCTTCATTCTTAGAGCCTCCATAACGGCCATTGTTTTTGGGCTAATGGCCTGTGCGTCTTCAATGGAATAGTCTGTTTTGCCTGTTGCTGCCACGAGCACACTATCTGCCGTTATAATACGCTGTAAAAGAGCCTTTATTTGTGGTAACTCCTCCTCTACTTTCTTTTTTTCTTTTTCTAAAAATGAATTGTAGGTTTTATAGTCATCGGAATCGGGCTCAGTTATTTTCATCAGGCGCACATACTCCATATTTTCTTTTTCTGCCTCGCCTAAGAAATTCCAACCGTGGACATCGTCAACATAACCATTTTGATCATCGTCTAGGCCGTTGTTTGGAATCTCATCTTCGTTCACCCAAAGGACATTAGCTAAGCAGGGGTGTTCAATATCTACCCCAGAATCAATGATGGCCACCACTACTTTTTCACCTTTTTTCTCTTTAATTAATTCTGCATAAGCACGATCTACGCTTATACCTGGAATAGAATCTTGTTCTAAATCGAGTAAGTGCCATTGCTTTTTTTGGGTTTCGGAAAGAGGAGTCACTTTAGTTTGGGCGGTTTCAACCCCTAAGGGTTTCCCCACAAAACGAACGGAACTACAGCCGGCCAATAAAAAAGCAATAATCCCTATAGCATAAAACTTCTTCATAGTGTTTAAAAATAACGTGTAAAGGTAAAATTTTGATCCAAACGAATCCCTTTTTCGGTTTGCTTTAAACTAATAAGCTCATGGTGTGGATCGTGCTCTAACAAAAGGAGGTAGTTGTTGGCAACGGCTTGTTCTAAGAACAAGGCTTTTTCCTTGAGGGTTTGTAACGGGCGGGTGTCATAGCCCATCACGTAGGGAACAGGAAGATGTCCTACCGTGGGGATAAGGTCGGCGGCATACACAACTTTAGACCCCTTGTAGTTAAACAACGGAAGCATTTGTTTTTCGGTATGTCCATCCATTAAAAGGATATCAAATGGAAACGGACTGTTTTCTAATTGAGCACCATCCCCTTCAATAAAGTTAAGTTGTCCGGTTGCTTCAATTGGATTTAAATTTTCTGGTAAAAAGGAAGCTTTTTCTCGAACATTGGGATTGATAGCCCATTGCCAGTGTTTTTGATGCACCCAATAGCGCGCATTTTTAAATGTGGGTTGAAGTTGGCCCTTTTTGTTTTTTTCAATAGCCCCACCGCAGTGGTCAAAATGAAGGTGAGTAAAAAAAACATCTGTAATTTCAGAAGGGTGTGTGCCTACTTTTTGCAAGGAACCTAAAAGGGAATAGGGCCCAAAGCGGTCGTAATAACTAAAAAACTTTTCGCTTTGTTTGTTTCCCATACCACAATCAATCAAAATCAATCGATCCTCATGGGCCACCAACAAACAGCGTGAGGCCATTTCAATACGGTTGTTGGCATCGGCAGGATTGGTTCGTTCCCACAGGGTTTTAGGCACCACCCCGAACATGGCACCCCCATCGAGTTTAAAGTGGCCGGCCTCAATAGGATAGAGCTCCATTTAGTTGAGTTTAATTCGACCTAAAACAGCATCTGAGGTAAGATATAAATAGTCTTCTTGAGGATCAAAGGCACAATTAGCTGTGGGGCCATTGGTGCGAATGCTACCCAGGTGATTTCCTTCAGGATCAAGGACCAAAACACCCCCAGGTCCAGTGGCAAATATTATCCCTGAAGAATGCACTTTAAGTCCGTCAAAAAGTCCTTTACGGGTTTTTATCAACTCACTACCATCAAAAAACACGCTAGATTGATAGGGCGTAGTGCTTAAATCAATGGCTAAAATGATGGGGTTTGTAGCATAAGAATTGGCCACATAAAGTGTCTTTTCATCTAGAGAAAGCGCAATGCCATTGGGTCGCTCTAAACGATCGGTGATGAGGCTCAGTGAACCATCGGTGGCTAACTTATAGACCCCATTATGAGGGAGTTCTTTTTGTGGATCCTGATCTTGTTGATTCAAGCCATAGGGAGGGTCGGTAAAAAACAAGGTACCTTCTTTGGAAAAGACAAGGTCATTGGGGCTATTAAAGCGTTTCCCTTCAAATTGATCGACCAAAGTTTCATAGTGGGGCTGTTCAAAAGACCAACTGCTTAATTTAGCCACTCTACGGTCTCCGTGTTGGCAGAGGATTAAATGGCCATTTTTATCTAGCGTTAGGCCGTTGGAGCCACTTTCACCTGTTCTACTCACAGCGCCAGTGTAGCCACTAGGGTCTAAAAAAACGCTTAAGCCCTTATTGGGGCTCCACAAAAAAACTTTGTTTTCAGGCACATCAGAAAAGAGGAGTCCATTGAGCTGTGGAACCCAAACAGGGCCTTCTGACCATTCAAAGCCGGATGCAAGTATTTCAATTTTAGAATCCTGATTGAAAAAGGCGTTCATTTCAGGCTTTAAGATTTCCACAGCACCTTCCTTTTCTTGTGCCAGAACAGCTGTGGTAAAAAAGCTAATTAATAATAAAAAATATAATTTCATTTGAGTCTAACGTTTACTGTTTTAATGAACAAAAGAACCTGTGAGCCCATTCTTATAGTTTTAACTTAAAAGAGATGCTAATTGTTTACTGTACTCTATGAGGGAAATGGTCTCATCTGTTCGGGCCAATTTGATTTTATCAAAAATCATAATAGCTTCCCCATTACTTTCTATATGGTAGATATGATTATTTTCAAAAAAGCGGATTCTTTCGTCAGTAAAAAAAGAACGAATTTTAGGTTCTTCTTTTCCTGTGATTAAGAATTTTTTTGAAAAGTCAGGATACATTTCAAAGTCAATGTCTTTATATCCTGTAAGCGCAATCACACGATCAAATAGCCTTTCAAATAGTCCCTCTTTTTCCATGGTAAAAACAGGAATTTTTTTGTTCAACCTCATAACAATTAGTGTTGTGTTAAAAGTTTCTGCAGAAAAAGCTTCCCCTTCGTTAAAGGTCACGTCAGACACCTCCCACGAAATATTGAATTTTTCAAATACGCCTTTAACACAATTAGATTTCCGTTCAATAGGTCGAATTTCAAAAAAATGAAATTCTTTTAAGTAGCGAGTATCCCAATCCACATCGGGCTTAAAATTGTAATTTTTTTCAAGGGCAAGATTTTTTAAACGATTTTGCCTTGGAGATAATTTAGTTGCAGTGTTTTTTAGAGATATTTTTAACGCTCTATTGTAGGTGGAATAGGACACGTGAGAATGAAGCCCTTCTAAGACAACCGTTCCACCAAAGTTCTTTTGAATTTTGAGGAAATCAACTAGATAATCCATGAAAGTAATTCCGACTAATTTTGTTTCTGATAAGTCTATATTAACATCAGCTCCTTTAGGAATTTTTGAAATGAGTTTAGCTGTTTTGGGAATACTTAAAAAATTGGCAATCCCCTTAATTTTTAATTCAAAACGATCTTCTGTGAGTTTGATCAAACGGGACCCTGACCGGTAGGTCAATTTGAAAAATTGAATCAAAGGTAATTTGGCCAATAAAATATGTGTAAGCAAAACTAAGCTTAGCCCACCCAACAAACCGATTAACAAGTTGGTATATAGGGTCAATACTAGTGTAAAAACAAAAAAGATTAACTGTTCTGGCCCATGATCATAAACTTGTTTAAATACTGCTGGTGAAGCCAATTTAAATCCAGTAAACACAAGTAAAACGGCGAAAGCACAGAGTGGAACTTGTCGCATCAGGGGTCCTAATACCACAATAAGAATAAGGAGTAAAATACCTTGATATAGATTAGACCACTTTGTTTTTGCTCCATTGTGAATATTCACAGTACTGCGAATAATGACCGCAATAATTGGCAAACCACCAATTAACCCTGCAACGATGGTACTGATGCCTATCCCAGTTAGATCTTTATTTAAATCGGTTTTGCGTTTGTAGGGATCAATTTTATCTACGGCTTTGGCAATTGCCAAAGTTTCAATACTCGTAATAATCAAGAGGGAAAATACTGTGGTCCAAAACTCTATCGTATTAATTTTTGAAAAGTTGGGAAATAAAATAGAGTCTAAGAAATTCGTTGGTATATCTAAAAGCAAGCGAGGCCCCACTTCATATGATTGATTTAAAAATCCGAGGGTCTGGTTTTCAAAAAAATTAAAGAAATAAACAAAGGGGATAGAAAGTGCAATTACCCAAATGGGGGCAGGGAAAAATTGGAAAAAACGAAAGGCAACTTTGGCGTGAAATAGTAAAATAATTACGCCCGTTAAGGAAATTAGAACGACGAATGGATTTGCCTGCGGAAGGAGTATAACGGCATCAACAAGATTTTGAATAATGCTGGCACTCTTAGATTCGGTTCCTAAGGCTACATGAATTTGTTTAGCAAAAATGATAATCCCTATTGCAGCTAAAATTCCAAGAATGACGGAAGAATGAAAAACATCAGCAAAGCGGCCTAATTTAAGCAACCCTAACAAAGCCTGTAGTGCTCCAGAAATTACAACAGCGGCTAGTACATAGTTAAAGGCTTGCCCAGAACCGTCATCCATTAGCGTAATGCCCAAAAGTATAACCGCAATGACTCCTTTTGCAGGACCATTAATGGAAATATGCCCCCCTCTGAAAAAAGTAGTAACAACACCACCAACAACAGCAGATAGGATTCCAGACATTGCTGGAGCTCCAGCAGCCAAAGCAATCCCCAAAGAAAGCGGAAGTGCTATAAGCGAAACACTTATTGCAGCGATTAAATCACTTTTAAAGTTTTCGGTTAAACCTTTAAATCCTGTTTTTGGTATTGATTCCATTTTTTGAAAACAGTTAAATAGCCTTGCTCTTAAATATAACCTAATTTATGTAACATTTTTACTTTGCTAGATGGAAATAATTCATTTGCTTTTTTTATGAGGGCAATTAAGGTGTTTTTACACTCTATAATCCCAGTATAACCCGCATCTATCCTATACCCACGCCTAAGATGCCACTGTTTTTTAATGCCAAATACAGCATGTCCTTTTTGATAAAGAAAATTTGAAAAAGGCTATTTCTGCAACGTTGATCCAGACTTCGGGATCCAATCGACTTCCAGATTAGGATCTGGCATATCAGGGTCTAGTGGAAATAAGGGCCTTATCACATTTTGGTAGGGTAGGCGCTCTAAGTCCTGATCCACTCCTCCGGGGGTAAGCGCCATTACCCAATCGCCACGTAGATTATAAAGTTCAGGAACCAAATAACCAATTTTAACTATGAGTATAGCTACTTCTCTAGGGTTGAGGTTTAGCGTTGTAAAATCTTTTTCGTAGTGATAGGGTTTTCTTTTTTGGGTCACAATCACTTGGAGAGAACCGGTTTGAACGACCACTTCTACTTCGGCGTTGGAATCGCCTTGGTGAATGGCTTTTACTGTGCCTTTGAGTTTTAGGGGCGGAGCATAGCGATTGTCAACGGCAGCCCCAACGGTTGCCTCTACTGTATTGCCAATGCCCACCTCAAGCGCTTTAGCTACAAGATTGGGACCCGGAATAGAAGCATAAATTACACTTGGCCCATCAGGGCTTTTAAATTCATTTCTGTTGAGTAATTCCCGAAGGGTCCATGTCACATCTCCGGCACCTCCGGCGGTTGGGTTATCTCCCATATCGCTAATGACAAAGGGTTTTTGGTTGCTGTTTAAGGCTTGTGCCAAGGCTTTGTCAAAAGTGGTGGTGGGAGCAACAAAGTCAAAATCGCGCCGAACGTTCCAAAAGGCATTGGCCAAGGTTTCGGCTGCCTCTCGCACTTTGTTTTGATCGTCTCCGGTGACCATTACCACAGCGTGATTTCGGGCTTCGTCGGCCCAAGCATAGCCTATCCATATGGCGGCATCTAAAACCCCTTTTTGAGCAGCTAAAGGAGCGACTTGTGCATAAAGACTTTTGCCGGGATCAATTCGTGTGCTGGTTTTCTCTCCGGGAAGCAAAATGGGCACCCGAACATAGGCCTTATAGGCGGGTTTTCCTAAGCCGTTTTCCAATCGATTAACCAATAAACGAAGGGCTCGTTCTTTAGATTCTAGCGCATCTTCATGAGGTGCCATTCGATAGCAGGTAATTAAATCTGAACCCTGAGCCAAACGCTTGGAAACATTGCCGTGCAAATCCATTGAGGTTGAAATGAGGGTTTTGTAGCCCACCACCTCTCGAATACGTTCAATGAAATCAGCTTCAGGATCTTCTAAGCCCACTACACTCATGGCGCCGTGAATATCAAAAAACAGACCGTCATAGGGGAGGTTTTCTCTCAAACGCGAAAGGGTTTCTTCAACGAGGGATTCATAAGCTTCTCGCGTCACGATGCCGCCGGGAAGCGCATGTCCTCTGAGGGTGGGAAACCAAATGGCTTTTTGACGCAGCGGTTGGTCTTCGTTTAAGAAGGGATAATAACTAAAAACTTCTTCAGCCCGCCGTGCTTGAAAGGCCTCAATGGTAGTTTGAGCGGGTGAAAAGGTACTTGATTCAATGGCTAAGCCTGCAATGGCAATTCGCGGGAGTTTATTTTTAGTACTAGACTCACAACCATTTAACAGCATGAGCATGATGGCAAACAACGAAAAACGCAGCATAGTTTTTGAGTTTTCGTTAAAGCTATAAAAAAATGAGCGAAAAAAAGGAAAGAGGCTAGTCGTTGAGTTTGAGAACGGCCATAAAGGCTTGTTGTGGAATTTCTACATTGCCCACTTGGCGCATTTTCTTTTTTCCTTTCTTTTGTTTTTCTAGTAGTTTTCTCTTGCGTGTAATATCGCCCCCATAACATTTGGCGGTTACATCTTTACGAAGGGCTTTTATGGTTTCACGAGAAATTATTTTGGCTCCAATGGCTGCTTGAATAGGAATATCAAATTGCTGTCTTGGAATGAGTTCCCGCAATTTTTCACAGATTTTTTTACCAATAGAGTAGGCATTGTCGGCATGAATTAAAGCAGAAAGGGCATCTACTTGATTGCCATTGAGCAAAATATCTACCTTAACCAATTTGGAAGCCCTTAATCCCACTGGGCTATAGTCAAAAGAAGCATAGCCTTTGCTAACGGTTTTGAGGCGATCGTAAAAATCAAACACAATTTCTGCCAAAGGCAGGTCAAAACTAAGCTCTACTCGCTCTTGGGTGAGATAGGTTTGATTGGTAATCTGTCCGCGTTTTTCAATACAAAGGGTCATCACATTACCAACAAAATCTGCTTTGGTGATGATGGAGGCTTTTATGTAGGGTTCCTCTACTCGATCTAAGACGGAGGGGTCGGGCAAATCGGAGGGGTTGTTGACCAGCAAGGGCACATCTGGAGTCTTTTTGGTGTAGGCATGATAGGAAACGTTGGGAACGGTGGTGATGACCGTCATATTAAATTCTCGTTCCAAGCGCTCCTGGATTATTTCGAGATGCAGCATGCCTAGAAAACCGCAACGAAATCCAAACCCTAGAGCAGCTGAACTTTCAGGAGAAAAGACCAAAGAAGCATCGTTGAGCTGAAGTTTTTCCATGCTTGAACGCAACTCTTCAAAATCTTCTGTATCAACGGGATAGATGCCTGCAAAAACCATAGGTTTTACTTCTTCAAAACCGGCAATGGCTTGATCGGTTGGATTTTCGGCCAAGGTAATGGTATCTCCCACCTTAACCTCTTTTGCTTCTTTAATGCCGGTAATCAGATAGCCCACATCGCCAGCTTCAATTGTTTTTTTGGGGTGTTGGGTGAGTTTAAGGGTGCCAATTTCATCGGCATAGTAGGTTTTACGGGTAGCCATGAATTGAATTTTTTGGCCTTTAGACAAACGCCCATTTAAGATTCTAAAATAGGTTTCTACCCCTCTAAAGGGGTTGTAGACAGAGTCAAAAATGAGTGCCTGCAAGGGGGCATTGGGGTCTCCTTTGGGCGGGGGTATTTTGTCTAAAATAGCGTCTATAATGGCGTCAATTCCAAGACCAGATTTTGCAGAAGCGGGAATGACTTCATCAGCAGAGCAGCCCAGTAAATCTACAATATCATCGGTTACCTCTTCCACGTTTGCAGAAGGCAAATCTACTTTGTTGAGAACGGGAATAATTTCTAGATCGTTTTCTAGGGCTAAATATAAATTGGAAATGGTTTGAGCTTGTATGCTTTGGGCAGCATCAACAACCAGCAAAGCCCCTTCACAGGCCGCAATTGACCGAGAAACTTCATAGGAAAAGTCGACATGACCAGGGGTGTCAATCAGATTGAGAATATAGGCTTGCCCATCTTTGACATATTCCATTTGGATGGCGTGCGATTTGATGGTGATGCCCCGCTCGCGTTCCAAATCCATATTATCTAAAAGTTGGTTTTGCTTTTCACGTTCGGTGATGGAGCCGGTAAAATCCAAAAGACGATCAGCAAGCGTGCTTTTGCCGTGGTCAATATGGGCAATGATGCAAAAGTTTCGGATGTTTTTCATACCGCACCAGCGTTCTTAGATGGAACAAATATAGCTATTTGCTCTGGTTTTGGATTTAATTAAATTGTATATTTGACTATGTCTCGATCTACTCAAATCTTAGGCTTCCTCTTTGCTTTTGGCTTTCTCTTTTCGGCCTACACCAAATGGATTGCTCCGGGCTATTTTGAAATTACAGTTTTAGAACAAGACCTCGTGCAAACCAGAACACAAGCGGCTCATTTAACCCGTTTTATCATAGGCCTCGAACTGGGCTTAGGCTTTTGTTTGTTGTTGCCCTTCTACCGTAAATTATTGCTGGTTTTTGCCATGCTTTTAATAACGGGTCTTTCTCTGCATTTGCTTTATTTATGGAGCACAGGCTATGACGCAAATTGTGGCTGCTTTGGGGAAATGATTGCCATGACCCCGCTTGAGTCTTTGTTTAAAATATGTTGCTGCTGCTAGGCGCAATACTCTACAAACGCAGTAAATTTCAAAAACGAGTACCTCACTTTTTTGTTTTGGTGCCTCTTTTGTTTCTATTGGCACCATGGGTGCACTTGCCAATTCCAAACTTTGACAACTTAAGTTTTAGCTCCTACACCCATTTCGAAAAAGCGGGGCGTGTAGATTTAAATACGGGAGAACAATTGGTAGGTGTTTTTAATCTGGACTGTGAACATTGCCAACAACTTGCCCGAGAGTTAGCAAAATGGGAATTGGAGCAGCAACAAAAGTTACCCCTCTACCTCTTGTTTTTTAGGGAAGGAAGCACCAGTGTGGCCCAATTTGAAGCCTTAACACAAAGCAACTATCCTTATGCTTTTATAGACACCAACACCTTTTTTAGCCTCATTGGAGAACCACCCCCAAGGATCTATCATCTCATAAACGGGGAAATAATGGCCTATTGGGATGAGGATTTTATTGCAGGGCTAGAAAGTGGGGGCTTTGATAGAGAGTGAAGTTTTGCCTATTTTTACCAAAAATTTCAAGTGCCAAAGATTGGAGCCATAGATTTGCCTGATTTTCCGCTTTTGCTAGCGCCCATGGAAGACGTTAGTGACCCCCCCTTTAGAGCGTTGTGCAAAGAACAAGGAGCAGATGTGGTTTATACCGAATTTATTTCCAGTGAGGGTTTGATTCGCGATGCCGCAAAGAGTGTTCAAAAGCTAGATATTTACGAAAAGGAAAGACCCGTTGGAATACAAATTTTTGGGGCCAACTTAGATTCTATGTTGCAATCGGTTGAAATTGTTGAAGCCTCAAAGCCCGATATTATCGACATCAACTTTGGATGCCCGGTTAAAAAAGTGGTGTGTAAAGGTGCTGGCGCGGGTATTTTAAAAGACATTCCCCTTATGGTAAAGCTCACTGAAGCTATGGTGAAACGCACGTCTCTACCCATAACGGTAAAAACACGTTTAGGGTGGGATCACGATTCAATTAAAATTGTTGAAGTGGCTGAACGCCTGCAAGATGTGGGTTGTGCGGCATTGTCCATTCATGGTCGTACTCGCGCGCAAATGTATAAAGGGGAGGCCGACTGGCACCCTATTGCAGCAGTGAAAAATAACCCGAGAATGCATATTCCTATTTTTGGCAATGGAGATGTAAACACTCCTGAACGTGCCAAAGAAATGCGGGATGATTTTGGCTTAGATGGTGCTATGATTGGTCGTGCTAGTATTGGCAATCCTTGGTTTTTTAAGGAGGTGAAACACTTTTTAGCCACAGGCTCCCATTTGTCTCCAGCTTCTATCGCTGCTCGAGTAGAAACAGCGCGCCGCCATTTAGAAATGGCTGTAGATTGGAAAGGGGAAACCTTAGGCGTGTTGGAAACCAGGCGTCATTATAGCAATTATTTTAAGGGTATTCCTAACTTTAAAGAATATCGAACAGCCTTGGTAACCACTAACCATTCTGAAGAGGTTTTTGCTGTTTTTGATCAAATCGTTTCTGCCTTTAAAGATCAGCCAGCAGGGGCTGTTTGCTGAAGTTTTCTAACCACACCCCGACAGGCCCAAGCAGCACTCAAAGCTCCTAATGCCATGAGGGTGGTCCAAACAATTAGGATGTTTTCCAAACGAAATTGAACCGGATAGGGCAAACTCGTGCCGGGCACATAAAGAAAGGGGAAAAAATCTTGAAACAACACCAAAGCGCTACCAGCTAACAAGCCTAAAAGCCCACCCACACCACAGACCAGGAGTCCTACAAGGAAAAAAATGTTTCGAATGGCTGTAGGGGCAATTCCCATAGCATAGAGTATTTTGAGTTGTTTTTCTTTATCTAATATCATCATGATGATGGCTCCAATGACATTAAAAAGGGCAATGATCATCACCAAAGTAAAAATGAAATAAATGGCCAGATGTTCGAGGTTGAGCATTTTGTATAAAGCTGCATTTTGCTCTTTTCGAGAGAGGACTTCGAGTTCTTGAGAAAAAAAAGGGGACAGGTTTTCCAGCAGGTATTCTTTGTGGGTATTGGGCGTCACTTTTAGGCCAATTTGAGAAAAAGTATTGGCTGAAAGGCCTAGCAAATTTTGAGCAAATGAAGCATTGGCAAAGACATATTGTTGGTCTAGTTCTTCAGAGATTTGATAGAGCCCCACCACATAAGCAGATTTTCTTTCAAAAGGGTCTTGGTTGAGTAGTGCTTGGTTTTGTTTTTTGGGTACAATTAATTCTAAAAAAGCATCAAAATCATTAACCCCTAGGCTTAAGGCATTGGCAATTCCAAAACCCACTACCGCTTGCGGGCCTTCTTCCAACCAGTTGCCAACATAGAGCTGATTTTCAATTGGCATCACTTCATGATAAGAGGAGGTGACCCCTTTTAGATAGGCCACTTGGTTTTTTTCTTGGTAGCTTAAAAAAACTTTTTCTTCAATTTCAGGGGCAACACCCAAAATGGGTTTAAGGTTTTCTATGGCTTGGAGTTGAAGAGAATCGAGCTGAAGGGTTTTGCCCAGTTTTGGTTTGAGGAGGAAGTCTGGATAGAAACTATTGCTAAACGAAAGCCCAAAATCTTTTAAGCCATCAAAAGCACTCAACACCACAAAAAGGGCCAAGGAGGCCAAAAAAACTAAGGTTAGAGCAAAGGTATTGATGCGGTTGATGACCGTTTGTTTGCTCTTGGAGAAAAAATAGCGCAAAGCAATTTTTAAGGGCGCGTTCATTTTTTTTGCCTTTTGGAGAGCGTGTCAGGGTTTTTTATGGGGTTATCTCCATGGTTTAAAGCGTTTTCTATTTGCGCTACATAATCGAGAGAATCATCTAGAAAAAAATTCAATTCAGGCACCCGTCTGAGCTGGTGACGCAAGATTTGAGAGAGATCGTGTTTAAGTTGGGTTGCATTTTCTTGCAGGGTTTGGAGTAAATCGGAGGCTTTTTGGGAAGGAAAAAAACTAACAAATACTTTAGCCGAGGTGAGGTCTACGGTGACCCGCACTTTTGAAACAGAAACCATTAGGTTTGTAGACCCCCCCTGCCGAATGGCTTTTTGCAACAGCAAAGCAATTTCTTGTTGTAAGAGTTTATTGATTTTTTTTTGACGTTCGCTTAGGTTTTCCTCCATGGTATAAAAATAAGGATAATTTGAAGAGAGAAGGCGTTGAAAGTTTAATCACTCGAAGGGGGCCATGACACTTGAATCCATTTATATTCCGGATTGAGTCTGTAGCTACCCAAATAGGGTCGTTTCCATTCCTCGGGGGCCACTAAAGATAAAAAGGGTTCGTTATGGCCTTGATAGAGGTGATAGGTTTCGCCCACTATGGGTTCAAACTTAAAGTGTGCATTGTATACTTTTTGGGTGTTGGCAGCCAAGGATACGAAGGCTTTAATTTTTTCTTTGAGCTCTTCGAGTTCAGCTTGGAAATGTTTGGAAACAGCATCTACTCCTTTCTTTTTGAAATGGTCCACATTGGGCACCTCAATCACGGGGCCACTTAATGAGCTGGCATAGGGAAGCCATTTGGCAATGTAAGCCTCTTTTTCTTCGTCCCACGCAACTTGATCTGGCTTTTGCTTTTTCACTTTTTTGGGTAAAGATACTAACATTTGGAGGAGTGAGGGTTTTTAGAGGTTTATGAAGCCTTCTTGTTTTTCTGTTTTCTAAAGGATTTAGATTTTATATCTTTAAGATTAAAATTAGAAAACAATGTTGAAAAGTGTTTTTTTAGGAATAGGGGCGCTGTTTTATATGGTGGCGCTCTATTTGGTTTTGTTTAATGATCCTTTTCGAGATTCGGCTTTGTTTCAATTGGTGGAAGACAACGCCTACAATTTCTTGTTTGGATTTTTAGCTGCGGTTGCTTTTGCCGTAATGGGAACCGGATTTTTTCTCTTGTTTGCAGTTTGGTCTAAAAAAGAAGGATAAACTCAAATAGGCGCTTTGTTCTTGATGCCAGTATGTCTATATTTGTGCCGCTAAAAAGGTCCTATAGCTCAGTTGGTTAGAGTAGCTGACTCATAATCAGTTGGTCCCT
>CAYLUQ010000011.1:13291-72733 GCA_964386915.1 uncultured Flavobacteriaceae bacterium | reverse complement strand
TCAGAGTGAATAAAGAATTAATTATACGTTCGAATTCCTCTGTTGTTGATTTTGCACTGCTCAAGGATGGAAAATTAATTGAGCTAAATAGAGAAGTGGAGGACAATAAGTTTTCGGTTGGAGACATTTTTGTAGCCAAAATCCGGAAACCCGTTCAAGGTCTCAATGCTGCCTTCATAGATGTGGGGCATGAAAAAGATGGTTTTTTACACTATCACGATTTAGGACCTAAGTTTCCTTCACTCGTTAAATACATTAAACAGGTAAGTACAGGTAAAAGCAAAGATTATTTTTTAAAAAATTTTCGTTACGAAAAAGACATAGAAAAAGACGGCCTCATTGGAGACGTGCTCAAACCCAAACAAACCCTCTTGGTGCAAGTGGTAAAAGAACCCATTTCAACCAAAGGCCCTCGGCTGAGTTCGGAAATTTCTTTGGCCGGCCGATTTATGGTTCTCATGCCTTTTTCAGATCGGGTTTCTATTTCTCAAAAAATTGAAGACCGCAACGAAAAAAATAGATTAAAAAAATTAGTTCAAAGCATTCGACCCAAAGGGTTTGGCATCATTATTAGAACCGTGGCAAAAGACCAAAAGGTAGCTGCGCTAGATGCCGATTTACAACAACTGCTCAAAAGGTGGAAGGAGTTGTCTATTAAACTAAAATCTATAGACAGTTTTCCAACTAAGGCCTTGAGTGAAATCAATCGCTCATCTTCTATTTTACGAGATATTTTTGATGATCATTTCACCGGAATTCATGTAGATGACCGCATTATGCATCAAGAAATTAAAGACTATCTCGCCACCATTGCACCCAAAAAACAAGGTATTGTGAAAATCTATAACAATCATATTCCTAT
The DNA here is from genome assembly GCA_964386915.1 of uncultured Flavobacteriaceae bacterium. Classification (GTDB taxonomy): domain Bacteria; phylum Bacteroidota; class Bacteroidia; order Flavobacteriales; family Flavobacteriaceae; genus JADHMP01. Next base: position 71,871 of record CAYLUQ010000011.1, on the reverse strand, counting down.
TTTCGAAAAATTTGGGGTAGACAAGCAAATTAAAAGTGCTTTTGGTCAAACGGTTTCTATGCAAAAAGGAGCCTATTTGGTAATTGAACACACAGAAGCCCTACACGTTATAGACGTGAACAGCGGCAACCGATCAAATCGTTCAAAAAGTCAAGAAGACACTGCCATGGAGGTCAATATGATTGCTGCCTCAGAAATTGCCCGCCAATTGCGTTTACGCGATATGGGAGGCATCATTGTGGTAGACTTTATTGATCTCAATTCCAATGCCAATCGCAAAAAACTATTTGAACATTTACAGCAAGAAATGCAGGGCGACAGAACCAAACACAAAATTCTGCCTCCCAGCCGTTTTGGACTCATTCAAATTACAAGACAACGGGTGCGACCCGAAATGAATATCAAAACCAAAGAACCCAATCCAAATGGAAATGGAGAGGTTGAAGCACCCATTGTTTTAATTGACAAAATCAACACAGAGCTTAGTAGAATTACTAAGAATCAGCGCAACAAAGGTCAAGCGATCTATTTACACGTTCATCCCTTTGTGGCTGCTTATCTTTTGCAAGGACTTCCATCCGTCCGAACGCAATGGTATTTTAAATACCAAAAGTGGATTCATATTGTGCCACGCCACGCTTACCGCTATTTGGAGTTTCATTTTTTAAACAAACAAAAAAAAATACTCCGAAGTTAACGTTATAAACCGCCTTTAGGGGCGGTTTTTTTTTGCCTACACTTGACTAAAATAGTTTTGATTAGTAAAGTGAGTACTTACTTATTTTAAGAAAAAACAAGTTCTGAAAAAGTGAGCCAAAAACTTTACTTTTAAGCATGCCAAAAAACAGCATTACGCCTATAGAAGCACAAAAAAAATTGGAGCGCTTTTGCGTTTATCAAGAACGCTGTCATCAAGAGGTTTGGGAAAAACTCTATGGTTTGGGACTCCACAAAGCCACAGCAGAGCCCATAGTAGCCCATTTGATTGAGCACAATTTTTTAAACGAAACCCGTTTTGCTTGTAGTTATGCCCGAGGAAAATTTACCCAAAAAAAATGGGGGAAAAACCGCATTGTTTTAGAGCTTAAAAGAAGAAAGATAAGTGGCTATAATTGCAACAAAGCCTTGGAAGAAATTGATGAGATAGAATATGAAACCACCTTTGAAATGCTTTTTAACAAAAGAAAGGTGGCTGTTCAACACCACACTCCCTTGGTGCAGAAAAGAAAAATCATGGACTATCTCCTCTATAGAGGTTGGGAAAAGGAACGTATTTATGCGGCCCTTCAAAAGGCTTTCTAGAATTGATAGCTTATTCCACCCAGAGCATGTGCCCCTGGCATAGGCACCAAATTAGTTTCGGTGTAGCGGGTGTCTAATAAATTGTTCAACATTAGGTTTAGTGCCCATTGTTTGTGTTGCCAAACCAAATTGAGGTCAATCACCGTATAGCCATTTGTTTTTTCTCTTTGACCATATTTAAAGGCTGTAAAAAAGTGCCATTGGGCATTGAGTTGGGCTTGATAGGTCGCTGTGAAATGATGTTGTAGTGAATTGATGCTGTAGCGAGAAAAAGGAACTAGGTCTTTGGCCAAATCGTCATTTAAATACACATACCCCAAAATCATTTTTTGAGGCTGATTTTCTAAGGTAAACTGCCATTGCCATTCGGCTTCAATTCCGTTGGTGATGAGTTGTTGAATGTTGTTGGCCTGCCATTTAGAAGTCTCGTTATATTTTACATAATCAATTAAATCAGTGGCTTTACGATTAAAATAGGCTATATAGGCCTTCATCTTAGGGGCTACATATCGAAATCCAACTTCTTTAGACAAAGCCTTTTCTGGTTTTAGGGAAGCATTGCCTTCCGTAGTAAAATCAATGTAAAAAAGATCTGTATAGGTAGGCACTCTATACGTATAGCCTGCATTAGCATAAAACAAAAGAGCTGGCATAAGTTTGAATCCCAAGTCAAGACCAGGGTAGGTAAAATTGCCAAAATCACTAAAGCGATTGAAGGCAATTCCGGGTGTAATTATCAATTGATCCTGCGCCAAAGAAAAGCGGTGTTCAGCAAAAAAGGCTGCTACCTTTCTAGAACGGTCACCCAAATTGTTGCTGTTAATGGAATTTGTGAAAACATCCACGCCTAAACCTGTTGCGCCCCACTCCCCATGATGGGTAGCATTAAAAGAAGCTCCTACTTTTTGAGTTGTATGTAGGTTTTCATAAATAGCGGGATTTTGCCTTATATAGATATAATGATCTTCTCCGGCTCTCCAATAGAGTTGGGGTCTAAACGTCCATTTCCCTTTTTGCCATTGTGTTTGCAAGGCAGCCCATTGCGCTTGGGTTTCTTCATATTGATCTTTGGCTTGGGGTGAAGCATAAAAACCGTTAGCACCAAACTTCCGGTCTGAAAAGCTGCCAATGAGTTGCAATGGGGCTGTAGTGTTTTTTAGAAATGTGGCCCGTAGCAAATAATCTTGGTTTTTAAAATCGGTATTATAGCGATAGCCCTCCGAACGGTTGTTGCCGGCATGCAAAAGTAGGGCTGTATTAGCACTTGAAAATTGATAATTCCCACGTATAAAAAGTTGCCCAAATGCCCCGGCTTGTAGGCCTATTTTGCCACCTGTTTCAAAGTTCTTTTTGGTTATAATATTCACGGCACCCGTAAAAGCATTTTGTCCAAAAACACGAGCAGCAGGCCCTTTGACTATTTCGATCCGTTCAATTACTTCAATGGGTGGCAAAAAATTTAGGGTGTGATGCCCCGTTTGGGCATCGTCTAATTTGATGCCGTCAACCAACAATAATGTTTGGTCAAAACCTCCTCCTCTGATATAAAGATCAGCTTGAGTGCCGGCGGTGCCTCTTTGGCGAATATCAATTCCAGCAATTTGTTGAAGTGCCACAGCCACTGAGGGAACTCCGCTAGCTTGTAAGGTTTCGCCATTGATAACTTGAACGGTGCGTTCATTTTGTGAAAAAGGCAACGCCAATCGATTGCTAGAAACCACTACTTCTTTTAGTTGTTGTGCAGTGCTAAGACTGTCTGTTTGCGCTTGTAGCGCAACAGTGAAAAAAGCTAAAATAAAGATGGAAAAAGAGTGAAGAATTTTCATGAAAATAAAGATTAAGGGGGTTTTTGAAGAGACAAAATTAGAGAAAAATGGAAGCCATTTTCCCAAAAAAATGCAAAATTAGGTAGGTGTATCTGTTAAAGTTTGGAAGCCTATTCCGCTAAAAGAATAATCTTATTGTTTCGTATTTCCACTACCCCAGATCGAATAGAAAGATAGTAGTGTCCATCACTTTCTTGTGAGAATAAACTTTTAACCTCTTCCGATAGTTTTAATTGCCCTTGGATTTTCACCTTCCCTTCTGTTAGGGTGGACACTATGGGGGCATGTTGATTTAAAATCTGAAAAGAACCCTTGGTGCCCGGAACGGTGAGGCTGTCTATTTCGCCGCTAAAAAGAGTGGCTTCTGGAGAAACAATATCAATATACATGCGCCTAAACTTCTGCTAACATTTTTTCTCCAGCTTCAATAGCATCTTCAATAGTTCCCTTAAGGTTAAAGGCAGCTTCTGGAAGGTGATCTAACGCTCCATCCATAATCATATTAAATCCTTTAATGGTGTCTTTAATGTCCACTAATACACCTGGAATTCCTGTAAATTGCTCGGCAACGTGGAAGGGTTGAGAAAGGAAACGTTGCACACGACGCGCACGGGCAACGGCCAATTTATCTTCTTCCGACAATTCTTCCATCCCCAAAATGGCAATAATGTCTTGCAATTCTTTATAGCGTTGCAACAATTCTTTAACCCGTTGGGCGCAAGCATAGTGCTCTTCTCCTAAGATGTCTGGCGTAAGAATTCGAGAGGTAGAGTCTAGGGGATCCACAGCAGGATAAATTCCTAACTCGGCAATTTTTCTCGATAATACGGTGGTGGCATCTAAGTGCGCAAAAGTTGTGGCTGGTGCTGGATCGGTAAGGTCATCCGCAGGAACATAAACCGCTTGTACAGAGGTGATAGATCCTTTTTTGGTAGACGTAATTCTTTCTTGCATAGCCCCCATTTCTGTGGCTAGCGTTGGTTGATATCCTACTGCAGAAGGCATACGTCCTAAAAGGGCCGATACTTCAGACCCTGCTTGCGTAAATCGGAAAATATTATCAACAAAGAACAACACGTCTTTTCCTTGACCATCTCCTGCTCCATCACGGAAATATTCAGCAACTGTTAATCCAGAGAGAGCCACCCGAGCACGTGCCCCTGGAGGTTCATTCATCTGACCAAATACAAAAGTTGCTTTTGATTCTTTGAGGGCTTTTTTATCTACTTTTTGAAGATCCCATCCTCCTGCTTCCATGGAGTGCATAAAATCGTCACCATATTTAATAATGCCTGATTCAAGCATTTCACGCAAAAGGTCATTTCCTTCTCGAGTACGTTCTCCCACTCCAGCAAATACAGAAAGTCCTCCGTGTCCTTTGGCAATATTGTTAATCAATTCTTGAATCAAAACTGTTTTACCAACTCCGGCGCCACCAAATAATCCAATTTTTCCTCCTTTGGCATAGGGCTCAATGAGGTCAATTACTTTAATTCCGGTGAACAACACTTCGGTAGAAGTGGAAAGGTCTTCAAAAGCAGGGGCTTCTCTGTGAATGGGCAGCCCATCATTTCCTGCTTTGGGTAAATTTTCCATGCCATCAATGGCGTCTCCAATCACATTAAACAAGCGTCCGTAAACAGATTCTCCTGTAGGCATTTGAATAGGTGCTCCAGTGGCTTCAACTTTAACTCCGCGGCTCAGACCGTCTGTGGAGTCCATAGAAATGGTGCGCACGGTATCTTCGCCAATATGCGATTGGACTTCCAATACCAAAGTGGAACCATCTTCTCTTTTAATTTCTAGTGAATCATAAATTTTGGGTAATTCGCTGTTTTCTCCAGCAAATTCTACGTCTACAACTGGACCGATAATTTGAGATACAATGCCTTGCGTTTGCGCCATTTTAATTGGTTTTATTTTTTGCACTGCAAATATAGTAGGATAGGGATAGATACACTACCAATTTTTAGGTTTTTTGCTAAAAAAAGGGAGCCTAAAAAAGCTCCCTTTTCTCAAATTGTATTGCAAAGGGCTTACAGATCAATTATGGCTTTCAAGAATACACGTCTTCCTATGACTGGCATGCTTGGAAATGCTCTATATTCCTGATTAAATAAGTTGGTGGCTGATAAATCTAACCCAAATCCTTCAGAGATTTGATAACCTAAATTTAAATCGAATAGGTTTTTGGCTTGAACTATACCTGAAAAATACCCTTGATTGGATTCAAATTCATCATCGTGCTGGAAAGCTAACGAAGCTCTAAAGCCATCATCACCCGTAAAATTAACTCCCATTCTGTATTTAAAAGCTGGGGCGTTTAAATAGCTCGAAAAAGGAAGGTCGTCATCATTATCTTCTCCTGGAATCCATTTGTTTTGGCTTAACCAAGAAGAATTGGCCCACCAAGACCAATTGTCAGAAGCTCTATATTTTAAAGAAATATCGGCTCCAACGTGGCTACGGGTGGCGTCTCCAAAACGTCTATATCCTGCAGGAATGTGCGTGATACCATCGCCTTGAGGCACTCTATTAGATTCCACAGCTCCAAAAACTGAGGCAATTGGAGTGACTGCAGAAGCATAGCCCGCACCTCCTTGTGTAAAGGCTTGGGCAACTCCTCCAACTAATTGTTGAGTAGCAGCGGCAATAGCTCCTGGAATAATGTCAGCAGCAGTAGCAGCAGTAGCAGCAGCTACAGAAGGAATTGGGTCTGAGCCTGGGAAAAGAGCATTGGCAGGTGCTCCTGTTGCCCAAATGGCTTCTGGAATGCCTAAGGCCGTATATTGAGCTTCTACTCCTGCTTGCACTTGTGCGTTTACAGCAGCAGTGGTGCCTTGAGCAATCACGGCTTGAATCACTGGATCGGCTCCAAAATCAGAGCTGACAGCAGCAGCTAAATCACCCGCAATGCCTTCAATACCCCCTAAGCGATAGGTAGGGCCAATAGCGGTAAATTGAGTAAACCCAGTACGCTCATAGGTATAAACATCAACTCCTAAGGACCATTTGTCTCCTAATAAACCTTTGTAACCTACTTCCCAAGACTTTAAGGTTCCAATAGCGGCAGAAGACGTTTCATCTAACGTTGGCATGGCTTCATTATTAAACAAGTTATAAGGTGTTAATGAACCCGTTAAGCCACTGGGACCTTGATAGTTGTTAAAGAAATTTTGTACATATGGTAAAAGACCTGCTGTCTGAGCACTGGCACCAAGGATTCCATAAAGACCCTCAAGAGTTGGTGCTGCCACGGCACCATAGGGAACCGCCAATGGAAGCCCAGGAGTGCCATGAGGCAAGGTAAGTCCGTTGGCTCCAGTCAATTCAATTCCGGCACCGGGATTAAACCCTTGATTTTCGATTTGTCCCGATAGCCAAACGTCTAACACCCCAGGTGCAAGAGTGGAAACAGGAAAATCAATATAGGTTTCTAACGCACTAGGGCCAAAGGTGGCCACGTTATAGGACAAGCGCAACGAGCTTTTAGGACTCACTTTATAGACCAAAGCTACTCGAGGGGCAATTGCACCTTCATCCACAAAATTAAAACGATCATAACGCAAAGCATAGGTCAAGTCAACCTTATCGCCTAAACGCGAGGTGCCTTGTCCATAAACCCCCGTGATGACATAGGGATCATCATCGTCATTTCTTCCATAGAGCGTATATTCAGAATCTGAAGCTGTATTTCTATAGTCTGTTCCAATGGTAAAATTGGAATCGAGGAAATTGGGTGCGTCAAAGTTATATTGCAATTGGGCTTCAAGAGAGGCTCTTTTGGCAACCTGTCTAAAGCCGGTTAAATATAAAAAGGTGGGATTCTCAGCACTTCCTCCATCATTGTAGTTGTAGTAGGCCTGAGCAAAAAGGCCACCAGAAGTGAGACGTGCTTGAGCCCAATAGTCGTTTCCTTGGGTGAACCCTGGTCCTTGTGAGTTGAAAAACAAACCGCTTCCGTTGTTTACACCACCAGCTACAACACCTGAAGTTTTGTCATTGGGTCTAAACTCTAAGTGTGCATTGAAGGCCACGTTTTTATATTCAGAAGCCATGGGGTTTCCATCGTTATCGGTGTCTAAATCTAACTCATTTAAAAGCGTTGTTCCCTGCTGTGTAGCGTCTACTATCTTGTTCTTTATTGCGGGTTGACGAACACTATTTTGGAATGAGGAAATGAAACTAGCATCCTCAACGGGGTCAAGACCAAATTCGTTACCGCGATTATAGCGTACGTTTATCTTGTAGCCAAAAGTTTTATTTTCATTGCGTCCGGCATGACGTAAGGCTCCTCCAAATGAAGATAAATTCCCGCCATACATTTCAATGGTGGTTCCAGGATAATCAATTGGCTTTTTCGATAAGAAATGAACCACACCAGAAGTCACTCCTGGCCCATAAAGGGCAGAGGCTGCTCCTCGAACCACTTCAACCCGTTCTATGTCAATGTTTGACAAGCCTGTTTGATAGCTTAAAAACACACCGGCAGAGGGTGTAACCAAATAGCGATAATCTAAAATGGGAAAAGTTGAAGTTCCAAAAACACCTGAACCAGCGCGCATTTCAATATTGAGCGAATTAGCCGATTGCTGTTGAACTTGAATCCCTGGGATATTGATTAGGTTTCGCACCGGATCTGATACGTTGGGAGAATTGCGTAATTCTTTAGCCGTAATTAAGGATACCGAAGCCGGGGCATCTTGCATTTTTTCTGATCTTCTCGAAGCAGAAATTATGACCTCATCTAAATTTTGACCGGGTACCAGTTGCACATTGATGGTTTGGTCTGCGGCAGTCACCTCAACACGTTGACTGGCAAAACCAATGGAACTGATCTCTACCGTAAAAGGTGGAGAAGCAGCTGTACTTAGAGTGAAATTTCCATCAAAATCGGAGGTAGTTCCTGTGTTAGAACCCACCACAATAATGTTGGCTCCAGGTAATAATTCCTGAGTTTCTGCGTCGGTCACCACTCCCGAAATTGTACTTTGAGCATGAAGTAGCGTTGCGCTAAACATCAATACCGCCGATGCAAGCGCTTTAAAAGAAAGCCTGTGTTTCATAAAATGTGTAGTTTGTTTTTGTTTTTTCTAATTTTTTTGAATGGGGAAAATGAAGGAAATCCTTCAGCACTTTTTCTCAAATTTAATAAATATTTTCCATTAGCTCCTTCAATTCTCATTTAACTTTAAAGGGGTGTCAACTGTCTAAATTTTACTTCAAATCTTTTTTTGCTCTAATCTTCACTACAAGATTCTCTAATTTTATGCTTTAATTAGCAGTATAATTCTAACGAAGCAACCCATAAAAATCGAATCATTGTTGAAACAATTTCTATATTTTTTCTTTAAATATTTTTTTAAGATCTACACCTACGGCTATTTTAGAGAAGTTAAAATTTATGGCCAAGAAAACATCCCCAAAAAAGGCGGAATTCTTTTTTCTCCCAATCACCAGGGTGCCTTTTTAGACCCCTTGCTCATTGGAGCTTTTACGCCCAAAACCATTACCTCGCTCACGCGTGCAGATGTATTTAACGGCCCTCAAAGATGGCTTTTTGATGCCTTTAAAATGTTGCCGGTTTATCGCATCCGAAATGGGTATCAAAATTTAAAGAAAAACGACCTTACTTTTGAAAAATGCTTCTCCCTTTTAGGAAAAGGAGAAAACATACTCATGTTTTCGGAGGGCGGGCACCATGATGAATATTATTTACAAAACCTTTCCAAAGGTAGCAGTCGATTAGTCTATCAGGCTCAACTTAAAAATCCCAATCAAAAAATTTATCTCCAACCTGTAGGCATTAACTATGGGCATCACAAACAGCCCCGTTGCACGCTGCATTTGGTTTTTGGCCAACCCATTTTGGTACAAGATTTTATTAAAACAGACCAGCCCGAACCTCAAAATATCAATCAATTAAAAGAAAAACTGGCCGATGCTATGAAAGTCTGCCTTTGGCTACCCGAAAATTCTGACAACTACAATAAGCTCAAAAAAGGGATTAACGCCCACAATACACGCCTTGGATTTGAGGAATTAAAAGCAAAATTGAGAGCCGAAAAGGAGTTGGCTCCACCCCAAGCAGGTCCTAATAAAAAGTTATGGGGCATTCTTTTGGCCTTGCCCAACCTGCTACCCCTTTGGATTACCAGAATCATCATCCATAAATTTCCCGATGAAGTCTTTGTTAGCTCACTAAAATATGCTGCTGGAGCGTTTCTTTTTCCTCTCTGGTGGTGGCTCAGCACCCTAGCCATACACCACTATTGTGGCGGGCTTGTGGCCCTAATATATTGCGTGGGAAGTGTGGGCAGTCTTTTGTTTAGACAAAGAATCTTATTAGTCTAGCTAATTCGATTGTTTTTTATTATAATCAAACGCATTAACCCCATAAAAGCGTTTAATTTTTAATTATATCATGGCTTATTCTTATTGTTTTTTTTATTCTATAGTTTATATCTATGCATCATTAAGTAAAAAGGAATTTTTACTTTTGCACTATGTTTGATGTAATCATTATTGGAGCAGGCCCAATTGGCTTAGCCTGCGGCATTGAGGCTCAAAAAAATAACTTGCGTTATGTCATCTTAGACAAAGGGCCTTTGGTTAATTCCATCTATAACTATCCCCTCAACATGACCTTTTTTTCAACTTCTGATCGATTGGAAATTGGGGAGGTTCCGTTTATTTCACATCAACCCAAACCTACCCGTGCCGAAGCACTCGAATATTACAGACGGGTGGCTGAACATTGGCGCTTGAACCTGCATCTTTATGAAATGGTCAACTTTATTAAGACCCGAAAAGATGAATTTGTTGTCCACACGCCTAAAGCAACCTACAAAGCCAAAAATGTGATTGTGGCCACTGGATTCTATGACGCACCCTATCTTTTAAATGTGCCAGGAGAAGAATTGCCAAAGGTGTTGCACTATTATCGCGAACCGCATCCCTTTTTTGGCATGAACATTGCCGTAGTGGGTGCCGCCAACTCTGCAGTAGACGTAGCCCTAGAAACCTATCGCAAAGGAGCTAAAAGTGTTACCATGCTCATTAGGGAGCCTGAAATTGGCCCTAATGTAAAATATTGGGTGCGCCCAGATATCATCAACCGCATTGAAGAAGGCAGCATACCCGCTCATTTCAATACCACCCTAACCAAAATCACCCCCACCCAAGTTTATTTTAAAAACAACTCTGGAACCCATTGTATTGACAACGATTTTGTTTTAGCCATGACAGGCTATCAACCCAATTTTGCATTGCTCGAGTCTTTGGGTGTAACCTTTGAAAAAGATGCCTACAGAACCCCTCAATACAACCCTAAAACCATGGAATCAGTTCCGGGTGTCTTTTTAGCGGGAGTTGTGTGTGGAGGATATAAAACCAACAAATGGTTTATTGAAAATTCCAGAGAACATGCCCCACTTATCATGAAAGCTATTAAGAACAGCTAAACTTCTAAAACTCCATTTTTAGATGTTCTTCAGATTGCTTTTCTTTGTTTAAAGTTCTCGTTAGTGCAGTTTTTACTCCTTCCCGATTCCTTTAAAGGAAGTCTTACCGCCAAAGAAGTGGCGCAAATTATGCAGGACAGCATTGCCGCCTTTTTGCCCAAAAGCAATTGCATGGCCTTTCCTTTTTCTGATGGTGGAGAGGGAGCTCTAGACACCCTTCAACAAAAAGCTTTGGGCCAATTGGTGCCCTGTGAAACGGTTGATGCCCTCAATAGACCCATCCAAAAATCATACTTTAAGTTTTCACAAGAGGCCACTGCCTGGATTGAACTCTCTCAAAGTGCCGGATTGGTAAACCTCCAAAAATCGGAACGCAATCCGCTTAAAACAACCACCTTGGGTGTTGGTTGGCAAATTAAACACGCGTTAGACCAAGGGTGCACAAAAATAATTGTTGGCATTGGCGGCAGTGCCACACATGATTTAGGAGCTGGAATTTTTGTGGCTTTGGGAGGCAAACTACGCACAGCAAGCGGGGCCTCTCTTTTTCCTTCCGGAGAGCAATTAGGAAAGCTCAGCAAGGTTGACAAGACCACTTTAGACCCTCGTTTAAACAAAGTGACGTTGCAAATTGCCTGCGATGTACAAAATCCTCTTTTAGGGAGAAATGGTGCTGCTCATGTCTATGCCCCACAAAAAGGAGCCACTCCTAAAATTGTAAAAATGTTAGAAGCCAATGGCGCTCACTTTATAAAACAGCTTGAGCATGCCGAAAATCTAGCAACACTCCCCGGGGGAGGTGCTGCTGGTGGTGTAGCCGCTGGCCTTAAAGGATTGCTAGGGGCTAATTGGCAAAGCGGATTTGATCTTTTAGCCAAAAAAACAGGCTTGGATGAAGCCCTCCAAAAAGCCAATATTGTCTTTTCTGGTGAAGGCCGATTTGACAGTCAAAGTGCACAAGGAAAACTGCCGTTCAAAATCGCTCAACGAGCAGCGCGTCAAAACATCCCAACCTATATTTTTGCCGGAACCACTGCGAAGCCGCTAGACTACATGAACCTCCCCAAGGGAACCCGAGTTTTTGACTGTACACCAGACCACCAAAGCACAGAAGAAGCTATGGCCAATGCCAAAGAAAACCTGGTTAACCAACTTAAAATTGCTTTAAACACCTTAAAAACCTCCTAAATTTGTAGCCTATGCTTTTTGCACTGCTTTCGGTTTTCGCTGTAATGGTTTGGGTTGTTGTAGGAACATCCCGTCTTAAACTGCATCCCTTTTTAGTGTTATTAATAGGCGCAATTAGCTTGGGGTTTCTCATAGGGCTAGCTCCTTTTACGGTATTTGCCACGCTCATAAAGGGCTTTGGAGGAACAGTGCAAGGCATTGGTCTCCTCATTCTGTTTGGCACACTCATTGGCACTTCACTAGAACGCTCGGGTGGCGCACAAGCTTTAGCCAATGGGTTGCTGTACTATTTGCATAAGCTGCCCCTTCCCCTAGCCATTAGTTGCATTGGCTATGTGGTTTCTATTCCCGTTTTTTGTGATGCTGCTTTTGTTATTCTTGCTCAACTTAACAAAAGTTTAGCCCATAAAACAAAAACTTCTTTAGTAGGTTTAAGTGTGGCCTTATCTACTGGCCTTTTTGCTCCCCATGTTTTGGTTCCACCTACGCCGGGGCCCTTGGCTGCAGCTGCCAATCTCGAATTATCCAATCTTTCATTTCTCATCATTACGGGAGCCGTTATTGCTTTTATTTTAATACTGGTAGGCGGTGTGTTTGCTCTTTATTTAAGTAAAAAATATCCTTATGTTGACCAAGGTCATGAGCTCGCTGCACCTGCCTTGACTACTGAACAATTACCCTCCTTAACAAAAGCATTTCTCCCTATTTTGCTACCCTTACTTTTAATGTGCCTAGGGGCATTCATTCCCAAAGAAACCCTGCCTGAGCAGGCTGAGAAAGCTTTGCTATTGATAAGCAACCCCATCGCGGCCTTGGGTATTGGAATGGGCTTTTCCTTTTTGCTCTTGAGTCCTTTTGGCAAAACAGGACTTAGAGAGGCCACCACAAAAGGCATAAAACAAGCAATACCCATTCTTTTGATTACAGGCATGGGGGGTGCCTTGGGAAAAATGATTGGTCAAATTTCCTTGCAAGAGCATTTAGCCACTATGGCCACTTTGGATCAATTGGGGTTACTCATTCCTTTTTTCATTGCAGCTTTACTCAAAACAGCTCAAGGCTCTTCAACGGTTGCCATCATTACAACCGCTTCTATCGTGTTTCCGCTTTTATCGTTACTCGGCTTAGATAGTGAAATGGGTAAAGTTTGGGCTATTATGGCCATTGGAACAGGAGCCATGACCGTGTCACATGCCAACGATTCTTATTTTTGGATTGTCTCTCAAATGAGTCAAATGGATGTTAAGACCGCCTATAAAACACATACCTTAGGCACTTTAGTGCAGGGCAGCGTTGGCCTGGTTGTGGTTCTAGGGGGCTACTACTGCTGGCTTTGGTTTTTCTAAAAGGCTGTGAAGAGCAATTCGAGCTGCACCTTTTTTTCTTCTGCTTCCTGATTGTCACCAGATCCTATCAACACAACCCCTAGCGGATTAAGCACCGCAGCAGTAGGGTATTGAAGGCTGTTTTCGTTTTGACTTTTGGCTTTTCTGAAACTCAGGTTGGTCACGTCTGCAGAAACCACCAAGCCCAAATCTACATTAGTAGAATCTTGACGTAAAATATTACTCACGTGTTCGGTGATGGTGAACACATAGCGATAGGGTCTGTTGGTTTCATCATATTCTAACAACCCGCCAAATCGTATTTTGGAAGCATTGGTAGCCTCTTCATTTTCTGAATCGTCAATTCTCTGATCTAAAAGAGGCGTGCCATTAGTAAGGTCATAAAGATAGAGGCGGGGTGGAATCAATTCTTTGTTGAGAAACTGAGGGCTGTCCACATAAAAATTTAGTCGTGCTTCGTTGAGCAATTGGTTTTGATTTCGTAACGAATCCAATAGGTCCGTATCTACCGTTCCCTGGGAAGTGCCAAATAAACGCAATCTTCCATGCCATTGCCCACTTTTAACATAGAGTTTTTCGGCCTGTTGTCCCTGTTCAGAAAGAGCCATTTGTTGAGAAATGGCAGCATCAAAAGCACTGTTTTTTAACGTATTCACTTGAATGCCAGAGAATGACATTTCAAAGGTTTTTTCTGAGGTTACAAGAGTATCATCATCGGTAGTGTCAAGGGTGCCGTTGCTGTCTTTTTCTTCAAAAGTATATTCAATTTTGATAACTCCGTTGGCAATATCGAGTAACATATATAAATCATCCGAAAAAGAATCGGCTTTGATAATAATGCCTCTAAAATATTGGTTGAAATTGGCATTGTTTGCCAATGCTATATCATCTTCTTTATCGAGTATATACTGTTGAAAAAAAGCCTTATCTAACGGCACTCGCAGTCTTGGTGTAAGGCGGGTTTCCACCTTGGTGGTTTCGTCTATATCTTCCGTTTCAGGGTCATCTTCTTTATAATTAAACCGTAATTCTTCAAAATTTAATTCAACAGGACCGTCGTGAAGCATTGCTCCATAAAACCCTTCACTAAAAAAATCTTGATTGGAATAATACAATTGGGCTTTTTCAAAGTTTTTGTTGGGGTCTAAATTATTGAGGTAGTAGGTGAGTTGTGCCACTTTTAGGTTAAATGTGGCTTGTCTATTGCCGTAGAGGGAGTCAATCTTATAGGTGTTGTTTTCGCTATCGTAGGAGCTGCTGTCTTCATCATCGTGGTCTAAAATTCCGTCGCCATCACTGTCTGGATCTAGGGGATTTAAATTGGCTTGGGTCTCTTGCAGGTCCGTTAGTTCATCACTGTCAGAATTGCTGTCTGGGTCATTAGGGTCAGCATCAAAGGCATCAACCACGCCATCGTTGTCTGTATCCCGTTGATTGGTGAAGAATGGAATTTCGAGATAAACCGCTTTTACTTGTTCTTTTTCGGGGATTTGGCTAATATTATTTTCATTGGGGTTGTCTTCTATGGCTTGGCGAAAGTTGCCAAAATAGGGGTCTATTCCAATGTTGAGTTGCGATACAATTTGTGCTTCTGATAGGCCAAAAACAGGGTGGTTGATTTGACCCAATTGGCCCAAAGGCAAATTATTGCTGGCAACGGAAGTTATTCCCTCTTGAAAAGTGTTTACTGATACCTTTAACGCTTTTGATTGGAGGGCTTCAGCGGTAAAAAGGGTTCCACTAACTTGATGAAAATCTTTTTCGCAAGACAACAAAACCATTAGAAAACCAAGGTAGGCTACTGAGGCGTTTCGAAACATTTGCTTAGATAATTTTTTCAGAATAAAAATCAACATAGGCGTGGTCTTCCTCTAGGACCTCATGAGATAAATAGGGCTTTTTAGAGTCCGCCACAACATCAACTAAACTTTGCTCTACTTCAGAATCCGAAATCACAAAGCCGTCGGCGTGTTTCACGCTCATTTGAGACAAGTGCTCAAAGTCAGCTTGCTCAAGGGCTTTTGTTTCTGTTTCCGGAATCTTATCAAACATCAGCTTTTCATGTAGGTCTTTAGACAAATTTCCTTTGAAATCTTTGGGGTAGAAAGAAACCACAATTTTGCTATCTGCAAAAAGCGGTTCATCTTTATAATATGTTTTTAAATAGAGTGGAAACAAAGAAGTAAACCACCCGTGTAGGTGAATAATATCTGGAGACCAGTTCAATTTTTTAACGGTTTCTATAACGCCTTTGGTAAAAAATATCATGCGCTCATCATTATCTTTAAAGAGCTTTTCATTGGCGTCTGATAAAATGCCTTTGCGTTTAAAATATTCTTCATTGTCTATAAAATAGACTTGCATGCGTTCTTTGGGAATAGAAGCCACTTTAATAATCAAAGGGGTGTCTATATCATTGATGACCAAATTCATCCCCGACAAGCGAATGACTTCGTGCAATTGATGTCTTCTTTCGTTTATAAGGCCATAACGAGGCATGAAAATACGGGTTTGCCCCCCATGATCATTAATGGTTTTAGGAATCTTAAAAGCGTTTACTGCTTGAGGCGTCTGTGGCAGGTAGGGAACGACTTCAGAAGAAATGATAAGTACTTTTTTGTCTTTCATAATTTGGACGGCACCATCTTGTTTTAAAAGTGGTGCGAATTTACGAAATTTATAGTTAAATGAGCTAAAAACTACCTACTTTAGCCCCTATAATTTATTTAATTCATGCAGGTTTATCAAACAAAAGAAGCCCTTCTAGCATTCTTGCATGAAAAAAAAGCGGCATTAGGATTGGTGCCCACTATGGGCGCTTTGCACGCCGGTCATCTTTCCCTAGTGGAAAAAGCGGTGCAGGAAAACCCCTTGACGGTAGTGAGCATATTTGTTAATCCCACACAATTCAACAACACTAACGACCTCAAAAACTATCCAAAAAACTTAGCTGATGACCTTCAAATTTTGGCTCCCTTTGCCAACTCCATTGTGGTATTTGCCCCTACTGTTGAAGAATTATATGGCGCTTTTGTTCAGACCAAAAACTATCAATTTGGCAGTTTAGAACGTTTTATGGAAGGGGCTGCAAGGGCCCATCACTTTCAAGGTGTGGCTACTGTAGTTGAAAAACTTTTTACACTCGTTCAGCCCCAAAAAGCCTATTTTGGTGAAAAGGATTTTCAGCAGCTTCAAATTATTAAAGCCTTAACCAATCAAAAACAATGGCCCATTGACATAATTGGCTGCCCCATTGTGCGTGAACCCAATGGCCTGGCCATGAGCTCCCGAAACACGCTACTCACAACGGCTCAAAGAGAACAAGCTGCTTTGCTTAGCGAAACCCTTTTTTGGGTAACGAAAAACATCAAACACCTTTCTGTTGCTGAACTCAAAGAGCAGGTAGCACAAAAGTGCAAACAAAAAGGATTTGATCTAGACTATTTTGAAATTGCCGATACAGAAACTCTTTGCCCCATAGATGAAATAAAACCCGGTAAAAGTTATCGGGCTTTTATGGCCGGTTTTATGGGACAAATTAGGTTGATTGATAATATGTCCATAAGCAAAATATAAATTACCTTTGGCCCATGCTAATTGAGCTGATAAAATCGAAAATTCATCGGGTAACCGTTACAGGGGCTGACCTAAATTATATTGGTAGCATTACCATTGATCGAAACTTAATTGACGCTGCCAATTTAATGGTGGGCGAAAAAGTACAGGTCGTTAACATTAACAATGGCGCCCGATTGGAAACCTATGTTATTGAAGGAGTTGCCGGTTCAGGTGAGGTAACCCTAAATGGCCCTGCCGCTAGACTGGTGCAAAAGGGAGATGTTGTCATCATCATCAGCTACGCCCAAATGACTCCGGAAGAAGCCAAAGACTTTAACCCTACCATGATTTTTCCCAACGAACAAACCAACACCCTAGATTGAGTTTTGAAGTCGCTTAAAACGGTTTTAAAAGTTCTTCTCCCCTTGGCCATAGGTCTTTTTTTTATCTACCTCTCCTACCAAAGCACTACCGCTGAAGATCGCAAACGAATTGTGGGTTATATCCAAAGTGCTGATATGCGCTTTCTTTTTCTTTCGGCTCTTTTTGCCGTTTTAAGTCATCTATCTAGGGCCTATCGCTGGCTTTTTTTGCTAGAGCCTATGGGCTATAAACCCAAATTGCACAACAGCATTTTAGCCGTTTTGATTGCCTACCTAGCCAACCTAGGCGTACCCCGTTCTGGGGAGGTGTTTCGGGCCACCACCCTGACCACTTATGAAAACATTCCCTTTGAAAAAGGATTTGGCACCATTATCACAGAACGCTTAATTGATTTGGTGATGTTGGCCCTTTGTATTGCGCTTGCGCTTGGCCTTCAATTTGATTTGATTTATGACTTTTTAACCCAAAAAGAAATTAATTTCACCTTTCTCTTTATTGGGGTTGGTATAGCACTCATTCTCTTTTTTTCTCTAAAACAGCTCTTCAAAACCAACAAACACCCCCTTGTTTTAAAAATAAAAAACCTCCTCAGGGGCCTTTTAGAAGGAATCCTTTCTATCAAAAAAATGCCTAAAAAAGGCGCCTTTGTCTTTCATACGCTCTTTATTTGGCTCATGTATTTAGCCATGTTTTATGTCGTGAAATGGTGTTTGCCAGAAACGAGTTCACTCACTCTAATTGCCATGCTTCCTGCCTTTGTGGTGGGTGGGCTAACCATATCGGCTACCAATGGTGGCATTGGCATTTATCCCTATGCTGTGGGGATGATTCTTGCGGCCTATGGCATTTCAACTGAAGTAGGGCTGGCCTTTGGCTGGATTATGTGGAGCGCACAAACGCTAATGATTCTCTTCTTTGGAGGGCTTTCGTTTTTTGTGTTACCTTTAGTAAATCGCAAAAAAATGGACTAAATCCTCAAAATGGCCAAAGTTAAAAAAGCCTTTTTCTGTCAAAATTGTGGCACTCAATTTGTGAAGTGGCAGGGTCAATGCAGTGCTTGCAAAGAATGGAACACCCTGGTAGAAGAAGTGCTCAAAACCGAAAAAAAAGCCCCTTGGGAAAGCTCCAATTCTTTCTCTAGTGCAGCACTCCCAACACCCATTGCCGACATTGATTTGGAGCAAATGCCCAGAACACATACCCCAGATGCTGAATTTAATAGAGTGTTGGGTGGAGGTCTTGTGCCTGGAGCGGTCATTTTGCTGGGCGGAGAACCCGGCATTGGAAAATCAACCCTGTTGCTTCAGCTCGCCCTGCAATTGCAAAAGAAAATTTTATATGTTTCAGGTGAAGAAAGTCCACAGCAAATTAAACGAAGAGCCCAACGCTTGGGAGTGGCTACTGAAGATTGCTACATTTTGAGTGAAACCCAAACCCAAACCCTTTTTGAGCAACTCAAAAAACTAAGCCCCGATTGCCTCATTATCGATTCCATTCAAACCCTACACACCCTTCAAATTGAAAGCAGTCCTGGTAGTGTTTCGCAAATTAGAGCCTGCACAAACGAATTGATACGCTTTGCCAAAGCCACCCACACGCCTGTTATATTAGTGGGCCACATCACCAAAGATGGCTCCTTGGCGGGCCCTAAAATTTTGGAGCACATGGTGGACACCGTCCTCCTTTTTGAAGGCGACCGAAACCATTTATATCGAATTTTAAGGGTTCAAAAAAATCGCTTTGGAGCCACTTCTGAAATTGGCCTTTACGAAATGCAAGCCGATGGTCTTCGTGCGGTTTCCAATCCAAGTGAGTTGTTAATTTCAGAAAAAGATGGCCCGCTTAGTGGTCATGCCATTGGAGTCATCATGGAAGGGCTACGGCCTTTGCTAATAGAAGTGCAAGCCTTGGTGAGTTCAGCAGTTTATGGCACCCCACAACGCAGCAGCACCGGTTTTAACAGCAAACGTCTCAATATGCTTTTGGCCGTGTTAGAAAAAAGAGCCGGATTTGCCTTGGGTGCCAAAGATGTGTTTATTAATGTAACGGGGGGACTCACCATTGAAGATCCTGCTACAGATTTATGCGTAGTGGCGGCCATTCTATCGAGTTATCATGACCTACCCCTACCGGAAGGTATTTGTTTTGCTGCTGAAATAGGGCTTTCAGGAGAAATTAGACCCGTTCCAAAAATAGAACAACGCATCTTTGAAGCTCAAAAATTGGGGTTTCAGGAGATTGTTGTCTCCAAATTTTCTAAATCAACCCCGCAAGACACCACCATAAAAGTGCTGCCTTTTTCCAATGTAAAAGCGGTTGTAGAATATCTTTTTGGCTAGTTCCCCCTAGTGCAATAAAACCCTTTATAGTATCTTTACAAGAAACACTAAATAGATTTTAATGGACGCCATCATACAAAAATTTTTGCAGCATGTTAATCAGCGCAATCAAAACGAGCCAGAATTTTTACAGGCTGTTACCGAGGTAGCCGAATCGGTTATTCCCTACATTGTTGAACACGATATTTATTATGGTCAAAACATCTTAATGCGCATGGTGGAGCCTGAACGGGTGGTTTCTTTTCGCGTGGCTTGGATAGACGACAAAGAAGAAATTCAAGTTAATCGCGGCTATCGTATCGAAATGAATTCAGCTATTGGTCCCTATAAAGGAGGTTTGCGTTTTCATCCTAGCGTTAATTTGAGCATTTTAAAATTTTTAGCCTTTGAACAAATATTTAAAAACAGCCTCACCACCCTACCCATGGGAGGCGGAAAAGGGGGTTCTGATTTTAATCCAAAAGGAAGATCAGATACCGAAGTGATGCGCTTTTGTCAAAGTTTTATGACCGAACTCTTTCGGCATATTGGACCCAACCGAGACATTCCGGCTGGGGATATTGGTGTGGGCAGTCGTGAGATTGGCTATTTGTTTGGACAATACAAACGCTTGAAAAATGAATTTACGGGCGTGCTCACCGGAAAAGGGGTGAGTTGGGGAGGATCTCTCATTCGCCCAGAAGCCACCGGCTATGGTGTGGTCTATTTTACACAACAAATGCTAATCAATAAAGGAAACTCTTTAGAAGGCAAAAAAGTAGTGCTTTCGGGTTCGGGCAATGTGGCACAATATGCTGCTGAAAAGGCCATCCAATTGGGAGCAAAAATTTTAACCCTATCTGACTCCTCTGGCTATATTTATGATGAAGCCGGTATTGACGAAGAAAAACTCGCCTTTATTATGGATTTAAAAAACAATAGAAGAGGGCGAATTAACGAATATGTAAAAGCCTACCCCAAAGCAAGCTTCCACGCCAATAAAAGGCCTTGGGAAGTGCCCTGTGATATTGCACTACCTTGCGCTACTCAAAATGAATTGGACAAAAAAGATGCTGAGACCCTAGTGAAAAATGGCTGCTTTGCCGTGGGTGAGGGAGCCAACATGCCCTCAACTCCTGAGGCTGTTCATACCTTTATTGCCCACAAGGTTTTATTTGCTCCTGGAAAAGCTTCTAATGCAGGTGGTGTGGCCGTTTCTGGTTTAGAAATGGCACAAAACTCCCTCCGCTACAGCTGGACTCGTGAAGAAGTTGATGATCGACTTAAAAACATCATGAGCGACATTCATCAATCTTGTTTGCGATATGGCAGTGAAAAAGACCACATAAATTATGTGAAAGGGGCCAATATTGCTGGATTTGTGAAAGTTGCCGATGCTATGCTTGCCCAAGGAGTGGTCTAAACAAACAGGTTTTGGAAACTACCGAGGCCCTTGTTATTCAAACCTTAAAATATGGAGACAGCAGTCTCATTGCCCACTGCTATACCCTTAGACATGGTCTGCAATCCTACATGCTTAAGGGCATTTTGAGCGCCAAGCGAAAAAGCGTATTGCCAAAATCATATTTTCAACCTTTATCGCTTTTAGAAATTGAAGCCCCATTGCAGCCCCCCAATCGATTGGGTTATATTAAAGAAGCACGCGTGAGCTACAGTTTTCAAAAACTTCCTTTCGTTATTGTTAAAAGTACTATGGCCCTTTTTCTTGCTGAAATTTTGTTTCAGGTGTTGCAAGAGGAGGCCCAACCCAATCCGGATCTTTTTCATTTTTTAAAACAAAGTATGATCATTTTAGATCAATCCGATCGAATTGGTTTTTTTCATTTAGTTTTTTTGATGCAATTGTCTAACTATATGGGCTTTTTCCCCTTAATCGAAAATGAGCATCATCCCTTTTTTGATTTGCAAAATGGATGCACAACTGCCGTGGCCCCTACCCAACACTTTTTAGAAGGGTCGCTTAAAAACACTTGGGTGACTCTTTGCGGCATGAAATTTGATAATGAAAAGACTATTCAATGCAATAAATCGGATAAAAAAAGGTTATTAGAGCAGCTGCTGTTGTATTATCAAATTCACCTTCAGCGTTTTAAAATGCCAAAGTCTCTACCTGTTCTTCATGAATTATTTCAATAATCCTTTTGGCTACTTTTTGGAACTCTGCTTATTGTTTTCTCTAGCAGCGCAAGGCCAGCATCTTCAAGTGAAAGACTTCGAAACCCAAACTCCCTTGGAGCAGGCGCTGGTTACAGAGGAAACCAAAACGCTGATGAAGATTGCAGACAGTTTGGGTATGGTCTCTTTGGAAGGATTTGAAAATGCCCGCTTTTTAGAGATAAGTTTATATGGCTATCAAACCCAAAAATGGGAACAAAAACTTTTCCCTCAAGATACGCTAACCCTATATTTAACCCCTTTGGAACAGCAGTTAGAAGAGGTCATTTTATCGGTAGCCCGAAGCGAATCCACTAGAAAAAAAATTGCCGAACAAGTGGCGGTGGTCACCGCTCAAGACATTCAGTTTGAACAGCCAGCCACTGGTGCCGATTTACTAAGCATCAGTCCTGGTGTACGTATACAAAAATCACAGGGCGGAGGAGGTAGCCCCGTGTTGAGAGGTTTTGAAGCAAACCGTGTATTGTTAGTCATTGATGGGGTGCGACTCAACAATGCCATCTACAGAACCGGCCATTTACAAAACGCCATCACTGTTAATCCCCTAAATATAGAACGGGTTGAAGTCATTTTTGGATCTTCCTCTGTGGGCTATGGTTCTGATGCTCTAGGCGGTGTGGTTCACTATTATACCAAAACCCCCCTTATCAACAACAATGAAACCCTTAAAACTTCTATTTCCTCTCAATTTGATTCCGCTAATTGGGGCACCACAAACAATGCTACTGCTGAATTAAGCTTTGCAAAGTGGGCCAGTTTAACCAGCTTGAGTTATTCTAATTTTGGTGACATTAGAATGGGTAAGAACCGAAGACACGGCTATGAAGAATGGGGGCTTGTACCCACCTATTCCAACAACAGCAATAAACTTTTCAATGCTAATCCTCTAGCCAATAAAAACCCAAATATTCAAAAAAACACGGGCTATAGCCAAATCGATTTTTTTCAAAAATTTGTGTTGCAATTACCTCAACAAAAACAACTCTTACTCAATATTCAATATTCTACCTCTTCTAATATTGACCGCTTTGACAAGCTCACCGAAGTGCGAAATGACAAATTGCGCTATGCCCAATGGTATTATGGCCCTCAAAAGAGATTTTTATTTGCGCCAAAACTAAAACTTTTTCCAGAAAGGAAATTCATGCAAAAAGGACATATCATTTTTGCCTATCAGAACATTGAAGAAACACGTGTTAATAGAAGTTTTGGAAGCCTCAACAAAGAGTTTCAGGAAGAAACCCTCAACGTATTAAGTCTTAATGGTGATTTTGATTTTAACCTCACCCCAAAACACCATTTTTCTTATGGCTTTGAAGCCACCTACAATGATGTTTATTCCCTTGCCTACGAACGAGAACTTCAATTGCAAGGCAATCAAATTGCAGCCTATGGCTACCGCTATGCACTCCCTTCTCGCTATCCTAGTGCCGGCAGCTATTATGCAACCCTAGCAGCCTATACCAATTGGATATGGGACATAAACGAACAACTTTCTTTAAATGCAGGATTTCGTTTGACCTATACGGATATGGAAGCTCGTTGGAAAAAAACCAACAATGTAAACAGCTTGCTCAGCCAAGCCGCTCTTAACTCAAAAGCACTAACAGAAACCTTTGCTTTGATCTATCGCCCACAACAAAATCTGCAATGGAATGTGCTTTTTTCCAGCGGCTTTAGAAGCCCAAACATTGACGACATTGGAAAAATTAGAGAAAGTAAGGGCACTCTGGTTGTGCCTAACTCTTTTTTAAAACCCGAATATGCCTATAACTTTGATTTAGGAGTAATTAAAGGAAACCCCGCTCAAAAGAACTATTTCAGCATCCGGGGATTCACCACATTGGTTTCCCGCCACATTTCGCGTTCAGAATATGTGATTTTTGCCGATACTACCACCGAAAACCTCAACACCATTTTATACAATGGCAATGAAGTGGTGACCATTTCCAACAAAAATTTAGGCAATCGATTTCTCTATGGAGGCTCCTTTGAAGTGGAATTGGCGTTGGGATCAGAATGGTCTATTCGGTCTCATGGCACCCTCACCAAGGGAGATCAAAACAGCCCCTATGGGCCGCTTCCCTCTATATTGCCTTTTTTTGGCGCAGTAGCCCTACACTATGACAATGCCCATTGGAATTTAAGGGCTCAATGGCAATTTAATAGCGCTAAAGATCCTGAAAAATATAGCTTTGGAGGAGAAGATGGTTTGGAAGAAACCCCTTTCTTGGGTGATTTTGGCAATGACTTACTCAACTATGCTGGCACCCCTGCTTGGCAGATTTTTAACCTAACCGCTACCCACCAATTTTCAGAAAAAACGATGCTCAATTTTGGCTTGCACAACATTTTTGATGTGCACTACAGGACTTTTGCCTCTGGCATTTCTGCCCCGGGGCGCAGCCTAAACATTGGTCTTAATGTCGCTTTTTAAAGCTTTGCGTTATTTCTTTTGCTCTTAAAAATTCAATGAAAATGGTTACTTTCGCACTTCTGTTTAGGAGAATGCATATTTAGGACATGAAATATACAGAGTATAGCGGTTTAGACTTAGCGGGGATTGCGCAAAAAATAGAATCTTTTTGGGCGGTAGATCAAACCTTTTCAAAAAGTATTTCGCAACGAGAAGGGGCACCCCCTTTTGTCTTTTTTGAGGGACCACCTTCAGCCAATGGGAAACCCGGCATCCATCATGTGATGGCCCGAAGTATTAAGGATATTTTTTGCCGCTATAAGACACAACAGGGTTTTCAGGTGCACCGCAAAGCCGGTTGGGATACCCACGGCCTTCCCGTTGAATTGGGGGTCGAAAAAGAATTGGGCATTACGAAAGAAGATATTGGTAAATCTATTAGTGTGGCTGCTTATAATGAAGCTTGTAAAAAAGCGGTGATGCGCTATACCGATCTTTGGAATCAACTTACCCAGAAAATGGGCTATTGGGTAGATATGGACGATCCTTACATTACCTATACCTCCAAATATATAGAAACAGTTTGGTGGCTACTCAAGCAAATTTATGACAAAGGGTTGCTCTACAAAGGCTATACCATTCAGCCTTATTCTCCTATGGCAGGAACCGGTCTTAGTTCCCATGAACTAAATCAACCCGGAACCTATAGAGACGTTACTGACACTACCGTTACAGCCCAATTTAAAGCCCTGCCCAACAGCCTCCCCGCTGCTTTACAAAAAGACGTGCCTCTCTATCTGCTAGCTTGGACCACAACCCCTTGGACCCTACCCTCAAATACGGCCCTAACGGTAGGCAAAAAAATAGATTATGTTGTCCTTCAAACGTTTAACCAATATACATTTGAACCCATTCGGGTAGTATTGGCTGAGGCTTTGGTGAACAAACAATTAGGAAAAAAATTTAAACTGGTTTCAGATGCCGCTGAACTCCAAACATTTGATCCGAATCAAAAAACTATTCCCTATTGGATAGAAGGGCGCTACAAAGGAGCCGACTTGATTGGCATTCGCTATGAACAGCTTTGGGCAGAAGCACCCCAACCCATGCATCATCCGGAAAATGCTTTTCGGGTCATCAGCGGAGATTTTGTAACTACCGAAGATGGAACGGGAGTTGTACACACTGCTCCAACATTTGGTGCAGATGACGCCCAAGTAGCCAAGGAAGCTTCTCCTGAAGTGCCTGCCCTTTTAGTGGAAGATGAACACGGCCACGCTGTGCCCTTAGTAGATCTCAAAGGCCGTTTTAGAAAAGAAGTGGGAAGTCTAGCTGGAAAATATGTAAAAAACGACTATTACCCCCAAGGCGAAGCCCCAGAAAAATCTACCGATGTTGAAATTGCCATACGCCTTAAAGAAAGCAATGGTGCTTTTAAAGTAGAAAAATATGTGCACTCTTACCCCAATTGTTGGCGCACAGACAAACCCATTTTATACTATCCGCTGGATTCGTGGTTTATCAAAGTTAGTGCGCTGAGAGATCGGATGTTTGACTTAAACCAACAAATCAACTGGAAACCCAAGGCCACCGGCGAAGGCCGTTTTGGCAATTGGTTGGCTCAGGCAAACGATTGGAATTTGTCTCGCTCTCGTTTTTGGGGAATTCCCTTACCGGTTTGGAGAACCGAAACGGGAGATGAAACCAAAGTTATTGGCTCTGTTGAAGAACTTATAAACGAAATTGATCATGCCATTTCAGCCGGCCTGATGGAGCACAATCCTTTTGCTGCTTTTAAGGTGGGCGATAATCAAGCAGCTAACTATGAGCAAATTGACCTCCACAAAAATACGGTAGATCAAATTGTGTTATGCAGTGCAAGCGGTGCCCCCATGCACCGTGAGTCGGATCTTATTGACGTTTGGTTTGATTCTGGAGCTATGCCCTATGCCCAATGGCACTATCCGTTTGAAAACAAAGAAAAAATTGACCAAAACGAGCGTTTCCCCGCCGATTATATTGCCGAAGGCGTTGACCAAACCCGTGGATGGTTCTATACCCTACACGCCATTGGCACCTTGGTTTTTGACCAAATTGCCTATAAAAATGTGGTTTCAAACGGATTGGTATTAGACAAAAACGGTCAAAAAATGTCCAAACGGCTTGGCAACGCCGTTGATCCTTTTGAAACCTTACAACACTATGGCCCAGATGCCACCCGTTGGTATATGATTTCAAACGCCAACCCCTGGGACAACCTCAAATTTGATGTGGCCGGAATTGGCGAAGTGCAACGCAAATTTTTTGGCACCCTCTATAACACCTATTCTTTTTTTAGCCTCTATGCCAACATTGATGGTTTTGTGAATCTAGAAGATCCCATTCCACTTGAAGAGCGAACCGAATTAGATCGGTGGATTCTGTCTGAATTGAACAGCCTCATTTTGTTTGTGGAGGCGGCCTATGACGACTATGAACCCACCAAAGCCTGCCGGGCAATTTCAGATTTTGTTCAAGAAAAACTCAGCAATTGGTATGTGCGCCTCAACCGAAGACGTTTTTGGAAAGGGCAATATGGTGCCGATAAATTAGCCGCCTATCAAACCCTGCAAAAATGTTTAAGCGTGGTGAGTCAACTGGCTGCTCCCGTTGCTCCTTTTTATATGGATCAGCTCTATCAAGACCTGAATTTGTCCCAAGAGTCAGTGCACCTCACTTCGTTTCCTAAAGCTAAAAAAGAATGGATTAACGCCGAATTAGAAGCGCAAATCAATATGGCGCGCAACCTCACTTCGTTGGCCCTTTCACTCCGAAAAAAAGCGCAAATCAAAGTGAGGCAACCCCTTCAAAAATTGGTGATTCCTGTTAAAAACGAGCATGAACGCTTTGTTGTTTCCAAAATTCAAGATCAGCTTAAATTGGAAATTAATGTTAAAGAAATTGACGTTTTAGACAATGCCGATGCTTTATTAGTTAAAGAAATTAAACCCAATTTTAAAGTGCTGGGGCCCAAACACGGTAAAGCAATGGGAGCCATTGCACAAGCCATTAAAGGCTTAACAGAGGCCCAAATCAAGACACTTGAAGAAAATCAAAACCTCGATCTCCAAGTCAATGAAAAAAATATTACTTTAGAGCCCGCTGATGTTGAAATCTTTTTTAAAGACATTCAAGGTTGGGAAGTTGCACAAGGCCATGGTTTGACTGTTGCCTTGGACATTACCCTCAATGAAACCCTAGTGCAAGAGGGAAATGCTAGAGAATTGGTGAATCGTATTCAAAACCTAAGAAAAGACCAAGGGTTTGAGGTAACTGATTCAATTATTATCGAACTAGAGAACCACAACGAACTACAAGTCGCTGTGGAGCAGAACAAAGACTATATTTTGTCTGAAACACTTGGCATTTCGCTTGAATTTAAACCAACATTAGAAACCGGAAGTGTTTTAGAGTTTGATCAAATTAAAACTAAAATTAACATACAAAAGAGGAACGCATGAACACTGAAACCAAAACCCGTTTTTCTGATTCAGAATTAGAAGATTTTAGAACCTTAATTGAAGACAAAATTCAAAAAGCGCAAGCTGATTTAGAATTGCTGAAGAGTGCCTATATGAATAATGGCAACAATGGCACAGATGACACCGCTCCTACCTTCAAAGCGTTTGAAGAAGGTTCTGAAACCATGTCTAAAGAAGCCAATACGCAGTTGGCCATAAGACAAGAAAAGTTTATTCGAGATTTAAAAAACGCCTTAGTTCGAATTGAAAATAAAACCTATGGCGTTTGTCGTGTAACGGGAAAATTAATTGACAAAAAACGACTGTTTTTAGTCCCTCACGCAACCTTGAGCATTGAAGCTAAAAATCTTCAGAAATAAATTTTTCTATTTAGTTGTTGGCAGTCTTTGGGCAAGCACACTCAGCGCCCAAAAGGTTGTTAGCAAAGTTTTTTCTCTTCCTCCAAACACAAGGCTAGAATTGGCTTTTCCTTGGGCGGATCAAATAACCTATCACGGAAAAGAAGAACAAGAAACGCTACAAATTATTTATAAAACCTCGGGTGAATACCAAAACAAAACCTTTTTAAGTGAACAACAAAAAGGAGCCACGCTGTTGCTTAAAGAAGCCTATGTTCCCCTTGCCCAAACCCCCAATGATAAATTAAGTGCGCATAAAAACATCGTGTCAAACGTAACCCTATATGCCCCTTCTGCTGTTCAAGTGTCAATACAAGCCAAAGAAGCACAGGTTAACATCTTAGGAAAGCTTTCTGAATTAGCTCTTTTTTTAGAAGATGGTTTGTGCCTTTGGGAAGCCTCGCTAAACAAAGGCAAAATAGAAACCCAGGACGCCAGAGTTGAAGTGCGCACTCCTGCCATTGCCGTTAGTGGCACAAGTCAAAACGGGTTGGTTCGCATACGGCCTCTGGCCAATAGGCCCGTTCAGCTAGAAGTGCATTCGATTAATGGCGCTATTTTGCAGCCTTAACACTATATTTTTTATTTTTACGGCGCATCAAAAACACGGCATTCTGAAACAGACAAAAACAAGCTTAACTGTGTTTGGATCTCTGATGATTATTTTAGGGATTCTCCTCCTTGATCAAGGAAGTAAAATCTATATCAAGCTACACTATCCCCTTACACTCTTTGGGGATCAAGCTATTGTGGATTGGGGCTTTTTCAAGTTACTTTTTGTAGAAAACAAAGGCATGGCCATGGGCACTAAACTCAATGACCTACTTCCTTTTTTAAGTGAAAAAGGCGCTAAATTGAGCTTAACCCTTGTGCGCATAGTGGCTATTGCCGCCATTGGATATTGGCTGTGGGACAACCTAAAAAAACGTCGTTCCAGACTTTTCCTTTGGGCCTTGAGCCTCATTTTTGCGGGTGCTTTAGGCAATATCATTGATTCTGTTTTTTATGGCCTCCTTTTTTCTGACAGTTTTGGTCAAGTGGCTACTTTTCTTCCTGAAAAAGGCTATGCACCTCTCTTTTTTGGTCATGTGGTAGATATGCTCCAATTTCCTTTAGTAAGTTGGGTGTGGCCTCAATGGGTGCCATTTGTGGGCGGACAATCTTACACCTTTTTTCAATATATCTTCAATGTAGCCGATATGGCCATTAGCACTGGTGTGGGTATTTTAATTGTATTTAATAAAACCTTTTTTGGATCTTCCCCTCAATCAAAAGAATAGATTTTTTGGGGAGTAACCACATAATCTAAGGCAATATCGGTGGTTTCAACACCCCCAATGCTGGCAATTGGTGGAAAAAAAGAAAGACCAATTTTGAGAGTTTGCGGCAAACATTGAGCCAAAAACCGATCATAAAACCCTTGACCATAGCCCACCCGCTGGCCCTTCAAATCAAACGCTAGCATGGGAACAAAAACAGCTTCTAGCTGAGAAGGGAGAATTGAAATTCCACCTTGAGGCTCCGGGATACCCCATGGACTTTCCTTTAATAAAGTGTCATCTGTCAATAAATAATGTTGGAGCTCTTTTCCCTCCACTTTGGGCACTACTACCTGCTTGTCTTTGCCTTGCAATAGCGTTAGCAAGGGCAGAGTATCCATTTCATTTTGCCGTTGCAAAGACAGAAAAAGATGGAACACAGATCGATCCCAAATGGGCAACTGCAAACAGAGCTGGGCAATAGCCATACTCCCTTCAGCATGCGTTTTGGCCTCCAGTCCTTTTCGCTTTTCTAAATAGGTATTCCTAAGTTCCTGTTTGCTTGCCTGCATAAAAGCAAATATGCAAAATTAATCGCATAAAAAAAGGAGGTGAATTTCAATAGAACAGAGAAATCAATACCTTCGTAGCAATGGAGGCAGAAATGGTGCACATACAACTAAAAAGCTTGCCGGAAGAGGCCGGGGTTTATCAATATTTTGATAAAGAAAATAAGATGTTGTATGTGGGAAAAGCAAAAAATTTAAAAAAGAGGGTTAATTCTTATTTCACTAAAAACCACGCCAACAGAAGAACCACTGTTTTGGTAAAACAAATTCAGCGCATTGAGCATATAGTGGTTCCCACCGAGATGGATGCCTTACTTTTAGAAAACAGCCTCATTAAAGAACATCAGCCCCGCTATAACGTGATGCTCAAAGACGACAAGACCTATCCTTGGATTTGCATCAAAAACGAACCTTTTCCTAGGGTATTCACCACCCGAAAATTGATTCGAGACGGCTCAGAATATTTTGGCCCCTACACCAGCATGAAAACCGTGCGCACCCTATTGAATTTAATTAAGAGTTTGTATCCGCTTAGGAGTTGCAACTACGATTTAAAAGAGGAAAAAATTAAAGCCCAAAAATTTAAAGTGTGTTTGGATTTTCATTTGGGAAATTGCCTTGGTCCCTGTGAGGAGAAGATGGACTTTTCGGTTTATGATGCCAACATAAAAGCCATTCGGCAAATCATCAAAGGCGATTTTAAAGCCTCGCTAACCACCTTTGAAACCCAAATGAAAAACTATGCCAACAACCTCGCTTTTGAAAAGGCCCAGCAGATTAAAGAAAAAATAGAAATCTTAAAAAATTATCAGGCCAAATCAACAGTGGTGAACCCCAAAATTAACAACGCTGATGTATTTGCCCTTATTGCTGATGAGAGTAGTGCCTATATCAATTATTTGCAAATTGCGCACGGAGCCATTGTACGGTCACACACCCTAGAACTCAAAAAGAAACTCGAAGAATCAGATGTGGAATTGCTTCAATTGGCCATTGTGGAATTGCAACAACGATTTAAAAGCAATGCAAAAGAAATTTATTGCTCGCATGCGGTTCGTTTGGGACCCTCTTATAAAATCATAGTGCCCCAACAAGGCGATAAGAAAAAACTGGTGGATTTATCGCTTCACAACGCCAAGTTCTATAGGGTTGAACAATTTAAACAAATGAAAATTGTAGATCCCGAACGCCATGTTAAACGAATTATGACCCAAATGCAAAAGGATTTGAGGTTGTCAGCTCCTCCTTATCATATTGAATGTTTTGATAATTCAAATTTGCAGGGCACCAATCCGGTGGCAGCCTGTGTGGTCTTTAAAAACGGAAAACCCAGTAAAAAAGAATACCGCCATTTTAGCATTAAATCTGTGGAAGGCCCCAACGATTTTGCTTCCATGGAAGAAGTGGTTTTTAGACGCTACAAACGCTTGCTAGAGGAAGGAGCCCCCCTGCCTCAACTCATTGTAATAGACGGCGGAAAAGGACAATTGTCCTCGGCTGTAAAAAGTTTAGAATTGCTAGGGCTTAGAGGCAAAATTGCCATAGTCGGCATAGCCAAACGGTTGGAAGAATTGTTTTTTCCCGATGATCCGATTCCACTATATATTGATAAAAAATCAGAATCATTAAAAATCATTCAACGGGCAAGAGATGAAGCCCACCGATTTGGCATTCGGTTTCATCGCAACAAGAGAAGCAAAGGTGGTTTACAATCACAAATAGACCAACTCCCCGGCATAGGCCCAGCCACACGTTCTCAATTACTCAAAGAGTTTAAGTCTATTAAACGCTTAAGAGCAGCCTCTCAAGAAGACATTGTAACTCTTTTTGGCCCTACACGAGGAGCAAAAATATATAACGCCCTAAAAAACTTAGCCTCCTAGACTTCCCTTTATTTTAGATAAATTTAACCTTAACCCTACATGTGAATGTTTATTTTTGTGGTATGATTAAAAAAGGCCTCCTATATGGTTTTGTCTTTTTGCTCATGGCCTTCACGCCACAGCAGCTAGACCATGAGTTTTCTTCCGACCCTCCTTTTAAAGACGGAGAATGGTTTGAGTTTAGAATTCACTATGGTATTTTTAATGCGAGCTACGCTAGCCTCTCTCTAGAACAAAAAACTTTAGAAGGGCATGATGTTTTTCATGCAAAAGGCTATGGTCGAACAACCGGACTTGCTAGATGGTTTTTCAAAGTGGAAGATCATTATGAATCCTATTTTGATGCCGCCAATGGGTTGCCCTACAAGTTTGTGCGCAATATTGATGAAGGAGGATATACCAAAAATTTAGAAATTCGTTTTGATCACCAAACCCAATTGGCCCATATCAACGACAAAAAGAAAAAAGAACAGTTTGAGGTAGCGTTTAAACCCAATGCACAAGATTTGCTCTCTTGTTTTTATTATCTGCGTCATTTTTATCCAGAAAACGACATAAAGGTCAATGAAAGCTTTAGTATCAACATGTTTTTTGACCAAGAGAACTATGTGTTTCAACTCAAATTTCTCGGCAAAGAAATCATAGACACCAAATTTGGTCAGGTGCCCTGTCTCAAATTTCGCCCTATGGTGCAGTCTGGCCGGGTGTTTAAAGAACAAGAAAGTGTCACCTTGTGGGTAACAGACGATCAAAACAAAATTCCCATGCGCATTCAAGCAGATATTTTAGTAGGGTCTATTAAAGCTGATTTAGAAAATTTTAAAAATTTAAAATATCCGTTTGACATAGTTGTAAAAGACTAAATAGTCTTTCCATAACTTGGTGTAAAACTTTTTACCATTAGCGTTTTAAAATACACTAGCTATTACGAAATTTGATAAATTTTTAAATATTGAGATGCGTATACTTTCGGCACTCGTTCTAATTTTGCTTTTAAGCCGTTGTGGTGAGGCTCCCACAGCCGTTCCTGCCAATGCACCTAAAGGAAACATGCCGGCCACCCTTGTGCCCCAATTGCAATTTGGTTTAGACCTCAACCAATATGACACCAAGACCCAGAAAATAAAACGAGGCGATACATTTGGTTCCATCCTAGAGGCTCATGGCATTGACTATCCACAAATTTATACTATTGTTACCACTATTAAAGACTGTGTGGACCTCAGAAAAATCAGACTCAATAAACCCTACACCCTTTTTTATACCAAAGACAGCCTCAAACAATTAGACTATTTTGTGTATCACCCCAATGTGGAGGACTATACCATTGTGCATCTTAGGGACAGTATTTATGGTAAAAAGGTTTCCAAAGAGATTCAAACAAAAGAACAAATGGCGGTAGGAACCATTCACTCTTCGCTCTATGAAACCATGCAAGAAATTGGAGTGAATGATGCGCTCACCTACTATTTGGCCGACGTTTATGCTTGGACCATTGATTTTTCTAGGCTCTATCCTGGGGATCGGTTTAAAGTCATTTATGATGAAAATTTTGTGAACGACACTCTCTCAGTGGGCATCAATAGAGTTAAAGCCGCCTATTTTGAGCATCAAGGAAAACCCTATTATGCCTTCGAATTTGAGTCAAATCCTGAAAAAGGGATTGTGGACTACTTTGACGATCAAGCCAAAAACCTCAGACGGGCTTTTTTAAAAGCTCCTGTTAAGTTCAGTCGGATTTCCTCTCGTTACAATCTTAAAAGAAGAATTGCCTACTACGGCAACCGTGTGCGCCCCCACAAAGGCACAGATTTTGCAGCCAATGTAGGCACACCCATTCTAGCCACTGCCAAAGGCGTAGTGGTAAAATCTTCCTACAGCAAAGGCAATGGTAACTATGTCACCATTCGACATAATGAAACCTATAGCACCCAATATTTGCATATGAAAAAAAGAAAAGTACGCAAGGGGCAGAATGTAGCACAAGGAGACGTCATTGGGTGGGTCGGTATGACCGGAAACACCTCGGGACCCCATGTGTGCTATCGCTTTTGGAAAAATGGAAAACAAGTAGACCCTTTTAAACAAAAACTTCCCGAAGCCAAACCTATTTCGTCTGAGTTAAAAAGAAAATTTTTAACCGCTATAGTACCTGTTAAAGAACAATTAGACTGTTTGAGTTTTGAAGAGAAAACACTTTCTTCCAAAGCAATAACCTTTCATAACCAACCCATAAATGACCCTCTCCAACCATAATCCCACTCGCTTGCCCAGTTGGCTGCGCTTACAAGATCATTTTAAAAAAATAGCACCCCTAACCATAGCAGACCATTTTGCCGCCAGCAACAGTCATAGTGGCACTTTTCAGTGGCAATGGGACGATTTTTATGTAGATCTTTCTAAAAACAGATGGAATGAAGAGACGCTTTCTTTGTTGCTTAAACTAGCCGAAGAAGCTGAACTCTCCAATGCCATAAGTGCCTATTTTGGTGGAGATGCTATCAACCAAACTGAAAACAGAGCGGTGCTGCACACCGCCCTCCGTCAAAAGGGAGCCCAACAGTTGCTGGTGGACGGAAAAGATATTAATCCAGAAATTGAAGCTGTTAAAGAAAAAATGTATGCCTTTTCAGAAGCCGTAATTTCTGGTGAATGGAAAGGCTATAGTGGCAAACCCATCACCCATGTAGTGAATATTGGAATTGGAGGCTCAGACCTTGGCCCGGCTATGGTGACTGAAGCCTTGGCCTTTTATAAAAACCACTTAGAGGTGCGCTTTGTTTCTAATGTAGAAGGAGATCATGTGCAAGAAAGTCTCAAAGGTCTTTCTCCAGAGACCACCCTTTTTGTAGTAGTTTCTAAAACCTTTACCACCCAAGAAACCCTTAGCAACGCTCAAACCATTAGACGATGGTTTTTAGAAACAGCACCCGAAACGGCCATTGCACAACATTTTGTGGCTGTTTCTACTAATTTAGAAAAAATTGAAGCCTTTGGCATAGCCCCCGAAAATGTTTTCCCAATGAACGATTGGGTTGGGGGTCGTTTTTCACTTTGGAGTGCTGTGGGGTTAAGTATTTGTTTGGGGGTAGGTCCTCAGCATTTTGATCATTTACTGCAAGGCGCCAGAGCAATGGATGCCCATTTTAAGTCAACTTCTTTTGAAAATAATATTCCCGTCTTACTTGCGCTATTGAGTGTGTGGTATAATAATTTTTGGGAGGCCGAGACAGAAGTTATTGTGCCCTATACGCAATATTTGAGAAGTTTGCCTGCCTATTTGCAACAGGCCATCATGGAAAGCAATGGTAAAGGTACAGACCGCAATGGAAACCCGGTGACCTATCAAACCGGAACCATTGTTTGGGGGGCTCCCGGCACCAATGCACAACACGCCTTTTTTCAACTGCTGCATCAAGGCACCAAGCTCATTCCTGCCGATTTTATTGGTTTCAAAAAATCACTTTATGGAGAGACCGATCATCAAGCCAAGCTGATGGCCAATTTTGTTGCTCAAACAGAGGCCTTAATGAAAGGTAAATCAGCTGAAAAAGTCGCTGACGAGTTACACCAAAATGGAATGGCTCCAGCCGAGGCTAGAAAATTAATCCCCTTTAAAGTTTTTGAAGGTAATCGACCCACAAATACCATACTGATTGAGCAACTCACTCCTAAAAATCTAGGGGCATTAATTGCTTGCTATGAACACAAAATATTTGTACAAGGAATTTTGTGGAACATTTTTAGTTATGACCAATGGGGCGTAGAATTAGGCAAACAATTGGCCAACGTGGTCTTAGACGATTTTAATGCAGCAACCCTACAACCCCACGATGCTTCTACTACTCAGTTGATTAACCGACTTAAACAAAGCTAGTCAAATTTCAGGGCTTTAATTTTGAGTTGTAAACTCGATTGGTTGTTAAACTGGTTTTCTTCTAAGGTATAGCAAATTGAAAAAGGTCTTTGTGACTTCACATCCAATAAATGGTGTGCCTGTTGAAAGGCAATGCCTGTGAATTTTGCGCCAGAAGCATCTGTAATTTCCAATCGCAAATGCGTATTATCTTGACCCACCGCTCGAGATCCTCCTGAATCTTTACACTGGTGGGTGACCAAAACAGGGCGCATATTTTGGGGGCCAAAGGGTGCCATTTGTTCCATAATTCTAAACGTTTTTGGAGTTAATTCGGCTAAAGATACTGCTGCGTCATAGTCCAATGTGGGCACTCTTTGTTCGGGACGTATTTGCTCTTTGACCGCGTTTTCAAAACAGGTTATAAACCCTTCTAATTGATCTGGGGCAAGGGTTAATCCGGCGGCATATTTATGCCCTCCATATTGAATCATGTGTTCTTGGCAAGCTTCTAAAGCACGGTAGACATCAAACCCTTTAACAGATCGAACCGATCCGGCTAATACCTCTCCCGATTGAGTCAACACCACAGTGGGTCTATAGTGGTGCTCAATTAAGCGAGACGCTACTATGCCAATGACTCCTTTGTGCCATTGTGGGTCAAATACTACTGTTGTATAGTCCGATGAACTATCCGCAATTTGGTTAAGTGCTTCTTGGGTAATTTTTTCATCCTTAGAACGTCGCTCAGAATTGTTAAATTCTATGGCTCTGGCAATAGGTTTTACGGCTTCAACAGAAGTTGAGGTTAGCAAACGAACGGCATTTAGGCCATGTTCCATTCGGCCTGCAGCATTGATTCTCGGGGCCAATTTAAACACCAAGTCAGACACTTTAATCTTTTGTTTAAGTTCTTTTAAGAAATAAGCAATGCCAACTCGAGGGGCCTGCTGCATATGCTGCAAGCCAAAATATGTTAATAGACGATTTTCATCAACCATAGGCACAATATCTGCCGCAATGGCTGTGGCCACTAAATCTAAATAGGGGATTAAAGTTTCTTGTGTAGCCCCTTGTTTTTGTAGCAGGGCTTGCACCAATTTAAACCCTATGCCACATCCACATAAGCCATCAAAAGGATAGGAACAATCCGATTGCTTGGGGTCTAAAATGGCAAAGGCCTGGGGGAGTACCTCTCCGGGTTGGTGATGATCGCAAATGATGAAATCAATCCCTAAACTTGCTGCATAAGCCACTTGATCTACCGCTTTAATCCCACAATCGAGCGCTATGATTAATGTAATTCCTTTGGCGTGAGCTTCCTCAATTCCTTTTTTGGAGACCCCATAGCCTTCTGAATAACGATCGGGAATGTAGGAGACAACGTCTGCTAGGGGGCTGAGAAAAGAATATACCAAAGCCACAGCAGTGGTGCCGTCCACATCATAATCACCATAGACCATGATTTTTTCCTTTTCTTGAAGGGCTTTTTCAATTCTCCCAACGGCTAGGTTCATGTCTTTCATTAAATAAGGATCATAGAGCGCCTCCCATTGGGGTCTAAAAAAATGCTTCGCGGTTTCAAAAGAGCTAATGCCACGCTGCACCAAAAGAGTAGCTACAAGTTTGGGTATCTGAAGAGCCTCTTGCAGGGCCTCAACTTGATCCATATCTGGGAGTGGGCGAGGATTCCAAATCATCTAATCAAGGTTTAAATCCCGCAAGGCAAAGTACTAATTCTCCCTTTGGGGGTTGCTTTTCAAAATGCACTAGTGCCGATTGAAGGGTGAGACTATAAGAGGTTTCGTGCAGTTTGGTTAGTTCTCGTAGAACCACTATGTTTCGATCAGGCCCAAAAACAGCCACTAATTGGGAGAGTGTTTTGACCAATTTGTGGGGACTTTCATAAAGTATAACAGTGCGAGGTTCTGTTGCCAATTGTTCAAGCCTTTTTTGCCGTCCTTTTTTGGGTGGTAAAAACCCCTCAAAAACAAAACGATCAGAAGGTAGCCCGCTTTGTACCAATGCCGGAATAAGAGCTGTTGCACCAGGCAAACATTCTACCGGAATATTTTGTTCTAAAGCTGCTCGAATGAGCAAATAGCCCGGATCCGAAATGCCCGGGGTACCTGCATCTGAAATAAGCGCTATGGTTGTTCCACCTTCTAAACGACGAATAACGGCGGCTAACTTTTTGTGTTCATTAAACATATGAAAACTCTCACAGGGTGTTTCAATGTTATAATGATTTAATAATTTTTTACTCGTGCGCGTGTCTTCTGCCAAGATCAAGTCAACCTCACCCAACATCCGAAGCCCTCTTAGGGTGATGTCTTCCAAATTGCCGATGGGAGTGGGAATGATGATTAATTTTGACATAACAGGTTGAAGTGGAAAGAGTCTCTATAAATTTTCAGCAGGGAGATCAAAATGGAGTTCTAAAACACGCATAAAACGCGCTTCAAAATCTTCTTTCCCTTTCCAATTATTATAGTCTGGTTTGACCATATTATCTATAAAGTCTTTGGCTTCTTCCCAATCTGAGAAAGTAAACAATTGCTTAATTACCCTGTGATAGTCTGCACTTTGATTATTAAATAAATGGGAGATGAAAGCAATGCGATCGTTCAAATCAATTTTGAGTCCTTTTGAAAAGCGGTCATTGAGGTTTTTTTTGTTTTCGGTGAGTGTTTCTTGCTTTTGTTCTTCAGCTGTTTCTTTTTTTTCAAAAGAAGGAGCCGGGCTCACTTCTTGGAACAACTCCTCGGGCAGAGCCTGATCCGGCATTTCGGTTAAAATATCATTAATCGTATCCATTAGAGGCGGTACATTGAGGGTCTCCTCTTCCCTTTTTTCAAGAGGCTTTTGAGTGGAAAAAGACACGTTTTCCAATTTTGAGACAGCCGCTTTAAGCTGGTTTTCATGAGCCTCCCAATCGGACTTTGCATCTTGCTGTTGGTACAAAAAAACATAGACACTCAACACTTCATAAAGTGCTTTTGCTTTTTCTTTCCAAAAAACAGGATCGCTTTGATGGGAAGATGAATTAATTTGCTGGGCAAGGTCTTGTAATACGTTTTTTATTCGTTCAATCATTTAAAAGTGTTTTCAACCCATCAGAATTTATACCTTTGTAAAGAGGGGGCTTATTATTAGCAGTCTATTTTTCAAGCAGAAAATTACAAAAATGTTTTTAGAAAATACAGTAAACCCAAAGGAACAATTTGGATGGATCGAGGTGATTTGTGGTTCTATGTTTTCAGGCAAAACGGAAGAATTGATTCGCCGATTGAAAAGAGCGCAGTTTGCCCAACAGAAAATTGAAATTTTTAAACCCGCCCTAGAAGTGCGTTATGACGATCGGCTTGTGACCTCTCATGACGACAATCAAATTTTGTCTACTCCTGTTCCTGCTGCCGCCAATATTGCCCTTTTAGCTGATGGGTGTGACGTGGTTGGCATTGATGAAGCTCAATTTTTTGATGATGAAATTGTAGAAGTTTGCAATGCTTTAGCCAATCGAGGCATTCGAGTGATTGTTGCCGGTTTGGATATGGACTATAAAGGAAAGCCCTTTGGCCCCATGCCAGCCTTAATGGCCACGGCAGAATATGTCACCAAAGTGCACGCTGTTTGCACCAGAACCGGAAACTTAGCACAGTATAGTTATCGCCTCACTTCGGAAGACGCCCAAGTGCTATTGGGTGAAAAAGAACATTATGAACCCTTATCCAGAGCCGCTTTTTATAAAGCCATGCAAGAGCAACCCCCTACGCAAAAAAAGAAAAACAATTGAATCAACTACATCTTTATCGAGCACATTTAACCCATAATTATAGGGTTTTAAGAAAACATCTTGATTCTGCTACACAACTCATTGGAGTTGTCAAAGCAGGAGCCTATGGGTCTGATGCCCTTGCTTTTGCGTTACACTTGGAACAACTCGGCATTGACCGCTTGGCAGTGGCCTATACCGCAGAAGGAATAGCCCTAAGAAAAGGCGGGGTGCAATGTCCCATCATGGTGTTCTATCCCCAATTTGAAACGCTTGAAGCCCTACTCCAACACAACTTAGAACCCGTGGCTTATAGCTTTAGAATCTTGCATCGATTAGAACAATTGGCCTCCACTCCCATTCCTTTACACCTTAAATTTAACACCGGATTGAATAGGTTGGGTTTTGCGCTTTCTGATCTAGATGCAGTTCTCTCCAAAAGTGTTTCCAATTCTTTTTCGCTGCAAAGCATCTACTCCCACCTAGCGGCAAGTGAGGAAGACCGACCCAATGCCCTTAGTGAATCGCAAATCAAAAAATTCAATGCGCTTCAAAAAAAATGTCAAAACAAAATCCCTCAAGAAGTTTT
The DNA here is from genome assembly GCA_964386915.1 of uncultured Flavobacteriaceae bacterium. GTDB lineage: Bacteria > Bacteroidota > Bacteroidia > Flavobacteriales > Flavobacteriaceae > JADHMP01. The sequence continues at coordinate 32,024 of CAYLUQ010000011.1, read as the reverse complement.
ATTTCATTTGCTAAATAGCTCCGGTATTTTTAATTATCCCGAATACCAATATGGTGCTGTGCGGAGCGGCTTAGCGCTCTATGGTTTTGCCAACCAGGCCCATTGGGATGTTGAACTAAAACCCGTGGCGCGTTTAACTTCCACTGTTCTTCAAATTCACCAGGTGGCAAAAGGAGACACTGTGGGCTATAATGCTGGATGGGTTGCTCCAAAAGCTTCGCTTATTGCAACTCTTCCCTTAGGTCATGCTGATGGTATTAGCAGGCATTCGGGCCATGGAAAAACTTGGGTGACCCTAGGTGGAAAAAAAGCGCCTATAGTGGGCAATGTTTGTATGGATATGGTCATGATTGATGTGACTGAAATTGAATGTGAAGAGGGAGATGAAGTAGAATTTTTTGGCTTTGAAAACACTGCCGAAACCCTTGCTAAACAAGCCGATACTATTGCCTATGAACTCCTTTCAAACGTGGGGCCCCGCGTGGAGCGAATTGTACACCCTTGACCATGATGTTGGTTTTATAACATTTTGTTATTTTATTGAGAAATCGAATCAGTTGCAGGGTGGCCTAAAAAAATCACATTACATTTGCCGAAAATTAAAAAACAATGAAATTAGCCGTAGTTGGTGCCACCGGAATGGTTGGTCATGTGATGTTAAAAGTTTTAGAAGAGCAAAATCTTCCCATTGATGAACTATTACTTGTTGCTTCTGCTCGATCAGTGGGCAAAACACTGGTATTTAAAGGAAAACCGCATCAAGTTATTGGATTAGAGGAAGCTGTGGCGGCACAACCAGATCTAGCCTTATTTTCGGCCGGAGGAGAAACCTCTTTAGAATGGGCTCCCAAATTTAAAGCAGTTGGAACCAAAGTCATTGACAATTCCTCTGCTTGGAGAATGAATCCAGACATCAAATTGATAGTGCCCGAAATCAATGCGGGAACACTCACTAAAGAAGACTATATCATTGCCAACCCCAATTGCTCTACCATTCAAATGGTAGTGGCCTTGGCTCCTCTTCATCAAAAATATACCCTCAAACGCTTAGTCATTTCTACCTATCAGTCTATTACAGGCACTGGGGTTAAAGCTGTAGAACAACTCCATAATGAAGCTGCGGGAAAAGAAGGCCCTATGGCCTATCCACATCCCATTCACAAAAATGCTTTACCGCATTGCGATGTTTTTCTTGATAATGCCTACACCAAAGAAGAAATGAAACTGGTGCATGAAACGCGAAAAATTTTAGGCGAACCCGAACTCGCCATCACCGCAACAGCCATTCGTATTCCAGTGGTTGGCGGACATAGCGAGTCGGTTAATGTTACCTTTGAAAAGCCTTATGAATTGGCTGATATAAGAGCCCTTCTTGAAGCCGCTCCAGGAGTTGTGGTTTTAGATGACCCTCAAAACAACAGCTATCCCATGCCTCTGCAAGCTGCAGATCAAGATGAGGTTTTTGTAGGTCGCATTAGAAGAGACGAATCTATTGAAAACGGCTTAAATCTTTGGGTTGTAGCTGATAATTTGCGCAAAGGTGCTGCGACAAACACCGTCCAAATTGCCGCCTATTTAATTGAACGTAACCTCTTGTAGGAATTTACTGAATCTGATAAAGCGCCTCTACTTGGGGTCTTATCAAACTCGTCCAAAGTGCGTAGCCTTCTTTATTGAGGTGTAATTGATCTTTTCGAAAAAGGGCTGTTTTAGGCAAACCTGCCTCGTTTAAAAAGTGAGAAGTAGTGTCTAAAAAATACATATTGGAATGGGTTTCACAATAGGCTTTTAAGGCAGCATTCACTTCTTGAATTTTGGGCCACAGCTCCCAGCGACTTTGAGAAGGGGTGATTGAAATTTGTAAAATGGGAATTTTAGGATGTCGCTTTCTAATTTGCTTCACCACATAGTTGTAATTGCGTAGAATAGTTGCCGCATTTTCATCCGATTTTTTTTGACTGATGTCATTGGCTACAAAGCACACTACCATGCTCAAATCATGCTGATTTAAAATGGTATCTACAAAGAAAATAAGGTCTCTAAAATGAGCCCCTCCATAGCCCCTTTGAATAATGGGTAGGGGAGCCATGTCCTCAGCTAGGGTGCTCCATAGCCTAATGCTAGAGCTGCCCATAAACAAAATAGAGTTAGACGAATAGCGTTCTGTAGCATCGAGTTGCTTGAATTTCTCTATTTCGGGCAATGCCCAAGCATAGGTGCTTTTTTCATATTGTTTTAGTGGGGAACACCCACTCCATGCTAAAAGCGAAAGGAGAAAAACAAATCTTGTTATGCGGTTTACTTTCATCCTAGTCTTCCATGCTGAAGTCTTCCATAAACTTCGTGGTATAATTTCCGGCAATATAGTCTGGATGTTCCATCAGTTTTTGATGAAAGGGTATGGTCGTTTTAATTCCCTCAATCACAAATTCATCCAAAGCTCTTTTCATCTTATTGATGGCCTCTTCACGGGTTTGAGCCGTGGTAATAAGCTTGGCAATCATAGAGTCATAGTGAGGCGGAATAACATAGCCACTGTAGACATGCGTATCTAGACGAATGCCATGGCCTCCAGGAAAATGTAGGGTTTCAATTTTTCCGGGGGAGGGTCTAAAGTCGTTGAAAGGATCTTCTGCATTGATTCTACATTCAATCGAGTGTAGTTTAGGCAAATAGTTTTTTCCTGAAATAGGCACGCCTGAAGCCACTAATATTTGTTCTCTAATTAAATCAAAATCTATGACTTGCTCTGTAATGGGGTGCTCTACTTGAATACGCGTGTTCATTTCCATAAAATAGAAATTCTTGTGCTTATCCACTAAAAACTCAATGGTTCCGGCTCCCTCATAGGCTATGAATTCAGCTGCCTTTACAGCGGCTTCACCCATCTTTTTTCGAAGCTCCTTAGTCATAAAAGGAGAGGGGGTTTCTTCTGTTAATTTTTGATGACGGCGTTGTACAGAACAATCTCTTTCGGACAAATGACACGCTTTGCCAAATTGATCTCCCACTACTTGAATTTCAATATGACGCGGTTCTTCAATGAGTTTTTCCAAATACATATCGTCATTGCCAAAAGCAGCTTTGGACTCTTGACGGGCGCTTTCCCAAGCTTTTTGAAGGTTTTCTTCGCTCCATACGGCGCGCATTCCTTTTCCACCCCCACCGGCAGTGGCTTTTAGCATGACAGGATAGCCAATTTCTTTGGCTAGGGTTTGACAAACCTCAAGGGAAGGGATGATGCCTTCAGAACCGGGAATAGTAGGAACTCCAGCAGCTTTCATGGTGGCTTTAGCGGTGGCTTTGTCACCCATTTTTTCAATCATCTCGGCCGAGGCTCCAATAAATTTAATTTTGTGTTCCTCGCATATTTTCGAAAATTTGGCATTTTCAGACAAAAAACCATATCCAGGATGAATGGCATCTGCGTTGGTGATTTCTGCTGCTGCAATAATGTTGGCCATTTTTAAATAGGACTCTGCACTGGGTGCCGGTCCTATACAAACAGCTTCATCGGCAAATCGAACATGTAGGCTTTCTTCATCGGCTTTAGAATATACCGCAACTGTTTTGATGCCCATTTCTTTACAGGTTCGAATCAAGCGCATGGCTATTTCACCCCTATTGGCAATTAATATTTTTTTAAACATTGTTCAAAATATTAGGATGGGTCAAGCACAAATAAGGGTTGATCAAATTCAATCGGGGTGGCATCGTCTGCTAGAATTTTGACAATTTTTCCACTCAATTCCGATTCAATTTCGTTAAAGAGTTTCATGGCTTCAACAACGCATAAAACGTCTCCGGGTTTCACCACATCCCCCACTTCCACAAAAGCAGGTTTATCTGGGGAGGCTTTTCGATAGAACGTTCCAATCATAGGCGACTTGATGGTGATCAAATGATCTTCTGCGGCAGGTGCAGCAGCAGGGGTTTCAGTTGGGGTTTCTACCACAACGCTTGATTCTACAACCGATGGAGGAGCAACAGCCATAGGCACTTGTTGCACTAGGGCAGTAGCTTCAGCTCGTTCAGAACCTTTTGTGACAATGGTAATTTTGAAATCATCCATTTCTAGTTTCACTTCTTGTGCTCCTGATTTGGCTACAAATTTGATTAAGTTTTGAATTTCTTTAATGTCCATAAATCTTCAATTTAGTTTTTTAGTAGGCCCAAGTTAAATAAGCCGCTCCCCAAGTAAAGCCTCCTCCAAAGGCAGCAAAAAGGAGTTTGTCTCCGGCTTGTAATTGCGCTTCATAATCATATAATAGTAGCGGAATGGTGGCCGCTGTAGTATTTCCGTATCGTTCAATATTCATTAAAACCTTTTCCGGTCCAAGGCCAATGTGTTTGGCCGTTGCATCAATGATTCTTTTATTCGCTTGGTGAGGTACAAGGTAATTAATTTCTTGGCTCGTTAGGTGGTTGCGTTCCAGAATTTTTTGGGTAGCAGCCGCCATTTCAGAGACCGCATACTTAAAAACAGTCTTGCCGTCTTGATACAAATTATGCCATCCTTGGTCTAAGGTTTCTTGTGAGGTAGGATAGGCAGAACCTCCGGCTTTTATCATTAGTGATGCTCTAGAAGCACCGTTACTTTTTAAATATTCATCTTCCCAACCAAACGCATTAGAAGAAGGTTCTATGAGTACAGCGCCTGCGCCATCTCCAAAAATGATGCAGGTTGTACGGTCTTTGTAGTTGACAATAGAGGACATTTTGTCGGCTCCTATGAGGAGTACTTTTTTGTATCGGCCACTATTCACATAACTCATAGCAACGCTCATGCCATATAAAAATCCTGAACAAGCGGCTGCTAAGTCAAAGCCAAACGCTTGGGTAGCGCCAATAGCAGAAGCCACATAGGCGGCAGTAGCCGCTACCAGATAATCTGGGGTAATGGTGGCTACCAACACCAAATCAATGGTGGTGGGGTCAATGCCTTTTTTGTTGATGAGATCTTGTGCCGCTCCAATGGCTAAGCGAGAAACCCCTTGGTTTGGTTCCTTTAAAATTCGACGTTCTTTAATGCCCGTCCGGGATAGGATCCACTCATCGGTGGTCTCTACCATTTGTTCTAAATCGTGATTGTTTAAAATTGTTTCTGGAAGATAGCCTCCCACTCCTGTTATGGCAGCTTTGATCATGCTTTTAATTGCTTTAACGCTTGGATGAGTGCTTGCTTTTGGGTGGAAAAGTGAACGTATTCCTTTTCATAGAAACAGATTGCCCCTTTAAAAAAAAGCTCCTCAAAGGAGCTTGTTAGGGAGACAGCAAAAAGCTTAGGCTTCAGCAACGGTCGAGTCAATCAAGACTTGTCCTCTGTAGTAGAGTTTTCCTTCGTGCCAATGAGCCCTGTGATAGAGGTGAGCTTCTCCAGTAGTGCCACAAGTGGCTATTTGACGATCGCTCGCTTTGTAGTGCGTTCTTCTTTTGTCTCTACGCGTTTTTGATATTTTTCTTTTAGGATGTGCCATAAGCTTTTATTTTTCTATAATAAATCTTTCAATTTGTTCCATCGAGGGTCCATTTGCCCCTCAACGGGTGTTTCTTTTGGTTCTAGGGTTTTGAGTTTTTCTAATATTTCTGATTGCAAGCTTCCGTCTGCAAGGCCAGGATGTTCTAGTTTGGGAGGAATCTCCAACACAATCATTTCGTAAATTTGTTGTGCCACATTAATTTTATATGTCCCTACTGGCAAAATTAATATTTCATCTGTAGAGGCCTCCGGATCACCAAACTTGATAATTTGCGACCAAGAGGGTTCCAGAGCTAAATCAAAGGGTTCAGTTGTCACATCACATGAAACTCGAACGTGTCCTTTGGCGGAAAAATCCAATTCCAACAGATTTTCTTTTTTCTCTAGGTCGAGCTTTAATTCAAATGCTGCGCCAAGGAAATCATGAAAACCAAAACCTTCAAAGAACGAATTGTCAATTGCGAATGAAAATGTGTGTGTTCCTTTTTTTAAACCCACAAAAGGGATATCAAAATCATCCAACTTTTCCATTGTGTGACAATTGGAGGGCAAATTTATAAAAAAAATGTATATTGTAGTTATTTAATTTAGGTTCTTCTATGCGTAATTGGCTCGCTCTCCTTCTCATTTTATGCTTCTTTATTCATGCTTGTGATCAAAAGGATTCCGAAAAAGCGCATCCTTTGCCTAATATCTTGTGGTTGGTGGCTGAGGATCAGTCGCCAGAACACTTCCCTTTTTATGGAAACACCACTGTTTCCCTGCCCCATTTAGAGCAACTGGCGCAAGATGGGGTGCGCTATAATAATGCCTATTCACCAGTGCCCGTTTGTGCTCCCGCTCGAAGTGCTTTAATTACGGGCTTGTATCCTTCCACCCTAGGTACCCACAACATGCGCACTTACAATGGCAACAAAAAAGACAATGAACCCACCATTGATATTCCTACCTATTCACCCCTAGTCCCTGAGGGAGTAAAAATGTTTACTGAATATTTAAGAGCTGCAGGCTATTATTGCACCAACAATGCCAAAGAAGACTATAATTTTAAGGCCTTACCCTCTGCTTGGGATGAAAGCAGCAGAAAAGCACATTGGCGCAATCGTCCCAAAGATGCACCCTTTTTTGCAGTGTTTAATTTTAACATTACCCACGAATCACAAATTTGGAAGCAAGCCGACAATCCCCTATTGGTAGATCCTGACCAGTTAGAGGTGCCTCCAATTTTTCCAGATAATGCGGTGATTCGAAAAGATTTAGCTATTAACTATTCAAACTTAATACGCCTTGATACACAAATAGGCAAGGTGTTGGACGAATTGAAAGCCGCCGGCTTATATGACAACACCCTCATCTTTTTTTATGGCGATCACGGGGGGCCTTTTCCGCGTCATAAACGTGCCCTCTATGAAACAGGCATCAAGGTGCCTTTAATTATCAAAATGCCACAAAATGCTCAGGCGGGCAGCCAAGAAGACCGATTTGTTAGTTTTATTGATTTTGCGCCCACCTTGCTTTCTGTTGCGGGTATTGAGCCACCTAAAATCATGCAAGGCAAAGCTTTTTTAGGCGCCTTTAAAACCGCTGCTCCTCAGTTTGTTTTTGCCACCTCTGATCGTTTTGATGAGACTGTGGATCGATTACGTGCTGTGCGCCACGGTTCCTATAAATACATTCGCAATTTTAATCCTAGTATTACCAATGCCTTGCCCAATTCCTATAGAGAACAAATGGCCATGATGCAGAACATGAGAGCTCTTTGGGAAGCCAATGCCCTGCCCCAAAACGTGGGTCGCTGGTTTGCCACGCCAAAACCCCAAGAAGAACTTTATGATATAACCGCCGATCCTTATGAACTCAATAATTTAGCTGACGATCCAAGCCTTCAAGACACCTTGGCTTTATTGCGCAACAGACTTGACCAGTGGATGGTTGAAACCGCAGATATGGGTCGCATTCCTGAGCAGGAAATACTCAAGCAATTTTTCCCCGAGGGAAAACCCCCTACACTACAACCACTAACAGCCAAAACAGAAAATCAGCAATTAGTTCTTTATCACGAAAACCCAGGCAGCACCATTATTTGGCAAAAAGAAGGAGATAGCCTTTGGTCAATCTATACAGCCCCCCTTTCAAAAGACTTAAAAATCAAAGCAAAAGCGGTGCGAATTGGCTATAACCCTAGCGAAATGTTCTCTTGGCCTTAAGGGTTTTCGTTTAGCTTGGTTCTTTTGTTGTGAACTCTTCTTGTCGATTTAAAAATACTTTTCGGGCTAAAAAAAGAGCTTCTAAAAAAGAGCTGTGATCGGCTTTTTTCTTTCCTGCTAAGTCAAAACCTGTGCCGTGGTCGGGTGAGGTTCTAACTGCCTCAAGGCCTGCGGTGAAATTGACCCCTTTTCCAAAAGCCAAGGTCTTAAACGGAATGAGCCCTTGGTCGTGATACATGGCCAAAACAGCATCAAATCCTTGATAGTGTTGTGCTCCAAAAAACCCATCGGCAGCATAGGGGCCAAAAACCAAATGACCTTGTTCAAAATAGTCTTCTACTAGGGGTCGGATGAGCTCATCATCTTCTGTGCCTATCACCCCTTGATCGCCATTATGAGGATTGAGTCCTAGCAGGGCTATTTTGGGCTTTGCAATACCAAAATCTTGGGTTAAACTGACTAACAGAGCGTCTATTTTTTGTTTTAAAAGAGACGCTGACAATGTTTTGGACACCTCTTGAAGGGGAATATGATCGGTTACCAAAGCAACACGCAATTGATCATGCACCATAAACATGAGGCTTTCACCTTTCCATTTTTCGTTTAAAAAATCAGTATGGCCAGGATATTGGAAACCGGCTTGCTGCATGGCTTGTTTGTGAATGGGCAGGGTTACCAAAACCTCTACCTCCTTTTTTTGAACGGCTTCTATGGCTTGTTCTAAAGAAGCAATAGCCACTTGACCCGCTTGCTTTGAAACGGCTCCATAGTTCACCTTATGGGGAATGGCGGAATCAGAAATTATATTGAGTTTAGACTTATGGGGTTTTTCTCCTGTTTTTAAGGGATTTAAATCTGTATGAAAAGAAAATTTCTTTAGCTCTGTTTGCAAAAGGTTGGCATCAGCAAAAACCAAGGGAGTGAAAAAATCAAATAAACGCTTGTCTTCAAAGAGCTTAAGTAACAATTCTATACCTATGCCATTGGGGTCTCCAATGCTTATGCCTACTTTAATTTTTTCTTTATTCCGCATCAAGCTGTAATTAATCGTTACTTTTGGGTGTAAATGTAATTAAATATAAGCGGATGTTTACAGGAATCATAGAGGCTTTTGGAGAGGTGAGCTCCTTGGAAAAAGAAGGAGAAAATTTACACCTCACCCTAGAAAGCCCTTTAGCCCAAGAGCTCAAAATTGACCAAAGTTTAGCTCATAATGGGGTTTGCCTAACTGTGGTCGCCTGTCAATCCAATCGCTACACGGTTACCGCTATTAAAGAAACCTTAGACAAAACCAATCTTAACACCCTTGCCGTAGGTTCAAAAATCAATTTGGAACGCGCCATGATGGCTGGGGCGCGCTTTGACGGGCACATGGTGCAGGGCCATGTAGACCAAGTGGCGCAATGTGTGGCTATAAAAGAGGAAGATGGCAGTTGGCGTTTCACTTTTCAATTTGACCCCCTCCCCGGCAATGTCCTAATAGAAAAGGGCTCTATTACGGTTAATGGTGTGAGCCTTACTTTGGTAGATGTTGAAACTAATCGTTTTTCGGTGGCAATCATTCCCTACACCTATGAACACACTAATTTTCATCAACTCGAAATAGGAAGTTTAGTCAATTTAGAGTTTGATATGATGGGTAAATACATCGCTAAACTTCAGTCCCAAATGAAAAATTAATATATTTATTAAAAACATATTATAATGGATTTACTAGAATTGACAACGTTTTTAATTTCTCTTGCCGCCATTTTTTCCATTATTAACCTTCGCATTTTAAAGCTCCCACAAACCATTGGTTTGATGGTTTTAGCCATTGCTCTTTCAGCTGTTGTTTTAATTGGAGGACTCGTTTCACCTAATTTTCTCTTCATAGCCACATCCCTCACGCAACAATTTGACTTTAGCGATTTGTTAATCAACGTAATGTTGCCATTTTTGCTTTTTGCTGGAGCCATAAGTGTCAATGTTTATGAACTTTTAAATGACAAGTGGACCATTTTATTGTTGGCTAGTTTTGGCGTGCTTTTCTCAACTTTTGCCGTGGGAACAGGAGTTTATTGGCTCATTCAACAACCCTTGTTAGGCTTAACAGAACTCGGCTTAGACTATGTAGATTGTTTGTTGTTTGGTGCCTTAATTGCACCAACAGATCCCATTGCCGTATTGGCTATGGTCAAAAAAATGAACCTTTCCTCTGTCACAGAAACCCGCATTGCAGGAGAATCTTTATTCAATGACGGAATTGGGGTGGTGGTTTTTCTCACCCTGCTAAGCATTAAAATGGAAGGCATAGAAAATGTTACCCCGCAAAGCGTGGGTCTTTTGTTTGTTAATGAAGTGGTGGGAGGTATAATTCTTGGGGCACTCATGGGCTATTTGGGAATGAAACTTGTTAAATATATTGAAAATGAACACGTAGAATTAGAGGTCATTATTACGCTCTCTTTGGTGCTTTTGGCGCCCTTAATTTCACATATTTTTCACTTTTCTGCCGTCTTAGCTGTGGTCGTGATGGGCTTGTTTTTAAATCAAAACATCGATTCTGACAAGAAAGCTGAAGGATTGCAAAAAGCCATGGGCGATTATGTCTATAAGTTTTGGCACCTCTTAGATGAAACGCTAAATGCTATTTTGTTTATCCTTATTGGTTTAGAAATTATTCCAATCCTTCAAAACTTTGCCCCCAGCTATGTTTTCATCATTCTGATGGTGATTGTGTTGGTGGTCGTTTCACGAGGCATTGGGGTATTTTTACCCATTAAATTATTGTCTATTAAAAAACAATTTGAAGAAAAAACAGCTTTAATCATCACTTGGGGTGGACTCAGGGGTGGGCTGAGCATTGCCTTGGCTTTGAATCTCCCCGACAGTATTGGTGGAGGAAAAGACCTTATTTTAATCCTAACCTATAGCGTTGTTTTATTTACCATTTTAGTGCAAGGCTTAACCCTAAAAAAAATCGTAAAATCTTAAAGGCATAGCCAAACATTTTATAATTTTATAGTCTTAACGCTGTGACAACAGCCATGTTCAATTTAATGTAGAAAGGAGGTGTCATATGTCAAGTGATCATTATTTGAGGAACGTTAGACTATGGATGCCTTTAGTAGCATCCTTCTAAAATTCCTTTATACAATAAAAGCGAGTCGATGGGCTCGCTTTTTTTTAAGGCTAAATAAGCATGAATGAAATTCCGAAAGTAAACCTAATTGACTTTGTTAAGGGCACTCCCACAGAACGAAAAAATTTTGTGGCGTCTCTTGGAAACGCATTTGAAACCATTGGCTTTGTTGCCGTTAAAGGACATTTGCTAACGGCTGAAAGTCAACAAATGCTCTACGAGCAAGTAAAACTTTTTTTTGACCTACCCGTCTCCATCAAAGCAAAATATGAAATTGAAGGGGGTGGAGGCCAACGGGGATATACCGGTTTTGGCAAAGAACACGCTAAAAACAAATCGAAAGGGGACTTAAAAGAATTTTGGCATTTTGGTCAAGAAGTGGCTACTAATAGTTCACTTTACAAGCAATATCCTCCCAATATTCAGGTGGTTGAACTGCCCCAATTTAACGCAGTGGGGATGAAAGTCTATCAACTGTTAGAACAAACAGCCCTTCAAATTTTGCAAGCCATTGCTTTGCATTTGGGTTTAGACCTTCATTATTTTGATTCTCAAGTGCAAGAGGGCAATTCCATTTTAAGAGCCATTCACTATCCGCCCATCACTTCACCCCCAAAGGGAGCCGTGCGCGCTGCTGCACATGGAGACATTAATCTCATTACGCTCCTAATGGGTGCACAGGGGAGTGGTTTAGAAGTTTTAAATCATCAAGGAAAATGGATTGCCGCTACCGCTGCTGAAGATGAACTCATCATTAATATTGGTGATATGTTGTCTAGGCTTACCAACAATAGGTTAAAATCTACCGTGCATCGGGTGGTGAATCCCCCAGAGGAACTTTGGGGTCACCCCCGCTATTCGGTTCCTTTTTTTATGCATCCTGTGCCCACCATGGATTTGAGTTGCCTCCCGGCGTGTGTGGACAAGGCCCATCCAAAGCAATATGAAGACATCACCGCTGGTGATTTTCTGCAACAAAGATTAAAAGAGTTGGGCTTGCTTAAACATTAAGGTTTTTGTTTAAGCTCGTAGTCATACACCGCTTTCCCTAGAGCAGCTAAAAAAGGGATGCCCAGCGCGTCATATTCATACTGATTGTCATTAAAGATTTTATTTTGATTGACGAGAACAGTAGCCGCTAGAAAAAAGTCTACCCCTTCTTGTTCGTTTTTAATGTAGGCCACGTCGGTTAGCGTGCCATAGGCTAAACCAACCTTATTGTATATTTTTATAGTGGGATCCATGGCCCCTTTTTGGTCCCCGTAGAGAAAAAACTTGACATAACTATCCCAATAATGTGGATCGTTTTTGTAGTTGGGCACGTCTACCTCAGTGGTATTTCGGCTCATCCAATAGCGCACAAAATTTAAATCCTCTTTCGTTAGATCAAACCTCCTTTTAGTAGGCATTAGCTTAGGAAAAAGAATTGCCATAAGCATTTCGTTTAAATTGTCTAAAGCAGCACGATTTTTAAGGCTAAAATCCATTGGACGCTCCACTAACTTCCCTTTATCGATAAAACCCTTTCCTTTTTGAAGCCCTTTTAAAAGCTTTTTACTTTTCTTTGGATGAGGAGGAGTACTCGTTTTTTGATAGTGTGTAGCACCGTTTTCTTTAAAATGGAATGCCATGTTTAAATCAGTGTCTAGGGTTGCTGAAAATTTGTGCTGTAGGGAAATACCTTTATAACCCTTGGCTTTTAGTGTGGCATTGATATAATCTTGCCCTAGAAAATCAAACAAGAAATTATAGGCCTGATTATCACTCACCAAGAAAAGCTTTTTAATTTGATGAGATAAGGTGAGCCAACCCTTTGGGTGCGTGCTGTCTTGCGCCATTATCAATTCTTTGGTGTCTGGATTATACACCTCAAAAGGAGTTTCTTTGGTGATGCGAATTCCTTGGGCTTGTAATGCTTTAATTTTTTCAAGAGTTAAGAGCACCAAAGGTAATTTTACGGTGCTGGCAGGATAAAAGTAATGGGCTCCCGAAAGCCCATAACGGTAGGTTTTAAACTTAGGAGTCCCTTTTTTGTTGCGCAATATTTGAGTGTAGATAATTTGTAATTCATGAGCTGCTTCATCTTGCCTAATGGCTTGAAGTCTTGGATCGGCTTGTTGCAATAGGGCTGGAAGCGGATTTTGACCTTGACAAAATCCAATTCCAAAAAGCAGACTGAATAAAATATTTTTCACGGTATCTGCCTCATTACAATTGGGCAAAATCTTCAATATCGTCTGCCGCAGTGAGATCGGGCAGGTGTTCTGAAACCGGAAAGGTGATAAATTGTTTATGGTTTTCTTTCACAAAATGACGCACCGCCTCAGGCAATTCTTTTTCTTGCCGGATGGGGTTGATGGGACAATTTAATATATAGGAATCTATGGCGGTTCCCTCAAAACTAAAGATGTTCATACTCACTCTAATTTCACCTTCAGCATCTCTATATTTTTCTACCACTTCCGGATCGGGTTTTTCGATGATATTTTCTAAATAACCTTCATCATCTAAAGCCATAACCGCAAATTTTGAAATACGTTCATCTGGAAATTGCAGTCCCGATCGACTATAACTAATAAGAGCATGAGGTGCTTCTCTAGGTTCTCGAAGCAAAGAAAGAGCTTTTGTAGAATAAAGGTTGTCTCCGTTGCAGATGGTAAAACAGCTGCTTTTCAACTCTGGATATTGATGCATAGCTTGCTCTAGTGCATCGGCGGTTCCCAAGGGTTTTTCTCTTTCTGCCGGAATGTGTTGCAAGGCAAAAAAGATTTGCAGTCCTTCAGTGCCGTTGTGGGCCAAAAAGTCTTTAAACGCTTTATTTTCGGGGCTTGTAATGAGATACACTTTTTCATAGCCAGCAGCCTTAGCGTTTTTCAAAAGATAGTGTAGCAAAGGGTTTCCTTTTTTGCCAAGGGGTATTAGACTTTTATGTACCGTTAGTGCGATTTTTTTGGTACTGTCAGAAAGTGAGGCCGTTTCTAGGGAGCGCTTCATTCTGGAAGAGGCCCCTCCTGCCATGATTACTAAAGCATTATTTTCAGTCATTATTATGGTGTGTTATTGCTACTTCATAAGCGGCTTTGGCTCCAGCGGCCAAAAAGGCTTCTACAACCCTTTCTTTGTTCTCCTGGGACACCATAGCCACCATACAACCTCCTCCTCCGGAACCAATAATTTTAGTTCCTAAAGCACCGCTTTTTCTTGCTTCATTCATCATGTGCATCATGGGCTTTGGGGTGTTTTGAATTTGATTTTCTAAAATCGTTTGGTGTTGGTTCATCCAGTTGCCCAATGCCTCATAAGAACCCTTGTTTTGAAGGGCTTCTTTGGCTTTTAATGTCAAGTCATAATTGTATACGGCGGCATACCAATAGGGCAAATAATCTTGGGGCACTTCTTTTTTATAACGTTCATAATCGTCTGGTCGAACGTTTTGAATTTGAAATTCAGGGTGCTTTTTTTGAATGGCTTTAATGGCTTCCTGTCCATAAATTCTCCCTTTTTTTAAAACGGACAACGTTTGTTTGGCTAGGCCAGATTCGGCCACAACAAGTGTGCCTAAATCGCCCTTTAGCCGCGTGCACTCAGTAGTTTGGGTGTCAATGTAGAGCAGCCCTCCTTGGGCAATGGTATATTGATCCATTAGCCCACCGGGTTGATTAAAAAAGAGTACTTCGGCCTCATAGGTTAGCTTTCCAACCTCAAGATCGGTATAGGTTTGGGGTGTTGTTTGTGCAGCAATCAAAAAGCGAATCCAGGCCACCACTAAGGCAGAGGAACTTGATAAGCCCGCATTGACGGGAATATTTCCTTTTATGGTAATAGCATAGCCCTGCTCAAATCGACTGCCTTTTTGCTGTAGCACTTTTATACCGGAGAGAAAGTAATCATCGGGCTCAATAGTATTAATTTTTTCATTGAGATTTATGATTCTTTGTTGCTTAATATCAGGCAAATAAATAGAAAAAGTGCCTGTGCTATTTGGTTTAGCCGTTAAGTCGATATACCGATTAATGCTGCCTGCAATGACGGGTAGATTGAGATAGTCTTGGTGATCCCCAAAAAAACAAACACGTGCAGGTACTCTACATTCTATCATGGAACAAAAGTAAGATGACTTTCAGAACAAACCTTTTGTTTAGGCAACTATTTCTAGGGGTTTGGTGGTCTTCCAATTGCCTCTTGTAAAATCGGGGAATTTTTGTGGCATTCCCTCTTGGGCCACAGAGGCTTCACTCAAAGGTGACACCGCACTCCAAAAGGCTCCTTCGTATACATTTTGGTCTAAAGGTTGGCCGGTTCGCAAACATTCTACAATACGATAGAGCATTAAGAAGTCCATTCCACCATGACCTCCCATTTTTTTGGCTAAAGCACCAATGCGTTTGTACAAGGGGTGTTCATATTGTTCAAAAAGAGCGTCTAATTGTTCTCCTTGTGCCCAACGGTGGTGGTTTTTGGTGGCTCCCTCCACACCTCCTTCTAGGGCTACTCGAGTGGGAAATCCCGCCAAGGCCCCTAGGGTGCCCTGCACCAAATTGTGTCGGGTATAGGGTCTAGGGCTGGTTTCGTCCCATTGCACTAATACTGTTTTTCCATTTGTAGATTTAATGATAGAGGTGTTGAGATCCCCTCCCTTAAAGTCCAATTGATTCCATTTGTGTTCTGCCGGATAGTTTTTCTTGGCATAAAGGGCTCTTCCCCGACCGGGAGTAGAAAATGAAGTGAGGGATCCAAACTGATCATCGCCTCTGCCTAAGTTCATATATTGAGCAACTGGGCCTAAACCATGAGTGGGATAGAGGTTGCCATTTCGTTTGGCATAGTGATAGGTGCGCCAAGAACCCGTGCCTCTTTGTTGTTCTTCCATTTGACCTCTCAATTCGTGAATATAAGCCGCTTCGGCATGTAGCAATTCGCCAATAAGACCTTTGCGACACATGTTGAGATAGATCAATTCTTCGCGTCCATAATTTACATTTTCCATCATCATGCAATGCTTTTTGGTGCGCTCTGAGGTGTCTACAATTTCCCACATTTCGGAGAGGCTAACCGCCAGTGGAACCTCCACAAAAGCATGAGCCCCGTGTTCCATGGTAGCAATTGCCATGGGTGCGTGGTTGTGCCAATTGGTGGCAATAAAAACGGCATCAGGTTGCTCTTTTTTGAGCATCTTTAACCATTCATTTTCGCTGCCAAAATAACTCTTTATTTGACCATGCCTTTGAGCGTCAACAGCTTCACAGGCTTTTTTAGAACGAGCCACTAAATCTTCATATACATCACAAATAGCTACAATTTCTGTGCCCTCAATAGCAGCCAATTGCTTAATATGCCCTGAGCCTCTAGCGCCAACACCAATGATGGCAATGCGCAATTTATCCAATTTCTGGGCTGCAAAATCACCCATATATTGTGCGGTTAAGGGCCTTTCTGAAAATCCCTTATCATTTAAATCGAGTTGGCTAGCCATATAAACAGACGCAGCCGAAAGGGTTGATTTTTTTATGAAGTTTCTACGGTCAATGAATTTCATCGGAAAAAATATTTTGTTTCCTTAAATGTATTAAAAAGTTCGATATGTGAATTAGTTTTTGTTGTAATCCATAAGATTTCATACATTTAAAAGAAAAAACAATGGGAGTTGGAGCACTTTTTTTTGGAAGTTTAGCCTTGTGCTTGGCCATAGGCTTATGGATTGAAATTCAAGAACGTCATTTTCATTAGACGTGGGCTATTTTATTCGAAACATATTGGTTTATGTGGCCATAGCCGCTGTGTTCTATTTGCTCTATTTGGCCATTAGAGGTATGCAAAACAAAAAATGAAAGCACCCAAAAAAGTACCAACAAAAAGCCTATTTGTGCTTGGTTTACTTAAAAAGATCGCCTTGCTGTTGTACTTTGGTTTTCCAACCGACTGTTACTTCCAATAAAGCTATAATCCTTTATTTTCTATTCGGAGATGCTCCGGGCAAAACTCTTTGCTAGGAACTTACATAGAAAAAATTAGAGTGCCCGCTTCCCTTCAATGGCAAAATTGCCCATCATATAACCTGAAACAGCATCACCTTCCACTTTGATCTCAAAGAGGATGTCATACCCTTGGGCATAGGTGTCAATTTCTAATTGACCATTCACAAAGTTAGTGTCTACAATTTCTATGGGCGTATCTTCATTAAAGGATGCTTTATAAGCCTCATTTTCTTTGGTTACGGTGAGTTCAATTGGAATATCTCCATAGCCATCAACAGCCAAGACCGTAATGTTAAAAATTCCTACATAAGGGTCTGCCGGTGCTTTGGCTTGCTTTTGCACGCCACAAGAGGCTATCAATAAGAGACTAAAAAATAGAATTGCTTTTTTCATTGTTTAGTTTTAAATAAATAGTTATTCAGTTGTGCTTTCTGTCACAATACGATCCCAAACGGTGACAGAGTTATTGGTTTGATCGGTCCAAGTCATTCGATTATCATTATTGCTAAAGGAGATGGTATATTTCACCACATTAGTACCCTGTATAAAGGTGTAGTTTGATCCTTCAGCGCTCCAAGTATAAATACTCAAAGAGGGGGTGTTACAACTGTTGGCGTTTTGGTTTGGGCCAGTGTAACTAACCGTAACGGTGTTTTTGTTAACGCTACAGGTAAAATCCATACAGGAGTATTCAGGAATTAGCGCAACTAAGGTACTTTTGATTTCTTCCCAAACAATGGTGTTGCCTTTGTCATCTTGAGTAGAAACATTTTGCCATTGTCCCAAAAGCGGGTCATCGGGAACTTCTTCTTTTTGACAGGATAAGATAATAAGAGCAAAGAATAGTAAAGAACCTAGGGATAAGTGTTTTTTCATCTTGAAAGAATAATTTGTTTAAATATACTATAATTGTTTTTTATAGAGCTCTTTGAATATAACCTTGTTTTCAAGAACTTATTCAGTTGTTCTGCCCGAGCTCCAGAAGAATTGAAATTGTATCTTTGGTTTGAATTTTTTTCCAAATTAAAGCATGGCTATAAAAGCATTTTTGTTTGATCTTGACGGGGTTTTCTATGTTGACCAAAATTTAATAGCAGGCGGCAATGAAACCCTTTCTTATTTACGTGATGCTCAAATTCCTTTTCACTTTATTACCAACAACACCACCAAAAGCCGAAAAAAACTTACCCAAAAGTTGCAGCAAATGGGCCTTGACGTTTTGGAGCACGAAATTGTGAGTGCCAACTATGCAGGTGTTCTTTTAGTGGAACAATTGGGATATAAACATTGCAAACTAATTTTAGATCCAGCCGCACAAGAAGACTATATGCGTTTTCAAAACGAAACAGGTCCAATAGAAGCCATTGTGGTGGGCGATATTGGCTCAAAATGGAACTATGCTTTGATGAATGAACTGCTGCAAGATCTTTTGGGAGGTGCTCAACTCATAGCCTTACACAAAGGCCGCTATTTTCAAACTGACAGAGGGCTCACCCTTGATGCCGGAGCTTTTGTAGCCGGCCTTGAATATGCCTCGGGTGTCAAAGCAACTGTGGTGGGCAAGCCTAATGCTCCGTTTTTTGAGTTAGCCACGGCCAACTTAACTTGTGCCCCGAACGAAATTGTTTTAGTGGGAGATGATTTTATTAATGACATTCAAGGTGGCCAATCGATGGGCTATCGCACAGTGATGGTGCAAACCGGAAAATATCGCCCTGCCTTAGCTAAAAAAGCAACTGTTAAACCCGATTTTTATATACCCTCAATTGCTGCTTTACCGCAGTGGTTTGAACAACAAAAAAACAAGAAAAGTGGAAAAAATTAAATTACAAGTCTTTGCCAATGGCAAAATACGTTGCTTTGGCACTACTGCCGACAATTTTGAATTAGTTGATGAAGAAGGCAAGCCCATTCCACACGGGGTTCCCTTTTCACTTTGTGGTTGTGG
>CAYLUQ010000011.1:0-13191 GCA_964386915.1 uncultured Flavobacteriaceae bacterium | reverse complement strand
GTTCGAGAAGATTTTGAAACTTTTTTCAATCAATTGGTGTCGGAAGAGGCCCATTTCTATCAGCATACCCTCGAAGGACCGGACGATATGACTTCTCATATTAAAAGCAGCTTGTTGGGCGCTAGCGTTAGTTTTCCCATTCGTGCTGGGCAACCGCTTTGGGGCACCTGGCAAGGCCTTTATCTATGTGAACACCGCAATGCTCCCCACCAAAGGCGATTGGTAATTACTGTAATTGGTGAAGACGCATAATTTTTAGGGCATTTTGTGTTGCTCTACTAAACCTTCTCGAAAACCCCAGTAGGCTTTTTTAGGATTTAATTGCTCATCAAACAAAGTAGGCCAATCCTTTATTTTAAAAAAAGGTTTAATCCAGGTATCGCGATCATTAAACCCCCAAAAAGTGATGCCATAGCGTTGGGCTTCGGGAACAGCTTGATGGTAGAGTGCTACTAAACGTTTGTATTTAGCTGCTTGAGCTTTGGCCATTTCAGGAGTATAGTCGTTAAACTTTTGTATTCCTCCTGCCTGGCTATCATTATGTTTGTTAAAAATGAGGTCTACTTCGGATAGGTGAATTTTTAATCCGGTGGCGGCAGCTTTTTGCAAACATTTTAAAATTAGGCTATCGGGAATATCCATTCTGTAGTGCATTTGAAACCCAATTCCTGTTAGGGGTGTGGCCTGACTTTTTAATTGTTCAACCAAGCTTAGCAGTCCGTTTAGCTTGAGTGTATCCCGTTCTAAGTTAAAATCGTTTATGAATAAATCTGCTTGAGGATCTGCTGCATGAGCAGCTTCTAGAGCCTGTGCTATATAACTTGGACCAAGGGCTTTAAGCCACTCTGTTTCGCGGAGTGCACCTCCTTGGGTTTCTAGGGGTTCGTTAACCACATCCCAGCCTTTCACTTTTCCCTTATATTTTGAGACTACTGTAGTGATATAGTCTTTTAAAAAATCGCTTGCCCAAAGAGAGTCTTTTACCAGTTTTTCTTTTACCCATTGGGGTGTACCACTGTGCCAAATCAGGGCATGACCAAAGAGGCGCATATTGTTTTTTTGTGCAAAATCTACCAAGTCCTCGGTAACTTCCCAATGGTATTCGTTTTCTTGGGGAAGCAGGCGAAACATTTTCATATTGTTTTCTGCCGTGAGGCTATTGAATTCTTTTTTTGTAATGGCTAATTTCTTTTGGTCAGCTCGTGTTGCCTTTAAATTTATGGCTGTGCCAATGGGATAGTTGCTAAGGTCTTTTAAGCCCTCCTGTGTGGGCTCTGAGCTGCATTGAGAAAGGCCCAACATCAGAAGTGCCAATAAAAAAGCTGTTTTTCTAAATTGTTTCATGTAAGTAAAATCGTAATTCTTTATAAATTTAAAAGATTTCTAATTAATAGGATATGTTCTTGAAACACTCTTTGTTTGGCCTTTTATTCTTTTTTCTTTTTTCTACAGCCTGTCAAAATGAGCTTAGTAGCTCTCCAAAAACAGTAAAGCCCAATGTGCTGTTTATTATTGCAGACGATTTAAATTGTGATTTGAGCACTTATGGACATCCTTTTGTGAAAAGTCCTTTTTTAGACAAGTTGGCAGCAACGGGTTTGGTGTTTGAAAATGCACATTGTCAGTATCCGCTCTGTGGACCCTCACGGGCATCTTTAATGACGGGCCTCTATGTAGATCAAACCAAAATGACTGAAAATCGAATTTATTTGCGTCAAACGGTTCCGGATGTTATTACCCTTGGGCAACAATTTAGAGAAGCTGGATATCATGCTGTTCGGGTGGGGAAAATTTTTCACTATGACAATCCCGGCTCCATTGGCACCTCTAGTTTTGATGATGTATACACCTGGGACTATGTTTTTAATCCCTATGGACGTGATAAAGAAGAAGAGCATAAAATTGAAGGAATTGTGCCCAATTGGGCGGGGGGAGACTTAAGCTGGTATGCTAGTGAGGCCACCGATGCTGAACTAACCGATGGCATTGGTGTGGATTATGCGGCTCAGCAACTGAAAAAATTTGCTCAAAATGGGCAAAACTTTTTTTTGGCAGTTGGCTTATATAGACCTCACGTGCCCTTTGTTGCGCCCCAAAAATATTTTAAGCTCTATGACAAAGCAAGCCTAAACGTTCTTCCTTCAGACGATGCTTATCTAGAAACCCTGCCCAAAAAGGCAGCCCAAACCATCAGGGCTAAAAAAAATCAAGTCAATCTCCCAAAAGATATTGCCAGAACAGTGCTGCAAGCCTATTATGCCAGCAATTCTTTTGTTGATGCTCAAGTAGGAACCCTTTTAGCTGCTTTGAAACAAACGGGGTTGGATCAAAATACCATAGTGGTTTTTACTTCAGATCACGGCTATCATATGGGAGAACACGGGCACTATCAAAAACGCACCCTGTTTGACAATGGCACTCGTGTACCGCTAATTCTTTCCGGTCCTGGAGTGCCTCAAAACAAACGCAACAACACCCCTGTGGAGCTCATTGACCTCTTTCCTACCCTCATGCAGCTAACGCAAAACCAAACCCCTTCATTTGTGCAGGGCCAAAGTTTAACTTCTCTTTTTAAACAAGAAACCCAAGGTCTTTATAAAAGTGAGGGAGCACTCACTCAGCTTTATGATGGCTACAGTTTAAAAACCCCCTATTATCGCATAACGCGTTGGCCAGAGGGAGATGGTTTTGCCTATGAGCTTTATGATTTGCAAAAAGATCCAGAAGAAATGATCAATTTAGCTCAACAAGCCAACCAGGCCAAATTACTTGATTCGCTTAAGGTTCACTTAGAAGCTAAAATTGCTTTTGCCCAACAAAAACCGGAGGGATTAGGTCTTCAAATTGAGGGAGTCAAGGCCGTTCGAAAACCCAAGATGACCCGCTTTTTAACCCCTAAAAACGGACAGGAGTAAACATTGTTTAAAATAAATTTTGGTCTTTAAGAAAAAACGATATTACTAAAAGGAGTATGCCCCCTCCTAAGATCCATTCGCTGTGTTGAAGAAAAAATTCAAAAAGGGTTAGTGTGATGCCAATGCCTAGCAAGGAAAAGCCAATACTGCGAAGAAGTTGTTTCATTTCAATTTGGTAAATAGGTAAAAGAGTAGCGAAAAAACCAAACTCACTAGAAGTGAGCTTCCTAAGGGGAAATAGAATTTTGTTTGGCCTTTTTCAAATTTAAAGTCAAGCGGATTTTGGTAGTTAATGCCTAGGTTTTCTATGCCATAGAGAACCAATCCAAGCAAAAAAACAGTTCCCCCAACAATAAGCAAAAGTTTTGCCATTTTCTATTTATAAGTAGCAAACAAAAATAGGCTGTTTTTTTTAGAATGAATCTTGCTCTAAGCTTGTTATGCTGATTATTGCTATCTTTAAGTCATTAACTATAAAACATTCATCATGAAAAAAGTATTTCTATCTATTACCTTGAGCTTTTTTATGCTCTCTTCTTTTGCTCAAGAAAACATGCCTGTTGCTCTGCATTATGTGACGGTCAAATCGAGTGACGCTGAGAAACTCATCAACCTTGAAAAAAATTATTTTGCCAAACTGCACAAAGCCCGTATTGAAGCCGGTGAAAAAATAGGATGGGATATGTGGCAACTAGAAAATAACGATAAACCCGGACACACCACCTTTGTGTATGTTCACCTGCAACCCACTTTAGACCTTCAAAATCTTGGAGGAGGAGACCCCAGTGCTCTTTTTTCTGAACAAGAAATGGCGCTAGTTGGGGAACAATTAGGGAAAATTGTGGTAGACACTAAATTCATTATGACGGCCTATAAAGGAGGCTTTGCTCCCATAAGCAGTGAGCCTGTTAACTATGTACAGTTGAGCTATATGACAGTAGACCCAACCAGTCATTATGACTATGAACAAATGGAATTGGTGAATTTTATGCCCGGTCATAAAAGTAACCCTCTTATGAAGGGATGGGCTTTGCATCGTATCAATACACCACATGCTGAAGGGGAACCCGACTATTTGACGGCTAATTTTTTTGAACGTATGGAAGACATCTTTCGAAATACTGATGGGGTAGCCAAGCTCACCAAACAACAAAAAATGAATTACCAAAAAATTCTCGATTTAAGAGAAATGGTAAAGGTGGAAATTTTAAGTTTGGTGATGGCCGTTCGCTAAATTCATCAGCCCTCTTTTCAAGAGGGCTTTTTTTTGACTTATTGCGCGCAAGCTTCTGTCAAGAAGCTTTGGCTTTGGGCTGTTGGGCCAAAAAGGGTTTCTCGCAACAAAATCCCATCACTATAAAATTTTTGAATCATATTGCCAGACTCGTCTTCTAAAAAAGTAAGCGTTTCAAAAAAGTCTTCTCCTTGTTCTTTTCTTCTAAAACTAAATTGGTTGCTGCTGTTTTCTGTAATTTCAATCTTTTCATAAAGTAGGATCCCCACCAAAAGGTAGTTGCCTTCAGCAAAACTATTGCAATAATTTTCTGCGGCTTCTTTTAAATCATAATGATAGACCAAAAACAAATTATTTTCATTGGTTGGATTTTGAAAATACAGATAGCGGTCTTGGGTTTCTGAGGACCATTTCCAAACGGTTTGGTGGTATTTTTCCAAAAAAGTTACTTCGCGCTCTGTTGGGTCTTGGTTCTGGTTTTCAGCCTTCATTTCTGGAGAACATCCCCAAATGCAAAAGAAAGCCACTAAAGAACATCCTATTTTTTTCACTTTATAAAAATAGGGCTTTTACCCTCGGCTTCGTCTAAGGACTTTTTTATCGATTTAAAATATATGCAAAAATTAAAGGGGCAACAATGGTGGCATCACTTTCAATCATAAACTTGGGGGTTTCAATATTTAGTTTTCCCCAGGTGATTTTTTCATTGGGTACGGCACCAGAATAGGATCCGTAGCTAGTGGTGGAATCGCTAATTTGACAAAAATAGCTCCAAAAGGGGGTGTCTTCCTCTAGGTCTTGAGACAACATGGGCACCACACAAATGGGGAAATCTCCTGCTATTCCGCCACCAATTTGGAAAAAGCCTACTCCCGTGTTAGAATTTGCTCGATACCAATCGGCCAAAAAGGTCATATATTCTATACCCGATTTCATGGTGTTTGCCTTTAATTCTCCTTTTAACACATAAGAAGCAAAAATATTTCCCATTGTACTGTCCTCCCATCCGGGCACAATTATGGGCAGGTTTTTTTGTGCTGCAGCATACATCCAAGAGTCTTTAGGATCGATTTCAAACTCCTCTTCCAAAACCCCTGATAATAGTAATTTATACATAAACTCATGGGGAAAATAGCGTTCCTTTTTTTGCTCTGCTTCTTTCCATATGGAATAGATATGGTGTTGAATTTTCCGAAAGGCTTCTTCTTCAGGAATGCAGGTATCCGTAACTCGGTTTAAACCCTCAGACAATAAATTCCACTCGTCTTGAGGGGTTAAATCTCGATAGTTTGGAATTCGTTTGTAATGCGAATTGGCAACCAAATTCATCACGTCTTCTTCTAAGTTGGCTCCGGTGCAGGAAACGATATGCACTTTGTTTTGACGAATCATTTCTGAAAAAATCTTGCCAATTTCTGCGGTGCTCATAGCACCCGCTAGGGAAACTAACATTTTGTTGTTTTGGGCAAGCTGATTTTTATATTCTTTAGCAGCGTCTACTAGTGTAGCAGCATTAAAATGCAAAAAATAGGTTTCCAAAAATTGGGAAATAGTTTTGTTTTCAGTCATCGTCTTGATCTTTTAATTTTTCAATTTTAGTTGCTCTACTGACAGTGCTGGGCGCATCTGATTCTTCTTCAAAGTCTATTTGTTTTGAAGCCTCTAAGAATTTATAGCTTAACATTTTATAATAAAGTTTGGCCACCAAAAAGTCTGGTGCTTTGTTGTGAGCATTAGGACACAACTCCACTATATCAAATCCTACAACATTGCGTTCTTCAAAAACTTTTTTGAGAAAACTCAGCGTCTCATACCACAACATACCTCCGGGTTCAGGAGTTCCGGTGGAGGGCATAATGGAGGGATCAAACACATCTAGGTCAAGGCTAATAAACACATTTTCTGTCATTTGTGCCAAGGCATTATCCATCCAGTAGTCGTCATCCAAAAGCTCATGGGCAAAATATACTTTATCATGATCCATCACAGTCAACTCACTTGCGTCCATAGACCGAATTCCGACCTGAATCAAATTGGTTTGTTGGCTGGCTTCAAAAACCGCACAAGCGTGGTTGCAACTCGAACCGTTATATTCTTTTCTCAAATCGGCATGGGCATCTAAATGCAACACGGTTAGGTTAGGAAAACTTTCATTAAAAGCCCTAATGGTGCCGATTGAAATGGAATGCTCTCCTCCAAAAATGGTCACAAATTTTTTCTTTTGGATGTATTTTTTTACGGTTTCATGAACCGCTTCTACCATTTGTTCGGGCGAACGATCTTCCAAAACAGGTGGTGTGATAAATACCCCTTGCTGATAGACTTCGGTTTCGGTTTCGATATCGTAAAGCTCCATGTTTTCAGAGGCCTCAAGAAAGGCCTCAAATCCATTATTTGCTCCTTTTTGCCAGGTGCTGGTGCCGTCGTAGGGAACCGAAATAAGCACAATATTGGCTTGGTCTAAGGTGGCTAAATCATCTGGAATTCCGGCGTAATTTTTATGCAGATTCATATCCTAAAATGTTTAAAAAATCTTCTTTTGTTTGTTGTTCTTTAAAGAGCTGAGTGCTGAAGTTGCCTTGCTCATCTTTGTCAATTAAAACATGTTGAGGCGTTGGAATTAAACAGTGTTGCAAACCGCCAAAACCGCCAATATTTTCTTGATAGGCTCCCGTATTAAAAAACCCAATGTAGAGTGGGTTGGCTTTGTCGTATCTAGGGAGATAGATGGCGTTAATGTGCTGCTCACTGTTGTAATAATCATCACTGTCACAAGTTAGCCCACCAAGTAGAACGCGTTCATAGCGATCTTCCCAACGATTGATGGGCAGCATGATAAAGCGCTTATTGATGGCCCAAGAATCGGGCAATGTGGTAATAAAAGAGGAATTAATGATGTTCCACTTTTCCCGATCATTTTGCTGTTTTTGATACAACACCTCATAAATAGCACCTCCGCTTTCTCCCACCGTAAAGCTTCCAAATTCAGTGAAAATATGGGGCACTGGAACATTCGCTTCTTGACACGTCAACTGAATTTGATTGACAATTTCTTCAATCATGTAGTAATAGTCATAATCAAAGTTTAAGGAGTTTTTAATAGGAAAACCACCTCCAATATTTAAGCTGTCAAGGGTGGGACAAATTTTCTTGAGGTTTACATATACTCTCAAACACTTGACTAATTCATTCCAATAATAGGCGTTGTCTTTTATGCCTGTATTGATAAAAAAGTGGAGCATTTTGAGCTCAACTTTTGGATTGTTTTTAATGAATTGCGAATAAAATGGAACAATATCTTTATAGCCTATCCCAAGTCGGGAGGTATAAAACTCAAACTTGGGTTCTTCTTCTGAAGCAATTCGAATTCCTACCTTAAAAGCAGCTTCAATTTGTTGAGAAAGCAGTGCTAATTCTTCAAAATTGTCAATGACCGGCAAGCAATTGTGATGCCCGTTGTTGATTAATCGAGCTATGTTCTGCACATATTGATTGCGTTTAAACCCATTGCATAAAATAAACGTTTCGGGGGTTATTTTTCCTGACTTCTTTAGGTTTTCTATAATGTCAATATCAATTGCCGAGGAGGTTTCTATATGAATCTCATTTTTTAAAGCCTCCTCTAACACATATTTAAAATGTGAACTCTTGGTGCAATAGCAATAGTTATAGCCTCCCGCATAGCCCAGATTTTGGATGGCTTCGGAAAACCATTTTTTAGTTTTTTGAATGTTATTCGAAATTTGTGGTAAGTAGGTAAACTTTAAAGGAGCACCATATTTTGCTATGAGCTCCATTAGGTCAACCTGATGAAATTGCAACTGGTTGCCAGAAAGAGTAAATTCTTCCTGAGGAAAATCAAAGGTTTGAGTAATTAAATCAATATATCGGGTATTCATTTTTCTGAGTATGTTTAGTTAAAAAAAGGAGTGGTCTCATGGCAATTTGAAATTGCGCATAACACAAAAACCTAAACCCTCAGTTGAAAAAAAGAATGGTTGTTATCGTTCGTCTTGACGAATGGATTAAAAAGAGAAAAAACGGAAGTTAGCTTTCTGTTTCGGGAGCTTATCCAATAAGCTGAAGTTGAGTTTGACTTCCTAATTCTCAACTCACCGAACGTGTAAACAAATTTCACTTTATGTTCAGCTAAAACAAGACAAAAGTAGTCTTTTTAATTAAATATGAGCCCCTATGCTCAATTGGGCTTCTTTTATGTTTGTTTAACCACTTTGAGAGATTCTACATTTTTGAACAATATGGCAATGAGACAAAAAACACGTAGCTTTATGATTTGCGATACAAGATGATCTTTCTTCATAAAATATTGCCTTTATTAGTCCTTCCCATAATGGCCTTTTTAGGCGTATTGCTTTTTGGTCTTTATGCCAATAAACGAAAAGTGATCTATTGCGCCATGGTAGTGTTCTATATGCTTTCCACGCCCTTTTTTTCAAATTGCTTTTTTAAAGCTGTTGAAGGAGATGCTCTAACAAACACTTTAGATCACCTCCCTAGCGCCAATGCCATTGTTGTGTTGAGCGGCATGCTGCGAATAGATGCTCTTGGCGATTCCTTTGGCGTAAATTGGATAGATGCCGATCGGTTTTTTGGTGGCCTAGCGCTTTATGCCGCTCAAAAGGCCCCGCTAATCGTTTTTACAGGAGGCAAATCTCCTTACCGTCAATCGGTTGTTTCTGAGGGAGCCGTTTTAAAAAAATATGCCCTTGATTATGGGATTCCAAGTGAGGCTATATTCGTAACAGAAGATGTGCTGAACACAGCTGAAGAGGTTCAAGCCGTGGCGAAGCTGTTGGGCAATAAAAGAAAAATAATTTTGGTTACTTCTGCCTTTCATATGAAAAGAGCCAAAGGCCTGTTCGAAAAGAAAGGTATTGAAGTCATTCCGCATAAAGTAGACTATAAAACCCCTCCTAAGCTATCTGCAAATCTAATTGACTTTCTGCCTACTGCTAGTGCACTTGAGAACACAGAAACGGGACTAAGGGAGCTCTTGGGCAGGTTGTATTATGGTTTGCTGTTATAATCGCTATTTTGTTTCTATCAAAGAGCCCTATTTTCAAATTCATGTTTTTGTTGTACTTTAAACTTTAAAATGAAACTTCTTTGATTGCCTATTCTTTTCAAAACAAAGTTGCCCTCATCACCGGAGCCGGAGTGGGAATTGGATATGAAATTGCCGGTCAACTGGCACGTGCCGGAGCCCAAATCATTTTAAACGATATAGATGAAGCTCTTGCAAAGCAAGCGGCAAAAGATATTGCTGCTACCGGAGGCAGTTGCACTGCTGTTGGTGGTGATGCTGGAGAACCTCAAACCATAGCTAAAATGATCGATACGGCTTATGAGCAATATGGTCGCCTCGATTATGCCATTGCCAATGCCGGCATAACCACATTTGGAAATTTTTTAGACTATACCGAAGCTGATTTTCAAACGCTTTTAAAAGTCAATTTGCAAGGGTCTTTTTTTCTAGCCCAAAAGGCCGCTAAAAAAATGATTGATCAGCAACAAAAAGGCCGCATTTTGTTGATGTCTTCTGTTACTGGGTTTACGTTTCACCCCGACCTAACCGCCTATGGGATGTCAAAAGCAGCTTTGGCTTTTTTAGCTAAAACTTTGGGCGTGGAGCTAGGCAAACATCAAATTACTGTAAACGCCATTGCGCCCGGAGCTACCAGCACCAACCGGACAGCTGATTTAGAACAAGGAAATTATGTTGAAACGTGGAAAAAAATTACTCCTAATGGACGCTGTGCCACTACACAAGACATTGCCCACGCAGCCCTCTTTTTGCTGAGCGAAGAAGCCCAACACATAACAGGACAAACACTAGTGGTGGATGGTGGTTGGACTTCCACAAGTCCGCCACCCTAGAAGATTTCGGGTGTCACTATTTTTGATTTGCGTGTTCCAAAAATAAGACTACAAAATATCTTTGGGGGTATAGATTTTAACGCCTAATGTTTTATTTGATTTAATCTCGTTTATCATTTTTTGAGCTAAAACAGCGACTAATACTGGTTTTTGAGATTTGAAAAGGCCCATTTTAGTTAATGTCTTAAAGATTTTGACGCCCACTTTTTCTCCCTGCCTCATTAAATGGGGTTGTCTTATGAGAATGGGTGGCTGAAAAATAGAAATCTGCTCAAAGGGGAGTTTTTTAACGGCCTCTTCTAGAGCCCCTTTCATTTTTGGATAGAAAAAAAGGGACTTTTTATTCGACCCGGTGGAGGAAACTAAGGCATAGTGGCTAACATGGTTTTCTGCTGCCATTTTAGCCAATTCAAATTGATAGGTATAGTCCACCAAATATTGTTGGGCTTTGCTTCCGGCATCTTTTAAGGTGGTGCCCAAGGCCGAAAACAAGACATCTCCTTTGACGAGTTCTCTATAATCCTGAAGTCTTGAAAAATCAATTTCATGGATCCTTAATTTTGGGTGCTCCCAATGGGGGTTTTTTCTCACCAAAATGGAAACACGACTAAAAGCATCATCCTTTAGTAAGAGCGCTACAAGCTGTTGACCTGTAGCTCCCGTTGCCCCCAAAACAAGGGCGTGAAGTTTTTTCATATGTTTGGCGGGGTTTTTAAAAGCGTAATAACCAACGGGAACCACATTTGGGACATTTGCTTAAAAAAGAAATATATTCTTTCCCATTTGTTCTGCTCCATAAGTGATTACACTTTAAACATTTCATTGGGGTTAAAAATAAAGAATTGAACTTAGTTTCTCTTGCTTAATAGGAAATTCTAAACGGAGAGGGCTAAAGGGCATTTCTTTCAAATTTGTATCTTTAAGAAATTTGAATTTTAGAATTATATGGAATTAGTAGGTTTTATAACAATTGGCACTATGGCCATTATGATGGTGGTGTTGCTAGTAGATATGGCAAAAGGAAAATAAAGTAATTGTTTTTTTGAAAATAGTGGGGAATCAGAAAAATGAAGATTCATCCTTCCTTATCCACAACTACATTTACTTCATCATCCCCACTAACAAACAAACAATTTATCGGGTGTAAAATAAATAATAATTTATTGGTTATCAGCGGCTTTGATATCATTTCTGCTAATAATTGTATAGTGAAAAACTATGCCTGTGTTTTGCTATACCCTTTTTCTCCCTATAGTTTAATTTTAAATCTTTCGCAAAAAGAATCAGATTGCCCTATGCTTTAGGGTCTTGTTTGTTATCAATACTCTTTTTTCTAAATGCGATTATTTGACTAATTAATTCCAAGGGTAAAACGGCATTGTTTGGAAATTGGATACTTCCTTTTCCTGTTTTGTAAATCTTCAATGCCTCTGCAAAAAATTGGTTGGTATCTGGTAGGGCATACAAGCCAATATGCTTTTTTTGGGCGGCAACATAAAGCAGGATTTTTCCTCTGTAAAGAAAAGTAGGCATGTCATAGCTTATCTTTTCCTCTATGTTTGGTATGCTGCTGTGAATGCATTGCCGAATTTCAGTCAGCCTTGCTTTTTGTTGCGGTGGTGCTAAGTCAATATATTCTTCTATACTTCTAGCCTCAGTCTTATTATACATAGAATGGCGTTAAAATATTGTTTTGCTTTTCAATTTAGTTAAAATAACAATTGAAGTCTCCGAGTATGACTCTTTATAAAAAACAAAAAAGATAAAATGAGGGGGTATCCTGCAGATAGTAATGAAATTTCCATGAAAATAATGCTTACCATGCCACCCATAAGAAAACTTAGTAGGTACTGATGTAAACTCAATTAAAGAAAAATTCAACATTTCCTACAGACAACTAGCTAAATTATACCATCCTATTGGTCCAGGAAAAATGATTGAAAATATCCGAAAACAAGAGGCAGAAAAAATGATTTTAAACGGAGAAAGCCTTCCGTCGATCAGTAAAAAAACCGGCTACTCCTTGAGTTATCTGAAAAAAATTATCAATCCTCCCTCCAAGTAGAATGTTCATAATTGGAAAGATCAATTAAACTTGATTAACCCCAACACATTATAAACTTACCCATATCACCCCCCCTAAAACCACTACAAGAAATCTTATCTTAAGACAATGATAGCAATGGATTAGAAAGGATTTGGATGGTGTCCATTGGTGTAAAAGAAAAACCCTCCGCTTGGGAGGGCTTTTGAATTATCTAATTAGTTTCCAATTTTCTTTTTTGAAATTCTATATAATACAACAAGTGGTAACACTCCTAAAACAGCATGCATAATCATGGGATAAATCCTCATACTTTCAGTGATTCCTTCTGGCATATTTGTGTCGTATTTAACAAGAAATATAGCTATAAAATTAATCGTACTAAGAGAAAAAAGAGTTCTAAGCATAAATGACTTGATTAAAGGGGCAGCTTCACTATTTATTTCATAATCCGCAATATTTTTTTTTGCTGGAAAAGAAATGATAGCCAAAACTAGGAATAAGGCCAAAGAAGTTAATGTTAGATATGGATCTTTATTAAATGTTGGTATAAAAGATGTAATTGCGAGTAATGAAAACAGAAAGTATCCAAGCATGAAGTAAAACCTCCTGAGCGTAATTGTTCCGTAAATGCTGATTGAAGATATAAGTATTGCAACGATAAGGATTTCCATTATTATTGATTTATGGTTAATAATACCTCTAAGATAGAGAGAATGGTTTACATAGCTAATCAAATTCCCATATTTCAATTTTAAAACGAATTTCTAAAACCCATGCCCCTTTGTTTGGATTCATGTTGCATGGAAACTTTCAGCTTTTAAATTGAATGTCTTAGTCCACATCCCTACTTCACTTCCTGGTAAGTCATGTCTGTATTCGCGCCAATAAGCATATGAATGTATAGGTTGTTGTAATCTCCCTGGTCTCTCTCCTGATCCAAAAAACTCGCTTATAGCAAAAACAGTAAAAAGTTAGCGACAGATTTCGGGACAATAAAAAAAGGGTAAAAGACAATATAATAGCTTAAACCCTTTGTTTGTTGGTGGAGAAGAGCGGACTCGAACCGCCGACCTCTTGACTGCCAGTCAAGCGCTCTA